>JAHCMI010000042.1 GCA_019192545.1 Rivularia sp. MS3 | reverse complement strand
AAATATTTTTTATATTTACGATATGCCCATCAAAACTAACGGGACAGACCACTAGGGCTCAAAGGTTAAAGAATTGGATTGGGGTAATAGCCCCTTTCCAATTCCAGCCTTCTTCCTTCGTTTTAAAAGGATATCGGCAATGCCGCCTATTGCTGCTGTGTAGGCTGTAAATAAATTACTGGATCTTTGAAGTTGGGGTCGCTAATAATAAAGATGGTTCCGGTTCCGTCAACACGTCCAATTTCAATGACGCTAAAACCATCAACTAAGCGAGCAATTTCTTCCATTGTAATATCTAAGGTGGTTGAACCTACGTCTCCACTACCGTTAACTCGGATATCTTGGCTAACAGTAAAAGGACGAAACTGCAATTCACCACCGTTACTTTGAACTTTACTACCATCAGCGATATCGGTTTCATCACCAGTAAAGGTAATGTTACCACCAGCTAATCCGCCGTTAGCGTTAACATCGGTAACGGTAATCGAACTTGATTCAAGATTTACGTCTCCCCCGGTACCGGAAGCAGAACTTGCATCTAATTTTGGTGTTTCTCCGTTGGTAGTGCTAAAGGTACCTGCTTCATCGGTAGTTGCAGAAATATCACCGCCATTACCTATACCATTGGAACGAGAAATCAAACTACTTGTGGCAATGTTACCTGCTTCAGTAGTTAAAGAAATATCTCCACCGTTATTAGACGCGGCGCTGGAATTTAAAATTCCAGTTGAAGCGTCGATACTGCCAAAGTCTTTTTGTACTTCTAAATTAATCGCGCCGCCATTTCCCTGACCGTTGGAATTAGAATTTATGTTGGCAACACTGATATTACCTTGACTTGTAGTAAGAGAAACATCGCCTCCACTACCTACAGCGCTACCCGACCTCAATTTTCCTACGGTTGTATCAATTGCTCCTTTGTCATTATTAACTGTAAGGGTAATATTGCCGCCAACTCCACCCGTACCGTCGGAGAAAGAACTGATATTGTTAGTACCTATATTTCCTTCTGCGGTAGTTAATTCAACGTTTCCACCATCACCACCAATGGAGCTAGAATTTATTGTTCCAGCAGTAGCATCGATGTTACCAACTCTTTCGTCGCTAGCATCAATATTTAAAGTAACGTTACCACCGTCACCGCCACCTTGAGAGCGAGAAATTAAGTTAGCAGTGCTAATATTCCCCCCTGCGGTATCGATAGTAATATTTCCACCATCACCTTGTTGGGAACTTGAATCTAAAGTACTGCTGCTGGTGTCGATTAATCCAGGAATATCTGTAGCTCTAAGGTTTATTGCGCCACCAGTGCCGGAGCCATCAACGCTGGAATCTATATTTCCGGGGCTGATGCTACCAGATTTTACTGTTAAGCTTACATTTCCTCCATTGCCACGAGATGAAGTCGTTTTTAGTATGCCGTTACTGGTGTCAATATCGCCAATATCACCCGCTGTTGCAGTAATCTGTCCGCCGTTTCCGGAACCTGTGGAAGATGTGTTAATTGTTGCTGTTTGAATGTTGCCGCTGGTAGTAGTGTTTTCTGTACTTAAACTCACATTTCCACCACTGGCTTCACGAGTACCAGATTTAATTATCCCGACTGTAGTGTCAATTGAACCGCGATCGCCTTCTACTCTTAAGTCAATATTTCCACCTTTACTTGAAGTATCGTTGGTGAAAGAGTTGATATTACCTGTTTGGATGTTTCCACCAAAGGTTGATAATCTGATTTTTCCACCGTCACCGACTGCTGAAGTTGAATTTAATGTTCCAACAGTACTGTCAATGGAACCACCACCAGCATCGATATCTAAATTAATATTTCCTCCTGCACCTCCTTGAGAAGAAAAGGAAGAAATATTAGCCGCACCAATATTCCCTTCGTCAGTGGAGAGGGTTATATTTCCCCCATCTCCGTCAACGGAAGTTGATTTGATTGTGCCGTTAGTAGCGTCAATTTGACCGATATTGTTGTTAACTCTGAGTTGAATTGTTCCCCCAGTTCCATCATCACCGGAACTAGCATTTATATCAGCAGTACTGATATCCCCTTCAAAAGTATTAAGGGTAATGTTGCCTGCATTTCCAAAACGCGAACTAGCATTCAGCGTACCGCTGCTAGTATCAATCTGTCCGATAGCTTCGGGATTTTGAGCAATATCGTAGCTAATATTTCCGGGAGTTCCGTTTTTATCAGTACTTGTATCTACATCTAAGGTGACAATATTACCGCCAGCAGTCGAGAAATTGACGTTTCCACCATTTCCACCTTTGGAAGTTGAAGAAACTTTTGCACCACTGGTACTGATATTAATCGCTCCAATCCCTTCAGTCACATCCAGATTAATTGTTCCGCCATCACCAGAATTTTTAGAACTAGCATTTAAATCGCCGTTTACTAAAATAGTGGAGTTAGAAGAGCGTAAAGTAATATCTCCACCATCACCACCGTTAGAAGTATTAATTCCAGCAACGGTTAATTTAGCTCCAGAAATCTCGATATTTCTCCCCCGAGCGCGAATGGTATCGGAAGAACTCATTATAAACGAACCTGCATTATCGCCGTCTGCATCAGCGGTAAAGGTAATGCTACCGTCACCGGCTTTAAATTTTAATTCGTTGTCGGGTAAATCGTTGAGAGTAATATTGTTATTCGCTTGCAGAATAATATTAGTATCACCAGACATTCCTTCCAATTCCGATTCAAAAATTTCAAATGTACCGTTCAGAGGAGGTTCGCTGGCTACAACTTCTGCTGTGGCTGCGTTTTTTCGAGTACCGAGGACATTTTTCTTATCACCATCATCGTTACCATCAGCTTTCCCTGGCTTAATCGCAATATTTTTCGGATCGAGCAACAAAGTACCAAAATTACCGTTAGCCGCAGAAGTATCAACCGAACCTTTATAAATTAGATTTTCTTTACCAGATACTTCCACAAAACCACCATCACCCGCATTTTCTCCGCCGCGAGCAGTTATATTACCGTAAAAAGAAGTTGCTTCATCCGACCAAATTATCGCCTTGCCACCATTTCCACTTATGTTTGCATCAACATTAATTGATGATTTTTCGTCAACGAAAGTATTGCTTGCTGTTGGTATGCTTCCCTTTCCTTGGTAATCTCCACCAATTAAGATATTTCCGCCACCATTGTCTCCACTGGCGTTGATATTAGCTTGAATTACACCAACAGTTTTACCTAAAACATTAATATTCCCGTTATTCCTACTAGCATCAAGTTTACCCGAGGCGATCGCCGTACCTGCTGCTTGCGGAATTGTAACTTCCGAGCCAGTTAAAGTTACCGTACCATTGGCATCAACTTCAACACCAGTCGCACTTGCGGTACCTCCTCCCGTCAATAATGCCGGTAAAGATAAGGGTGAAATACCTCGATTGCGAAGATTATCCGGTGCAACTTCCAAGCCCAAAATCATTCCTTTTTGGGATATTCTAACTAAGTTTTCTCCTTCAACTGCGGCTAAAGTAATGTTTCCTCCGGGAGCGGAAAGTGTGCCGGTATTAATGGTTTTTCCCGCAGTTAAGCTTAAAGATTGTCCTTCGCTAACGGCCAAATTACCAGCATTTACAATACTACCGGGATTGCTCATCCCAAAAGCAAAACTGTTGGGAGTTCCTACCAAAGCCTGATAGTTATTTTCTCCAGTTGCGTTAAACCAACCATCTGCAAAACCAATTGCATTTGCGGTAGTTGCATTAAAAGCAGCAGGTACGTTCAAAGATGCATTTTGACCAAATACAAATCCACTAGGATTCATCAAATAAAGGTTGGAGTTACCACCCATTACCTGAATCAAACCGTTGATATTGGAAGCGTCGCCACCAACTACTCGTCCTAAAATATTATTTATATCTGGGTTTGAAAGAAAATTCGCGATTTCTCCAGCATTCAAACCAAATTTTTCAAAGCTGTGAAATAAGTTTGCACCATCTTTCGACAATGTACCGCCATTGATGTTGTAAATTTGACCATCTTTAGTGGTAATAGTTGTTCCCGTACCGTCTGCTGAAGGGGTAATTGACTGAGCGGATACTGGTTTATTTAAAGTCACTAGGGGAGCAACTATTAATGCTGTTGAGATAGCAGTGGTAAAAAACTTTGGTTGTAGATTAAAGTTCATAATTGGCAGTATAAGCAAAAAAAAAATGTTTAAATTCATACAAGTTAAATCTATCTTTAACAACTATTACGCAAAACAATTGAACCCGCTTAGAATGCATAATTCTTAACTGGGTTATATTTGCGTCTTATAAATAGTTAAACGTATATATTCAAAAAAGTATGATTTATTACTGTGATTGCGTTCAATTTTAACTTTATTCAAAAACTTTCAGTATCTATCGGACGCTACAGTATCTATTTGCTTTTTTTATAATTTATTATCCCTAAAGCTGGTTGACAAAAATCATCAAGTTTGAATATGTGCAATTAATTGTAGAGATGGAATAATAAGCGTTAAATATGCATCAAATAAGCGGTTGTATAGCTGACAGTAAATATAAATTGTTTATAAAGCTCTTCATAAAGAAATGATGAGATGGAAAAATTAAATAGTATTTTACAAACCTGCTAATAATTGCTGCTTTTTCACTTTTGCTAGAAACTACTATCAATAAGTAAAAATTTAATAAAATTACTTTTTAAAGAGTTGGTTAAAAGTACTAGAAAATTAATCTATAAAAAAAACGGGCAGGATGCCCGTTCCACAAGAAAATAAATCTAATCAACAAAGGTCAAACCTTTAAACTTTAACCTTTGAACTTTAACCTTTAACCTAAATTAACGTCTTGCAAATTTCTTCGACATTTTTCTTAAGCGAATTGATTCTGGAGTAATTTCTACCAATTCATCTGGCCCAATATATTCCAAAGCTCTTTCCAGGCTCATATCTACTGGTGCTTGTAATTGAACTAATTCATCACCACTAGCAGCACGATGGTTTGTTAACTGCTTGGTTTTACAAAGGTTCAATTCCAAGTCTTGAGGACGATTGTTTTCTCCCACAATCATACCTTTATAAACTTTGGTACCGGGAGTAATAAAGAAAGAACCTCTATCTTCAGCGTTCTTCATCGCGTAGAAGGTAGCAACACCTTCCTCAAAAGATATTAGTACACCGTTGCGACGGGCAGAAATATCGCCAAGAATCGGACGGTAATCAAGGAAACTGTGGTTCATGATTCCGTCACCGCGAGTGATACGCATGAATTCACCACGGAAACCAATCAAACCACGAGCGGGAATCACGAACTCTAATTGAGAGCGTCCGCTACCACTCATTTGCATATCTTGCATTTCACCTTTACGCTGTCCGAGTCGTTCGATACAGCCACCAACGGCTTCTTCAGCAACGTCTAAAGCCAAAAGCTCGTATGGTTCGCAAGGTTGTCCGTTAACTTCACGATAAATTACCTGTGGCTGGGATACCTGAAACTCATAACCTTCACGACGCATGGTTTCAATCAAAATACCCAAGTGAAGTTCACCACGTCCAGAAACTCCAAACTTATCTGGAGAATCGGTTTCTTCAACTCGTAAAGCTACGTTTGTTTGCAACTCGCGCATCAATCTATCTCTGATTTGACGAGAAGTTACAAAATCTCCTTCTTTTCCGCAGAATGGTGAATCATTCACGGAGAAGGTCATTTGTAAAGTTGGTTCGTCCACTTTAATAAGTGGCAACGCTTGGGGTTCGTTGGGACAGGTGATAGTTTCCCCGATATTCGCATCGGCAAAACCTGCAACCGCTACCAGATTACCAGCAGATGATTGTTCCAATTCCACCCGACTCAAACCTTCAAAGCCCATTAATTTACTAATTTTAGCTTTGACAACTTTACCGTCTTCTTTAACCAAAGCGGCCTGTTGACCGGCATTAATGGTACCGTTGTGAATTCTACCGATAACAATTCTTCCCAAATACTCGGAATAATCTAAAGTTGTTACCTGTAACTGTAAAGGCTTTTCTGGGTCACCTACTGGGGGTGGAACGTGACGTAAAATTGCCTCGAATAAAGGCTGCATATCTTTGTCTTCGTCTTCCAGTTCGTTTTTAGCAAAACCTGCTAAACCGGAAGCGAACAAATAAGGGAAATCACATTGGTCATCATCTGCTCCCAACTCAAGGAACAAATCCAATACCTTATCAACTGCTGTGTGGGGATCTGCACGAGGACGGTCGATTTTGTTGACTACAACAATCGGACGCAATCCTTTTTCCAAAGCTTTCTTCAGCACAAAGCGAGTTTGTGGCATGGGGCCTTCATTCGCGTCTACGATTAAGACACAACCATCAACCATACCCAGTACTCGTTCAACTTCTCCACCGAAGTCAGCGTGTCCGGGAGTATCAACAATATTAATTAAAGTGTCTTTGTAGCGAACGGCAGTATTTTTAGAAAGAATTGTGATACCACGTTCTCTTTCCAAATCGTTGGAATCCATGACGCAATCCGGAACGTCTTCCCCTTCACGGAAAATGCCAGATTGTTTGAGCAGGGAATCAACGAGGGTTGTTTTGCCGTGGTCTACGTGAGCGATAATAGCGACGTTACGGATTGGGAGCGTCATAAGTGCGTCCGGTTAACTGCGGGTTTGTATATCTTAACTATTGTGTAAAGGCTGTATTAACAGAATTTGGATAAAAATGTCGATTCTGTAAACATCCCTTAACAATTCTATCTTACTCTTTACGATTAAAGTAATTTGTGGGAATCACCAATAAGTAATCGGTAATTGCGAATTCGGGAATTGGGCATAGGGGATGGCGCATTGGGCATTGTAGAGTTAAAAGTGAGGAGTTAAATAATTGTAGATTTTAAATTTAAGTACTTTTATCAGCCAATAGAAAATTTTTTAAATCCTCTTTACCTATCCCCAATGCCCAATGCCCTATTCCCAATTTATAAAATGCCCCACATAGTTCTACTCGGTGATTCGATTTTTGATAATGCTGCTTATGTTGGTGAAAATCCGGATGTAATTAGACAGCTAAGAACGAAACTTCCTGAAAGTTGGGATGCTAGTTTAAATGCAGTTGATGGAAATAAAGTAGATGATGTTTACGAGCAATTAGAGAAATTACCCAAGGATGCTACTCATTTAGTATTGAGTGTTGGTGGCAATGATGCGCTTAGCTGTATCGGTATTTTAAATGAAAAAGTTGCTTCTTCTGCTGAGGTATTTATTAAGTTGGCTAATTTAAGAGAAGATTTTGAAGAAAAATATCAGAAATTGCTACGAAGTATTTTAAGCCTTGGTATACCTACAGCAATTTGCACGATTTATAATCCAAATTATCCCGAATCAACTTATCAAAGGATTGGGGTTTCTGCTTTAACTATTTTCAATGATGCAATTATTCGACAAGCTTTTCAAAATGGTATTCCGCTGATTGATTTAAGATTAACCTGTAATGAGGCTAGCGATTACGCAAATCCAATTGAACCTTCGTGTGCTGGTGGTGAAAAAATTGTGAATGCGATTGTTAATACTGTTTTTGAGCATAATTTTAAGAAGCATTATACTCAGGTTTTTTATTGATTGATTTATGGTTGAGGTAAATTGTTCGCAATATTAATAAATCATTATTCACAAGACTAAGTATATGTCATTTAATCATTTACTTATCAAATAAAAATACTTATATAGAAATCCGATTTGAATATTGAAAAAAATTAGGTATTTGTAGGGTGCGTTATGACGCTAGTCTAACGCACCGGAACCTTTATATAATGGTGCGTTGCGCTCCGCGACAACACACCCTACCTATATTTCAAAAATCAAATAGTAATCCTATATAGCGTTTTTCAGTCTCCGCCAGATACATCCAAAAACCTCACCCCTAACCCCTCTCCTTATTAAGGAGAGGGGGAATGGTGTAAGGTCATGTAAGTCAGTTGCTTGATAAACGCTATATTTAGATTAAATTGATGAAATAGCGCATTTCTCGAAGTTCAAAATTTTCTCGAATATCAATTTTAGTCGCTCCATCTGGTTCAAATCCCATTTTTTCATAGAATTTACGCGCTATCTGATTAGTATCGAGTACCCAAAGAGTTATTTGCGTAAATTTTCTATTCCTCATATTTTTTAAAATAAATTCAATCAATTCTGTTCCTAAACCTTTTCGACCATATTCAGGATTGAGATATATTGCATTAATTTCTCCTGTAACTTTAGAATTTTTATCTTCATCGCGAGTTTTTCCAAAGTTAGCAAAACCTACTATCAATTCGTCAATTACTTGAACTATCGTGTGAGTTTCGCAATTAGTTAAAATATTTTGCCAAGATTTTTCGCGTTTTGAAATCGATAAATTGTTTAAATAACTTTGAGGTATCAACCCTTTATAAGCTACTTGCCAAGATTTTACGTGAATTGTAGCAATATCTTTTACATCTTCAGGAGTTGCGTTTCTGATAGTCATTATATTTAATTTAATTAGAACTATAGCTAAGTTTTAGCTAATTCAAATGGTTTACTCATAATTCCTCATCCCCTGAGCGACAAATTTAACTAAACGAGAAATAGCAATTTCAACTTCTTCTGAAGAACCTTTGTGTATCAAACTATTTGCTTGATTTATCTGATTTACTGTACGGACTATTATGGCAATCGCTAAATCTAATTTCCAAGTTAGTTCGGTACGGGTTTGGTTGGGAAGCGCTCTTTGCAAGATATCTAAAAATCGTCGGTGGCTTTCATTAAATTCCTTTTCTGAAAGTTGTTGAATTGGTGAAGGTTCTACACGACAACGACCCATGAATTGAGCGCGAATTAATCCAGTTTCTCCCATTTGGATTATCGCTCTGAGTGGAGGACCGTAGAATGCTTCTAGAATTTTCTCTAATGATGGTGGTTCGTCTAAATTTTCATATTTGGCTAGTTGCTCTAGCTGAGATGTTACTATTTGTTGGGCTGCTCTTCGCACGACAGCTACAAATAATTCTTCTTTTGAGCCAAAATGATAGTGGACAGCAGCAATATTAACTTGGGCTTCTCGAATCACATTACGTAAACTCGTCCCAGCAAAGCCTTTTTCAGCAAATAGTTGCTCGGCCACGTTGAGTATTTGCTCTTTTGTATCGATAGTTGTTACAGTACTTTTCATTTAAAACAATCGTTTGAATGATGCGTAATTATAGGTGACATTTTTTATAATCTTTAATACCGTCAGGGACTGGAAATCCCTGTCTAATAGCTAAAGTCCTATAAATAGGACTGGATAAAGATTTTAGCAACTTTTAATCTACGCTGATACACTAGCCGCATCAATTGATTTCTCTGCGAGAAAGCCTCCAGTTTCAAGCTGGGCATTTGAGCTAAATGATAATGACGTAAGACGCAGAAATACCTTTATGATAGCTCGATTATAGCTATAAAAGCAGCTAACAAGTATGTAATTCAGTCAACACATACATCTATAAAACGTATGATTGACTATAATTAAAACGTGTGTTTGAATTATATGCATGAGAAAACTTATTTCAGGAACTAAGTCCCACTAGAGATAAATACCATGAACCCAGATTTTACGACCCATTCCCAGATATCGGGTGATGAAACGCTTGAGGATGGTGGATATTCTCAAGATTTAGAGAATCAACATCGAGATTATTCCAAGTTGCTTCGTTATCGAATGTTAGGTGTGTTGGGGTTGATGGTAGCAGTAGGGGCTGTGTTCGCTGGTAATAATTTGATTAAAAATCAAACACAACCTGAAGCTAAGGAAGTTGCTGTTGCAAAACCTTTGCCAGTTATAACTTTACGAGCCAAACCTGTGGGATCCTATCAAGTGATGCGGACTTACACTGGTGAAATTGCAGCGATTCGGACTAGCGAACTGGGGTTTGAGCGTGGTGGAAAGTTAGTTGATGTTTTTGTTAAAGAAGGCGATCGCGTTAAATCGGGACAGTCAATTGCAAAGCTTGATACAAGTAATTTGCAGATGCAAAAGCTGCAATTAGAAGCTCAACTCGCCCAAGCACAAGCGAGATTGAATGAATTTATAGCTGGGCCGCGTCAGCAAGATATCGCAGCAGCTAAAGCAGCAGTTGATGATATTCAACAGCAGTTGCAGTTACAGAGAACTAAATTAACAAGACGAAAATATCTTTATGGTCAGGGAGCAATTTCAAGAGAACAGCTTGATGAGATTTCTTTCGGTGAAAATTCTTTAAACGCTCGTTTGAGACAAGCACAGAGTAATTTAAACGAACTTTTAGCAGGAACCCGTACAGAACAAATAGCCGCACAGCGAGCAGCCGTAAAACAATTAGAAGCAAGTATATCGGAATTAGAAATTAATATTGCTAAAAGTACAATCAAAGCACCATTTGCAGGTATAGTTTCTGCTCGTCAAATTGATGAAGGAACGGTAGTAAATACAGGTCAAGCTGTGGTGATATTGGTAGAAAACACCAGTCCAGAAGCTAGAATTGGAATACCAGCAACGGTAGTAAATCGATTGCGAGTTGGTAGTAATCAAAGAGTACAAATTAATAATCAGAATTATTCTGCAAAAATCGCTTCAATTTTGCCAGAAGTTAATTCTAATACTCGTACTCAAGTAGTCGTATTAAAATTAGAATCTTCTTTAATATCTCAAATTAATCCCGGTCAAACAGTTAGGTTAAAGCTGACAGATACAATTCCGACCGAAGGATTTTGGTTACCAAATAAAGCTTTAACTCAGGGATTGCGAGGTCTTTGGACTTCTTACGTTTTAACAGAACCGAAAGTAGAGGGAGTAGGGAGTAGGGAGCAGGGAATAGGAAGAAATGCTTTTGTACTCGAACAAAGAACTGTAGAAGTATTACATCAAGAAAGCGACAGAGTTTTAGTAAGAGGTACTTTGCAACCAGGAGACAGGATTGTTGCTAACGGAGTTCATCGTTTAGTTCCCGGTCAGATTGTGCGTCCGATTGGGGAATGAGGAGAGAGGGGGGAAAGATGGGGAGAGGGGGAGACAAGGGGAAGAATTAAAAACTTGTAACCGACTTATAACTCTTAGCTCCTAATTCCTAACTATTAAATCCTAATTTTTCATTCAAAATAAATTCACTTTTAACTTATAACTTCTAACTCGTAATGTTTAAATTAATATTTAATGAATAATTTTATTAATACACAATGGTGCGTTACGGCATTATCAAAATAATAATCTTTCAATTTAATTATCTCGCGCCGTAACACACCCTACAAACTTACGCGATTATCACAATATTCGGATGGTGCGTGACCCTAAAAATCATATTAATTACTACGTTCAAAATTATTCAAAGTCTCACAGCACCCTACAAAAATATGTTGTTTGAGTAAGTTATAAATATCAAATTTCTTACTCTCAAATCTCAACTCCTAATTCCTAACTCCTAACTACAAACTTTAATCGACATGGTTCTTCCTTTTTTCCGCAATGTTCGTTTGCTAATCCTAAGTTGTGTACTGATAATATTTTGGGGACTTTCTGCGTTTCAATCTTTACCGCGTCAGGAAGACCCAACACAAGTAGCTCGAACTGCTATTATTACTACTGTTTTTCCAGGTGCTAGTGCCGAGCGGGTAGAAGCGCTGGTAACAGAAGTTATTGAATCGGAAGTGTCTGAGATTGAGGAAATTGATACTATTACCTCCGATTCTCGGGTTGGTTTATCTACGGTTTCGATTGAATTAAAACAGACTGTAATTCAAGCCCAACCTATCTGGACGAGGGTACGGGATAAGCTTGTGGATGCATCTCCACAATTTCCACCGGGAGCATTAGAACCAAATTTAAATGAAACAAAGACGCGAGCTTATGCTGTAATTGCATCTTTAGTTTGGCAAGGAGAAAGCGAGCCTAATTATGCAATTTTACGGCGTTTTGCTGAGGAATTAGACGTTCAAATTCGGGGTGTGGGAGGAACTGAAAAGGTTGATACTTTTGGTTTGCCTTCGGAAGAGGTAACTGTTGAGATTAATCCGTCGGAATTAGCAGCGGTTGGACTAAATGCTCGTCAGTTGTCCCAGCAAATATTACAAAGCGATGCTAAAACTAGCGCTGGACAACTTCGCAGTCCGAATAATACTTTAGCTATTGAGGTGGAAGGGGAACTTGATTCTCTGGAACAAATTCGTCAGATTCCGATTTCTTCGACAAACAACGGACAGTTTACTCGTTTGGGTGATATTGCCAGAGTTACTAGAGGTGTCAGACAACCGGTTACAGATTTGGCTTTGATTGGTAGCAAACCAGGTGTAGCTTTGGGTGTGCTGATGGAACCGGGGAACCGGATTGATTTATGGGCTAAAAAGATTCGCGAACAGTTAGAAAATTTTCGGCAACGTCTTCCTAATGGAGTTGAATTAGAAGTTATTTTCGACCAAAGCGGTTATGTGGAAACACGTTTAGATAATTTGATATCTAATTTAGTATTTAGTGCTTTATTGGTAGTTGCGGTTACTTTTGTGGGAATGGGTTGGAGGTCTTCTCTGATTGTTGGAGCAGCACTACCATTAACAGTATTCGCGGTATTTGGTGAATTGCAAGTTTTTGGTATTCCGATTCATCAGATGTCAGTATCGGGTTTAATTATTGCTTTGGGATTGTTGATTGATAATGCAATTGTTGTCGTTGATGAAATTCAGGTAGAACTAGAACATGGATTAAAACCAAAGGATGCTGTGGTGAAAACGGTTAATTATTTAACAGTTCCGCTGCTGACATCAAGTTTAACTACAATACTCACTTTCTTACCAATTGGTTTATTACCGGGAGGAGCGGGGGAATTTGTTGGTTCCATCGCTTGGGGTGTAATTATGTCTCTAGTTTCTTCTCTGGTGATTTCTTTAACGGTAATTGCAGCGCTTTCAGGACGTTTTTTATCGAAGGAAGAAGGAAGAGAGCAGCGCGTTGCGGAGGTTCCCTCCGTTGTAGCGACTGCGGAAAGGAAGAAGGAAGAAGGCTTATTTCGTAAATCTAAATTTTCCAGACTTTTATCAATATTTTCATCAAAATTAGAAAATCCTCATGCTTGGTGGAATTCTGGTTTTTCTTCAGCTTTTTTAGGTCGGATTTATCGTAAAACTTTAAATTGGGCCACAGCAAAACCTTTGATTGCGATTGTTTTAACAATGATATTACCCGTAATGGGTTTTATGAATGTAGGTTCTTTACCGACGCAGTTTTTCCCTTCCTTAGCTCGCGATCAGTTTCAAATTGAAGTCGAGTTTCCCGCTCAAACTTCCATTGCTCAAACTCGCGAGGATGTATTATTAGCTCGAAAATTGATTCAAGAACATTCCGAGGTTGAGGAAGTTCACTGGTTTGTCGGAGAAAGCGCTCCCAAGTTTTATTACAACTTTACTGGTGGGATACAAAATGCTGCCTACTACGCTCAAGCGATGGTACAGCTAAATACCAATCAGGGAGTTACGGAGTTAATCAGGACTTTACAAGGTGAGTTGGATTCAGCATTCCCTAGCGCTAGAGTTTTAGTAAAACAATTAGAGCAAGGGCCACCGTTTGAAGCTCCGGTGGAAATGCGGATTTATGGTTCTGACGTACAGCAATTAAGGATATTAGGCGCTCAAGTCAGGGAAGTTTTGACGCAGATACCCGACGTTACCCACGTTAAAGATGATTTGACAGAAACTTTACCCAAGTTGGGATTAGAAGTAGATGAAGAACAAGCAAGATTAGTCGGACTTGATAATAGAGCTATAGCGCAACAGTTAGAAACTTATTTAGAAGGTTCTGTTGGTGGTTCGATTCTCGAATCTACAGAAAATCTACCTGTAAGAGTAAGAGTTGCAAATTCAAATCGAGGAGATTTATCTCAAATTGCTTCGCTTAATTTGCAACCAACTCAACAAGGTGGCAACGAACCAAATTTGCGTCCTTTATCAGCATTAGGTAAGTTTAATTTGGTTCCACAATTAGCAAGTATTTCTAGACGTAACGAGCAAAGAGTAAACACCGTTCAAGCTTTTATTTCTGCTGGGGTTTTACCTTCAGTAGTTTTGGAACAATTGCAAGAACGTTTGGAAGCACAAAATTTTGAATCTAAACTTCCTCCAGGATACAGATATGAATTTGGTGGAGAACAAGCAGAAAGTGGTGAAGCTACGGGAAATCTCATGTCTACCGTGGGATTATTGGGGTTGATTATGGCGATCGCCTTAGTGCTATCCTTGGGTTCTTTCCGAATGGCCGGTATTGTATTTGCGGTTGGGGTTGGTTCGGTTGGTTTAGCTTTATTTGCTTTAGTGGCTCTTGGTTCCGTGTTTGGATTTATGGCAATTGTCGGGACAATGGGATTGATTGGGATTGCTATCAACGGTGCAATTATTATTTTGTCAGCCTTTAACGAAGATGAAGCAGCTAAGAATGGTGATGTTAAAGCGGTACGGGAAGTAGTAGTCAAAGCAACTCGTCACGTATTAACTACAACCATTACCACAATGGTTGGTTTTATTCCATTGATTGCCGATGGAGACCCTTTTTGGCTACCTTTAGCAATTGCGATCGCTGGTGGTATTGGTGGTTCTCCGCTACTGGCGCTTTATTTTACCCCTGCTGCTTATTTATTAGTGAAACGACGGAAGAAGGATAGTCGTAAAAGGAAACAGCTTTTACTTCCTCCGGCGGTTTCTTGATTTTTAATTAATTGGAATATTAATAATAAATTCTGTACCCTCTCCTACCTCAGAATTAACTTCAATTATCCCATCATGTTTTTCTACAATAATTTGTTTAGCAATAGCCAATCCCAATCCGGTACCTTTCCCAACAGCTTTGGTCGTAAATAAGTGTTTAAAGATGTTTTTTCTAACTTCTTCGCTCATTCCTTTACCGTTATCACAAATTTGAATACAAACTTGATTTGCAATGATTTGGGTACGAATAGTAATCTGTTGGAGATTTGCTTCTAATTCTTTGTATGTTTGATTTTGTGACATTTCATCAAACATATCAATTGCATTTGCCAAAATATTCATAAATACTTGGTTTAATTGTCCGGGAAAGCATTCTATTTCCGGTATTTCGCCATATTCTTGATTGATAATAATTGCAGGACGTTTTTCGTTAGCCTTAAGACGATATTTTAAAATCAGCAAAGTGCTATTAATTCCGTCATGTAAATTGGCTCTAACTTTGTGTTCTGTATCGGCACGGGAAAAGGTACGAAGACTGTTACTAATCGATTTAATTCTTTCTGTTGCTGCTTTCATTGCATCGAGCAATTTGGGTAAATCTTCTAGCAAAAATTCTAAGTCAATATCTTCGGCATTCTCTTGAATTTCTTCGTTAGTTTCAGGATATTCTTGTTGATAGAGTTCTAAATGTGCGAATAAATCCTGGAGATATTCTTCGGCATTGCTGATACTTCCTGTGAGAAATCCAATCGGATTATTAACCTCGTGTGCTACTCCTGCAACTAAGTTACCCAAAGTCGCCATTTTTTCATTTTGCACTACTTGTAGCTGCGATTCTTCCAGTTGCTGGGCATATATTTGAGCTTGTTGATAAAGCCGAGCATTTTCTAAAGAAATAGCGGCTTGGGTGCAAAGAAAATTGAGAATCAGTAACCGTTTGTTGGAAAATACACCACTAGCCAAGCTGTTTTTTAAGTACAGAATTCCCATCAAATGTCCTTGAGCAAGGATGGGTAAACATAAAATACTTGATGGTTGCTGTTTATCAAAATATTCATCAATAACGGGTGAATCAGTTTTAAGATTATCGATTACTGCTAATTGTTGAGTGTTTTTGACATAATTAATTAATTTGACGGGTAAATTTTGATTACCGTCCAAGGGTTGGGAACAAAGTTCTATGGTTTCGGGTGTCGCGATGGCTTGGACACACCATTCACTATCAGTATTTGGTAGAATTAACGCGCAGTAATCACCACCAGAATTTTGCAGAATAATTTGGGTAAGTTGACTCAGTAATTCTGATTGTTCAATGGTACTCGAAAGGGCTTGGGAAGCTTTGATGATAGCCGCAAAATCTAAAGCAGCGTTGATGCTGGTGCTAGAAGTAGAAGTTCTGGTTGTAGAACTATGAATTGAGAAATTAGGTGCTGCAATTGTGGTTAAAGTTTCTAAGGGATTTATTACCTGTGTAGCTTGCTCGAATATTGGACGGAGTAAATCGGGATAGCGTTTTTCTAAATCATCGGTTTTGGCTTTGGCTCCCCAACGGGAATAACAGTAGTAAGCTTCTTGCATATATCCAGCAGCAACTTTTTGTTTATTCCATTCAAGATAAAATTGACCTGCAAGTTCGTTTGCTAAAGCTTCTTCGTTACAATAACCATTTTCTTTGGCTCCGGAAATAGCACAATCATAATAGGTCATTGCTTTTGTATATTTACCTAAAACCCGGTAACGTTCTGCTTCTACAAGATTCCATTTATGTAGCGAATTCATGGGAGCAAAATCCGCCCACTTTTTCAGTTTTTTCTGGTTTTTCCTGACTTTATTTAACAAGCGCAACCTTTGTCTTTTAATCGCTGTAGAATATAGTGCGAGTCGTGCTAAAGAATCGTACAGGTAAAGCGCTACATTCGGAAGCAGCGCCATTCCTGCTTCTTCGTAATCTTGAAAACGATTCACTATTTCTACCGCAGTTTCAAATTCACTAAATAAATAATGTAGTTGAAGTTGATTCACATAGTAGAAGAAAATTCCAGTGCGATCGCCAGTTTTGATTTGTGTGGGAAGGTTGTCTGTCTCGCTATAGCAAGGACCGTCAAACAAGCTCGGTGATGGGGTTTTTCCCATTAAGTTCAATGCACACTGACGATAAATATTGATGTAAACCAAAGCATTATTCTGCTTCGACTGCTTGACAGCTTCGCCGTAATGATACAAAGTTTGCTCTAAATCAAAGAGTTCTCTCCCATTAAAGTACAAGTGTATACCGTGCAATAAAGCAGACCAGGCTCCGTACTCTACATCACCATTTTCAATTCCACTTTGATAAGCTTCCTGAAGTCCACAGAAGGTAGATTTGAGATGCTGTTTCCAATGGTTGATAAAAGAATTCACCATAAATATAGTTTTACAGCGAAGATTTTGAGCATGGAATTGTTCTAATACTTGTACAGCTAATTGTCCAAATTCATAGCCCGTATTAATATCGAGTACAACACCACATAAAATGGTTCCATACCAAGCATAGGCAAAAGCTGATAAAGGCATATTGCCATACTTGATCGATAAGTTAACTTGCTGGAAAACTAGTAAAGGTAATAGTTTCGGGGCACCAATAAACGCCGCAGATAAAGCACTGGAAAGAATCCGCATGGCTGCTAATTTTTCGGGATTAGTCATGGTTGGCAGATTCGCTAAGTCTTGGGGTTTTTTTGCGGCTAGAATCAGCTTGGTTTGAGCTAATCCGAGTAAAACCCTTGCCATATTCGGAGTCTGTGGTAAATCAATCCCCAGTTTTTTCAGAACATCAAGAGCGGTTTTGATTGCTTCTGAAAGCTGATTTTGTGCCATACAGGCTTGAATTTGGGTTTCGTAAGTTGCGATTTTATCTAATAGAGATTTAGCAGACTGTAGCGTTAGATTAACAACTGCATCTAGTTGTTCAAACTCACCATTTAAGTAAATTGCTTCTGCTTTTGCTTGGTATAAAGCAAGAGTTAATTCATATTGCGATTCCCAACAATTCTCCTCTAATAATTCAATCCCAATATTGAAATAAGCAATTGCAGCGCTGTATGCTGTCGCAGATTTAGCTTTACGTCCAACTTCCAAATTCAACTGAGCTAATTCCGAACGTTTTGATGGTTGAGTAATTAAAGATTTACCGACATTCAAATGGTTAACAATATCAAAAAGTTTTTCGTCTCGCTCTTTCTTTGAGGTTTGCTCTAATAATAATTGCCCAATTTTTAAATGAGTTGCTTGTTTTTTATCATCGGGAATCAAAGAATAAGCAGCTTGTTGAACTCTGTCATGTAAAAATTTATAGTTAACAACTTCAGAAATTTGTTTTTGATTAACTTGTTGCTGTTCCCCAATATAAAATTTATAAACTTCACTTTGAGGTAAAATCAATCCAAATTGTAGAGCTTTCCATAAATCAACAGCAGCATCGGCTTCTGATTTTTCGCAAACGATTGCCAAAGTATTTAAATCAAATTGATTTCCAATACAAGCTGCTAATTTCAAAATATTCTGGCTAGATTCAGAAAGTTTATATAGCTGCAAAGCCATAAATTCAACCACATTATCGGTAAGCGCTAAAGCTATAACTTCAGAAATATCGCACTGCCAAAAACCATCATCAAAATTAAATTTTATTAAACCATCTTCATACAGATATTTTAAAAATTGCGTGCTAAAAAATGGATTTCCTTGAGTTTTTTGATATATGAGTTGAGTTAATGCTTCTGCCCTCGAAGAAAGACAATTTAAAGTATCGGCAACCAGTTGATTTAAACTTCTTTCATTTAACGGAGCTAAAGTAATAGTATTAATCGCAGCTTCGGCTTTATCGATTTCCTCCAAAGTTAACATCAAAGGATGAGCCGGAAACACTTCATTATCGCGATAGGCACCAATTAAAAATAAATAGGCATTTTCCGATTCACTCATTAGCAACTGCATCAATTTTAAAGAAGCAGAATCAGCCCACTGTAAGTCATCCAAGAAAATAACTAAAGGGTGTTCTTTAGTAGTAAAAACTTGAATAAATTTTTGAAATAATGAATTAAACCTATTTTGAGCAGCAGTACCCGATAATTCTGTAACGGGAGATTGCTTACCAATAATTTGTTCTAATTCGGGAATAACATCAATAATTACTTGGGCATTATCTCCCAAAACCATTAATATCTGACTCTTCCAAATTGATAATTGAACATCGCTTTCCGTTCTTAACTGTGCAACTAAATTTTTAAAAGCTTGTACAAAAGCATCTAAAGGAATATTCCGATTAAACTGGTCAAACTTACCCTTTATAAAATAACCCCGCTGCTTAACAATGGGTTTATGAACTTCATTAACTACCGCAGTTTTACCGATACCAGAAAAACCCGCAACCAACATTAATTCGTTATATCCATTGGATACCCGTTCAAATGCTGATAGTAGTTGTTGAACTTCATTTTCTCTACCGTATAACTTTTCCGGAATCAAAAATCTCTCACTAATATCTCGCTGAGCAATTTCAAAGGATGCTATATTGCCAGTATCTTTTAACTGATACAAACAAATTTCTAAATCATGCTTTAAACCCAAAGCACTTTGATATCTATCTTCAGCATTTTTCGCCATCATTTTCATGACGATATCTGACAAAACTTGAGGAAAATCCTGTCCCCTCTCCTTACCAAGGAGAGGGTTAGGGTGAGGTTTTTTTATTTCCGCAGAATTGCCAACCCCAGAGTTCGGGTGAGGTTTGCTTATTCCTTGAACATTACCAAGCAGAAGATTAGGGTGAGATTTCTTTATTACTGGAGGGTTTTTTGCAATATGACAATGCAGCAATTCCATAGCATCATCCGATTGAAACGGTAATTTTCCCGTCAATAACTCATAAAAAGTGACACCCAAAGCATAAAAATCAGCCCGATAGTCAATACCCCGATTCATCCTTCCAGTTTGTTCGGGTGATATATAAGCAAGCGTTCCTTCTAAACTGTTCGGATTCTTAATTTCTTGGCTTTCTTTAGGAAGCAATGAAGCGATACTAAAATCAATTAATTTAACTTGTTGTGTTTCGGGATTAATTAATATATTTGCTGGTTTAATATCTTTATGAACAACTCGATTTTGATGCAGATTGTGAAGAATATCGCTGACTTGTACTACTATTGATAATAGTTTCTGCAAACACAAACCATTATTCATCTGCATGTATTCATCCAGAGAAACCCCACCAAAATCTTCCATCACTAAAGCATAGCTATTGTCTAATGACTCCAGACTGTAAGGACGAACAATTCCATGAATATCTAAGTTTTTGGCAATTGTATATTGGTTACGAAATTGCAAAAGCTCGTTAAAGCTTGGGTAAGCATTTTGCAGTACTTTGATTACAACAGGTTTTTGGTCATTTTCTCGGACAGCACGATACACTAACGTTCTCGAACCATTATAGAGTTGTTCGTTGATTTGATATCCTTGAATATGAACCATAATGCTTAATACCTGACGCTTCTGGATTTAGTATTCCCAAATCATTCTAAAAAAAATCATTAATGGTAAACTTTGAACGGTTGAGATAACAAAATGTTTTTCCGTGGAATATTGACTTAAAAATCTACTCTACACAACTGCTAACTGACTGCTAATTTTCTCCACCTGCTTTGGCGCTTTGATCTCGGAAAACAAGCGAATAGCCTTATCAGTATTTACCTGACTTTCACTCTCTTTTCCCATATTCTTATAAGTCAAACCAAGTTGAAAATAAGCTTCTGCTAAATCGCATTTCGCACCGATTTTATCTAATAGCTCGATTGCTTCTAAATGATTTTTCAAAGCCAATTCAAATTCTTTATTGCTGCGATGAATTTCTGCTAAACCATTTAAACTTTTGGCTTTTACTTGTGTATAGTGGCTTTCTTCTGCAAAAGCCAAAGCCATCGAAAACATTTCTTTTGCTTTACTAAAGTCTGCTAATTTTATATAGGTTTGACCGAGTATTTGAATAAAATAAGCAAATCTTCCAGTTTTTTCAATATTCGGCTCTGCTTTAATATTGTTGTAACACTCATCCGCAAGTAAATAAGCAGATGGGTATTGTTCTAAATAGGAATTAACTAAAGATAAACAAACTGCTGCTTTTTCTGCCCAGGGATGATGTGCGGTATTCTGAGCTAAGTTAATTACCTGTTGAAAAAATTGAGCGGATTCTTGCAATTCCCATAAATCTATTTTATAAAGTCCGATGCTTAATAAAGAATCAACTTCCAGCATTCGATAATAGTAAAATGCTTGGTTGTTATCTTTTTTATTCTCCAAACTTGCTAGTGATTGTCTGGCTAAAAAAATAGTTTTTTCTTGATATGAAATTGCAGCATCAACTTTACCGCTAATCCAATACAAATCACCTAAAATATTATATAGTTCGCTGATTTTCTTATCGTCGTCAATATGATTAATAATATGAATTATGGCAGATAAAACTGGTTGAATTAAACCCATGCGGTATAAAGTGCTGCCGAGGGGTAGAAATTGTCCCCACTGATTGTTTCGACTTTTGATAATCAGCTTTCCGGCTAATTCAAATTGATTGATTTCAATATAGTGATAATAAGCTTCCAACGCTTGCAGAGCATCTTGAAAAGTTTCGATTGTTTCTACACTATGCGTCCAAAATTCTGCTGCTTTGTGATTGGCGATCGCCCAATCTTCACACTTACGCAATCGTGAAATAACTTCGGCTCTAATTACCGGATGCAGCCAATATTTACCTTTATTGCACTCTATCAAAGAACGATTTTTTAATGAAGCGATAATTTGACGGTGCTGCTCTGAAGGCACATCCCATAACAAACTCAAAAGCCCCTGAGTGGGAACGCTAGAAACATCTTGGTAGCGATAACATCCCAAACGACACAGCAGACGATATGCTTGAGAATCGAGATTTTGCAAGCGGTTGATTTGACTTGCAGCTAAATTTTTTAAATCGGTTACCGCTAAAGGATCGGCATAATTTTCTTGCCAGTAAGCATTAATATCACCGTCAAAATCTTCCTGAATTGAACCGCAAAGAATTCCCATTGCTTTAGCATTTCCACCATAAGCATGATGCATCTTTTCTAAAGTGGGTAAATCAACTTTAACTGCACGCTTACTAAAATATTGTTGCCAACTTTGCTCATTTAAACCGGGAAGTCGGTAGTGAGTTACATTTAATTCAGGTTCGCAAAGTCTATCTCTACTAGTAATTAAAGTTGTACACTGTATTCTCGCATCAGTTAAAATCCGAAACAATTCAATATAGTTGCGATGGGGGATAATAAATCTTCCTTTTCCATCGAGTGCAGGTTCTAAATTATCAATTAAAATTCCAATTCGCTTGCTGTGGAGTTGTCGTTTCAATCTTCCTAAAGTTACTCCAAACTCTAATCCCGGCTCTTGTGCCAAATCATATTTTAACCACTCTTCCACTACCCGTTGCGCTGAAGTGATGTTTTGAGTCTCCTTCGCCATCAACAATTCCAAAACCACATCAAATTGCTGAGAATGCAGGTATTGCTGAGCTAAAGTTGTTTTCCCCAAACCACCTTCACCTTGAATAACAATAACTTTGTTACCAAGATTTACTAAATTATGGATACGATCTATAGCATCGCTTCTACCGATAAAATTGATATCTTCGTGTTCAACATTATTCTCCAGCAACAACGGCTCGATCAAATTTTGATTATTTCCTCTTAAAGCAGGCTGGGGGCTTAGGTTTTCCGCCAAGTTTTCAATAAAGGAACTGTTAGGGGTAACTTGATAATCAAACAATCCCGATATCGTACCAGCTTTACGAAAACACTTTTCTAAAACCCTGCGACAGTTACTTTTAGTAATTTTCTGACGCATTACCTTAGAAAGTAATTTCCATAACCGAGAGCCTACATCTTTAGCATGCCCTTCAGTACAGCCATAAAAATCAGCAATTTCTAAGTATTTTCTTCCCAGCCAAACTTGTTGAAGAATAATTTTTTCTAATTCGCTTAATTGTTCTCCAGTTTTAGAAGGTACGACGGTATCCAACCATACTAATACTGCCTCATCATCCATTGTTTAGCTACCAAGGTAGTTTTGTTTACTAGTGTAAGGAGCAAGCTTTATCTTAGTCTACAGTTGGAAACCAGTCTTTAAGGACAAGTTTATGTAAACTTGACTTTTAACCTAATTTTTCATTTTTATTTACTCTTATCTTCTAATAAGGAATCACAAATAAATATCAAGAAATTACCATCAATTTCTTTTTTAAAGAAGAGATGAAGAAAACAGTTCAATTAGTATTTTTGTTAATACTTATACTTTATTTGGATATTATTTAGCTGATTTGGCGAAAACTTCAGCATACCCGTATATTTTTAATTTTTATCTAAGCTCTAATTTATCCATCATACTTTTTACCCTACTTTGCCCGACTGACAAATATCATTACCTACATCTAAAGTAGTCATAGCAAAGCAAAATTAAATACTTTAATAAAAAAAGAATGATAAAAATACTTAGCAAATCCCATATTAATCGGGAAAATAACGCAAACTGTGATACAAACTATTGGCAAATTCAGCAAAATATAAAATCTCTCATCAAATATTATCTTACAAAAGAAGAATTAAACGAACGCCTAAAAGACTTACCATTGCAACTTCAGCAACCACAACCGCGCCCTTGGAAACCGATAGACTGGCAAAGTATTAACTGCGAACAAATAATCGGTATTGATTTAGAAGTATTTTTATCAATTTTAATTGGCGCGATAGATACCGAAGCGCCTATCCGAGGATATACTCAAACGAGTCGGTTATATTTACAGAAATTACATCCACAAATGGCTCAGTATGTAGGAGGAACGATTGATGATAATGGAAAGCTAATAGAACCAGGTTTATGGGAAAAAGAAGAGCGGCAGCATACTCCGGCATTAATCAGGGTTTATCAGCAGTTAACTGGTGAAAAAATTACTCCTAAACTCCGTACCGTCAGAGGCTATTTACCCACTAACAACCCCTACGAAGATTTGTACCGTCACGCCTTGCATCGCATAGCGACTGAGTTCGGTGCTACCTGCCTGTATTTATGGCTGATGGCTCATACAACCGGTTCGCTGCAAGATATTTTGGAACAGTTAGCAATAGATGAAATTAATCATATGACAAAATTTTGGGGATTCGGCGTTTGGGCTTATCCCGATACTTCTGCAATTAAAATAACCAAAACTTTGATTAAAACTCGCCATCAAAACTATAAACGCAATAGCTTAATCAGAACTTTGAAACGGATGATGCAAACCCTGCAATGGGATTCCTGGAGTTTTAGTAACAAAACGAGCTTGTTATTTACTTTTACCTCTGCAATACATCAGTTATGGATTTGGAATAATACCCTGACACCACCATATTTAAATGAACTATTTGGAGATACAGGAATTCATTACTCGAAATCCTTCGTACCTAATGCTTAATCTACGGTAATAAATCTAAATTCTAAAACCAACCTATCTGTTCTAAAATCTATAATCTTATGAATTCTAAACTACCCGCAGATTTAAACTCTCAAAATTTACCGAGACATGTAGCCGTAATTATGGATGGTAATGGCAGATGGGCTACTCAACAAAAATTACCTCGTATTGCGGGGCACAGGCAAGGTGCAAAAACCCTCAAAGAACTATTACGCTGCTGTAAAGATTGGGGAATCGAGATACTAACAGCTTATGCTTTTTCTACCGAAAATTGGCGACGACCAACTGAAGAAGTTGATTTCCTTATGCTTTTATTTGAGAAAATGTTGCGTCGCGAATTGGAGGAAATGCATCGAGAAGGAGTAAGAATCAATTTTGTTGGTGATTTAACTGCTTTACCAAAATCGTTGCAAAATGAAATGCAGCGCTCGATGCTAGAAACGTCAAATAACCATGATGTGCAATTTAATGTTGCAGTTAATTATGGTAGTCGTAAAGAAATTATTCATGCTTGCCGCAAAGTAGCAGAATTAGTTGAAAAAGGAGAAATTAAGCCAGAAGACATAAGCGAAGATTTAATCAATAATAATTTATATACAGCCCAAATTCCCGCGCCAGATTTACTCATTCGTACTAGCGGAGAGAAACGGTTAAGCAATTTTCTTTTATGGCAAATGGCTTATTCTGAAATGTATTTTACAGATATTTTATGGCCTGATTTTGATCGAGATGCATTTCATCATGCAATACTAAGTTATCAAAATCGAGAACGGCGTTTTGGTAAAGTTAAAGCTGTCTTATCGGCTTAATATTGTGGAAATTAATTATTGATTTTAAACTTCACCCCAACCCTCTCCGCTATTTTGGAGAGGGAGATATATTTAGATAGGTTGCTTGATTTAAATAAAATTAATTAATACTGATACGAGTAAATTTATTAAACTTCTATTTTACGTTGCATAATACTATCAGAATTACTAATTTGACTTAAACCTTGTTTCAAGGATACAGCTATAGCATGAGTTGCTTCGACAATATCAGTATTGTCATGAGAATCGGGTTTTGCTAGCTCTA
The DNA here is from genome assembly GCA_019192545.1 of Rivularia sp. MS3. Lineage (GTDB taxonomy): Bacteria > Cyanobacteriota > Cyanobacteriia > Cyanobacteriales > Nostocaceae > Rivularia. Next base: position 54,132 of record JAHCMI010000042.1, on the reverse strand, counting down.
TATTGTGGTATTCCACGGCGTAATACCATACACGATGTAGCAATTCATTTTGAACCGCATTTACTCGATATATTTCAATACCAGGAACCCACAAAGCAACAATATAATGATGAATAAATTTTTCTACTTTCGTTAAGAATACACCCGCCGGTACGTCTTTACGACCGCTATCTTTTTGCAATTCAGCTTGGAAAGCAGCTATCGCTTTGGGATGTTTTGTATTTTGAATAATCCAGTTTTGAACTTCTTTAGCTGCTTTTAGTAAAGTATCTTCCATCTTTGTAATATCTCCTTCACCTGGTTGTGAAATAGGAGCTTTCAAAGAAATTTCAAAAGTCCATTTGCATAAATTACTTGCACCATCTTGGGTATAATTTATAATCTCTCTTTGCGCCAGTACGCTAGGAGAAATATTCAGAATTTTTCCAGCACCTTTACCTAATGAAAGCAGCTTGATACTAGAAGTTTTGATTGCAGAAACTTTGTAAAAATCATCATCGTGGGGAAAACTAAGAATATCTCCAACCTCGTAAACATCATCACTTAAATTAAGAAAAACTGTTGCAGTATTTTCTACAGCTTGCTTAGCACCAAAGGAAAAACCCAAAGCTAAAGAACCGGTTATAGGTGCTAATACATTAAAAGGAACCTCGGCGATCGCTAAAGAAGCGACAAGAATTCCGGGGATAGAAAACATACTCGTAATGTAAGCAACTGCTCTGCCATTACTTCCTAATTTTTTGATGTGAGGGTGAGTTACAAAATATAGGATAGTTAAAATAAGCGCTGTAACCAAAGCTTTGGCAATGCGGATGGGGATATGTTCCATTGTTTATTCCTAAAAAGAATTATTCCAAAGCCTGCTAAGTTTTTTTCTCAGAGTACCAAATTGACTTTGAGTATCTTGTCTGTGGGTACCTGGTTTAGATAAAATCTTTTTGATTTCAGATTCTAAAACCACTTTTAAAAGTGGAGAACTTTTTGTCCGAATAATAAAACTAACATGAGAATATTGGTCGGCAAAATCGTCAGCTTTTTGTATTAAATTTTCGTCGTTTTCATCGTATGATGCTGTAATAACTATAGGTATTTGAGCGTATTTTCTATTAATTATTTCAGCTACTTCCACTCCGCTCATATCGGGCATTCTTAGGTCTGCAATCACTAAAGTTGGTGGTTTATGATAGCGTACCATATGATGTATTGAATCTATGGTTTGTTGTCCGTTTTCAACTTTAATAGTTTCTACGTTTCTTTGTTCTTCTTGTGCCCATCTGTGAACTGCAACTGATAAAGCATCGCGAACTTGTTCTTCTTCATCTGCAATCAAAACCATATTCGCACCTAAACAATTCTCTTCAGTAAATAAGAAATTTACATTTGTAGAGCGAGGTAGCATTCTAGATGATAGTGTCTGCTTTTGCATGTAATTTATCAAAATTCATTATTTTAAAAACTGTTTTTATGTTTTAGGAATTATGCAAAAGTAAGTCAACTGCGTTATTAGGAACGACAGCGAAGTATTCACCTTAATATGTAAGTCTTCCTAAAGGCATTTGTTTGCTTTCCTATACTCTGTCATGGTATAGCGCAATGAGAATATGCCAGTTGCATAAGCCCCAATTAATAGTATAAGTACTATATATTCTGTATATTATGCAGATATTTACTTAGGTTAGCATCGGCGAAATCTCTGAATTGTTGATTATTCATATCTGTGGATTCCACAACTAGTAGTTTGTCCCGTTAGTTTTGATGGTTTAATTAATATAACCGCAGAGAGCGCAGAGTACGCTGAGAAAAGAAAAATAAGAGAAGTTGAGAAGCGATTTTTACCCATCATATTTTATGGGACACAATACTAATATTCCACCATATAAGTTATGAGGTGTAACACCAATTTTATTTTAATAAGATTAATCCTCTAAATTTTCTTCCTCAGCGTACTCAGCGTACTCTGCTGTTTTTTAAATTCTTGAATCACACATCAAAATTAATGTGGTGAGTTTCTAGAAATATGCTTTCAAGAGAATTACCGAGTTTATTGACAGAGATTAGTTAATTTCTTAGTAATCTAGAAACCTGATGCAATCAAACTCTCCCGATTAACTTGTAAAACCACACCAGTTAATTCAGATAATGCCGCAACCACCGAATCTGGAACATCTTCAGCATTGCTAGCACAACAATCCTGCACCGCTAGCAAGAAACCTTTAATTGCTTCCAAATCATTTACAGATTTAGTAGCATTAATAAACTCAATCCATTTATCGTTATCTTGTCCATAATTATCAATTAAATACAAAGCAGCTAAATATTCCGCAAGTGGATCTAAAGCAAAACGAATTTTATCTCTACCAGGCTCGCTAATTTGAATAATTCGCAATCTTTTTTCTAAATGATGCAATCTTGAATTAACACTATCTTGGTTATCAAGTACGGCAACAACATCATCTAATTTTCTACTACCGGGACGAAAAGTTTTCTTCAAACACTCCCAAGCAATAATTTTCGCGTCTTTTTGAACTGTACGATTATCTAATTCACCGTCAGCATTATCTCGATTCAATTCGTTGAGATACCCCAACATTAAATCGGGAATAGTTAACGGTAAATCATCGACAAAATCATCGCTATCAACTGTAACTTTGGCTATCATCTGCTCGGCATAAAGTTTAGCAAATAAAGCTGTAATATTACGCTTACCTACCATCAAAGATAAACGACGACAAGCATCAAAATATTCGGCATCATCAAATAAATCTCGCTTTCCTCTTTGAGTTAAGTAAGCTTCCATAAATGATGAAAGTTGATTACCAGATACTCGTAGCGGTTTTAAAGTTGTTTTGGGAACGTTATCGAGAGATTCTTCTAAACGGGAAGTTACTATTAAAGCGTTGGCGGGAAAGTTACCAGAAGCGGGACGAATTTGTTTTCTGGTAGCTTCGCTCATTTCGGAAAAATGGTCGATTATAACTAAAATTCGTCGTTGACGTAATAAGTTTTCAACTAATTTGGTGGGAATAACTTCCGATTCACCAATTAATACTTGTAACTGCCCTGTAATTTCTTGTATAAAAGCTTGATTACCTTGTGTTTCAATATCTAATTCTTGTTCGATTAGTATCGGTAGCATCCGGTGTTTACAAGGGCGAATATTGATGTCGTCTGACATTCCCCATTTTGCTAATTGACAAGCCAAACTTGTTTTACCAGAGCCTCCTTCGGCATGAATTAAGATATTAGTAAGTTTTTTGTCAAAGCAAGCTTTTAAATCGTTACCGGAGAAATTGGCGACGGTTTTTTTATCGACAACAACTGGTAGAGAAATATGTTCGGCTCGATTGCTGACTGTCTTTTTCTGTGAGAAGTTATCGCTAGCGGCTTTGATATTAGTTGCTACCCATGCATCTAAAACTCTCGGATGATAGCTAAATGGCTGTAAAAATATGATGGAGGGAATAGAGATTGTCCAACCACCGAGGGCTTCTGGTAATTGTAAATTGCTTAAGGGTTGAAGTTTCTGATTAAGTTTTAGCAGCCATAAAGGACGTATTAATAATAAACTTGACCAAAATAAGGGGAAGAATATTAGGTAGATAAATGTACCTGCAAACCAAGGGTGTTTTACCATCCATTCCAGGATGCGCGATGTTAAACGCGAGTCTTTTTCTTTTTTTAGGGCGGTTAAATCTGCTTTCAGAGATTCTTGCTCATCTTCAAATTTTTCTTTGATTGCTTCTAATGCTTTTAAAGCTGTTTCTAAGGTAGTAATCCCAATTTCTAACTCTTGATTGGATAGTTTTTCGGCTTGATTTCTGTAGTCTTTACTAATAGAAGATAAAGCTGTACCAGCAGATGAGCGAACAAATCTATCCGTATCTTTCAAAGTTAGGATAATTTCTGGTACTGCTGAAGCTGCTGTTTTCCCCATTCTGCCCAAAGCAATATTAGCAATTAAACGAACCATAGATTCTTCGTCTTCCAAAGCTTTGGTAAGAGGTTTTACTGCTGCTTTGTCTTTAATCAGCCCTAAAGCTTGAGCAGCAGACGCACGAACTTTTTCTTCTTCATCTTTGAGAGCTTTAATAAGTTGTTTTACTGCTGCTTTGTCTTCAATAAGCCCCAAAGCTTCAGCAGCAGATGAACGAACTTGTGAATCTTTATCTTCCAAAGCTGCAAGAAGTGGCTCTACTGCTGCTTTATCTCCAATATTTCCCAAGGCTTTAGCAGCAGATGAACGAACTTGTGAATTTTTATCTTCCAAAACTGCAAGAAGTGGCTCTACTGCTGCTTTATCCCCAATATTTCCCAAAGCGATCGCAGCAGATAAACGAACTTTTGGATTGTTGTCTTGTAAAATTTTTACAAGCGATTGTACTGATGATGCTGCTTTATCTTTCAAAAGAGCCAAAGCGATAGCAGCAGATAAACGAACTTGTGCATCTTTATTTACTAAAGCTTGGGTAAATACAGGTATTTGTTTTGCAATTGCTTCTGCCTGCTCGTTTACAAGCTCTTGTCTATCAATTATTTCTAATTTATTTAAAGCAAACGCAGCTTTTGAACGCACTTTGGCATTTTTGTCTTGTAGAGTTTGAATAAGTGCCGGAATTGCTCCATAGATTTTTTTATATCCTTCATATCCTGTTGCAATTTTTCCTAATGAATGAGCAGCACTATAACGAACGGTTACATTTTCATCTTTTAAAGCTTCACTAAGTGCTGTAACTATTGATGGTGATGGATTGTTTTTTTCTATTTCTCCTAATGAAAGAGCAGCATTCGAGCGAACTTGTGCATTTTCGTCTTGTAAAGCTTTGATAAGCGCTGGGATTACCGATTTGCTGTCTACGCTATTAAGAATATTTGCAGCACCAGCGCGAACTTTAGGATTTGTACTTGTTAACTTTTCAACTACTTCGTGAATATTTTCGCTGGTAGTATTTTCTAAATTAAATTTACTTAACTTATAATCCTCAATTTTATCGATATTTTCTCCATATTTTTGGATTATGCTGTCACTAATTTCTCCCCTAACGTGATTTATATTTGTCAAATATAATCCTATAGAGAATAAATAAATTCCCAAAATATGTAAATGTATATTTTTTTTAATTTTACTCATAGCTGTAAAAAATAAAAATATTAGCTCTAAACACCTACAAAATCGACGTAATTAAGCTTTGCGTATTTGCTTCTAACATTACACCTGTAAATTCGGATAGCGAAGCCACAACAAAACTAGGAACTTCTTCCGAATTAGTCATGCAACAATCTTGTACTGCTAATAAGAAACCTTGAATAGCATCTAAATCGGGCAGGGATTTAGCTTTGTTAATAAACTCCATCCATTTATGGTTATCCTGCCCATAAGTATCAACTAAGTGTAAAGCAGCTAAATATTCTGCCAAAGGTTCGATAGCAAAACGAACTTTATCTCTACCGGGTTCGCTGATTTGAATAACTCGCAATCTTTTCTCTAAATGCTGTAAATAAATATTGGTGCTATTGCTATCTTTGAGGGCTGCTAAAACCTCATCTAATTTAGCAGGGCTGGGACGATAACTATGCTTCAAACATTCCCAAGCGATAGCTTTAGCAAATTTTTGAATAGTTCGATTATCTAATTGAATATCCGACGCACCTCTATTCAATTCATTGAGATATGAAAGCATTAAATCAGGAATACTCAACGGCAAATCATCAACAAACTTATCCTGTTCTTTATCGGCACGAGAAATCATTTGCTCGGCGTAAAGTTTTGCTAATAACACCGTAATATTCCGGTTTCCCACCATCAAAGATAAACGTTTACAAGCATCGAAATATTCAGCATCATTAAACAAATGACGCTTACCTCGTTGATTTAAATAAGCTTCCATAAAAGATGAAAGCTGATTTCCTGCTACTCGTAAAGGTTTAATCGTAGTTTTGGGAACATTATCAAGAGATTCTTCTAATCTAGAAGTAACAATCAAAGCATTTGCAGGAAATCCAGGCGAAGCCGGACGAATTTGTTTTCTTGTCGCTTCACTCATCTCTGAAAGGTGGTCGATAATAACTAAAATTCTTCTTTGACGTAGTAATTTTTCGACTAACTCTTTCGGAATTGCTTGGGATTCGCCGATTAATATTTGTAATTGCCCTGCAACTGTTTCGGTTAAAAGATGTTCCCCTTCTGCAACATCAAAATCTAATTCTTGTTCGATGATTATGGGTAACATTCTATGTTTACAAGGACGTTCTTTAACATCATCCGACATAGCCATTTGTGCGATTTGACAAGCCAAACTTGTTTTTCCTGCACCACCTTCAGCCCAAATCAAAATATTAGTTAGTTTTTTATCAAAACTTGACTTTAAATCTTCAGCCGAAAGATTATTCACAGTTTTACCATCAAGAATTACCGGAATCGAAATCCTGTCCAAACAAGCGCTGACAGTTTTTTTCTCAGAAAAAGTTTCTTGGGCTGCTTTAATATGTGTTTCCACCCAAGCAGAAAGTACTTGCGAACGATATGCAAATGATTTGAGAAATATTAAGCTAGGAATCGATATTGTCCAACCACCAAGAGCTTCCGGTAATTGTATATTACTTAAAGGTTGCAGCACACCATTAGCTTTAAGCAACCATAAAGGACGTATCCATAATACAGTCGCCCATAAAGAAGGGAAAAATATTAAGTAGATAGCAATTACAGCCAGCCACGGGTTTTTTCCAACCCACTTTAAAGCAATAGCCAAAATTCGGGAATCTTTTTCTGTTTGAATTGTAAACAGCGATCGCCTTATGGGTGCTAGCTGCTTTCCGTTAAAATTAGCAGCAGGATCTTCTACAATTTTTAAAACAGATTTTAAACTAGAAACTGCTGTTTCTAATTCTTTATCAGATAATTTTGTGACTTCATCTTGATAATCTTCTGCTATTTTTCCCCAAGCGTCAGCAGCAGCAGAACTAACTTTTTTATCTTTATCTTTTAATACTTCGGTAAGCTTTGTAAAAGCTGGTGCAGCTTTAGCACCGATTTTACCTAATGCATGACTAGCTTTTCTACGAACCCATGCTTCTTTATCTTCTAAAGCTTTAGTAAGCGGTTTTACCGCTGATTCCGAGCCAATTTTCCCTAAAGCCTCAGCAGCTTTATCGCGCAGTTGCGGTTCTTTATTTTGCAAGGCTTTTGTAAGTGCTGGTACTGCATCGGCTGCTTTAATCCCCATGTCTCCCAAAGCATTAGCTGCTTTGATACGAATTTCTAGATTGGTATCGTTGAGAGTTTCTGCAAGTATGGGTACTATTAATACATTTTGGGAATCTATCGCCATCAAAGCTGTAATTGCATCAGAACGAACTTTAGTATTTTCATCCCTGAGAAGTTTAGTCAGTTTGGGAACTGAAGATTTTGCTGGGGAGCCTATACGCCCTAAAGATTGAGCCGCACGAGAACGAACTTTAAAGTAATCATCTTTTAAAGCTTTAGTTAAACTAGGAATTGCTGAAACTGCTTCTTTTCCCATACCCCCTAAAGCGTAAGCAGCATAAGAGCGTACCTGTTCATCTTTATCTTCGAGGGCTATAACTAAATTTGGAATAGAGGAAGACACTTTAGACTTCATACGCCCTAGAGCATCCACTGAATTAGCCCTTACTTCTGGGTTACTATCTTCTAAAGCTTTAAGTAGCTCGGGAATCGCTAATTCGGCTCTTGAGCCAATACGTGTTAGAGCATAAGCTGCATTTGCACGCACCAAAGAATTTTTATCTTGTAAGGCAGAAATTAATTTAGGAACCACTTCTTCAGCTTTTTCTGGAAAACTTCCTAATGCCGCAGCTACACCAGCCCTGATTTGAGGATTTTCATCTTTTAAATGTATAAAAAGCTGTTCTACATTTTCCGAATCGATTATTTTCTTTAAACGAAAATTAACCCTTTTGCGTTGCGAAGAATTGCTTAAAATCTCTAAATACTGTTTTATTTCCCTATTGTTATTATCTTCCTGGGTTAAAGCTTTTCCACAGGGTAATAAAATCAATCCCATGCACAACACTGAAGCTTCCAACCCCAGCCAAAATTTTGTCAGCTTTTTCTTGCTCATCTGTTCGGTTGGTTATAGTAAAATTTAAAAATAAAATTCATCAAGTATATATAAGTATTAAAAACTAACTATGTATTTTTCGGCTCAGTAATAATACTACAAATAATATTTGAATCAGATTTAGATATTGAAAAACATTAAACATATCTCAATTCAAATAAAAAACAAATGAAAATAGCTGAAAACGATGGACAAGTATTAATTATTGGAGGTGGTCCTGCGGGGCTAGCGACAGCAATAATTTTAGCTAAACGAGGCTTTCAAAATATTACGGTATTAGAAAAACGTCCTTCTGCTAATTATTACGAACCGGATAAATCATTTAACTATTTAATTGATGGTCGCGGTCAAAAGTTAATTGATTATATTGAAATCGCCGATAAACTTTCTCAAAACGGAGTTTCTAGTACTGATTTTTATTTAACAAAAGTTGAGTCAAATGGAAACAGAAAAACATTAAAACTACCAATTGTAGACCCAAATAGAAAAGCTGCTTATTGGATAACTCGTCAAACATTTGTCGGTTTACTTTATGAAGAAATTCAACACAAATGGCATAATTATATAAATATTATTTTTAATTCCAAATGTGTTGGGATAACTAAGAACAGTGACGGTAAAGAAAAACTCGAAAAAATCAAAGTTACTGCTGAAATTGATAACAATAAACTTCAGCAATTTCAACCGCTTTTACTAGTAGGCTGCGATGGCATTAACTCAATTGTCCGAAATACTCTTAATAAATGGGAAGATTCACTATCAAGCAAGTTTGAAATGCAATATTTCCCTTCACCAAGTTCCGGATTAAAATACAAAATACTAACTTTACCGCCAAAATTTCCTTTAACTGAAAACGGCGATGAACTAAGTACAAGCGAAATGGCTTATGCTATTCGTAGTGTATTTAAAGATAAAAATAATTCAATATCTCTGGGATTACTACCCGTAAAAAATCCAGATGAGGTTCGTAGCGCTAATATTGTTACCAAACCAAATCATCATATCTGGAAATTGAAAGACGGCAAAGAAATACATAATTTTTTCAATCAATCATTTCCACAATTACCCATCCAGAAAATAGTTTCTCTTCGAGAAGCCGAAAGATTTGCTGTAAGTCAGGGTGGAGAATTTCCGATTCCTCAACACTGCAATGGATTCTACTCAAAATTAAATGACGAAGCATTTATAGTTCTGCTTGGAGATGCAATTCACAGCTTTCCCCCAGATTTAGGACAAGGTGTAAATTCGGCATTAGAAGACGTATGTATCCTGAACGAAACCTTAGAAAAAAGCAACAATAATCTGTCTGAAGCTTTACCCTTGTATGAATCATCAAGACTGCCCGATACAAAAGCTTTAATAAGATTGATGCAAGTTGGTTATCCCTGGCAATATAATCAAGCCCCGTTACGTAAAAAACTGTGGAATGTTAATTTCTTGCTGCGACTTGCATTAAGTAAAATACTACCTTTTGCATTTAGCCCACCAGCGTTTTTTCTAGTCCAAAATCATCAGCTTTCCTACAGCGAAATATTAGCAAAAGCCGAACGGACAACTCGAATCTTGTATGTAATTTTGGTATTTATTGTCTTGGTGTTGGTATCAAGTAGGTTGGGTTAGACACGAAAATAATTTATTTGATTACAAAAATATAGCAGTTTTCAGTTGAATAGAATACATTCCTCTTCCTTAATAAGGAAGAGTGTAAGGTTCATCTAAGTGTATTGCACGCCTCGGCGGAGCGTCTCCGGCTCCGCTCAAATGAAAAGCGCTATATCAATTAACTGTGTCGTAACCCAAGATCAATGTTTTTATGATTACTTTAATATGCTGAATTTCCGATAAATTATGATGTTGAGTTACGGCAGAATTTAATTATTTAGATTTGTTTTTTATTTATGCTCTGCCTAACCCAACTTACTAATTACCTACTACCTATTCCCTTACTTAAAAATCAAATCCAATCTTTGCTGCGACTCTTGCAAAGCTTGTTTCGGACTACTTTTATTTAGCAAAACTGCTTCCATAGCTCTCCCAATACTTTCGGAAACTCTTGTATAACCAGCAAAAACTGGACGGCTGCGCCCATATTGTGCTTGTTCTAAAAAGACTTTTGCTGTGGGATTTTCTTTAACATAAGCTTGATATTTTTCGCTTTGGCGTGACTTTAAATTAGCAGGTAAATATCCCGTACCTAAAGCCCATTCAGTTTGAAAATTTTCACTTGCTACATATTCAGCAAATTCAAAAGCTGCTTTTTCTCTTGCGGATTCAGTTTTAAATATAAATAAATTTTCTCCACCAATACTAGTAGCTTGACGTTCGTTCGCAGGAATAGGAAATACGCCAAAGTCGCCATCTTTAATATCATTATTAATATAAGTTAAAGTCCAAGGTCCCGTTACCTGCATTGCCACTTTACCAGATACAAAAGCATCAGTTTCAAAACCTCTTTCTGGTGCAGATAAGATTGCAGAACCATCTTTAACTAAATCCTGCCATAATTGTAAAGCTGATATTGCCCCTTGATTATCAGCTAAATCTACTTTAGCCGCTATTTCCGCTAATTCTCCCCCGCCGCTCCACATAAACGGCAGCCAAATAAACACTGTAAATTCGCCTTTTCCTAAAGGTAAGAATATACCGTACCGGTCAATTTTATTATCACCGTTGGTATCGCGAGTTAATGTTTTTGCAACTTGACGAAACTCTTCCCAAGTTTTAGGTAGTTCCTTAATTCCCGCAGCTTTAAATAAACTCGGACGGTAAAATATTCCTACATTATTAGTAGCAAAAGGAACTGACCAAATTTTTCCTTGATATTTCATTGAATCAAATAAAGCCGGGTCAATTTCATCTTTTACCGGCGATTTGTTTAGCATTTCATCCAATGGAACTAAAGCATCTAATTCAACCAATTGTCCTGCAATTGTTGGATTAAACCATAATAAATCCGGTGGTGCATTTCCCACTACTGCCGCTAAAATCTTCGGCATTTGTTGATCGGGTTGACCAACATACAGCGAATCTACTTGAATATTAGGATGCTTTTGATTAAATTTATCTACTAGCTTTTGCAAAACATCCCGATTAGAAGGTGGGTTTACTCCTTGCCATAAAGTCAGATGCGTTACGTTATCCTGTACCGAAGTAGGAGAAAATTGGCATCCGGTAACAGTAAAAGCTACAGCTATTAGTAAAGCTAGTATTTTTTTATAAGACATTCTTGTTAAGTCCTTAAGAAATATAAACAGGCTTGTAAAGTAGAGACTTCTGCGGTTTTTGCTAAAGTTAATTTTAGAGAAAATTCATATATTGTTCGTAAATTAGTTCATTTTATAGGTAATGGTTATGGCAGGACATAGTAAATGGGCAAATATTAAGCGTCAAAAAGCGCGGGTAGATGCTAAAAGAGGTAAAACTTTTACTCAGCTATCCCGCGCAATTATTGTTGCAGCTAGAAATGGTGTACCAGACCCCAACGGTAATTTTCAACTTCGTACCGCAATTGAAAAAGCCAAAGCTGCCGGTATTCCCAATGATAATATAGAGCGGGCGATCGCCAAAGGTGCGGGTACATTTTCTGACGACGGAGCCAAGTTAGAAGAGATTCGCTACGAGGGTTACGGACCGGGGGGTGTAGCGATTTTAGTTGAAGCTTTAACCGATAACCGCAACCGCACCGCAGCCGATTTAAGAGCAGCATTTAGCAAAAATGGCGGAAATCTTGGAGAAACAGGTTGCGTTAGCTGGATGTTTGACCAAAAAGGCATTTGTACTGTAAAAAATATTTCCAACGAAGAACAACTCCTCGAAGCTTCTTTAGAAGGAGGTGCCGAATTTTACGAAATCAGCGATGATGATATGGCTGAAGTTGTATCGGAAGTCGCCGATTTAGAAAACCTCAATCAAACACTTCAACAGAAAGATTTTAATGTTACCGATGTTGAATTACGCTGGATTCCCAGCAATAACATAGATGTTACTGATTCCGAACAAGCACGGTCATTAATAAAACTAATTGATACCCTTGAATCTATAGATGATGTGCAAAACGTTACAGCTAACTTCGATATGCCCGACGATTTAATGGCTGCGAGCTTAAGTTAATATCAGTATTGGGTGCGTAATAATGATACACTGATATGACCAATCAGAAGTCAGGATTTTGTCTTCATCAAGCGATTAACTTCCAACCTCTTACAATTGACGCTAGTGCATTAATCAAAGATGTAATTAGCTTATTAAGCCAAAATAGAGCTAGCTGCGTTCTCATCGTAGAAAACCAAAAGCTTATTGGTATTTTTACAGAAAGAGACGTAGTTAGATTGACATCAAATATATTAGATTTAGCAGAATCTACCATTGATACTGTGATGTCAAAGAACTTAATTTCTATTACAGCATCCCAAGTAACTGATATTTTTACGATATTGAATTTAATGCGCTCTTACCGAATTCGTCATTTACCAGTTTTGAACGAACTCGATCAATTGATTGGTATTGTGACTCCTAAGACAATTCGGAAAGTTTTCAAACCCTCAGATATGCTGAGGTTTCGATTAATTAGCGAGTTAATGGAAACTCAAGTAATCCAAGCTTCTCCTGCAACAACTATTTTAGATATAGCCCTGCTGATGGCTAAAAATAAAATTAGCTGTGTAGTTATTAGTGATAATAATACTGAAGACCATACTTATCCTATAGGAATTATTACAGAAGTCGATATAGTAAAATTTCGGGCGAGGGGATTGGATTTTTCCTCAACTCAAGCCAAACAAGTCATGAGTACTCCTCTAAAACCAATCAAAAACACCGATTCTCTATGGTTAGCTCATCAAATAATGGAGCAAGAAAATATCCGCAGGTTGGTTGTAATTGATTCGCAGGATAAATTATGTGGAATTATTACTCAGACTAGTTTGCTACGAATATTAGATCCAATAGAGATGCAATCTTTAATTAAGATTTTGCAGCAAACGGTTGACGAACAAACTCTGCAACTCCAACAACAAAATCAAAAATTGCAAAATGAAATAAAAGAACGTTTATTAGCGCAATCAGCATTAAGCAGTAGTGAAATGAATTATCGCTACATAGCTGAAAAATTGGAAATTGCCAATCAGGAATTACAACAGCTGGCAAATTATGATGGTTTAACAGGATTAGCAAATCGCCGTTACTTTGATAATTGTTTGCAACAAGAGTGGAAAAATTCATTAAGAGGACAAACAAGTTTGTCTTTAATCATGTGCGATGTTGATTATTTTAAAAAATATAATGACACATATGGGCATCAAGCAGGAGACAAATGTTTGCAGCAAATTGCTTATGTTTTAAAAGAAACTATCAAACGTCCATTGGATTTAGCTGCTCGTTATGGTGGGGAAGAGTTTGTGATTCTCCTGCCAAATACTTCTATAGAAGGAGCAATTCATCTAGCTAAGCTAATCATTTCCAAAGTTGAATCTTTAGATATTCCTCATATTAATTCTGATGTGAGTCACTGCGTTACTGTTAGTCTAGGTGCAGCCTCAAACAACCCCAGTAATGACTCATTAGAAAGCCTAATTACTGCTGCTGACAAGATGTTATATAAAGCAAAATCAGCAGGTAGAAACCGTACAGCCTTCGTTTGATAACGATTTTCAGTAAGAATTATCTTTATATCGATAACCGTCGTCAAGCTCTTCTCTCCTCCCCTTGCCCAAATGCTTCAAAATACGTCACAATAGTTAAAAACGCTGTGATATATCTTAACAATGGCTCAAGCGCAGCTTCCTAAAACTATTTCACCTTCTCAATCCCTCGCAGAAAGACGAGGGTACGATTACGATTTGATAATTGTCGGTGGCGGAATTATCGGTTTGACTTTAGCCGCTGCATTGAATAACTCAGAATTGCGAATACTGCTTATAGAAGCAAGAGTTCAATCGGCATCGGTAGCCAAGGGACAAGCCTATGCAATACATATGCTGTCGGCATTAATTTATCAAGGAATCGGGATTTGGGATAAGATATTACCCCAAATTGAAACTTATAATAAAGTAAAACTTTCCGATGCAGATTATTCCGGTGTAGTGGAATTTAATACTTCCGATATCGGCAGTCAGGATTTAGGTTACGTTGCCGAGCATCAAGCACTACTTTATCCCTTACAAGAGTTTGTTAAAGAAAGTCCTAATATTACTTACTTATGTCCTGCGGAAGTAGTAAGTACGGAATACCTTGAAAACGTCGCTACGGTTGAGGTGAAAATTGCGGGGGAAGTATGTCAGATTCGCAGTCATTTAGTAGTAGCTGCTGACGGAGGTAAATCTCGAATTCGTCAAGCTGCTGGAATTAAAACTAAAGGCTGGAAATATTGGCAATCGTGCATAGTAGCATTTGTCAAACCAGAAAAATCTCATAATAATACAGCTTACGAGAAGTTTCAGTCTAGCGGACCATTTGCGATTTTACCGCTTCCTGGAAACCGCTGTCGGATTGTTTGGACTGCACCTCATAACGAAGCCAAAGATTTATGTGCTTTGAATGACGAACAATTTTTAGAGCAGTTGCAGCAACGCTTCGGCGAGCAAATGGGTAAATTGGAATTACTCGGCGATCGCTTCATTTTTCAAGTCCAATTAATGCAAAGCGATCGCTATGTATTGAATCGACTAGCATTAATCGGCGATGCTGCTCATAAATGCCATCCTGTCGGCGGACAAGGTTTAAATTTGGGCATTCGCGACGCAGCAGCCTTAGCCCAAGTCATCAAACAAGCACATTCTGCTGGTAAAGATATTGGAAATATTAAAGTACTCAAAAACTACGAACGCTGGCGCAAGCGAGAAAATTTAGCAATATTAGGTTTTACAGATTTATTAGATAGAGTATTTTCCAATAAATTCTTACCCGTAGTCATAGCCAGACGCTTTGGCTTATGGGTAATGCAGCACATGCCTATAATCAGAATATTTAATCTCAAATTAATGATTGGCTTGAAAGGGAAAACACCTGAATTAGCGAAAGTAGAAAATAGGAGTTAGGAGTTAGGAGTTATGAGTTATGAGTTAGGAGTTATGAGTTAGATTATTTTTTAGTTTGTGCGACCAATTTTACGCACAAGTTTTATTTTGATTAGCCTTCTTTAGAAGACTTTTGCGATGCGACAGAGAACTTGTATTCTCTGGCGGATGAACATGGAATCATAAAATATTTAAATACTTAATTATTTGTTTAAACAAATACCATTCACAGCTAAATAACCTGTGTCCCATGTCCGATTGCCAATTCCTCGCCTGCAATTTTCAAATTATTTAATAAAAAATTCAAAATTGGTAACTAAGATAGGTTAATTTGACCACCAGTGATGCTAAAGTGCAAGATATTCTTGTGAAATTCTCAGCGGGTATCAATGCTGAAGAAGCTACAGAAAAAACAAATTTCTCTGATTGCAGGTGCAGGAATCTGCGCCTTTCTGGTTGGAGCTATGGTTTCAGCCCCTCAAATTGGCAAAAATTTGGGGAGATTATTTGGTGGCAATAATCAAGAGGCGGTTATTTCGGAAGCGAATATAGCCAAATCTGTTGTTCTACCCCTAGTTAATCAACCCCCAGAAACACGTGCGGCTCAGTTGGCACAAATAGCCAAGGGTTCGTCTTCAATCGAACAATATCGCGCTCGGTATCTGTTGGCTGATGATTTACTTGTCAAAGATCGAGCAAAGGAAGCATTGGATTTATTAGATGGACTAGAAAATGATTATCAAGCTTTAAAGCCTTATGTTTTATTACAGCAGGCTCGTGCGTACAGCATTCTTGGTGAAAATGGCAAAGCTTCCGATAAAAGGCAGGCTGTTGTTAAAGAATATGGAGAACAACCGGTTGCCGCTAAAGCTTTGTATTTGATTGGAGTTGAGGAATACCAAGATCGGGCGATCGCCGAGTTTCCTTCTCATCCTTTGACGTGGGAAATTATTCGGGGACGATTGCGGAATAATCCCAATCAGCCAGAATTACAGTTAATCCTGGCAAAATACGCTTTTGAACAACCCGGAATTGTTCCGGTGTTAAATCAATTAGTCAACGAACCAACACTCAAGCCGGAGGATTGGGAAGTAATTGGTAATGCGTACTGGGAAAACAAAGAGTTTGGTAAAGCAGCTACTGCTTACGGAAATGCTACTCCCACGGCTAAAAATATTTACCGTAATGGCAGGGGTTTGCAGTTAAGTGGGGAGAGAGAAAAAGCTACTTTGGCTTATCAACAGCTACTTAGCGAATTTCCTCAAGAAAGAGAAGCAGGAAAAGCACTGCTACGTTTGGCTGAGTTAACCAGAACTGGTAGTCAAAGTTTACCTTATTTAGACCAAGTAATTGCCAATTTTCCCGAACAAGCTGGGGAAGCTTTAATTAAGAAAGCTAAAATTCTGCAATCGCAAAGCAATAATTCGGGTGCTAGAGATGCTTTAAAATTACTTATTACTAAGTTTGCTAATACCGAAGAAGCCGCAGAATACCGTTGGAAAGTAGCCCAGCAAAAAGCAAAAGCCGGAGACTATGAAGCAGCATGGGAATGGGCTGGTCCAGTTCCTGTAAAAAATCCTACTAGTATTTTGGCTCCCAGAGCAGGTTTTTGGGTTGGTAAATGGCTGACTAAACTAGGTAAGGAAGCAGAAGCTAAACAAGCTTATGAATATGTAGTAAGTAATTTTCCCTACTCTTATTACTCTTGGCGTTCTGCTGTGACTTTAGGTTTGGATGTAGGTGATTTTAATACTTTACGTAACATGAGTCCGGAAATGGTTGATAGGGTACGCCCTATACCACCGGCTGGTTCCGATACTTTTAAAGAGTTGTATTTATTGGGACAGGAAAGAGATGCTTGGCTGCAATGGGAAACAGAATTCCAGAATAAAGCACAGCCAACAGTGGCCGAACAGTTTACTGAAGGTTTAATGCAGTTAGCCAGGGAAAATTATGTAGGTGGAATTTCGATAGTAGCTAAGTTAGAAGACAGGGAAGACCCCGAAGAAAAAGCCGCATACCAGGAACTAAGCAAAAAAAATATGTACTGGCAGGCTCGTTATCCGTTCCCCTACTTCGATTTAATTAGCAAATGGTCTCAAGAACGTAATCTTAATCCTTTTTTAGTAGTTTCCTTGATACGTCAAGAATCGAGATTTCAAGAAAAAATTAAATCGATTGCTAATGCTACGGGTTTAATGCAGGTGCTACCAAGCACGGCAGAATGGATTGCACCACAAATTGATGTAGATTATACCGATACCGATTTGACAGATCCTAACGACAACATCATGTACGGTACCTGGTATTTGGATAGCACCCATAAACAATACGAAAATAGCTCGTTGTTAGCAGTTGCTAGTTACAATGCAGGACCGGGAAATGTCTCAAAATGGTTAAAAACTTTACCAATTGCAGACCCAGATGAGTTCGTCGAAGCCATTCCCTTTCCCGAAACCAAAAATTACGTTCGTCAAGTACTTGGAAACTATTGGAATTATCTACGGATTTACAATCCTCAGACATCTAAATTAGTAGGACAATATTCTACACAACAATTGCAGTTTCCATTGCAACAACAGCAAACACCAGCAACCGCAAAACCAACACCAACTGATAGTCAGTAAAGTTACTAGTTACCGAATAGTAAAATGTTTGAGAACTAAGTAGACAGGTGAATAAGTACGAAGATTTTTGATTCGTCATTGCTTGACTGTTTTCTGCGTAGGATGTGACTTATATGTCATTCATCCTACGCGATATTTATTTTTAAGGTACATAGCAGTTTTCGGTTGCGTATTTGCTCTGCTTTATAAACAAACGGTACGGTGAGGTATCAAACTGAATTGCAGTAAAAATTGAGTGTTATTACTTAATGAAAAAACTCGCTGTTCTTGGAGTTGATTAAGTCTTATTACGTAAGTTTTTCTAATAATCCTAGTATAAATTAGAGAAGTAATTCCTACTTAAGAAAAACTTGCTGTCTGTATGTCGGAAACAATTGTATTTACGCTATTCCAAGTTATTTGGCAAGATTTGGAAGACAATGTAGCTTATGATTCTACAAAGCAAAATTGGCAAGCCCTTCAAGTTGTAATTGATGAAATCAAGGGTAACAAACAAGTAGGTGAAGATTTAGCTGTTGCACTAAAGAAATCTTTTTATTCTTCCGATAAAATTATTGCCGAAAAATGCAGAGACGAATTAATCAAGAATTCGACTTATACCCAGTATCGAGGAGCAAAAATTTATAAACCGACTGAAAATGATACGGGCATTAGAAAACTAGAAAATAAAATCAAATTCCTGGAAAAACAGTTAAAACAATTTGATAAAAAACTATTTGCGAAAAAATCTTTTATTAATCCCAGTGACTTGGAGAAGCTAGTCAAGGAGCTATCTCAATCAGGTTGTGAAGTTTCTGAGCAAGTCAAACAAAATGCTAAAAATCAGTTGTTACAAGAGGCAGAAAAAGATTGCTGTGTAAATATTTATAAATCTGCAATTACAGATGGAAAAAATGGCTTACGTAAATTAATGTTTAACAGCTTTTTGATCGGAATTGAAGCTAACGAGCAATTGAACCGTATATTTAACGCTAAAACCTATTTAATCTTAAATAAGATACGCGAGCAAGTTTAATCAAAGCCTTATTACTAGTTTTTTTATTTAAAGCTTCAACGGGAAATATTGCCGAAGTTTCTGTCATTTCTTACAGCAAAATATAGCTGTATTACTAAAGGTTTACCTAAAAGCTTAACTGCTAAGTTGGATTTGGCAAATATTCCAAGTACAGGCTTCTAATCCAACTATAGCTAGTAATGGTATCATATCAAGTCCGGTGAATTAGTTACGATATAAATAAGATAAATTTGATGGCGGTTATTGCTAACATAAAGTTTTACTTCTTACTTCTTACTTAGCCTTCACAGATATGATAACTGTTTAACCGGACATGATATCATTTCCTATATTTACAAAAATTGGAACAATATTAAAAAGTTTTTTGGTTTTTAATAAAACTCTTAACTTCTAACTTATAACTCCTAACTCTTGTTAAGACATACCTTATCTCCTCCTTTACCATAATCTCGCAAAGCATCGCATCCTTTATTTAGCAATTTCTCTAAAGTTAAACTATCCAAATTTCTTAAAATTATTGTTCCCCTATTAGTACCGCTTATTAAAGTATTACCATCTGGATTAAAGCTAATACTAGTAAATTCTTCTCTATCGGCTTTTAAAGTAATTAATAAAGTGCCGTCACTTTGCCAAAGTTTGACTTTATCTTCGCTAGTAGCGGCTAATAATTCACCGTCGGAACTAAATGTTACACCAGTGAATTCTTCACCTTCTGCAATCAAAGTTTGCTGTAATTCGCCTTTGTTATTCCATAATTTAACCGTACCGTCAAGGCTGGCGGAAGCTAGTATGTTACCTTTACTAGACCATGCCACACCAAATACAGGGCGTTTATGTCCGGTTAAGGTATGTAGTAATTTACCAGATTTATCCCAAATTTTGACCGTACTATCATCGCTAGCTGAGGCAATAAATTTACCGTCGGAACTAAAATTTACCCAATTTACTGCTTGTTTATGTCCCGATAGAGTTTTAATTAGTTTGCCATTTTTACGCCATAATTTGACAGTTTTATCCTTACTTGCCGAAGCAAATATATCACCATCTATTGACCAATCAATACTTAAAACTACATAATTATGAGCGGCAATGCTTTTAATTAATTTGCCGTCATTTTGCCATAAATTAATAGTTTTATCTTTACCAGCAGAAGCCAAAATTTTACCGTCCGGACTGAAGCTAACATCCCATATTTCTTCTTGAGAAGGTTTTATTGTTGTGATTTGTTTACCCTTATTAGTCCATAATTTAATAGTACTATCGACGCTTGCAGAAGCAATTAAATTACCATTCGGGGAAAAACTAACGCTAGTAACTGCTTGATTATGAGTTTTCAGATTTCCTAATAATAAATCTTGCCAAGACCACAGTTTTATTGTTTTGTCTCTACTAGCAGATGCTAAAGTTTTATTATCGGGGCTGAAGCTGACATCATTTACCCAATCTTGATGTCCTTTAAGGGTTCCTAATAGTATGCCATCTTCCCAACGCCAAAGTTTAACGGTTCCATCGGTGCTTACCGTAGCAATAATTTGATTATCAGGGCTAAAATTAACGGCAGTTACAGCTTCCGAATGAGCATTAATTACTTTCAACAACTTTCCTTGTAGATTCCACAATTTGACAGTGTTATCTAAACTTGCCGAAGCGATGATTTTGCTGTCGTTAGATAAAGCAATGCTGGTAATTGCATCGCGATGCCCTCTAATGGTACGAATGTTTTCACCGTTTTTATTCCAAAGTTTAATAGTCTTGTCGCTGCTTGCAGAAACCAGAGTTTCACCATTAGGGGAAAAAGCAACTTGTAAAACCGCATCATTATGACCTAAAAGTGTTTTGATTAATTTACCTTGACGATTCCAAAGTTTAATTGTTTTATCGGTACTTCCAGAAGCAATAATGCTGCCGTCGGGACTAAAAGCAACGCTATTAACTATATTTTTATGTCCGAATAAAGTTAAATTTTCTCTACCATCTACAGTCCAAAATTTAACTGTTTTATCCTGAGAAGCAGAAGCAAGCGTAGTCGCATCTGGGCTAAAGGTAACGCTGTTAACTACATCGGTATGTCCGGATAAAGTCCGAAAAAATTTTCCGTTTGGATACCAAAGTTTCACAGTATTATCGGCACTTGCAGAAGCGATAAAAGAGTTGAGAGGACTAAAAGCAATGCTATTAACACCTAATAAATGCCCCGTGATAGTTTCTCTTTCCCTAATTTGCGGCACTACTTGATGTAAAACTGTCATTACCTGAGCTTTGGTATTAGCATCCGGTAAAAAAGCTGTTTCAAATTTCTTTGCCGCTTTCAAACCTTGCTTTAAAGCATCGAAATCTTTACCGGAGGAAGCAAGTTCTTCTGCCGATGCGCTAATAGCTTGAATTTCGCTAATTAAAGATTGTCTCCACAAATAAACTGACATTAAGGTAGAAGTTGTTAGCGCTAAAATAGCTGTAACAGAACCCGCAAGAGCTATTTTTAAAGAACGATTGACTTTTACTTCGCTAAGTTTTTGCTGCTGTTGACTTTCTGCTAATTGAGCTTGCAGTCTTTGCTGTTCTAATTCAGCTAATAGTCGTTCAGTTTCCCTACGGCTATGTTCTTCACGCTTGCGGAGTTCTTTTAATTCTGCAAACAAATCTAAGCTTTCATGGGGTTGTGTATGGGCTATTTTTAACTGCTTTTTCCTCCTCAGTTCGCTATGAAGCTGAGTAATTTCTGCTTCTCTTTGCTGTACTTGATTTCTTAACTCTTTTAATTGAGTTTGAAAACTTAATTCCTCCTGTTGCAAAGAACGAATCAAAGCAACTAAATAATCGTGGATTAATTGATAGCGTTCGGTTACATCCGCAAACAAAACTACTAAACCCGAACGAACCAAAATTTCTAAAACTAATTCTAATTTATCTGCTACATCTAACTCAGCTAATTCTGCGGCTAATTCAGCCTTAGTTTTAAAAGGACGTTTATGATTTTCATCAGTTAACAAATATAAAACGAGTAGAGCAGCTTGTTCGTTTTCCGAGCCGCAATCCTTAATAATTTCCTTGATATATCGTTCAATTAATTTATTTGGTCGATAGGGTTCGTATTTAGCTAAAGTTGTAATTCTTTCATCCTGAAGCTGCGCTCCTACTACCTGCAACTCAATCGGACGAACTTCTCCTATTTCTGATGATAAATCTTCTACCAAGCTATCAATTAAAGCCGGTTCAATATTATATTCGGAGCGCTCGGTTAACTTCTGAATCACGCTTTTAGCATCTTCCGAGGAAAGATTGTTAACTTGGTAGCGAATATCCTTATCCAAGATGTTATGACTGATAGAATCTTGTTTCGCTAGACGTTTCAAATCCAGCAAATGGTGTAAATAATCTTCTCTGAGTGAAAAAATAATTTTTACAAAAGCAATATTCAAACACGCACAAATAAAATTATCGAATTCTTCCTTTTGATTTCTATCGGTATAAATAAAGAAAAATTCTTCTAACTGGTCAAAAATCAATACAGTAATCAGATGATTATTCGCATTTTCTTGTAACTGTTCTAAAATACCGGGGATGGTAATCGGTGTAGCCCGCAAAGTTGATGTAGTTAATTCTTTACCGTAAGCGTATCGAGTCGCCGTGTTATCTACAAACATAGCTTCACTCAAAGACTTACCCAATTCCCGCACCCAATCGGTATAAATTTGTAACACCACCGGAACCGCAATTTGGTCTCCAAGTGGTCTATTTTGCAAAGCTGGAACCAAACCAGCATTAACAATAGAACTTTTACCGACTCCCGATTCACCGTGAATCAAAGTTAATTTTCGATCCGAGCGGCTAATTTTTCCAATCAATAAATTAATATCTCGCTCCCTACCCGAAGCAGTAATTTCCAAAGCAACATGAGTATTTCTCGCAGGTGAAACTAACACTGGATTTTTTGCTTTTCTTTGGGGTTGTAACCTACCCGCACCAATGAAAGCACGCAAACCATATTGCTGCTCTATGGAACGTCGTTTGCGACGAATGAAAAAAGCTTCTAAATACTTGCCAGATTGATAGTAAAGCCATCTTAACCGCCGTAAAAGCCTGATATAGCGATGAGCATCATAACGATAATCGCTGTTTTCCAAAGCTATGGATAACTTCTTACTGGCATTCTCCAAATGTTGTTGTGCTACGTTTTCCTCGCCCAAATATTGCAGCGCTTTTACCAAAACTAACTGATATATTTGCTCTAACAGCAAAGGAAATAAACTTTGATGTGCTGCATGGTTATTTTTTGCCTCTGCTAAATAAAACAGCGAAGCTTGAGCATATTTACTCGCCTGTTTCCATTTTGATTCTTGCAAAGCTACATCTGCTAAATAACCACAATCACAAGCAAGTTGAGTGTAGCTACCATATTGCTGGTGTAACTCCAAAGATTTATGAGCGATCGCCCGTAGTTTATTCCAATCCTGAAGTTGTTGTAAAACTTCGGCTAACTGCTCGATAAATTGCGCTACTAAAACTGGATGCTCTGCCAACTCAAATACTTGCAGGCACTGCTCGAAATAACTCACAGCAGATTGCCAATTACCACATTGCTCTCCGTGATTTCGCTCGGCAAGACGGTAAAAACACAAACCAAGATAAAAGAGGATTACTCCTTGATGGAGAAGGTGAGGAGAAGAAGAGGGGGTAGAGGGGGTAGAGGGGGAAGAAATTACGCTTTCACTGTTTCGATAATCTATTATTAATTTGTCACTGTTAACTGTTAACTGTTCGCTATTAACTAACGATCCACACCTTCCGGGTGAAAGCTGAAAACTATTACGAAAATGGTTGATTGCTTTTTCAATACAGTCTTTGACATATTCATCTAAACCAAACACAAATTGTAAACTCGCTTGTAATTCTGGTGTTAAATTAATTCCGCGACTCTGTAAATCCTTAATTGCATAATGCAGTTCGTTTTTGTGCTGCCAAATTTGTTCCAAAGTACATTGACAGTCATCCTCAGATGAATTTTCCTGGTTTTTGACTAAACAGTTTCTACCGCATCGATTATCCTTAATAATTTGGGGCTTTTTTTCTCTTGCTGCCGCAATATTTAAAACAGTGGTAAATAATGAATCGGTTTCTTGTTGCAAAAACTGTCGCAACTGTACCGTCGTCATTTCAAATTTAATCGGTGTAGCTGCCCAACTAGCAAAATCGGGAGCTAAGCGTCTTAGTTTTCGCAATACTTCTTCGTTTACCCATAACACCATTGGAAAAGGATGTTGTTTACGAAATTCGTCTCGCACGTGATTTATAGTACTTAATAAATCATCGAGTCCATCCACCGATTCCAAACCCAAAACTATTAATGCTATTTTGGATAAATTTTCACTTTTTTGCTCGCGATTATCAACTATTTTTGTACGAATCGTACTATATAAACTTCTAGCATGAGACGGTAAGCAAACTTTTTGTAGCAGAAATTTGTTACCTAAAACTTCTTGTAGATGCTGTAATATTTGCTGCTGTAAAACTTGATAATTACAGCATACTAACACGAGCGAAAATTCCTCATTAGAAAGGGTAATCGCTCGCGTTAAACTTCTTAAAGCAGAAGCATTTTTCTCCACTAAATCTGATTGTTGTGCTTTTCCAACCACGATTTAAACTTCCTGGTTTCTGCTAAAACTGGATTCACTGCAAACCAAACTCCTTGATTGTCACGATATTCAAAAACAAACAAGCTTCGCAACAAAGTATGATACTCAATATCACCTCTAACTCTCTGCTGCTGTACCACTTGAAAAATTAAATCCCACTCCGGAGAATCAATAGCATTGGCTCGATAATCGCGATGTCTTTGAATTACTAATTCTACACATTCCTTACTAAAAGGAGGGTCTTGTTCCCTGATACAATCAAACAATAATCCTAGCAAGTCTCGCACGTGACCGCCACTAATTAAACACAACCGATTCAAAACTTCCGGAGTCTCGAATAGTTCTGTTATAAAATGTAACCTTTCTGCGGGATTAATAGTAGGAAAAGCTCTTGCTAAAACCATTTGTCGCAAACTATCTAAACCGGGAGTAAAAATTTCACCAGTACGTTTACGCACGGGTATCATCGGTAAAACTTTTGGTGCAACACCACCACCCAAACGATGCTGTAATTGAGCGCTATCGTTGGAAAAAGTTAAACCCAAAGGAATGGTATAAACCATATGACAATTGAGTTTACGTAACTGTTCTCCTCTATCAATAAATAAATACTCCGGTAAGGAACGTCCCGATGGTAAAGGACGAATTGCAACTCGATCTAAATTATCAACAATTACCACTAATCCTTTTTTACCTCTAGCTTTAAGTTCCTTATTAGCACGAGCTAACAACTCATTATTAATAGAGTGTAAAATATTCAAAGTTCGCGGTTCTAAATAATCCCTTAAACGTCGTCGTAATTGTGGGCTTTCTTTAGTTTTAGCCGTAATTTTAGCAATTCCAACTGACAATTCTCCTTCCAAATTCATATCAATCGGTGTTTGCAGAAAATCAATAATTTCGCCAAATAATTTCGCAAAATAAGAAGGCTTTAAGCTAATTTTGATTGACTCTAAACTTTGGGATACTTGTCCTGCAATTGCTAAAAATATATCGGTAACATCTAAATCTACCATCTCTAAAACATGAGTAGATTCAAAATAGACAACATGAAACTGTTTTAGTTCTAATTCTGCCTTTAATCGCAGTAATTCTGTAGATTTACCGCAACCGATGTGTCCTGTAAAAAGTTGAGTTGTAGGTGCATCCGGGGATATTCTAGTAATAGTTCTTCCTAAAACTTCAATAATTTTTCCGCCCCTGACTGTAGCGAAATCAATATAATATCTTCGAGCATCAGCATCTCCCATTACTAGAGGTTGGCTCGGATTACACGCTTGATAAAATCTTTCTAAGTTTAAGAGCATAAAAAACTACGACTCGCTCTAGAAGGAAAGACGAGACTTAAAACACTATGAGGGTTTTTTCTATTGAGCAATTTTCACTCTGAATACAATTTTTGAATGCAGTATTCCGGAATTATAAATAAGTTTAATTTGCTAATATTTTGACAAAATAGTTACAGATTTATTCATTTTTTTGATTATCTAAATAACTCTCATCAAGGCTCTTACTATTTATGTAATTTCCAATATTGCTTAGTTTTAGATAATAGCTATAAATATTGATAAATATCGCCATTTTTTATACTAAATAGCTTTATCTAAATGCTAGCTACAATATATACTGTCGATTTTGTTCGATTATAATTCAATGCTTAACAGCAATATACCTACAATTTATCTGTAATCAAATTGCTAATTAAGTATTGTAGATATATCAAACATAACTGCCAAGATAATCGAAATCTTGTAACCAGACAGTAAAAAACAATAAACAATAAACGTAATTCCAATAAATAGAGCTATTACATCAGCAATATTTTTCAGTTCATCAAAATGAACTACTTGCATAAAATTCGTAACTGCTTTCTCGATGGCATAACTAATGTCATTCTAAATTATGAGAATGATATTATTCTTACCTTTTATTTCCCGGTGCAAAAACAAATGAAGCTTCTTAAATACTATTTATATATAACTCAAATTAAGTAAAATTGTCTAGGTAAAACTTATTGTATATAAATAAAAATACCTAAATAAAAAAGTAATAATTTAAAATACAATAACCAACAAGAAAAAACATTATTGCATTAATTTTTACAATTTCCCGAACGAAGACAATCTTTTATGCGATCGTCTCTAGCCGAAATTTGAAACGATGTAAAATATGGTTGAAATTGTTGAACAATTGTCTCATCACTCACAAAATCGGTAATTTTAGATTTATCGCTGTCGAAACGCTGTAAACCACTATTAGCAAAGTTACCCAAAGCATTCAACCCAATCATAGGTAATGCCAACATGGCACAACAAACTGTATTATGCATCTTCAAGCTCAAGTAGAATTGTAGGTTACACAGACAGTAGATTCCCTCTCAAGCAAACAGAAAATACCTTTTACAGCAGATTCGCGTAAATTGACAATCAACTTACACTTTTCTGATAACTTATCCAGTCTTTTTTTCACAAAACCGGATAAAAATTTAAAAGATAGGGAGATGCCTATAGGGGAAGATGGGGAGATGAGGTAGATGGGGAGAAGGAGAAACATAATTGCAAGTAGGGAACCCCAGACGCTCCCACTGCATTTCTCACTTCTAACTTTTAACTCCTAACTTCTAACTTATAAACTAATAATTAACTGCTCACTAATTTAAAATGACTAGTTCACAAGAAGCTAAAACTACTACAAAAGATATTGACGTTGACGCGACTTCACAATCGGAATTTCTCGATGAGTTACCCGGTGAAGTAGAAATGTCGCTTTTCGATCATTTAGAAGAATTGCGAACGAGAATTTTTTATTCGCTGATAGCTGTGGTGTTAAGTGCTATTGGCTGTTTCATTTTTGTAAAGCAAATTGTCCAACTGTTGGAAATACCAGCCCAAGGAGTCAAGTTTCTTCAGCTAGCTCCTGGTGAATATTTTTTCGTATCTATCAAAGTTGCTGGTTACAGTGGTTTGGTTTTAGCTAGCCCATTTGTTTTATATCAAATAGTTCAATTTGTTCTACCGGGGTTAACTCGACGAGAAAGACGATTACTTATACCCGTATTTATGGGTTCTAGCGTACTGTTTCTTTCGGGATTGGTATTTGCTTATTTTGCGCTGATTCCCGCAGCGTTGAAATTTTTTATTAATTACGGTGCGGATGTAGTCGAGCAAAGTTGGTCAATCGACAAATATTTTGAATTTGTTTTATTATTGCTATTTAGTACGGGTTTAGCTTTTCAAATTCCTGTAATTCAACTTTTGCTGGGAGCCTTGGGAATTGTTTCTTCTAAAGTGATGCTTTCAGGTTGGCGCTACGTGATTATGGGGGCGGTGGTTTTAGGAGCAATTCTTACACCTTCCACAGATCCACTTACACAAAGTCTTTTAGCTGGAGCAGTTTTAGGATTATACTTTGGTGGAATTGGTTTAGTGAAACTAATCGGTAAGTAATAGAAATTAATATGAATCGGCGAATATAATTCACTGCTACACAAGCGAAACCCGTCTATTAGTCCACGCAGGTGAACTTTCCTTGTGTAGATGCGATTTTAACCGCCGGAGAACTAATATGCCAATTACCTACGAAGACTTTGAAAAAGTAGAAATTCGCGTCGGGAAAATTGTAAAAACCGAAAGTTTTCTCAAAGCAAGAAAACCAGCCTACAAATTGTGGATAGACTTTGGTGATTTGGGAGTCAAAAAATCTAGCGCTCAAATCACCAAACTTTACCAGCCAGAAGATTTAATCAATAAATCAATATTAGCCGTAACAAACTTTCCACCCCGTCAAATAGCAGATTTTATGTCTGAAGTTCTGGTTTTAGGAGTAGTACTTGATGATGGCGAAGTAGTATTAATTCAACCAGATAGAGAAGTAGATTTAGGGAAAAGAGTTTTGTAATTAATTTACCAATTACCAATTATCAATTACCAATTACCAAATCCTATGCTGCATAATTTCATTTTCCGACTTCCAAAGAGAAGCCGGTAGTCGCCAGTACATACTATTTTCCCTTTCCATAAGCTGATAGCCAATCAATTCTCTTCTTAAAGTAGCGAAATCAGAATGATGGTTACTAATAATTTCATTTACCTGAGATTCTTTATAAATTAAATTTAATTCAAACTTTCTTACCAACCATCGAAGCACAACTAACCGCTTTTTCCTTGATGCGGGAATCCTAATTATTTGAATACCATCAAGATAACTTTTGAGAACCTTATTTTCCCAAGTTTCTAACTTATTATTTGTCATATATTTTTTATTTCAAGGCGTAGTCAACTGAAGAAAGATAATAAATTGCAAATATTTTTATCTAATTTACAAACTTACAAGCTACTGATGCACCTTAATTTTGCCCAAAAGCCATTTCAACTATTAGTCTTGATATCTTTCATACGTTTATTTTAATTAAATAAGCTGGTTATAGTAACAAGAAAAAACAATAAATTACAAAGAATGTTACCTAAGCTACAAATTTCTGAACTCATTTGTTAGATTTGGTTTTTGCACAAACCGTTTTAAACGCCGCTCATCACACTTAATAAATAAAAGCAACAACTATACGTAAATACGGCTTACTAATTTTCTAATCCGAAATTCTCCCCTCTTAATTAAAAATTTTCTCAACAAAACTATCCGGTTTTAGTGAGAAAAAATGCTGTAGCTTTGCATTAACTAAAAAGCTATAATATCCACTCAGAAGTACGCTCGCCTAAATCCAAAGGAACGCTCACAGCTTTACCAAGTCGCGGACGTTCTCGGGTTTCCTGAATAAATCCCTGTACCTGCTTGGTTCCACCCATCCCATCAAGATAATTTGCTACTAATTCCAAGTGTTCTAGGTACTCATTTTCATTTAAAGGAAACGAAGCTTGCTCTAAATATTTCCACATTACCTGTAGAAACAGCTTTCCCTGTGTACGACGCAACTGAACATCATAGGAGCGTCCCCACTTCTCAATCAATATTTGACGTAATTCTTGTCCTGTCATAACTTTACTTTTCGTAGTTTACATTTAGTAATGATATGAAGTTCCGTAACTCCAGTATGATAGGAATATAAAGAAATGTAATGCTAAAAAAAGGATGCCGAATTAAAATCTAGCAAAGATCGAATTTGGCATTTATATAGGGCATGGGCAATCCAAGACTGGAGTTTCCCAATAAAAAGAACTCAAGTCAAAAAAAGTTAACAAAAATCAACCTCGAACCCGTAGATTATGGCTCAATTCTCTGAATCAATGGATGTACCCGATATGGGTCGCCGCCAATTCATGAATCTTCTGACTTTCGGAACAGTTACCGGAGTTGCTCTGGGAGTATTGTATCCCGTTGTCAAGTATTTTATTCCGCCTTCGAGTGGTGGTGCTGGTGGTGGTACCACAGCAAAAGATGAACTTGGCGATACTGTCAGCGTTTCCGACTTTTTAGGTAAGCACAACGCTGGCGATCGCGTTTTGGTGCAGGGGTTAAAGGGAGACCCCACTTACATTGTGGTAGATGGAAGCGAATCCATTCAAGATTATGGAATCAACGCTATCTGTACTCATTTGGGTTGCGTTGTACCTTGGAATATTGCTGAAAATAAATTTAAGTGCCCCTGTCACGGTTCCCAGTATGATGCTACTGGTAAGGTGGTTCGCGGTCCGGCACCATTATCTTTAGCGTTGAGTCATGTAGCGGTACAAGATGACCAAATGGTAATCACCCCTTGGACTGAAACCGACTTCCGCACCGAAGAAGAACCTTGGTGGGCTTAAACAGTGACCAGTTATCAGTTATCAGCTAGACTAAAAATTTCATAATTTCTTCTTGAGGTCAATTCTAATAACTGCTGGCTGTTAGCTGTATTAACTTTTAATCCTGCTTTCTTAGTTCTTGAAACAAGAGCTAGTAACTAATAACTAACGACCAATTCCGACGAAGAGATGAGAAATACTTGTACACGACGGTTAAATCGCGTATTTAAAGCGATTTCCAAAACATTGCTGGTGGCGATCGCCGCAGTGGCATTCTTTTTTACTAGCGATCTAGCACTTCCCCAAGCTGCTGCTGCTTATCCTTTCTGGGCACAAGCAAGCTATCCGGAGACACCTAGAGAACCTACAGGACGTATTGTTTGTGCTAACTGCCATTTAGCAGCAAAGAACACTGATGTAGAAGTTCCTCAGTCAGTTTTACCGGATAGTGTATTTAAAGCGGTAGTTAAGATTCCTTACGATACCGATGTCAAGCAAGTAGGTGCTGACGGTTCCAAAGTTGGTTTAAACGTTGGTGCGGTGTTAATGTTGCCTGAAGGCTTTAAACTCGCTCCTCCCGAACGCATGTCCGAAGAACTAAAAGAAGAAGTCGGGGATGTCTACTTCCAGCCTTACAGCGAAGAGAAAGATAACATCTACTTAGTTGGACCGCTTCCTGGAGAACAGTATCAAGAAATCGTTTTTCCAATTCTTTCTCCTAACCCGGCAACCAATAAAAATATCAACTTTGGTAAATATGCTGTATACGTTGGTGGAAACCGCGGACGGGGACAAGTTTACCCCACCGGCGAGAATAGCAACAATAATGTTTTCACCACTTCTGCTGCTGGTACAATTACCAAAATTGCTAAACAAGAAGATGATTTTGGTGGTACAAAATATGCGGTAGACGTTCAAACTGCTGAAGGTGAAACCGTTACCACCACAATTCCTGCAGGACCCGAATTGATAGTTTCTGAAGGACAAGAAGTAGCCGCAGGTGAAGCTTTAACCAATAACCCGAATGTAGGTGGTTTTGGTCAGCATGATACCGAAATAGTACTGCAAAGTGCAGGTAGAGTTAGAGGATTAATCGCATTTGTAGCTCTGGTGATGTTGGCTCAAATAATGCTTATCCTTAAGAAGAAGCAGGTAGAAAAAGTTCAAGCTGCTGAAATGAACTTTTAAGCATAATTGTCATTCTAAATAATTCCTATACGGACAGGTTCCCAACCTGTCTTTTTTTATTTTTAGAGACAACTGAGAAATAAATCGAGATAGCGGTTCTGAATTTGTGTGTCATACAAAACCTAACCTGCTCTACGGGTAAGCTGCTCGAAACCAGCATTGTAAATGACTGATACGATCGGTTAAAAAGTTTGATATCCTCAATCTAGTATAAAAATCATCTAAATTTCGCAAAATTATTTTGAAATTTATCTACGTAAACTGAAAATTTGCTCGAAAAACACATCAATTAGTTTGAGTTCTCATAATGAAAAAAAAATGTAATAAATAATTAATTTAACAAACCAGCAAAAATCATATTTAATTTTCTATCGCCAATCAATAGAACCGAAATTCTCGTATTTTTTCTCAAAATTCAGGTTTATAATTACAGATATTATTTTTATAGCTGACGAACAAAAAACGGTATTTACGCATATATATAAGTTTTTAAAATTACAATCAATGCGACAATTGGATATTTAAACAAATTGGGAGACTACAAATCTTAACCAAGATTTATCTCGTAAATGTTAGGAATAAGCATCGTATGAGGATTTGAAATCAGTCTAAGGTCAGATATAAACTACACCTTAGAAGGTTGTTGCATGTAACAAAGCTGATTTTACTCCAGTCTCTGAAAAAAAAATTTTTATTTAAAACAAAAAAATTAAAATTTTTATCAAAATTTTGATACAGTGAAAATTACCAACATAAGTAAAACATTGAACCTATCTTGACAAATCCTTCTATCTCCTGGGTCAACTTTGGCATATGCTATCGTTCTTTCACATTGAGGAACGATATTCTGTATCAAGCATTTTTCGATTTTGCGAACCTTACAGAACTGGGTCATAGGGCTTTAGTATAAGCTCGTTATTGTCATGGCTCAGTTTTCTTTGCCTTTAGCGATGCTCTTTGTGTAGCAGCAATTTTTGACTATTGTTTGTTTAACCCCTAACTAGTATTATCCAATCAAACATCATGAGCGGCAGTACATTCTTTAGTTCGGTTAATCAAAGTATTCGAGATAACTTCTGTTAATGTTCAGCTTCAAGGTTGTAAAGGGATGTTCAAGTCTGCGATAATCAATAAGCCATCAGACCCTTCCTTAAAAGTAAATCTAGGTTGTAATCTTAAGCATAAGCCTAGAGACTACCAGGAGGAGATGTTTGTCACGATAGGATTTCTCCGAAGTCAAAGCAGAAGGCGACTTCGGAATCTCAAGGAAAATGAATTAGCTCTGTTGTTTTAGCAGTTGTTATTTTAAATCAAGGCAGTTTAGTTAAAACAGACAGAGTTGCATTTCAAAACTGTTAGAATTTATTTTCTAGCTTGAGTTTATTGGGCAACTTGAGAATGAGTTAGTCTATCGAAAGGGGTTTGCTCGTAATAAAGCAAATCAAGAATCTTTAGGGCAAAGCTGGATATGAATTATGGTATTCAAGTATTATGAAAGCAATAGCTTTTCACTTGAAGTAGTTGAAATTCCTCGTCCTAGATATAGAAATTACCTTTTTTGAGGAAGGTAAAAGGAAATTTGTCTTCACACTGGTTGTTAAATAAGGTGCAACGAATGGTACTGTAATAGAGTGGTCTATTTCTTTGTCAATTTAAGCGGTTAAATTAACTGCTTGACTTTCTGGCTCATAATCCAGTATTAAAGTCACACAAGCCTTTTTTCCCGCAATCATAGTTAGTTAAACAGGGTTAAACCTTGAGGAACCGTATGTAATTATCTTGCCTTCTGATGGGAAGTCTTAAAATTTGGTGGAGATTTCACGTGGTTTCTGCTTGGCTTACACAAGTAAACGCGCTATTTCAATAACAAGCGTCAATTTTCAAGTTATGAAACTTATTCAAGTAAGTAATAGCTTGAGATACGAAACTCTCATCTTTACTGATTTTGAGCAAGCTGATATTTATCGGAGTCCTCTTTTAATCCCCGAACTTTCTAGACTTCTTTTAGTATAAGAAGCTTATTGTAATAATAAATTTCTCACCCAAAAGATTAAGAAGCTAGGTAAGATGGCAGATTGCGGCAAAATACCACTAAATGTAGAGCTAAATCTCTGCATCATCTACCGCTCTGGGTAGAGAATCGAACGCACATTTACAAGTAAAAGTTTTCCATTAATTGAAGGTCAACAACTATGGGTATTGTTCAGTCAAAGTTAGAAGCTACTGAATCAGCTTTTCATGTAGAAGCTTATGAGAAAATCGAGTATAGCCTCGTCTATGTTGATGGAATTTTTGACATAAATAATCCACAATTGGCAGAGTGCTATCAAAATTTTGGCCGATGCTTAGCAGTTGTAGATTCTAATGTCTACAAGCATTTCAGCACTAAAATGCAGCAGTACTTCGAGCATTACAACATCGACATGACTGCTTTCCCCGTTACTATCACCGAGCCTAATAAAACAATCCAAACATTCGAGAAAATTATAGATGCATTCGCTGATTTTAAGCTGGTTCGTAAAGAGCCTGTTTTGGTAATCGGTGGTGGATTGGTAACAGATGTTGCCGGTTTTGCTTGTTCTGCTTATCGTCGCAGCAGTAACTATATCCGCATTCCTACTACTTTAATTGGATTAATTGACGCTAGTGTTGCTATCAAGGTAGCGGTAAATCATAAGAAGCTGAAAAATCGTCTTGGTGCTTACCATGCTTCTTCTAAAGTATTCCTTGATTTCTCCTTCTTGGGTACCTTACCTACCGATCAAGTACGCAACGGTATGGCAGAATTAGTCAAGATTGCTGTAGTTGGGCATAAAGAAGTATTTGAATTGCTCGAAGAATACGGCGAAGAATTGCTTCGTACTCACTTTGGTAACAATGATGCCACTGATGAGATTAAAGAAGTCGCTCATAAATTGACTTACAAAGCCATCAAAAAGATGTTGGAATATGAAGTACCCAACTTACACGAGTTAGACCTAGATAGAGTTATAGCCTATGGTCACAGTTGGAGTCCGACTCTTGAATTAGCACCTCGCGTACCTATTTTCCACGGTCATGCAGTTAATATCGATATGGCTTTATCTGCAACAATTGCTGCTAGAAGAGGCTATATCACTGTAGAAGATAGAGACCGTATTTTAGGCACAATGAGCCGTATTGGGCTTTCCTTGGATCATCCTTTATTGGAAGCAGACCTTTTATGGCATGCGACTGAATCTATTTCTCTGACAAGAGATGGTAAGCAAAGAGCCGCTATGCCAAAACCCATTGGCGAGTGTTTCTTTGTTAACGATTTAACTCGCGAAGAATTAGCTGAAGCTTTAGCAGAACATAAAGAAGTTTGTAAGAAATTCCCTCGCGGTGGCGAAGGAGTTGACATGTACCCGGTTTATTCTGAATCAGAAGCCGAACTTGTAGGGAGTGAAAGCTAATGACGGGTGTTGTAAAGAAGCCAGTAGCTAGGCCAGTTACGCCTTTAGGGATATTAGCCCAAGAGTTAGAAGCTGTGGTGCAAGCATTGGATACAGAAACATTGCCAGCACAAATCAAAGAAAAGCTCAACTTTGCTTCCCGGTTAGCATCAGGCTTAGACCCTTATTTAGAAAAAACCACTACCTCTGAATCAGCAGCTTTAAAAGCTCTCGCCCAAAAAACGGCGCGAGAACAGTGGGATAATCGCTTTAAGGGCGGTGAAACCGTTGTCGCTCTAGAGCAGGAAATGCTTTCTGGTCATATAGAAGGACAAACCTTAAAAATGTTCATCCATATGACCAAAGCAAAGCGAGTATTAGAAATCGGAATGTTTACGGGTTATTCAGCCTTAGCAATGGCAGAAGCATTACCGGCAGATGGAAAACTAATTGCTTGCGAAGTTGATCCTTATACAGCAGAATTCGGCAAAGCTGCTTTTCGGGAATCTCCCCACGGCGAAAAAATCCAAGTTGAAATAGGACCAGCAGCCGCAGCTTTGGATAAACTCGCAGCATCTGGAGAGTCATTTGAATTTGTGTTTATCGATGCAGACAAAGCAGGGTACGTAGATTATTTCAACACTTTGCTAGAGAAAAACTTGTTAGCACCATCCGGGTTTATCTGCGTTGATAATACATTGCTTCAAGGACAGCCTTATCTACAGACAGCAGAACGTACTGCCAATGGAAAGGCGATCGCCGAGTTTAACCGCGTCGTCGCTGAAGATAAACGTGTCGAACAAGTGCTACTTCCTGTACGAGATGGTTTAACCATCATCCGACGGTTATAAAATTAACAAGCTCGTTAAACTTATAACTTTTACTTTCTTTTCTTTAAGAGGGTAAAAGTTATAAGCTCGGGAATGGCCGCAATTGTTACAAAACCCGGTCAGCCGGTCGATTGCTGTGTGACACTACAAGCTCTATTATCAAGTTAAAAATGAGTCTAAGTGTCACAAGAAACTCATTCAGAATTTTTTATGGGTTTGTTTCATAGCACTCTCAAAAAACAGTAATATTTTACCGTTTTATGTTTCCTGTTTCTCAAGTACCACTCCCTTAACATATTTCTATCAAAACTATTTATTAGAAATTAGAAAATGGCACAATCATCTATTTCTGTCTCCTCATCTCAAAGTGCAACGCCTTCTATTTCCATAGGTATGCGTTTTATCGCCTTATTTCAAAACCTCGCAACTTTAACTTTACTTTTGCTGGCTTTACCAATTAATGCCACTATTGTTTTAATATCTTTACTGTTAAACATACTTGTTTCTCCGTTTCAAAAAAGACAGACAACAGTAACTGCCGCCGAACGAAAAAATATCCTTATCAGCGGTGGGAAAATGACCAAAGCACTACAGCTTGCTCGATTTTTTCATGCCGCAGGGCATCGGGTAGTATTAACAGAAACTCATAAATATTGGTTGTCGGGTCATCGTTTCTCTCAAGCAGTAGATAAATTTTATACAACTCCCGTACCGCAAAAAGATTCACAAATTTACACTCAAGCTTTAATAGATATTGTAAATAAAGAAAACATTGATATATACATTCCGGTAACAAGCCCGATAGCTAGCTACTACGATGCTTTAGCAAAACAAACACTATCAGAACATTGCGAAGTATTTCACATAGATGCTGCTAAGTGCGAAATGCTTGATGATAAATTTGCTTTCAGCGAGAAAGCGCGAAGTTTTGGTTTATCGGTTCCTAAATCCTTTAAAATAACTAGTCCCGAACAAGTTTTAAATTTTGATTTTTCTGAAGAAACTCGTAAATATATTCTTAAAAGTATTCCTTACGACTCAGTCAGACGTTTAGATTTAACTAAGCTTCCTTGCGATACTTCCGAAGAAACAGAAGCTTTTGTCAGAAGTTTACCAATTAGCCCGCAAAAACCTTGGATAATGCAGGAATTTATTCCTGGTAAAGAATATTGTACTCATAGTACTATTCGCGATGGTGTCGTAAGGCTGCATTGTTGTTGCGAATCATCGGCTTTTCAAGTTAACTACGAAAACGTAGAACATGCAAAAATTCGTGAATGGGTAACTCATTTTGTAAAAGAATTAGGAGTTACAGGACAGCTTTCTTTTGATTTCATAGAAGCTGAAGATGGTAATGTTTATGCGATTGAATGTAATCCTCGTACTCATTCTGCCATAACTATATTTCACGACCAATTGCAACAAGCAGCCGATGCTTACTTGAGTCAAGAAGCCATAGAAGAACCTTTACAAGCATTGCCAAATAGCAAACCTACTTATTGGACTTATCATGAATTTTGGCGACTAAATGAAATTCGTTCTTTATCTCAATTAGGAAATTGGGTTAAAAATATGTTCCGAGGTACAGATGCGATTTACACATTTAACGATTCTCTACCATTTTTAATGGTGCATCATTGGCAAATTCCTTTGCTACTGCTAAAAAACTTATCCAAGTTAAAAGGTTGGACAAGAATAGATTTCAACATCGGTAAGCTTGTAGAGTTGGGTGGAGATTGATTTTTTAGGCAGTTAAACAAATTAATTACATTGCAAGTAGAACGTTAGCGCAGCGTCTCCCGGAGGAAGATAGCAACCGCAAGGGCTGCGATGGTTCGCAGCTTTTCTTAATACTACCCTTCAACATAATGACGGCGAATATAGCGAATTTCAGTT
This sequence comes from Rivularia sp. MS3, assembly GCA_019192545.1. Lineage (GTDB taxonomy): Bacteria > Cyanobacteriota > Cyanobacteriia > Cyanobacteriales > Nostocaceae > Rivularia. The sequence continues at coordinate 16,680 of JAHCMI010000042.1, read as the reverse complement.
GAGTCCAATACACTTGAAACCTCACTCCGCGCTGACGCGCACCCCTTTCGCCAGGAGAGGGGAAGGGGAGTGTTTTCGTGTATTCCATCAAGCATTAAAACCGCTATATTTTTGTTTACTGCTTATCTATAAATACAGATGTGTATCTGCAATAAGTGGAATATTAACCGAAAAACCATCATCATGTTTCTTGCAATGCAGTTGAATGACAATAATACAAGGTGGAATACCCTATCTAATCAATCGGTTAACACACCTTTAACTACTTTGTAATTTTTTGTTAATTTTATTTACATAAAGACACAAAACTTTAGTTTAAGGACATAAGTTATATGATGACTATATTAATTTCACTGTTCGTGGTTGGTTGGGTAGCTGCTGCACTAATAGGTAGCCAAGCATATTTTCGAGGAGAGCAAAGAAAGCCGATTCACGAGCGCAACTGGAGTTCTGAATCTTTTGATTTCTTAGCTAAATCATTGACTGGTAAAGAAACCGATTATATCGATCGCGTACCTGCTTACGCGATTGATGCCTACGCTGGTAAGCAATTGGGTAAAGAATAAGAGAATGAAATGCTTTAATAACGGCATAAATTTTCATAACGAAACCCTCAGTATAGCCATGCTGGGGGTTAATCTTATGCAGTTATGGCGTTGATTAAAATATCGTTACTTGCCCATTTATATGAAATATTTATATGAAAAAGGTGGACATAGCCCACCCTCTAGATAATTACGCTTTTAAATTACAAAGTGCGGTATGCTCGATAGTTAATGCTAGGAAAAATATTGTCCATATATTCAACTTTCTCCAACCATCCGCTATCAATTTTTCCAATATTAATATCTTCGTAAAGCTTATTAAATCGCATTAAATGAGAACGGGTTCTTCTTACAGCATAAGGAACCATTGTTCCAGTTCGCATAATAAAAGCCCAGTCAGAAGATTGTGCTAGAAGTAATTCTCGTGCTGCTTGATTAAGAGCCTTCCACTCTAACTCATCCTCTGCTTCTCGACTTGCCAATTCAATCATCCGTTCGGCAGCTTTATGTAAATGGGGATAAATCCAAGTATTAGTTTCATTTAGCCAATACTCGTGAAAGCCCTTGTATCCCCAGCTTGACTGAGAAGGGCGACAAACTTGTTGAACCGAATTTGCCCTCAAGTAGTCAGATAAGTGAGTCATATCATAGGTTCCTTGGTCAAACCAGGATTTACGATATAGATAATCAATAAACCAAGGACCTTCATACCACCAATGTCCAAATAATTCGGCATCGTATGGGGAAACTACAATTGGGGGACGATGCATCATATTATGCAGATGCTCGACCTGACGCTCGCGGTTGAACATAAAATTAGAAGCATGTTCTGCGGTTTTTTCTCTTGCCCAATAGGGGTCATAAAGTTGCTTATCTCCAAGTCCTAAACCGCGACCGGTAATTTTATGATATTTGATGCCCGTATTTTTCCGCTGACCGTTGGGCATAATATAAGGCTTAATATACTCATATTCAGCTTCCCAGCCCAAATCCTTATAAAATTCCCGATATTCAGCAGCACCAGGATAACCCACTTCAGAAGACCACACTTGTTGAGAAGATTCATGGTCTCTGCCAAAAGCTGCAACACCGCTTTCGGTAAAAATTGGTGCATAAGTACCAAATCGAGGACGAGGACGAGCATACAAAATACCATGTCCGTCGGTAAGAAAATAACGCAGCCCAGCATCAGCTACCATGCGCTCTAAACCTTCATAATAAGCGCATTCTGGCAACCAAATTCCTTTGGGTGGACGACCAAAGTTTTCTTCGTAATGCTCTACGGCTACTTGAAGTTGTGCCCAAACCGCTTGGGGATACATTTTCATTAGCGGCAAATAACCGTGAGTTGCACCACAGGTGATGATATCAATATTATTGGAGTCTTGGAATTGCTTGAAGGCAGTTACCAAATCGCCTTTATATCGTTCCCAAATTTCCCTAGTAGCATCAAATTCCTTTATATAATGCTCGGCTAAATATTTGAGATGACCATTTTCAGCATTATGTTCGCTTTCTAGTTCTACAAGCTCCTGTAGTTTTGCGAGGTGTTCGTCATAACGTTCTTGCAATAACGGGTCGCGCAACATCGAAACCAAAGGGGGTGTCATACTCATGGTGATTTTAAAATCAACACCGTCCCTTTTGAGTCCTTCAAAGACTCGTAATAAAGGTATGTAAGTTTCTGTAATAGCTTCATAAAGCCATTCTTCCTCCAGCACATAGTCACTTTCTGGGTGACGAACGAAGGGCAGATGTGCGTGAAGTACAAGCGCGACGTAGCCAATAGCCATAGTATTAATTCCGAGCTGATATCTATATATTGTTGTGATTAAGCAGAAGTATTCCTTCGCAAATCAAGCACAAATCTATTCCACAACTTAATTGTGGGGCTAGATAAATAAAGCTTAAAAGCGTTTTAACTTGCCGAAGGAACATTCCCATTTAGTCAGAAGTTAACAATATTTTAAGACTTTATGGGGATGAGTTAGCTATCGTTGCTAATTTTATTAAGTATGGGCATAGGGATAGCTTAGGGAATTAAGAGTAGTAAGTAGTAAGTAGCAAGTAAGGAATTTATTTTTTTCCAATTACCAATTACCAATTACCAATTACCAATCCCCAATTATTTATTCTTCTTCTTGATATAGTTCCTGCAATTTTTGCTGCTGCTTCTTGCGAGAAACGCGACGATATTTTTTGCTTTCTAATCTCGGCTCGTATTGTTGTCGCCCTTTTCCTTTTGTTTTTAGCTTCAAATTAGATTCTGGATCGGCTTGTTGCTTGAGCCAAGTTTGACGTTCAATTGCTTCTTGTAGAAATTCTAAATAGTCTTCGTAACGTTCCCAATCTCCTCGCACTACACAATCTGGTTCATTTCTATGCAGGCAATCACTAAACCTACAGCTACCATTTTCCAACCTTTGCATAGCTTCTGGAAAGTAACTGATTAGTTCTTCTGGCGTACAATCAAGGTCTGGTTGATTAAAACCTGGGGTATCCGCTAGTAAACCTCCCCCAGGAATCTCAAATAGTTCTACGTGACGAGTAGTATGTCTTCCGCGAGCTAATTTCCCAGAAACTTCTGCAACCCTTAAATTGGCGCTGGGAATCAAAGTATTAATTAAACTGGATTTTCCGACTCCGGAAGCTCCGGCAATAACAGTAATTTTACTTTTAAGAATGTTTTTCACAACGTCTATATTGATATCTTTATAAACGCTGATAAACTTCGGTTGATAGCCCCAAGCATTCAGACGCTGCTTAATTTCTGCTTGCTCTTGAGAAGCGATTAAATCGCTTTTATTTAAACATAAAACCACATCTAAGCCTGTTGACTCACCCTTAACTAAAAAACGACTGAGTTGATAAGGCTCTAAGGGTGGATCTGTAACCGCGAATACTAATAAAATTTGATTTACATTGGCGATCGCCGGACGATCCAGTTCGGAATGGCGGGGGAAAACATCGGCGATAGCACCCCTACCACCAGCCCAATCTGGTTCCTCTATGACAACGCGATCGCCAACTATTACCTGTTGACCAATTTTTTTTAAACGGCTTCTGCGAGTACATAAAAGAATCGGGGAATTAGGGGTAATTAAAGCAGAAGTAGCAGAGGATTGGGGGGAAGGCAACAAACTTTTTTCTTTTTTTCCTTTCCGTGCTTCCTCTGCTTGTAAATCAAGCTGAACTCTATAATAGTTGGCTTGCACTGCAAGAACTATACCTGTTAAATCTCCAGGATTAATTAATAATGCTTCGCCACTCATGAGTCAATAACACGACAGCGTACTAATAAGGAGAAATAGCCAGAACAGTCAGTAATTTTTTCAATTTTATAACCAGCCATTGTCAAGCTATCGGGAACTTGCTCGATTGGTTCTCCCGGATCTAACCAGACTTCAAGTAATTCCCCTGCTTGCATTTGCTGCAAACGCAGTTTAGTCCGTACAAAATTAATTGGACAAGGAGTACCCCGTAAGTCAAGTTGAGCATCGGGAGATAAAAGTGAAGATACACTCATTACTTTAATTAAATAGTTTTCCCAAAAATCCTTCTAAACCGCCTTTACCAGTTCGCTCTCCTTTAATTTTAGCTAGTTTTTCCAGTAATTCTCTTTCATCTGGTGTCACCTTGGTAGGAATATCAATTAATACTGTAATCATATGGTCGCCCCTACTTACGGGATTTCCCAAACGTGGCACGCCGCGATTTTCCAACTTCATAACCGTATTGGGCTGAGTTCCAGGGGGAATAATCATTTCTACCGGACCGTCTACAGTATTTACTTCTAAACGACATCCTAAAATTGCTTGAAGATAACTAACTTTGATTTCGGACAGTACATTAATACCATCACGCTGAAATTCTTCATCTTCATTTACAAATAAGTAAACGTATAAATCTCCGGGGGCACCACCTCGCATTCCGGCATCACCTTCATTGGATATACGCAAGCGGGTACCGTTGTCAACACCGGCTGGAATAGTAATTTTAAGTTTTTTGGTAACTTGATTTGCGCCTTTACCTTCACAGGCATCGCATTTGTCTTCAATGACCATTCCCGTTCCGTTACAGGTAGGACAGGTTGAGACTTGGGTAAAGCTACCAAAAGGGGTTCGAGTTACGCGACGAACTTGACCAGAACCGCTACATGTAGAACAAGCGCGAGGACGGGTACCTGGTTTCGCACCAGAACCGCTACAAACGTCGCAAGTTTCCAGATGAGAGATGCGAATTTCTTTTTCGCCACCAAATACTGCTTCCCGAAAATCAAGCTTTAAGTCCAAGCGGAGGTCATCACCTCTAACAGGTCCGCTACGTCGTCTTTGAGATTGACCTGCGCCTCCAGCAAAGCCACTAAAAATACTTTCAAATATATCGGCAAAACCACCCATATCTCCGAAGTCTTGGAAGCCAGCAGCTCCAGCACCCGAGACTCCTTGTTCTCCAAAGCGGTCGTAACGAGCGCGGGTTTCCGGTTCCGAAAGCACTTCATAAGCGCGGTTGATTTCCTTAAACCGCTCCTCAGCTCCGGGCTCTTTGTTCACGTCTGGGTGATACTTCCGGGCTAGGCGGCGGTAAGCACTTTTCATTTCTTCTTTGTCAGTGTCACGAGAGACACCTAGAATTTCATAATAGTCGCGAGCCATAAAGCAAAGGTAAAAGTTAAAATGTTGGAAACAAATATGCAGCTACAAGTCGGGCAGAAGGCAAAAAGTTAAGTTTTATTATTAATTATTGATTTTACCCTTTACGCTTGATAAAAATCATCACTTTTAGATTAAGGTACAGGTGTGACCTGAGTAAGGACGACATTTATTATTAAGTCTGCTCGCCTACTCTCTTATAATTGTGCTACGTAGATGTGCAATAAGCAGACTCTAACCAGAAGGGCTAGCCGCACCGTCTTAGTGCGGAAAACCCACCATGTAATATTTTACGGCATTAAAAATACTTAGTGGAGCAGGCACTCAATTTAGAAACCCCTTCTACTAAAGCAGAAGAGGTTTTAAAATAAAAGTTAATCGCTGCAATACAGTTAAGCAAAACAGCTAATTACTATAACAAGTTTATTAGTCTATAGCTTCGTAATCAGCTTGCACTGTATGATCTTCTTCAAAATCAAAGTTGAATTGTGGTGCGAAAGCTTCTTTTGAAGCCTCGCTGTCTTCTGGAATTGCAGGACTATCGGAACTATCGGAACTATCGGAACTATCGGGACTATCGGGACTATTGGGGCTATCCGGATTACTAGAAGTTTCAGCCGTTTCCTCGTAACTTCCAGTATTGACGCGACTATATACTTCTGCACCAATCGCGAATACAGTTTGTTGAAACTCATCCAAGCTTTGTTTAAATTCTGCTACAGATATTCCTTCATTAGCCATTGCTGCTTGCAATATTGCTAATTTTTCATCAATAGAAGCTTTAAGCTGCTCGTCAATTAAATCCGCATTATCTATTAAAGAGTTTTCGTAACTGTGTAAAAGAGTATTAGCTTGGTTGGTTAATTCGATTAATTCTAACCGTCTTCTGTCTTCTTCAGCAAAGGTTTCGGCTTCTTGACGCATTCTCTCTACTTCGTTCTGACTCAAACCACCTGTATTAGTAATCCGAATACTTTGCTCTCTGCCAGTTCCTTTATCCTGAGCGCCAACTTTTAGAATTCCGTTAACATCAATTTCAAAAGATACTTCAATTTGCGGTACGCCACGAGGAGCGGGAGGAATTCCATTCAAAAGAAATTTACCTAAACTTTTATTATCCCGTGCCATAGCTCTTTCACCCTGAAGAACGTGAATTTCCACTGAATTTTGCCCATCAACGGCTGTGGAAAATACTTGGGATTTACTAGTAGGAATTGTAGTATTACGCTCCATGATTTTGGTAAATACTTCTCCCAAAGTTTCCAATCCCAAAGACAAAGGAGTGACATCTAAAAGTAGCAAATCATCAACTTCTCCGCCCAATACCCCAGCTTGGATTGCAGCACCTAAAGCTACAGCTTCATCTGGGTTAATGGAACGATCGGGGGCTTTGCCACCAAAAAACTTCATTAAAGCATTCTGCACGGCAGGAATACGAGTAGAGCCACCCACCAGAATTATCTTGTCCATCATCTCTGGCTTCAAGTCAGCATCTTTGAGAGACTGAACCATTGGTTCAACAATAGCTTGAATCAAATCCTCACTAAGTTCTTCAAATTTGGAACGGCTAAGCTCCATTTCCAAATGTTTTGGCCCAGTTTCATTGGCGGTAATAAACGGTAAGTTGATTGAAGTACTCGGCATAGTAGAGAGTTCAATCTTTGCTTTTTCCGCAGCTTCCCGCAAGCGTTGTAGCGCCATCTTGTCTTCAGAAAGGTCGATTTTTTCTTGGTAGTAGAAAACCTCCATCATCCATTGGACGATACAGTTATCAAAATCGTCTCCTCCGAGGTGATTGTTACCACAAGTTGCTTTTACTTCAAATACTCCATCTCCAAGTTGGAGTATAGAAACATCAAAAGTTCCACCTCCCAAGTCAAATACAAGAATTAGTTGTTCTTCGTCTTGCTTATCTAAACCAAATGCTAAAGCCGCTGCGGTTGGCTCATTGATAATTCGCAGTACTTCCAATCCAGCAATTGTTCCAGCGTCTTTAGTTGCTTGTCTTTGAGCATCAGTAAAGTACGCTGGAACCGTTATTACTGCCTGAGTTACATCCTCTCCTAAAAAATTTTCCGCATCTTGCTTTAACTTCTGTAAAATCATTGCGGAGATTTCTTGAGGAGTATAGTTACGTCCGCGAATTTGGACATCAACAGTATCGTCTCGACCTTTGTCACAGCTATATGGTACGCGAGCGCGTTCCTCTTGAGTATCATCCCAACGACGACCAATAAATCGCTTAATACTATATATAGTGTTTTCTGCATTAGTTACTGCTTGGCGCTTTGCCAGAGGACCAACCAGGCGCTCACCACCTTTGCCAAATCCAACAATGGATGGAGTAGTACGTCCGCCTTCTGAATTAGCAATTACAAGGGGTTGTCCACCTTCCAAAACTGCGACACAACTGTTGGTAGTGCCCAAGTCGATCCCAATAACTTTTCCCATAACTATCGGTATTTGTACTGATTAATTCTATAAAGCGGCATTTTTTACAACAAATTAAGTCGAACAGTTTCCCGTTTATCAAACAACGTTTGTTTATGGGAAACTGTCCACCTCATTGGTAATAAAAAGCGCGGATGGGACTATTAAATAAACCCGGATGCGATGCTCGTCCGATTATGAGTAACCGATAGCAGCTTTAGTTAGTGGAAGCGAGCGACTCTTAAGTACTTGTTTCCCCAGCCTGGGAGTTCTCCTCAGAAGGGGCATCTTCCTTTTGAGCAGCTACTTTAACCATTGCATGACGTAGCACGCGATCGCCAAGAAAGTATCCGCGTACTAACTCTTCTAACACTGTTCCTTCCGGATATTCATCCGTAGGTTCGCGCATAACTGCTTCATGTTCGTTGGGGTCGAACTCTTGACCTTCAGGACGCATTGGCGAAACCCCTAAGCGCTTGAGACAGTCTACTAGCTGTTTGTAAACGCCTTGATAACTTTTGTGAATAGCCATTTCCCCGTCATTTTGGGGTTTAATTTGCGCTCGCGCTCGTTCAAAGTTATCAATAATTGGTAATAATTCTGTAATTGTATTGCGCTTAACCTGTAGTTCTAAATCGTCTTTTTCTTTGAGCGTCCGTTTACGGTAATTCTCGAAGTCTGCTGCAATTCGCATATACTGACTGCTACGCTCATCTAGCTGTGCTTTCAACGACTTTATTTCAGCCGATTCTGAAGCACCAGTATTATTGGGAACAGTTGTTTGGGTTTGATTGTTAGCATCTTCTGGATTAACGGTAGCGTTTTCTGCTACGTTCGTCTCAATTGTGATTGGCTCGTTAACATCGCTGTTAGTATTTGTTTCTGGAGAGTCGCTGTTCATAACTTAATTTACCTCTGTTTGTTCGCCGTTCGGGCACTGCTGTGTAGTTTGTAAATGACCGTTATGGGGTCAATTTAATCTAATCATTTAGGGATAGTTTACAGGTAACTTGTTACAGCCATTAATTCAGGGCAGCTAAAAAATTCAATTACTGCAAGGGGAAGTTAGGCGTAGACAGTCTGCCAAATATTCCACGGAAGTGGTATCTCAGTCATGTATTATGACAAATGCTGAACGCCTTGATGAGTGTTATTGGTAAGCTTTGTTGTAGAAATTTCTCACTTAAATAAGTAGGGGTTCCCTCATGCTGTGGGAATCTAAGAATTTATTCTTAAGCACCATCGAGATTATTTTGACCTCCAACCCATTAATTCTAAAAATACGCGCAAATACAGTAACGCTAATGGTTTAAAAAAAAATTAGCAAAGATTTCTTGGTTGAGATGAAAATTTATTCCTCTAGCTTGGGAATACTCAAATAGTACGGTTTGTGCAGCATCCATCATCTCAATATATGACTTACTCGTCGCAACAAAGGCGTAGTACCGCTCTGAGCGTTAAATCGGAGTTTTCGCCTTTCGGTAACAAACTTGTTCAATCTGGCTTTGTGGACAACAGTCAGATGAAGCAAGCACTAATAGAAAGTCGCAAATCGGGTAGACCTTTAATCGAGGTTATCGAATCGATTGCAGGGCGACAACTATCACCAGAGCTACTTCGCGAATATAAAAAGCAACAGCTATTTGAACTTAAAATTCTTTACGGCGTAGAATCCTTAGATCCGGAAGTGAGCCAAGTCGGCACAACTTCGGTGGGGGGGTTGATTGAAACTCTTGTTCCCGTGGATATTTGTCGTCGGCATCGCCTAATTCCATTGTCAAAACATGAAGATGAGAATCCACCCTACATTTTAGTAGCGATGGTAGATCCAGATAATCTGGAAGCTTCCGACGACTTGAACAGGATTCTACGTCCTCAAGGCTTCAGTTTGCAAAGAATGGTAATTACGGCTGAGGATTATCAGCAGCTTATCAACCAATTCTTGGATGAAATGGCTGTCAAACAGAAGCATATAGAAAAGCAACAGTTTACCGATATTAATCAAGATTTAGAAAATCTAGATAATCTCGATTTAGAAGATGCTCCTGAAGAAGCTGAAGCGGATTTAGGTTCGGCGATGAAAGGTGCTGAGGATGCACCAATCATTAACTTGGTGAATAGAATTCTTGCCAAAGCATTGCATGAAGGGGTTTCCGATATTCACATCGAACCTCAAGAAGAAAATTTACGTATACGTTTTCGTAAGGATGGTGTATTAAGGGAAGCTTTCGATCCTTTACCGAAAAAAATTGTTCCAGCAATTACAGCCCGTTTCAAAATTATTGCTAACTTAGATATCGCCGAACGTCGTCTTCCCCAAGATGGACGCATCCGGCGTTTATTTGAAGGACGCAAAGTAGATTTCCGGGTAAATACGTTACCAAGTCGTTACGGAGAAAAAGTAGTACTCCGAATTCTAGATAACTCTTCAACTCAATTGGGATTGGATAAATTAATTACCGACCCTGAAACATTACAAATTGTGCAGGAGATGGTAAGCCGTCCTTTTGGCTTGATTCTTGTTACCGGACCGACGGGTTCTGGTAAAACAACATCTCTGTATTCTGCTCTTGCCGAACGGAATTCTCCCGATATCAATATTAGTACTGTAGAAGACCCGGTGGAATATAGTTTACCAGGAATTACTCAGGTACAGGTAATTCGGGAAAAAGGTTTGGATTTTGGTACGGCACTACGAGCATTTTTACGACAAGATCCAGATGTATTACTTGTTGGTGAAACCCGAGATAAAGAAACTGCAAAAACAGCTATCGAAGCAGCATTAACGGGACACTTAGTATTAACAACCCTGCACACAAACGATGCTCCTGGTGCGATCGCGCGTCTCGGAGAAATGGGTATCGAATCTTTCATGATTTCTAGTTCGTTAATCGGGGTGCTGGCACAGCGTTTGATGCGTCGCGTATGCAGCGAATGTCGTATTGAATACAGTCCGTCGGCGCAAGAACTAGCGCGTTACGGTTTATCGGCATCTCAAGAAGCTGATGTCACCTTCTATAAAGCTAATACACTCAGCATCGAGCAGGTTCAAGAAGCTAGAAGCAACAATACGCTTTGTGAAAAATGTAATGGCATTGGTTACAAAGGACGCTGCGGTGTTTATGAAGTAATGAGAATTACCGAACGCATTCAAACTTTAATCAACGAGGAAGCACCAACAGAATTAATTAAAGAAGCAGCAGTGGAAGAAGGAATGAAAACCTTGCTGGCTTACAGTTTGGATTTGGTGCGTCAAGGAGCTACTACCCTCGAAGAAGTAGAGCGGGTAACGTTTACCGATACAGGCTTGGAAGCTGAGTTAAAAGCGAAACGTAAAAGTGGTTTGACTTGTCGAAATTGCGAAGCAGAATTACAACCTGAATGGTTGGATTGTCCTTACTGTATGACATCGAGATTTCAAGATTAGTAGTTAGTAGTTAGTGGTTAGTGGTTAGTAGAAATTAAGAATTCACAACTATTAATTATCGACTATCAACTTTCAACTTTCATCCGCAGGATGTGGACCATCAACTATCAACTATCAACTAACAACTATCAAATATCAAACAAAAAATAAAAGGTGCAGAAAAATGGAAATGATGATTGAAGATTTGATGGAACAAATGATTGAAATGGGAGGTTCGGATATGCATTTATCCGCTGGTTTACCTCCTTATTTTCGTATCAGCGGTAAATTAACACCTATCGGAGAAGAAGCCTTAAGTTCCGATCAATGTCAGAGATTAATTTTTAGTATGTTAAACAATTCCCAACGTAAAATACTCGAACAAAATTGGGAATTAGATTGCTCTTACGGTGTAAAAGGATTAGCGCGTTTCCGGGTAAACGTTTATAAAGAACGCGGTACTTATGCAGCTTGTTTAAGAGCATTAAGTTCTAAAATTCCTAACTTTGATAAATTAGGCTTACCAGATGTCGTTCGAGAAATGTGCGACAAACCCAAAGGAATGATATTGGTCACTGGTCCTACTGGTTCAGGTAAAACAACAACTTTGGCGGCAATGATTGATTTAATCAACCGCACAAAATCAGAACATATATTAACAATTGAAGACCCGATTGAATTTGTTTACGAACCAATCAAAAGTCTGGTTCATCAACGTCAACTTGGTGAAGATACTAAAAGTTTTGCTAATGCTTTAAAGGGTTCTTTGCGTGAAGATCCAGATATTATTTTGATTGGAGAAATGCGCGATTTAGAAACAATTTCTCTGGCTATTTCCGCAGCAGAAACTGGTCACTTAGTCTTCGGAACCTTACACACATCTTCAGCAGCACAAACTGTTGATAGAATTATTGACGTTTTTCCAGCAGATAGACAAACTCAGGTGCGCGTACAGCTATCTAACTCTTTAGTAGCAGTATTTAGCCAAACTTTAGTACCAAAGAAAAATCCTAAACCTGATGAATTTGGTAGAGTAATGGCTCAAGAAATTATGGTTATTACTCCTGCTATTTCCAACATGATTCGTGAAGGAAAAACATCTCAAATTTATTCATCGATTCAAACTGGTGCAAAATTAGGAATGCAAACTTTGGAAAAAGTTCTTGCTGATTACGTGAAGGCAGGAGTTATTTCTTTTGAAGCTGCAATGTCAAAAACTTCTAAGCCAGATGAAATTCAACGTTTAATAGGCTCTGCACCAACAAATGGTAAAGCCAAAGCTGGTGTAAGACGTTAATGCTAAAACAATTACTTGTAGTTAGTTATTTATTAGTTAATTATTTATTATTTATTAATTAATGTTCAATGACTAACTACTAAGTATTTTTTATTTCATCCTCTCAAAGTTCTAATTTTTTAATTTTTTTGAATTTAAACTATATAAATCATGCCTACTTTCGTTGCTAAAGTTCGCGATTCAGAAGGAAAATCCAAGCAAGAAAAAATTAGTGCAAACTCTTTAGCAGATGCTCGCACTGAGTTAAGACAACAAGGTTTCGTAATCCAGGATTTACAAGAATTCAAAGGTTTTGATATCGGTAATGCCCTTGATTTAACAAAACTACAAAACAAACTTGCTACAGTTGCCGTTAAAGATAAAGCTATTTTTTCTCGTCAGTTTGCTGCTTTGACAAATGCAGGGGTTGCTATTGTCAGAAGTTTAGGAGTGCTTTCCGAACAATGCGGCAATCCCAAGTTAAAAGAAGCACTATTAGATATTAGTAGTGAAGTCCAAAATGGTGTTAATCTTTCCGATGCCATGCGGAAGCATCCTCAATGTTTTGATGGTTTGTATGTCAGTATGATTCAAGCTGGCGAAGTTGGGGGTGTTTTGGATGAAGTTCTCAATCGTTTGGCAAAGCTATTAGAGGATACAGCTCGACTGCAAAACCAAATCAAATCGGCAATGTCTTATCCTACGGTAGTAGGTGGTTTAGCGGTAATCATTTTTGTTGCTATGACTGTTTTTCTAATTCCAATTTTTGCCAATATATTTAAAGATTTAGGAACAGAATTACCACCTTTAACGCAGTTTATGCTTTGGATCAGTGGTGTACTTACTAGCTGGAGACTTTTCGTTATTATCGGTGTCGTTGTAGGAGTAAAAATTGCTTTTGATATGTACTATAAGACACCTGTAGGTAAATTAAATATTGACGCAATTTCCTTAAAATTACCTTTATTTGGTGACTTGATTCAAAAATCTTCAATTGCTAGATTTAGCCGTACCTTTGGTTCTTTAACTCGTTCAGGGGTTCCCATTTTAACTTCTTTAGAAATTGTTCGAGACACTTCGGGAAACCAAATAATTGCTAACGCTATCGAAGCTGCTAAAAACGAAGTACAGCAAGGTGGCATGATTAGTTTTGCCTTACAAAAAGAAAATGTGTTTCCTCCGATGGCAATTCAAATGATGAGTATTGGAGAAGAAACTGGAGAATTAGATGGAATGTTAATGAAAGTTGCCGACTTCTACGAAGATGAAGTTGAACAAGCAGTCAAATCTTTAACCAGTGTTTTAGAACCAGTCATGATTGTGGTTATTGGTGGTATGGTTGCCGTGATTCTACTGTCAATGTACCTACCAATGTTTAAAGTCTTTGAAGAACTGGGTTAAGAACAATTACCAGTTACCAGTTGTTCACCCGGAGGGTGTGGATCATCAGTTATAAAGTCAAAAAGTTAATTGATAACTGTTCGCTTTCAACTCCTCACTCTTAACTCTTAACTCCTAACTCCTAACTCCTAACTTACTTTATGCTGGTACAAAAATCTCAATATGAAATCAGTTTAGCCCAATACAGCGATCGCTCAGCAGCGGTTGCTCTTTTAAAGCAGCATCGTCCCTATTTGGAAATGATTCCTAGTCTACGTCGCCCAGATGAAAGTCTTGTGACAATTCCTTTACCAATTATCCGCATTCGTAAAACAGAAACAGATTTACCCTGCTCTACTTGCCTTCCCTGCGATGTAGCAATTTTAATGTGCGATCCAGAATGGAAAATTAAAACAGGAATTGAGATTCTTGTATTTATTCATCGCCCCCAAGAGGATTTTTCTGAGTTACTAGGAAGATGGCGACAAACCCAAGTTTGGCTAGATAAAGATTACGAATGGTTTATGCCTCCTCGCTATAGTCATATTTTGAATGAAGGCACAAATACTATATATCCCTTATTTGTGGTTTTCCCTGAAACATCAGAACGAATAAAGCGCGGTTTACTGGCTTCGCAAGCTCCATACATTGTTCAAACACCACAATTAATCTTTGATGAAGAAATTCAAGAGGAAGAGCAACAGTTAGAAAATTAATAATTGATTAAGCTTATATGCAGCGGGCATTTTATAGTGCAAAAACAAAAAATTAAATCATTGTAGTGCCGGAACAACCACATTTTTCATATACAAATTAAATACGCTATGGCTTAATACTCAATAATGTTTTTTTGGCTAATCGATAATTATCATAAGTACATCAAGCATTTATTTTAATTAAATAGCTTATATTTGATGATTTTCAGCTTTTGTAAGGCTTTAACTTTGTTAAAGTCTATTTTTTTGCACGATCGGTTAGCTAAATTACTAATCAGCATACCGATGGGCTATTACAAATTTGATTTTGATACAATACATATGCTATTCGGCTGGCGCTAGCATAATTTTTGTTTTTCTTGATTATACAATGCTTGCTGCACATCAATTGAATACGAGTTATATGGTAATTTTTATCTAAACCATATAAAGCTTTAACTTATAATTCTATGTGAAGCATTTCTAATTAATCAGGATTTACTCAACAAAAAACAGCAGCAGACTATTCTATAACTATGTAATTATTTTAAATTCCAGTAATTCGGCATAAAAATCCTTATTTTTTGGAGTTTATAGGCAAAAATCAATCACTACCATAAGTTTAATAAGCATTTTTTCAAACTTTAGTTTTACACCTTTGGGCATACCCCGATTCTATAACTTTCGTAATAGATTGTTGATTATGATTGATTTTCAACTTGACTAATGTGCTTGGTTAAGAGAAACTTACATATAATTGATGTAAACACTGCTCAAAATAATAATTTTTGTAAATTTTTTTAATAAACATATTTCAGGGTATGCAAAATTAGTTATTTAATGACTGATTTTATCGTTAAGGAAAATGTTGTAGCTTGAAGCAGAATCTTATATTCCAATTTGGGCAAGCATGTAAAAACCTCAATCATTATGGTTGGTCAAAAGTATGGAGACATTAGAATTTATAATTTATCCAGACGGTAGAGTACAAGAAAAAGTGACTGGAATAGTCGGTGCTTCTTGTGCGGAAGTTACTGCTGCAATTGAAGCGCAGTTAGGGATTGTACTCGCCAATGAGCCAACCTCAGAATATTTCGAGAAGAAAGTAGTTTCTCAAAATAATGTTGCGAATGCTCAAGCAACATTCAGTGAGTGGTAATTTTTTCACCCAACTTAATCATTTAGCCTCACAGCCAAAAATAGAGATTATGTCACATTTTAGCCAGATTAAGACACAAATTCGCAATCTTAAATCGCTGAAGAATGCTCTCACTGATTTAGGTGTAGCTTGGAAAGATGGATCTCATTGTTTACGGGGCTATCAAGGTATAACCCATACTGCTGAAATAGCAATCGAGCAAGATAATGGCTACGATATCGGCTTTAAGTGGAATGGGAAAGAATACGAGTTGGTAGCCGATTTACAGTACTGGGCGCAGAATCTTTCTGTAGAAGGGTTTTTACGGCAAGTTACCCAGCGCTACGCTTACAGAACAGTAGTTGAAGAGACTGCTAAAGCTGGTTTTCAAGTTAGCGAGCAAAAACAAAATCAAGATGGTTCAATTCGCTTGGTAGTACAGCGCTGGAGTTCTTAATGTCTGATTCTTTGCCGCCCGATAAACAAAGCGAGCGTTCTGGTTTTGAGCCGGAATTAGGGGGTTTCTTACGAGATAATTCTCAACGTTCTGGTTTGGAACCGGAGTTAGGAGGTATGCTGCGTCAAAAGGGGGTATATGTAGACGAAATTACCTGTATCGGCTGCAAGCATTGTTCTCACGTTGCTCGTAATACTTTCTATATAGAATCTGATTATGGGCGTGCCCGCGTTATGCGTCAAGATGGCGACTCAGAAGAAGTAATTCAAGAAGCGATTGATACTTGTCCTGTGGACTGCATTCATTGGCTTGACTATACGGAGCTGAGAAAGTTTGAAGAAGAACGTAAATATCAAGTGATTCCTGTTGTTGGTTATCCGCTTGACGTTGCAGTTGTTGCCACTCAAACTCGTAGAAGAAAGCAAAAACTGAAAAAGAAAAAGCCTCGGATTTAAAATTTTAGATTGGATTTAATAAAAAGGGTTGCTTTCGCAGCCCTTTATTTTTATCTGTTACTAATTTGATCAACATTTAAATTAAACCCGATAAAAAGGTTTAATTTTTTCATGTGAGAAAAATTTGTCCTCTTTACATCGGCTTTACTATCGTCATACTTTTGAAACGAACCTGACATTAAAGAGTTGTTTTGACACTCCCCGGCGTTAAACGCACGGGGATTCTTTGATCTACGAGCCGACTTG
>JAHCMI010000041.1 GCA_019192545.1 Rivularia sp. MS3 | reverse complement strand
CGCGAAAAATAATAAAATAAAACCAACAAATTAGATATTACCGTCACGCACCATCGGTTTGTAGGGTGATATCAGGTTCGCTTAATCGCCCAAGATTTTTGGCGCTGTAAGCGTTAGTTTTCTCGCAGAGTAGCGCAACTACGAACCCTATGTCATAAGTTCGTAGGGTGAGTGACGGTCGCGAAAAATAATAAAATAAAACCAACAAATTAGATATTACCGTCACGCACCATCAGTTAATTAGTGCCTTAATAATCACGGCAACAGCATCCCATAAACAAAAAATTTTAATAATGAATATAGAAGATGATATTACTAATCAACAAGTTACAGCAGTTATATCCCACTATATCCGTCCCGGTCGCGAATCGGGATACGAACAATGGCTGCAAGGAATTTCCGAAGCAGCAAGACAATTTGTAGGTCATTGTGGAGTAACTATTCTCAGGCCGCAACCTGGTAGAACAGAATATGTAATTATTTTACGGTTTGATAAATATAATAATCTGTGCAAGTGGATGCGATCGCCAGAACGAAAACAATGGATAGAACGCGCTCAACCTTTAATCGAAAAACCTGAAAACGTTCAAGTATTGACGGGATTGGAAGCTCTAGTATCTCTCCAACACAGCTTCTACCCCACCACCAAAGTATAAAACCGCCTTTGTCACCTGGATTGGGGTTTTCGTTTGTGCATCCATCCTCGGTTATTTTCTCGGCCCTTATGTAGCAGTGTTACCTTATCTATTACGTCAAGCCATAATGACCGCAATAACAGTTGTGTTGTTAGCTTATGCAGTCATGCCGAGATTAACTAAATTGTTTTATAAATGGCTGCATTCATCTTAAAGTTTAATTTGTAGGATGCTGTGACGGTTATAAAAAAAATAGAAACCACAACTAAAAAAGTTGAAATTACCGTCACGTACCAATTAAGAATAAAAAAAACAAACGTAAAAATGAAAATTAAATTTGTAGGGTGCTGTGACGGTTATAAAAAATAGAAACCACAACTAAAAAAGTTGAAATTACCGTCACGCACCAATTCATTTTAAATAAAAACGTAAAAATAAAAATCAAATTTGTAGGGTGCTGTGACGGTTATAAAATATTATAAATCACAACCAAAAAAAAATGAAACTACCGTCACGCACCAATTAATCGAAAATCATAATATGAGTATTTCAATTTATTCAATGTATACTTATTTGTTATTCATATATAAAATGGTGCGTGACGGTATTATTTAATTAACTAGTTTATTTCTGTAATTAATTTGTGACCGTCACAGCACCCTACAATAATAATTGCATTTTTATTTATAAAGAAGATGGTGCGTGACGGTAATATCTGATTGATTGGTTCGTGTCTGATAATTAATTTGTGACCGTCACAGCACCCTACGATTAAAGATTAACTTTCAATTTTGTCTCAGCCATAAACTTATTTAAAGTAAGAGTAGAATCGTTCCCACGTCCAAAGTATTCCGAAAGAGGCTTAATTTCTCGCATCAACTCGATGAAATCCCCAGGAGTTAGAGATTGTGGCCCGTCAGAAAGAGCTTTTGCAGGATTAGGATGAACTTCAATCATCAAAGAATCGGTACCCGCAGCAATCGCAGCTTTAGCCATTGTTGGTACAAATTTTGAGTAACCAGTAGCATGACTGGGGTCTATCATAATTGGTAAATGAGTCAAAGTCCGCAATACTGGAACAATCGATAAATCCAAAACATTGCGAGTATATTTCTTATCAAAACTGCGAATTCCCCGCTCGCATAAAATCACGTTCGGATTGCCAGTAGATAAAATATATTCAGCAGCCATTAACCATTCTTCAATAGTTGCAGACATTCCACGCTTAAGTAAAATCGGCTTACCAGCAGCACCCGCTTTCTTCAACAGCGAGAAATTTTGCATATTTCTAGCACCAATTTGTACTACATCAGCAATATCTGCAACCTTATCTAAATCCGCAGTATCCATTACTTCAGTAATAATTCCCAAACCGGTAGCTTCCCTTGCCTTAGCCAATAAATGCAAAGCGCTTTCACCATGTCCCTGGAAAGAATAAGGCGAACTACGAGGCTTATAAGCACCACCTCTAATAAATTGTGCCCCATTCGCTTTAACTACCTTGGCAGTCTCGACAATCATCTCCTCATTTTCTACCGAACAGGGGCCAGCAACAACAACCAAAGGATGATTTTGACCGAAAGTTATTCCACCACTAGGAGTTTGAACAACAACTTCAGAATGTTCGCCGTTACGGAATTCTAAAGAAACTCGTTTAAAAGGCTGTTCAACTCGAAAAACATCTTCAATAAAAGGACTAATTTGTTGAATGTAGCCAAGATTAATATTAGAAGTATCGCTGACTAAACCAAGTACAACCTTTTCCTTACCGATAATTTTCTCGACAGTTCCGTCATAAACGCTCAATTCATCAATAATACGCTCAATTTCCTGTTCCGGAGTTCCGGATTGGGTAACAATAATCATCTTTGTTCAATATCCTTTTTTTCATCTGATATTGATTTATAGGAGAAGGGTTTTTTTGGTTATGCAATTTGTATATAAATCGAGAGGAGAATAAAATACTAAATCAGCAATGTAGAAGTATTTGCACCCTTGAGCCAATAGGTTTGCATTTCACCTTTACCTTTGATAGAAGTTAATCCTCTTTCTTCAAATAAAAAGTTATCTTTCAGAAGTTCGTAAGTAGCTTCACTAACATGAATTTTACCGGGAATTCCATGAGATTCCATCCTACTTGCAATATTTACAGTGTCTCCCCAAAGGTCATAAGTAAATTTTTTGACCCCAATTACTCCCGCAACTACTGCTCCGCTATTAATGCCGATACGAATTTGAAATTCTTCTCCAGTATCCAGATTAAATTGCGCGATCGCATCTAACATATCAATTGCCATAGTTGCTATAGCTGCTGCATGATCTGTTCTAGGATTGGGTAAACCACCGACTACCATATAAGCATCACCGATAGTTTTGATTTTCTCTAATTGATGAGATTCTGCAATTAAATCGAAACGGGAAAATATTTGGTTGAGTAAATTAACTAATTGTTCCGGTGGAATGCGGCTTGATAAATTTGTAAACCCAACAATATCAGCAAACATTACCGTAGCATCGTTATATCCATCGGCAATCATGACATTATTGGTTTTTGTTTTTTTGCTGGGTTGAGATTGTTTGAGTCTTTGAGCAATGGGATGTGGCAGAATATTTAACAACAGGTTTTCTGACTGTGCTTGCTCTAAGGCTAATTTTCCGAGGGTATCCTGAATTTTGTTAACTGCTGGGCGGAATACTAATATGCCTTCCAATAACAATACTAATAATATAATTGCCAACAAACCAAGTTCAACTTGCTTAAGTCGATTTACTCCAGCAATGGTTTCCTGAGTATACCAATTAGAAACATCTTCCAACCCTTGCATTAAAATTTTTTCTTCTGCTAACAATTGAGTAACTGAAGATGTTCCAGATAATCTGGCTCCTCTAGAGCGCCTACCTTCAGTTACAATTTTAGCTGCGGCTTCACGAAACCCAATTCCCGCAGGCTTCATCTTAGCTAATTTGTGTTGTAGCGCAACTTTTTGGGTTGGAGAAAAACCGGGTGTGTTTTGAGTTGCGTTTGCAAGTTTTTCTCCGGAGGCTTTCCAATCTATTACTAACTGCTGAAGTGTTTGCAACTTTTGGGGATTTTTTCTAGTCTCAGGCTCTAGTTTTAATAGCGCCACAAATTTTATAACTTCCTGGCAGAGTGTTTGTCTTTCCTCTATTAAACTGACAACTTCTAAATTTTTCTGCTGTTGCGATAGCATTCCTTGCACTATTATTTGTCCCGACACAGATAAACATGCAACTAAGGCTAGGGAAACAGTATAAAAAATTGTGAGGCTGCGAGTTGAAGTATTTAATATAGGATTTTCCGACATCTTATTTATGATAATATTTACGAGCAATTGGGAATGTTGGTTCTTATATTTCCCAAATTTGTAGATAAAATCACCATAAACACGAAAAAAATACAAAAATACTATTTTTTGAGGCAAAATAACTTATTTTAGTTTATGCAATTTTCTTAAATTTATAACTGGAAATAGTAATCAAGGATGTCTTTAACATTGGTATGTAAATCTAAAATTTCCTCTGGCATGAGAAGTGATTAGAAATCTTGGCGGGTAATACATTTAGTGTTTGACCAGAAAGTTATCATTCTGTAACACCTTTTAATGCTGCTAGCTCAATTATCTCTAATAATTCTTTTTCAATCATAATTAATATTGAATCCGGCTACATAAAAATCAAAAATATTTACTCAAAAGCCTCTGCGTACCTTTGCGTTTACCTTTGCACTCCTTTGCGTTTAAAAATATATTATTTCGATTAATTATTAATTAATTATGATAAAAATCGGATGGTGCGTTAGACGGTGTAGATAAGTTGTTGAGTATCATTTAAAGTTTTCGTGCGTCTAACACACCCTACAAAATAAGTATATATAAAATAAATTGGAGCGCGATAAACTCAAGTTTAAAGACGCTGAGCCGCACGCGGAACATGAACACGTATCGCACTCCTCTAGGTAATTCAAATTTCCTCACTAGTATTTAAAATAAGCACTCATCCTCATAATTCATTAATAGCGGATATTTTCTAAGCAGCCTGCAAAACAGAACCATCTTGTCTTTGACTAACAGAAGTTGTATCAAAGTAATCCCTTCTCTTATCAGAAACAATATCGTAAACGGCTTCTAAAGCAGACTCAATCGAACCTTGCAACCAAGCGGGATATCTAGAACAATGTTCGCCAGCAAATAACAATTGATGTTGTCTTCTAGCTGCTTCTAAATAATTAGAAGTATTAGCAGCTTCATCTTCCCAATGTACCGCGCAACCGCCAGCGCTCCATTCGTAATTACCCCAAGCAATGGAAGCAGCTTCTACAACCATATTTTCTGAGTGCAATTCTGGGTGAACTTTACCGACAACATCTCTAACGTAATCGTGACGTTGTGATTCAGACATCATACCCATTTTGTCAGCGTCATCACCGATTGTGTAGCTAGCTAACATGACGCTACCGCTATCGGGAGTAAATTTAACAGAAGGATAGTAAGTTTGACGCACACCTTCACCGCTAAAAGAAGCACCGCCTTTAATACCTTGCTTTTGCCAAAACGCTTCCTGGGTATGAAAAGCAACCTTAGTAGCGGGACAATAATAAGTATCGTGAATAGAATTTAATTTTCTTTCGTCAAATCCTGCTAATTCCATCTTTCGCATTACTGAAAAAGGAATTGTACACAAGACATAATCACATTTACGAGTATATCTTTCGCCATTTTCAATAATATCAACTTCTGTAAAATCAGGATTGACTCTAACAGCAACTACTTTTTGATTGCACTTAATAGAAGATTTAATAGATTCTACCAAACGGTCAATAATTTGCTGCATACCACCTTGAAGCTGTAACAAATCCTTAGCAGTTTCCACCACAATATCTTCAAAAAACATATCTAATGCTTTACTACAACGAGCGCGAAAACCGGGATTTTCTTTAATGAAAGATTGTAAATCGATAGATTCTTTATCTTCGCTAAAATAAGGTTCTAAATCCACTCTTTCTAATTCATCCATCAAGTGAGATTCGAGGTCATTTTGTAAACCTTCGCGCAAATCGCCGGGGGAAATAGTATCAACAATAGTCTTTAACCAAGCAGCAAACAAACGAGTTATTTCGCTGTAACGAGTATCTGTAAAAATTCCTTGGTAACGCTGTTGAAATATACGAGGAGCATCTTTCATTTTAAAGATTTTACCTTCTAAATTAATGAAAGCATTTTGTTCTTCAAATACAGTCATAAACTTACAAAGTTTGTCGCTCAATCCCATTTCATTAACATAATGTAATGTATGCTGATGGCTGCTAGGAATCCGCATTGCTCCCAACTCTGCGTAAGGTGCGTTATTATCCTTACCAAAGCGATGCGTCCAAACTCTTCCACCTACACGAGAGCTACCTTCGATAATCTCAACTTCATGGCCCAAACGCTCTAATTCATAAGCTGCAACCAACCCTGCAATTCCAGCACCTAGAATGGTAACTTTTTTTCCAGGTTGCAAGTTGGTCATCTCGCACATATCTAGTAAAGTTGAAGTAAGCATTTTTTATCCTTGTTCGGTCTGAATGTTCTTTGCGGTATTTCCCGCTTCCGATATTTCATACCGGACGAGTTTTTTCATTTATGCATCTATCGGAAGAAGAAAGTAATAAATTGGGGATTGGGCATAGGCAATTAGTAATGGGTAATTGGATTTCTCCCCTCCTCCTCTTACAAAAGCTTTATGCGGTCTAATATTTGCAGCAACCCTTGAAAATCAGCACTTGATTCAAGAGTCTATTACTTTGGCAAAACTGTTTAATCCAGACCTTTTAGAGACTAATATTGAAACTGTAAAAAATATTGCCGATTTATCTGTACCTACCGATAAAAATGAATCGAAAAAACAGCTTCATAACATAATTACAGCTTTAAATTGTTCTCAAGAATCGGCAGCAGCTTTTATATTTACTAAAGCAATTTCCAGTAGCCCTGCGGATGTCAACAAAACTATTTTAAGCGAAATCTCTCCACTTTTATCTTCAAAAGAACTCGTAGAATTAAACGTTTGGATATCAATCCAACAGCTTATGCATCGTCTTGAAAGATATTATTGTGCTATACAGGGAAAAGCTATATAATAACCCCTCTCTTTAACAAGGAGAGGGGAAGGGGTGAGGTTTATTCATATTTCATTAACCACAAAAAGCTCTAAATCTACAAAAAAGACGAAGCAAAAAGCCCCGTCTAAATAATTTCTTTTATTCCCTATTCCCTATTCCCTATTCCCTATTCCCTCTTACTTAATTATTCCAAAAACTTCGCTAAAGGAGTACCACCATTTCTTCCCACGGCAGGTATTTCCAATAAATCATCTTCAGCTTGTTGAACACCATTCGATGATTCTGAAGAATCCACAACTACAGAATTTTCATCGTTGGGATGTCCGTTTGGAATAAATAACTGTGGATGATCGAAAGGTGCTTGTTGATTGCGAACTCTTTCGTCGGTAAGCGCTTTGAGGAAAGCAACTAATTTGTCTTTATCATCTTGAGTCAAATTCAATTCGCGAAGCCCGCCAAAGTTTCCACCTCGCTTATAAAAATCAACTACTTGCTCTAAAGTCGATTGTCCCCCATTGTGGAAATAGGGAGCGGTTAACTCTACGTTACGCAATCCGGGTGTTTTAAATGCACTGGTTGCAACTATATCCTGGGGAGAATCAGGAACAAAAGGTGGTTCTTCACCTAATAATTTCTTAAATTTACCTTCTAAAGCAAGAGTTGCTTCAGAAAACGAATTATCAAACTCATCCTTACCAGCAACACCAGGATCTTCTCCAGATGGCCTCACGCCAATGGCAAAAAATCCAGTATCTAATGCTGGTTGGGGAGGGAATATATCGCGTTCGATACGTCCTTTACTATTAACGTTACTAACCGAAGCAGCAGTTAATTCTGTACCAACATGACAACCAATACATCCATTTCGTTGAAACAATTGGAATCCCTGGATTTGTTCTGCGCTCATCGCACTTGTATTACCGGCCAAAAATTCATCGAATGGTGTGCGATCGGAAATCAAGGTAGATTCGTATTCCTGGATTGCTAAACCAAAAAACAATGCGAAGTTATACTCCATCAAAGTATATTCGTTGGTTTTCAAAGGTCGATTTTTAGGTTTACGGAAAAACCTGCGTCTACCATTCTTGGGATTAATTCTAATAGCTAAGTTAGAATCCCACCACTTGCGTCGAAAAGCATCTTTGATCATGCGTTTGTAAGACTTATTTAACCCCGTAGGAGATTTACTCAAAGCACCTAAAACGCTATCGTCGCTGGCTACAACCTGCTTATTCAAAGGACGAACAGCAAGTAATTTTTTACCAAGCTTTCTACCGAATCGCTTAAAACGTCTTCTTCGCTTTGGTTGTTCTATCGGTTGAATCTTGATAGCATCTCGTTTATTCTGCTTGGTTAATTCCAGACTTTCCTCAGCAGATACCCCTTCAACAGAAGGACCTTTTTCAATCAGCGCTCCTTCTTCAGTCAGTACTTCAACATTCTCTTCCGATTCATCGAGATTAACTAAAAATGGTGCGATAACTTCATCATTTTCTGCACCAATTTCAAAAGCATTTAACGGTGGCCCCACGGCTTGGGAAGCTAAAGAAGCATTCTTAATTCTGACTCTGACATCTTTAAGTTGTCTTTTATTGGGAGCTTTTAAAACAAAAGCTCTTTTATCTCTCAAACCCAGAGCATTCACACCATTAAAAGTATTTTGTGCTTTTCCATCCCACAAGTTACGGAAATTAAATACCGCATTGATGACGCTGGGAGCATTCCGTTTTGTTACCCTGCGGACATTAACACCATTAACGTTAAAGGTTGTATCGTTCAAAGGTGTAGTTACATCTTCAGCGCTACCGGGTTCGACATCAACAAATTTTTTCCTAAATACACCTTGAGAACTTGTAACATCATCTACACTTCTCAGAACAGTAGAGGAACGGTCATCAACGTTTTCTAATTGATGAAACGGATAATCCTCTGGTTGTAACTGATAGTTGGGTGCCCCTGCGATATCAAAACTATTATTTGCACCGGGCTGAATCTGATTCTTCGATCTACTATCAGCACCAGCATTAAAGTGACAGCTAGCACAGGATTGGATACCATCGCTACCCACCTGCATATCCCAAAACAGGGTTTTACCTAAAGCAATTGCAGCCGTTTTATCCTTAATGAAATTGTTAATATTATCCGGTCTGGGAACGCTTACCGAACTCAGGGGACCGAAAGGAGCTAATTGTGCCGAAACCGAGTTACCGGCAAATATTATTACCATTACCAAGGAAGTTATAGCAGTAAGTTTTTTACTTCTACGTGATATTTTTTTTACCTTCGCAATAGTTAATTTACTGATGCTATTAACTTTAGAAATGGTAATTCTTCGTATTTTTTTGAACAGCCTTGAAACCATAAAATAAAAAAGAGCGCAGCTAAATTTTGAATTGTTGAAAAAACAATGTATTCGGCTCTATGTTATTTTGAGTTATCTTTGACAATTTTGATGCAAAATATTCTCTCTTTGTCAAAATTATTTACAAGCACATAATTTTAGGTTAAAGCTTAAAGGTCAAAGGTTGAAGGTTAACAGCCTATATTACCAGCTTTAGACTATTTTGTGATTATTTCCAAGATGTAATTTGTTAAATTTTTATTTGTCGAATGATTTACAAAATTAATTTATAAAATAAAATTACTAAAAATCAGTACAATTTCAAAGTATTTATGATTTGTAGAAATCAAAGATAAATGCTGTATTGCGCGAAGTAGCTCAAAACGGCAATATCAGGGAAGAAAAATCCACACCCTAATTTACTTACCCTACAAAAAAAATAGAGACGAAGCACTGCTACATCTCCATTAATATGAAAAGACATTTAGATTTTATTAAACAACACCATAAAATCAAGATTTCAATAATGTTGAAAAGTAGTTAAAAAGTTTTTTTAGGGGGCAGACAAAAGCCTGCCCATGCTTAAAATTTGGAAGTGCATAAACCACAAGGGTAATCGCATCTTGGGCACACTGATTTTTTCTGGTATCAGTGTTATCCTAGTCTTGCAATTAGCTCTAAGCGCATGAATTCCGGCACTTTCTGCCATACATTTATTATGATAGAAAAAAATCCCTAGGGAAATACCCAAAGGAAAAATTTCTTTACAAAGGTAGCTTTACAATGGGTAAACTAAATCCTTACAACTTGCAAATGCAAATTACTCGGATGTTCGAGCAAGGACAATCATTTTTTGCGACAACAAAAGTGCAGGATTGGTTAAAAGAGCATAATCAAAATCCTGCCGATTACGATATTCTTTTCCATAAAATTTATCCGAAAAAAGCTGTAGCTCCCGGTTCCGAAGAAGAGATGCTGATAGAGATAGAATTAAAGCGAAAAGATGGGCAGCTAGTAGATCCTTGGCTGCAAGAGCAAATAAATCTGCAACGATAAGTAATATCATCTTCGGTTAAACAGTTATCATATCTGTAAGGGCTTGTAGTTGCGATGACCGCACCAAAAATCTTGAGTAATAATTAGTAATTGGTAATTGGTAATTACTAAGGTCGCAACTATCGAAACCTCAAAGATATAGTAAGTAATTAACCGAACTTTATATAATCTAAAATCTAAAATCTAAAATCTAAAATTCTTTATGACAGCTACTTTACCTGTCGCTTCGCAAACTGAAATCTTCTACCCCAGTGCTGATGGAGAACCAGTGGCAGAAACTTTCGACCATCTTTATGCTTTACTTACTACTCTAGAAGTCCTCAAGCAGTATCTCGCAAATCGTCAAGCAACGGTTTTAGGCGACCAGTTTTTATACTACTCTCAAGGTTTTCCCAGATTGCGGGTTGCGCCGGATGTGATGGTGATTTTTGATGTTGCTCCCGGCGGACGCGATAATTATAAACTATGGGAAGAAGGGCAAGTTCCCAGCGTTATTTTTGAAATGACTTCTGGTGGTACCCAAGAAAAAGACCAAGTTTTTAAGAAGACGCTTTACGAACAACTAGGTGTCAAAGAATACTGGTTGTTTGACCCCAAAGGAGAATGGATAGAAGAAAAATTACGCGGCTATAGGTTGCGGGGAGAAATCTACGAATCTATTACAGATAGCCGCAGCGAACCGTTACAATTACGCTTACAAATCGAAGGACGATTAATTGGCTTTTACCGAGAAGATAACGGAGAAAAACTGCTGATACCCGATGAATTAGTACAAGCCCTGCAACAAGAAGTTGTAGCTAGACAGCAAGCAGAGGAACAGGCAGAACAAGAACGGCAACGTGCCGAACAAGAACGGCAACGTGCCGAACAAGCTGAAGCTGAGGTGAAACAGTTAAAAGCGAAATTGCGGGAAATGGGGGTTGACCCCAATACTTAAACAGTTAGTCTCTGTTATTACTACTTTATCTGTGAATTGACGGAATTGCGTTTGTTATGCTTGAAGGTATTAACAAACGCTTTTTGATATATTTTTTATTTGTAATGAAAACTAATCGTAATTGGGCGATCGCCTTTTGGTTTTACATCGGCATTATTTTATCAATAACCATATCGGCTTATTTAAAGATTATTCCCAACGAGATACAGCGCTTTCCTTATTTCGACACAATTATGCATTTTCTGTTGATGGGATTTTCGGCATTCTTGGGACATTTAGCATTTAACAAACGTAAAATAAATATTTTAAATTTTTCTCTACCTTTAGTACCGATTATTATTAGTTTCTTTGTTTTAATTGAAGAATGCTTGCAAATGTTTTCACCCAACCGCAGCTTTGATTTAGTCGATTTAGCTGCGGATTTTTGTGGGATTGTTTTATTTACACTGTTAGCAGAAATGATTAAGTTAAAAAGTTCGTCGGATAAAAAAATATGAATACCTCTTCCCCGTGTTTGAGAAGAGGCTATATGCTACCCGAGTATATTGTCGTCTTGCTGTTTTTTACGGCGGCGCTGCAATGCCCCAAAACCAACTACAGCTACAGTACCTAATAAGGCAGTAGGCTCGGGTACTTCTTGTACGTCTATTGCGTCTGTGGTTAATACCAAGCTAGCGCTTGAGATCAAGGCATCATCTTGATATGCAAAAAGAATTTGATTTTGTGCGGCATCAGGAGCAATAGCAACATTTCTATTGCTAGCTGTAGAGGCATCCAATTCACCAAAAATTCCGGCAGACGTAAAGCCGTAGTCAAACAAATCGATTGTGAATGTTTGTAGATTGGAAGAGGAGTTAATAACACCATTACTCTCCAACGTACTCATAGCAATACCTTTTCGGGCACCATAAAAAGTATCGTTAAATCCGCCGTTTCTTTGCATCGTCACAGTCAGCAATGCTGATGTGATTTCATTACCGCCTGTAACAGCATTACGAAATGCTCCTAAGTTTGAATCGTTTGAATAGTCAAATACCCACCAGGTATTCTCGTCAAGCCCGTCTCCTAAAGTTGTTCTTGCTGGATTGCCGGGATTGGCAGTAGAAGTAAAATCACCGTTTTGAAGAGTCGTATCAAAAACACGATTAGGATTAGCAGAGCCAGTTACAGTTGATGAAATACTAACCAAAGCCGAAGCTTTACTGGGATTACCCAATACCAACGTCAAGGGAACAGCTACCGCTACTAGTAGCCCTTTCAAAATTTGATTTTTCACGTTTTTAAAAACTTTTAATTTTTTAGATGTTTGGTAAAATTTGACCCACATCTTTAAGTATGCATATTCTAGAAGCTTACGACTTGAGTTAAATTCTGGACTATTTACATGTCAGTAGTTTGACTGATTTTTCAGGAAAATTTAGAACGATTGAGGTACAAACATCAGAAATCATCAAATTCGTTGATGTATATTAGGTATGGATTGTAAAAAAAACGTGTTTTTTTATGACCTTTATTACTATATTTCCGAGAAAATTTACTAGCAATGAACTTTAACTTGGATGAAGCTTTGAAAATTGCGAATAATTTGATTTATGCTAGCGTCAAACGAAATTTAACAGATGTTGAAACAGCAATCATCCAAGGTGCTTGGGAGAAACAAGATTATGGAGAAATAGCACAGAAGAACAACTATACTTTAAGCTATATAAGTCAAGATGTGGCTCCTAAACTGTGGAAACTACTTTCGGAAGTGTTAGGAGAAAGAGTAAAAAAAAATAATTTCAAGCAAGCATTAAAAAGATATTATCTTTCCGAGTCTAAT
The DNA here is from genome assembly GCA_019192545.1 of Rivularia sp. MS3. Lineage (GTDB taxonomy): Bacteria > Cyanobacteriota > Cyanobacteriia > Cyanobacteriales > Nostocaceae > Rivularia. The sequence goes on along the minus strand of JAHCMI010000041.1, from coordinate 66,843 downwards.
TTTAAGGGTAATTTACCGCTACAAAATAATATAAATAATTTTATTAAGCAAGAATCGCTGATTGTAAGTGATACTTATATTAATCGTCCTCCGGTAGAATCTTTGTGCTATCAAGAGATTCTACAGCCGGGAGCGCTTATCTGTATTAAAGCTCCTTGGAAAATGGGAAAAACGTCTTTGATGAATAAGATATTCGATTGTGCAAAGAGCCATAATTATCAAACAGTACCTTTGAATTTACTGCAAGCAGATGATTGTACTATTAAAAATTTGGATAAATTTCTACGGTGGTTTTGCTGTAGCATCAGCAGACGGTTAAAACTAGAAAATCATGTAGCTGATTTTTGGGATGAAGATTCTAGCAGCAATGATAACTGCACGGCTTATTTTGAAGATTATATTTTAGCCAATATAGATACAACGATTATTTTAGGTTTGGATAATGTGGATAAAGTTTTTAAGTATCAAGAAGTTGCAGCAGATTTTTTAGGGTTACTACGTTCTTGGTATGAAGATGCAAAGTTTCTTGATAACTGGAAAAAATTACGATTAATTGTAGCGCATTCAACCGAAGTTTATATTCCTCTAAATATTAATCAATCGCCTTTTAATGTTGGATTACCGGTTGAGCTACCTGAATTTAATTTAGAGCAAGTTCATGAATTAGCTATATGCTACGGACTCGATAAAGACTATATGCTGATTGATAAACTAATCACAATAGTAGGCGGTCATCCCTATTTATTGCATCAAGCTTTTACTAATATTAAAAATCAGTCAATAAAACTAGAAGAACTTTTGCAAACAGCAGCTACAGAAGCCGGACTTTATAGAAATCACCTGCGAAAAATTTATACGCATTTACAGCAGGATGCAAAATTAATTACAGCAATGAAAAATGTAGTGGAAGAACAACAACCCGTGCGAATTGATTCCGAGGAAGCATTCAAACTTTACAGTATGGGGTTGGTACGCTGGTGCGGTAACGAAGTAGAACCTAGATGTAATTTATACCGATTGTATTTAAACGATTGTTTAGCGAAAGTGTAGATATCAAATGCTAGCTGTCCGACTCGCACTACAATAATTGAGAATTTATTCTTGTACAATGACGGCTGCACGTCAACTTATGGCAGAAAAACTGAACTACGCCTATAAATACCAAGGGGGAAGTTTATCAGCTAATGACCCTACTTATGTGAAACGTGAAGCAGATGACGAACTTTATTTTAGTCTAAAATCTGGCAAATTCTGCTACGTTCTCAACTCTCGTCAAATGGGTAAATCCAGCTTGCGAGTTCGGACAATGAAACGGCTGCAAGTTGATGGTATTGCTTGTGCTGCAATTGATTTAACCGCAACTGGCAGCCAAATCACTCCAGAACAATGGTACAAAGGCATTGCCTACCGTTTATTTAGGAATTTTGGGGGTTCAATTCAAATTGATTGGAAACAGTGGTGGCGCGATCGCGATTTTCTTTCAGGGGTGCAGCGGCTGAGCGAGATAATCGATGAAGTATTATTAGAATCAATTTCTAAAAATATTGTCATTTTTATTGACGAAATTGATAGCGTTATCGGTTTAGATTTCCCAACTGATGATTTTTTTGCATTTATTCGTAATTGCTACAATCAACGTGCAGATAATCCGAAATACAGCAGACTGACTTTTTGTTTGCTGGGGGTAGCAACACCATCAAATTTAATTGAAGATAAAAGACGAACGCCTTTTAATATCGGTCAAGCAATTGAGTTAAAAGGTTTTAAGCTAGAAGAAGCGAAGCTATCTTTAATCGAAGGGTTTGCAAACAAGGTAGATAATCCCGAGAAAACTTTAGCAGAAGTTCTGTTTTGGACTGGAGGGCAACCATTTCTAACTCAAAAACTATGTAAATTAATCGTTGAAGCCCAAAGCCAAAATCCTCAAATATCCCAGTTAGTAAAAAACCACATAATTGAAAATTGGGAAGCAAGAGACGAGCCAGAACATTTAAGAACAATACGCGATAGATTGCTTTACGATAAACGACGTTCGGTAATTTTGTTGGAACTGTATCAAAAAATTTACCGTGAAGGTGAAATCGTAACGACTAATAGCTATCAAGAGGTAGAGTTAAGACTATCTGGATTGGTAGTTAAACAGCAAGGAAAACTTAAAATAGCTAATCCTATTTACGAAAATATTTTTAATCAAAATTGGATTGAGCGGCAATTAGCGGCATTTTGGTTTTTTCAACAGGAATGGAAAGAGTTAGATGTAGAACCCAAATCAACTTTATCTACAGCCTCTTTAGCGAAGCTTTTAGGTTGTTGCGTAATCTTATTACTTTTTTGTGGATTTTCTTTAATATCAGCTTATTATTTTTCCGGTAGCGATGTATTTATACAAAGGTTTGGAGAGTACGGAAGTTTAATCAAATTTATTCGCAGCACTTTTATAGTGACAACTTACTATTACATGATGGGTGTTGTTTGGAGAAAACAAACTTTAGAGGTTTTATACAGTCAATCAAAATCAGCAAAAATATCTCGATTCATAGCATTTGTTGTTACAATCATTGTTATCTTAATTATTAGTAACCAGCTATTCGTTGTCGCGCCTCAACAGTTGCAAGCGGAATTAGGAAACACTGCTCAAAGCTTCAACAAATATTATCTTCCGTATATTCTACTTTCCCCTTACTCTTTTATCTTACATCTACTTGTAGCAGTGCCTTTTGGCATAGTTAGTATATACACAGCTTTTCAGGATTATAATAAAAGCCTACAAACAACTTTAAAATTAAACTATAGATTAAAGTTAATCGAAAACAATATTCATTTATTTGAAAATAACACGCATTCTATCGTCACAACTATTACTCAAAATTACACTAAATATTCTTGGATTTTCATAAATAGCATAGCTCCTTATAAAACTATGCTTATTATTGTGGAAATACTGAGATTATTTGAAGCAAAGTATGGTTTAAAAACCATGTTGCCTAGCGGTCAAAGATGGACAATATTTACTTATTTTTTAACTTTTATTTGTTGCTTTTTTATAATTTTGTGGAATTTATCCCATTATCAACAAGTATTAACTAAAACTTCTTATTGTTTATTAAAGCTGCAAGCCGATACCGATAAATTTGAGTCTGAGAACAATGTTTTTCAGTTGCTAAAAAAAATAATTAATTATCAATTTGATATTTATCTAATAATAGTGTTGATAATTTTAAATATTTTAAATTTATTTTCAAATTGATAAACCTCACCCTATTCTATCGAACATCCCTCTCCTTATTAAAGAGAGGAAAAGGAGATGAGGCTAAATTTGTATTATATTAAAGTGAAAACCGCTATAAATATTATAATTTTACGCACTAAAAGGAAGAAGCATTTCTGCGACTTCCTCCGGAATATTGTTTGTCTTGGGAGGTAAAATAATTACAGCTGTAAAATGGGTCATTATTACGAATTATAAATCCCTACTTCGGTTAATATTCTAACCATTTTCCGACGAACTTCATTTGCAACGTATCCGGCATGGCAATAACATCCCCAAATTGAAACGGCGTATCAATTAATAATACTAAACCGCTAAAAAAGTTAGCTAAAATATCTCGGAGTGCAAAACCAAGAACAAAAGTTAGTCCTCCAAAAGCTACTCAAATTCCGGTCAAATCAATTCCTAAAGCTTCTAAAAATAAAAACACTTCCAAAATATAAGTTAACGCCGGAAGCAATCTTTCTAAAATCGGAACTAAAACATTATCCCAGACTGCTTCAGTTTGTTTGGCATAAACACGTAAATAATAAGTAACTACTTGAGTAAATAATTGTGCAATGCAATAAGTCATAATAGTTACAATTGCCGCAGTTAAACTGCGTTGAATCCAATCGATTGTTTGATTTGAATCTAATGTGCTAATAGAGGATTTAATGCCAAACAAAGCAAGAGCAATAACAATAGGATTTTAGATTACACTAAGTATAAGAAGTGGCAAAGGATTATCGAAACGACGCACTATTGGACGGAGCAGGTAAAATAAAGTTACATACAATAATAATGTGCCTAAAAAATAAATACCTAAAGTTTGAAATAAATGATTGCTAATATTTGGTAATAAAAGTAACTTTAGAAACTTGATTCTTGCAAAAGTATAAAGAGTATTCATATTTTTGTCAGGAGAGAATATTTACTTAGTTTGATATTTTATATTCTGCATTTGCATGTTTAGCTCTCATCTACAGAAGATTGACTCATCTGTATAATTTGCAAGAAAGTATTGATTTGCAAGGCTTTTAGTTTATTTTGGCCCGATGCCGTAATATACAGTTAAATAAATACTTTAAGAGTATTTTAAGCTGATGCTAACTGCAATACGTTCAATTTAATTCCGAAAAAATGCGGCAGGAATATAAATATCAAACCAGAGTTATATTACTAGATTGGCACTGAGATTATTAGTGATTATCGCGACATTAAAATATATTTTTAGCTGTGCAGGATGTAATGTTTTTTAAGTCTTAAATAATACAATTATGCGCGCTTTTACCAAATAAATTGATACGCTATACTAAGATAAAATAAACATAATTTTGCGCTTGTAGGATGAATATCCTTAGCTCGCAATTTCTGTAAATTTATATGGCTAATCTATGGACTTCTGCCGAACATGCATTGAACTATTTAGCACAAGCGGATAATATTCCTCACCGCACTGAAGGTGAAGCAGTGCTGCTAGAGGAGGTACCTAAAACGGTGAAGCGCATTCTCGATTTAGGAACTGGAGATGGACGCTTGTTAGCATTACTCAAGATTGAAAGACATAATGTAGAATCTGTCGCTGTAGACTTTTCACCAACTATGTTAGAAGCGGCGAAGAGTCGTTTTCAAGATGATTCTACGGTAGAAGTTATCGAACACAATTTAGATGAGAGCTTACCAGAGTATGGAACATTTGATGCTATCGTTTCTAGTTTTGCGATTCATCATCTCAGCCACAATCGCAAACGTTCGCTTTATGTAGAAATATTTAATCTGTTGCAGCCCGGTGGTGTTTTCTGCAACTTAGAACATGTCGCTTCACCTACAGTGCGCTTGCACGAAAAGTTTTTAAAAGCGATAGGTGTTACACCAGCACAAGACGATCCATCCAACCAGCTTTTAGATGTAGAAACTCAACTAAAGTGGTTGCGAAATATTGGCTTTGAAGATGTGGATTGTTATTGGAAGTGGCTAGAATTAGCCTTGCTAATTGGACGGAAACCAAAATTGTAACCAGCGATGCGGTGCAGTGAATGAATTTACTCTGGCTTTTATTGAAGGCTTCTTGGTTGCAAGTGGCGATCGCCGTTTTTACGGGTTTAGTGAGTGGTGGCACAACGGCTAGATTAATAGCGTTGATAAACAAGGCTATTAGCGACGGATTTCAATCCTCAAATAGCTTCAGCGATTTAGCTTGGCAGTTTCCCACCTTTGCATTGATAGTAGTTGTTAACAGCATTATTTCCCAAGTCTTACTCATAAATCTTTCTCAGGAAGCCGTTTATCAATTACGGTTGCGTTTGAGTAGGGGAATTTTGTCTTCACAATTGCGGCACTTAGAAAAATTAGGTACGTCGCGTTTGCTGGCAACTCTAACAGAAGATGTAGCAACGTTAACGGCTACAGTTTACGCAATTCCTTTTATCTGCGTTGATATCGCTATTATTGCCGGGTGCTTGCTTTATTTATCGCTTCTATCAAGTACGGTATTTACTTTTACCGTCGGTTTCGTAATGATAGCTGTCGGCAGCATTCAACTATTAATTAATAGAGCGCAAGGTTACTTGGTTGCTGCACGAGAAGAACAAGATCGTTTGCTCAAACATTTTCGCGCGATCGCCGAAGGTATTAAAGAACTTAAACTCCATACTGCTCGTCGTCAAGAGTTTTTTGATTCGGAATTGCAGCATAGCGCAGCCATATATCGAGATCAAAATTCGGCGGCACTATTAACCTTTTCAATTTCTACAGGATTGGGCAATTTATTGTTTTTTATCCTTGTAGGGTTGCTGCTGTTTTTATTACCGCAAATCGCACCCATTTCTCCCAGCATACTGTCAGCTTATATACTTACAGTTACTTATTTAATGTTGCCGATGCAGAGCATATTAGATAAGCTGCAAGCTTTATCTAAAGCTACGGTAGCATTACAAAAAATAGAAAGAATGGGTTTGATATTAGCTGGTAACAAAGAGAACTATATAGAAGAAAAAAAGAAAGATTCAAAAATATTTAAAAAATTAGAATTAAAAAAAGTTGTCCATGCATACCCAGGAGAAGACAAAGAAAGTCGTTTTAGTTTAGGCCCAGTTGACTTAACCTTTAAACCAGGGGAAATAGTATTTATAGTTGGCGGAAACGGTAGCGGAAAATCAACTTTAGCCAAACTCATTACGGGGTTATATATTCCCGAAGCAGGAGAAATTGTATTAGATAATAAAGTGATTACCGATGATAATCGGGAATGGTATCGCCAACACTTCTCCGTAATTTTCTCCGACTTTTACCTATTTGAAAAGCTCTTAGGAATGGAAAAACCAGCCTTAGACGAACAGGCTCAAGAATACTTGAGACAGTTGAAAATCAATCACAAAGTCACAATAGAAAACGGTAAACTATCGACTACACAACTTTCTCAAGGACAGCGAAAACGTTTAGCGTTATTAACAGCTTATTTAGAAAATCGTCCAATTTATCTATTTGATGAATGGGCATCAGACCAAGATCCAATGTTTAGAGACATTTTTTACAAAGAGATATTACTAAACTTGAAAAAACGCAATAAAACAGTATTAGTCATCAGTCACGACGACCATTATTTCCACCTTGCCGACAGAATCATAAAATTAGATTACGGCAAAGTTGAATACGACAAAATTAATGCTGAATTAGAAGTAGGGCATAAAGCGTAGGGAATTGGGCATTGCTCTAAGTGTATTAACTTGTTCCTTGTCTCCGGCAAGGAATACATTATTAGAAGCTCTGCCTCCTATTAAACTTGAGGCAGAGCCTCATGCTTGGCATTCCAAGGCAGAGCCTTGGAACGAGAAAACCTCACCCCGCCCTCCGGGCACCCCTCTCCTTATCAAGGAGATGGGAAAAGGTAAGGTTGAGGCTGTATTCCATCCAAATGAAAACCGCTATATTATTTGATTCTATTAACCTGTTGTATAAATTAATAGCCATAAAACCGTTAGTATAAAATATTAGCAAATGAACTGTTAACTGTTCACTGTTCACTGATAACTAAAAATGGCTAAAGTATTTGATTCTATCACCGAAGAATTGCAAAAATTTATTGCAAACCAACAGATATTTTTCGTTGCTACGGCACCATTAAATTCTGACGGGCATGTAAACATTTCTCCCAAGGGTAATAACACTTTTCGTATTATTTCACCACACAAAGTTGCTTATTTAGATTTAACCGGAAGCGGAAACGAAACATCAGCGCACTTACAGGAAAACGGGCGCATTACCTTTATGTTTTGTGCTTTTGAAGGTTCGCCGTCTATTTTGCGTCTTTACGGTAGCGGCAAAACTATTTTACCCAACAATTCAGAATGGGAATCCTTATATTCCCAATTTCCCGAAATACCGGGAACCCGTCAAATAATAGTAGCCGATATCGAAAGAGTTCAAACATCTTGTGGAATGAGCGTACCTTTATATGATTACCAATCACAGCGAGAAAACTTAGTTAAATGGGCAGCGAAAAAAGGAGAATCAGGAATTAAAGAATATCATCAGCAGAAAAATATGGTTAGCATTGATGGTTTAGCAACGCCTTTGAGTGAAATAGTGAAATAAATTGTTAATTAATTGTAGGGTGCTGTTACGGCTTTAAAATTTATCATTTATTACTAATAATTTTAAAATGCCGTAACGCACCATTTTATAATACAAAATATTCAATAATTAATTGTAGGGTGCTGTTACGGCTTTATTATTTACCTACTTAAATTACAATGTTGAAAATGCCGTAACGCACCATTTAATTATTAAAAAATTTCTAAAAATAAGAATAATCATAAATAATTATCGATATACTTTCAACCCGCTTCCGGTTGCAAACCGCAAGCTAATAGCAAAAGTCATCTAAAGATGACTGGGTGATATTTTTAAGTGACTTGTTAGTTAAATTCTTTTATTTATGCCATGCTTGATAGAATTCCGAGTATGTCATATTTTGAGCGCAGTGCCATATAAGTTTACGCATGTGTTGACATATTTGTTCGTACATGTGAGATTTTTCATACATTACAAAGTCATTAAAGCTATTTGTATGTTTCTTAGTTGATGAATAATTTTTACCAAAAGTTACCATCTCTCCAAATTTATCTTTAGGTATCAACCTAATTAAAATATCTATAGCTTCTCTACTAACGAATGGATGAATAGTTGAGTTGATAGTTTCTTTTAAATGTGTAGTTGCCTCTAATTTTCCAATTTTGCTTTTCATTAAACCATTTGCAGCCAAACAAATAATTTTTTCTTCTTCAACAGATGTAATTATTTGTTCTAGCTTATTAATAGCCTGGTGATGACAAGGATTATTTTCAATTAAAATGTCAGCAGCTAAACAAGCATATTCATATTTACCTGAAAAAATAATTGTTTCCAATACCTCAATCGCAGCTAAATTATTCGTATCGACTTGCATTAGGCTATGTGCTGCAAGAAAAAGAACATATTCATCTTTCTCAGAATCAATACAGAAAAAATTTCAACAAAGTTTGGGTTAACCCCGAATTAACTACTACCCCAAATCAATCTCTTTCGGATTGTAGCGAATTTACAGCATAAACAGGAAATCTTACCGTACTTCAGTCATCTTTAGATGACTTGAGCTATTAGTTAGGGGTTTTCAACCCCTGACGGATTACTAATTTAAAGGTTTGATTCTGGGTACTACCCCAAAGAGATGCTGTATCCATCAACTAACACAGATGGATAAATGAGAAACTTAACCTGCAAACTCATCGCTCTATTACTAACCCTGCAAATTATTCTTATGGGTATCCAAGCTAAAAACCGCATTCAAAATGGAGAATCACAAATAGAAGTTTTTATTTGGATGCTTAACAACTGTATTTCACTACTTCAACAAGTTAAAGATGATGAAGAAGATGATTAAGACATAGCAATAATTTCAGATAATGAGAAACCAGATTTATAAACCGTTCCCTGTTTCCCATTCCCTATTCCCTACCCCTAAAAATGATTCTCGAAGTTGCAATTTTAAATATAAAAGACGGAATATCTGATGATTTTGAGACAGCATTTAAACAAGCTGCAAAAATAATCTCTTCCATGCCGGGATACATATCTCACGAATTACAAAAATGTATTGAAGTCCCAAATCGTTATATTCTACTTGTACGTTGGGAAACTTTAGAAGCTCATACCGTCGGATTTAGAAAATCAACAGAATATCAACAATGGAAACAACTTTTACATCATTTTTACGAACCCTTTCCCGAAGTAGAACATTATTATTCTGTTTTCTGATTACTCCTATCTCTTTCTACCTCTTTCCTCCGCGCTCTTTGCGCCCTCTGCGGTTTTTTCATCGGTAACTTCTACCGAAAATAGGTCAATTAGAACTGTTAAACAATAATTTTGACTAAAAGCGATTCTGCCAATCTGCCATTATAAGCTTAATTACTCTCCCCTAAATTGTTAATCGTGCTGCAAACTTAGACTTTATTGTAAAATAGTCGCGCATTTATTCATCAATTAAAATGTCTCATAATTGTCTAGAAAATATTTACAACTACCTAAAAATTTCTGATAAAATTGCTACTGCCGGACAACCATCTATTGAACAATTTTCTCATATCAAGCAAGCAGGATATCAAGTAGTTATCAATCTTGCATTAAAAGATTCTTCTAACGCCTTAGCGAATGAAAAAGAAATTGTAGAATCGGAACAAATGCAATACGTTCATATACCCGTAATTTGGGAAAATCCCACAGAGGATAAGTTACAAGAATTTATTCAAGTAATGAAAACGGATGCGGATAAAAAAGTTTTCGTTCACTGTGCAGCAAATAAGCGCGTGTCTGCTTTTATATATCTTTATCGCCGCTTTTATGAAGGTATAGACTCAGAAGCAGCTAAAAAGGATTTACATCAAATTTGGATTCCTAATAAAATTTGGCAGCAGTTTATTCAGAATATAGAAAACAAACATAAACATTAAGCATAAGTAAATTATTAGCTATAGCGTTTAAATCAGCTAATTTAACCTTTTATTAGTCGCTCTATCTCCATTTATACTGGAGTTAGAGTCTCCTTGATATGCATTACAAAATTCAACGATGGTAACGAGAGCAATGAGAATATAATACAGGGAATATAAATGCGATTATGCAACGCCGATTCAACTGCTCAAATATAAATCAAATAAATATCATGCAAGTTAATAACATTCGCCAATATTTTGAACAAGAAGCATTTAATTACAATGATTTGATTTTACGTTTAATTCCCTACTACCGCGAGCAACATCAGGTGATGTTAGACATGATAGATGTTCCTCAAAATGCCTCAATTAAAGTACTTGATTTAGGTTGTGGTACGGGAGTTTTATCCCATTTAGTGCTACAAAATTTTAAACAGGCAAATGTTGTTGCTTTTGACTTTGCAGAAAACATGTTGGCGGCTTGCAAAAATAATTTATCAGCATATCAAGACAGAGTTGAATTTAAGCAAGGTGATTTCGGTGTCGATGATATCGGAGAGCATTACGATTTGATAGTTTCTGGTTTGGCAATTCACCATCTCGATGCCGAAGGCAAACAAAAATTATTCAAAAAGCTGTTTTCTACAATGAATCCTAATGGTTTACTGCTGATTCTAGAAATTGTTAAGGGTGCGAATGCACAATTAACTCAAAAATACGAAAAATTATGGCGTAAATTTATTAACGATAACGGCGAAGATGAAAATTACTGGTTTGCTAAACATATAGAAGAAGACATTCCTGATTCTGTGGAAAATCAAACCCAATGGTTAGCACAAGCAGGCTTTATTAATATTGGCTGTCACTGGCGTTATTTAAATTTCGCAATTTTTGGCGCGAATAAACCAAAAATCAATCAAAAGTAACTTATTACAAAATTAATAAATTATTAAATATTATTTTCTTGTTATAACTTTGTATCCAAACGTGATAACGTTTATAACTCGTTGCAACTAGAGCCTTTTTCCTCTTTTTGCGGTGGATATTTGCTACAACATCATTAACCGTGTCGTAGTTATGTCCTCGTATTTACACGAGTTAATATTTTAACTATGTCTTCTCAACCTACAATTCAAAGTATATATACCGATGGCGCTTGTACCGGCAATCCAGGTCCCGGTGGTTGGGGTGTTGTTGTTTACTTCGATGATGGTTCGGTTCACGAACTCGGTGATGCATCAAAAAAAACCACCAACAACAGAATGGAAATGCAAGCCGCGATCGCAGCTTTGGAATTTTTAGAATCTTCCGGGCAAAACAAACCCATCACTCTTTACACCGACAGCGAATATCTAATTAATTGCGTCACAAAGTGGATAAAAGGATGGAAGCGTAAAGGTTGGAAGAAATCAGACGGAAAACCGGTACTTAACCAAGATTTATTAGAAATTCTAGATAATCTTAATAATCAAAAGATTAAATGGCAACACGTTCGCGGTCACGCTGGTAATATAGGTAACGAACGTTGCGACACAATCGCCCGTGGTTTTGCTTCAGGGAAAATACCATCGCTCAAGCAAATACTGGATATAAATTTCAGTGATGCTAATTTCGCACAAAAAGCCGAAGTTGAGGTATCATCTACATCTAACTCACACATTACGCCACCCATTGTTAACAAAAAGATACATAATAGTAATCTTGAGTCGGACACAAACAATACGAAAACTATGGAATCATCTAGCGCTTCTGCTACCTTGCAAAACGAAGATTTACCACGCGAAACAAGAGTATCGCAACTCCGCAGTTTAGTTGAAACTCTTCGCATTGCTGACGAAATAGCCGAAAAAGGTTACTTAATCACAAGTTCGGAATTAGCGGACTTAATGAACGTCCATGCTAGTGCTGTTACTAGTCGTGGAGACCAATGGCGTTGGAGAAACTGGATAGTTTCCCGAGTACGTCGCGAAGGTAATCAAATACTTTGGGAACTCGAACGCGCCGATAAACTTGACGATGAAGAAGAGTAAGCAAGGTTAAAAGTTAAAGGTAGGAGTTAGGAGTTAAGAGTTAGAAGTATTTTATTCTTTCTCTCCCTCCCTCACTCTCTCCCTCACTCCTTTTACCCTGCTCCCGCTCTCCCTCAACCATACTCCCGTCCTCGCCACTGTCGCGGGGTGCGAAAGGCTGACAAGAAAATTCTGCAAACTGCTAAGGGGTCTGCAATTGGTGAAAGCCAAAATAAAAGGCCCCCTTTAGTTTGAGTAAAATCGTAAGACGGTGCTATTGCTAAAAGCATTAAAAACCTAATTAGCAGCAAAAATAGATTTAGAGATAGAAGTACGGATGGAAAAAGAACGTGAGGAGAAAGCAATAATAGTGAAATTACTATTATTAAAGGTAAACCCTGGACTGATGCGAGCAACCATAAGTCTCCCCAAGTTTGAGCCTTTGAAGATGCGTCTTTCAAATCGAGGCTTCTTCCCCATTCTTTCCAGGTTTCCGCTGCTCCTTCGTACATCCTTACCTTAAGTACTTTAGCTCCATCCAAAAACCCTACTTTAAAACCAGTTGCGGCTATTTGTCTTGCTAAAGTGACATCATCGCAAAATGAACGTTTAGCGCTGGTATAGCCATTTACCTTTTCTAAAACCGAACGACGGCACAAAAAACACTGTCCGTTAGCCATTACCCGCTCGGAGGCTTGCGTATTCACACCCGCAGGGTCAAATCTATAAAGTAGCGTCATTAACAGCGCCGGTTGAAGCAAAGATTCACCAGGATACTTCAGAATGAATCGGGGAGACAGCGAAACTAAGTCATATTCGAGAGCAGATGCAGTTTTTATCAAACCAGCCACTAAACCGGGTACTGGTTGAGTATCCGCATCCATCCCCAGAAACCATTCACTTTTCGAGTCAATATTTAAAAAGCCATTATGCAATGCCCACGGACGACCAACCCAATCTTCTGGCAAAGGGTCATCTGTTATCAAGCTAAAACGCGGGTCCTTTGCAATTGCTGCTTTTACTAAGTCGCGGGTACCATCTTGAGAATTGCTATCCACAACGATGATTTCCCGCACTTCATAACTTTGCTTGCTCAATCCATTTAATAAAGGGCTGATACGTTCGACTTCATTAAGAGTCGGAACCACTACGCTAACATTCCCTAAAAGTTCAGGTGTGGGACTTTGGGGCTGAATCGGAGGTTGACGAAATGGTCCTTTGAGTAGACGCGACAGCAGAACAAAAACTGCTGGTACCTGAATAAGTAAAATACAAAGCGAGATACCGCTCAAAAACTCCTGCATTATTAATCGCTATGTTAAATGATTACTTGACAGCAACTTTTAGAGAAGCGACTGCAACTTCATTTGCTGCATTTTCTACATCATTAACATAAGACGTTGGTACGGTAGAACTTTTCAACCACAGAACTAAAGCCGGAATTACACCCAAAACTATACCTAAAGAAACTGGGATAACATAACCATCCCCCAAACTTAACCCAGCAGCAAAACCAAAATTGCTTAAGTAAACAATTAAAGGCAGAATTAATTGCGATCGCCATAATTTAATCGGCTTATTTCCCCATATCAAAGCTGCTACACTCATAAATAAGGCGCTCGTTCCAAACCAGCCAGCATAATTTCTATAAGGTGTTCCGAAGAAATCTCCCGGAGTTTCCCAATACCAAAAGGGAAAAGCAGTTTGACTCATAGCTGGTTCCAAAGCAAAATCCCAACTTGTGAAGAGTAAAGCACCAATCGCTACAGCCGCAATATGTCGAATCAATGTTGGTTTTTCGGCTACCTTTAAACCACTTCTTGCAATTAAGTAAGCTGACAAACCGACATAAAACCAGGATAAAGGAATAGTAAACGGCACTAAACCGCCAATTTTATAACCCAAACCACTAAGATAACTGTAATCTCCGAACGGAAAACCAGTACTAGTTCCCAAAAGTTCGCTACCTACCGATATTAAGACAGAAGGTATGAGAAAACCCAGCCAAGTCCGCCATCCCAAAACTCTACAGGCATAAATTGAAACGGCTACTATGCCAAAAATAATATCTACTACACCGCCATTAGCCATACTCAACTGCATAGCTGTTTGTCCAACATCTCCAAAATTTAAAATCATTTTGGCGTTAGGTATCACCAACATAATACCTACAAGTCCGAAAACCTTAGCCAAAATATGACTTATAAGGCAGACGCGCTCCGCAATAACAGATTGTCTCATGATAATCCCTTAACAAGATATGATAAGCCGCAACTTAGCTGATATCAGTTTACAAATGTTTAAGAACACATTGAAATAATTTTTAATCAAATCTTATTCTACTAGCACAACTTAAACATCCTCCTCGTCTCTTTCCTGACTTGAAATCAAAGATAGAGTTATAGTTTACGGCATCACAGGCAGCTATCGTACATTAAAATAGATCATTGAGCTTCAAAATATCAGTGTTATTAAACACTTCATTTTCAACTGGTGCAGCTAATACTTAGATAAAAGTAATAATAGTTACTTGTGAATGATTATAAATTAACTACTTACTGTCTCGTTGAGGCAATCAGTTAGATGTCTATCATAAAACAGCTTCCTTGGGTTTCGCTTACGCTTGTACTAGTTACTTACAGCGTGTTCGGATGGATATTATCTCAAGAAAACTTGCCAATGCTTGCATGGTTAATGATTGGAATTAGCGTTTTACTTTTAGTTGCGGCAATAACTACCCCTTGGTCAAAAGCAGTCAAATATATGAGGTTTTTATTCAATACGAAGTTAAAATCTTTTTTGTTAGCTGTTTTAGGGGCATTCTTATTTTTTCTTATTTTTGCTGAGTTCAGAATTTTTTTAGATATCTTACTAATAATTAGCGCCACAATTCTGGTAAGATTGGATTTTCAAATAGCTGGAATAAGTGAAAATAAAGCTTTCTTATTTACTTCTTTGTTTTCTATCGTAGGGTTAATCTCTGGAGTTTTATTAGATTATTTACTTTCATAAATCGCAAAAAATTCAAATAAAAAAATAAGACGAGCTATAAACTCGCCCTAAACAAAATAAAAATATTTTAGAAGAGAGCATACTTATTTTATGAAATAGGATGCTCTCTTCTGACTCGGGCATTATGCCCATTAAAAAAATTTAAGAAGCAACAGTTGCTGGTTCAGACTCAGTAGCCCCACTGTAAACGCTAACTTTCTTGCGGCTCTTGCCCTTTCTTTCAAAAGTTACAATACCGTCAATCAAAGCAAACAAAGTATCATCTTTACCGATACCAACATTGTTGCCGGGATGATACTTAGTACCGCGTTGACGTACTAAAATATTTCCAGCGAGAACATTCTGACCACCATAGCGCTTTACGCCAAGGCGCTGAGCGTTTGAGTCGCGTCCGTTACGAGTACTACCCGTTCCCTTCTTATGAGCCATGTTTTTCTCCTTTTAATAATTGATGATAAAAAAGTTTAAAGGTCAAAGGTCAAAGGTTAAAGGTAGAAAGTCACAAATAAATCCATAACTGCTATGCCCTATTCCCTATTCCCTATTCCCTATTCTGCAACAACTTCAGCAGTTACAGCTTCAGCAGGTGCCTCTTCATTGCTAGGGGTACTATCGGAGGAAGTTTCAGCAGAAGCCACTACAGAACCATTCATATTAATGGAATCAATCATCAAACGAGTAATTTCTTGACGATGACCGCGTTTTTTACGGGTTTTCTTTTTCGGCTTCATCTTGTATACCAAGACTTTGCGTCCTCTAAAGTGGCGCATCACCGTTCCCTCTACCGTAGCTCCGGACACCAAGGGCTGTCCAATACTAACTTCACCATCGTGCTGCACAAATAAAACTGAATCTATAGTAACTTTCTCATCCGGTTCTTTGTGCAGTAGCTCAATATCGTAAAAACGTCCCGGTTCAACTTTTAGTTGCTTTCCGCCGGTTTCAATAATTGCGTAACTCATTTTGAATATCCTTTAAATTGCCGTACAGGTAGCCGATCCACAACTCATAAATCGTTGTCACCAGCTTTTGCAACATGCCTACCTGGTCCGAGCAGGAATTAGACAGCCGACAGACAATATTACTATCATGGCGGCATATTTTGCAAGTTTTAGATTGCTGCAATTAGGGCATAGCTAAAAAGTATCGCAAAACACATGTAGAGACGTAGCGTAGTGCTACGTCTCCAAAAGTTTGATGTCATTGAGCAATACTAAAAATCTTATCGATTTAGTAAAGCATAATTAGAAGTTTTTTCTCTAGTAGCAATATTAAATACCGAGTTTGATAAAGAACAAGCTTTCCAATGGCTTTTAACTAAACCATTATTTAGTAGTCCGCAGGTACCGCCACGCTGTCCTAAAGGCGTGAAATGTTCGCAGCATCTACAGCTTGAAGGAGAAGAATTGAAAGTACTCATAATTATCTCTTTAAACAAAAAAAAAATTAATTGTCTACTTTCTAGCAAATACCTAGCCTATCGCCAAGTTATTTATGAAAGTGAAAAATCCAGCATGTATACTGCTTACAATTATTAATGATTGCGAAAAATCATTAAATGTCACACTACCTTGGGGTTGATATTAGTTTGTATTTCTTAAGGGTGAGAATAGAAAGTATAACTATATATATGGGAATAAAAACGGACTAAACCATTTGATACAATTAAATAAAAATCGACAAAATATAACCCTTTATACTTATATTTTATTGATTTTTGTAAAAGCTTATTGTTTACGAGTCTCAAGCTAATTCCATAGATTCAGACCTTAAAATAGTTTTACCCATAGCTGTCTCAATTCGATGTAACAGTGCTTATTGACGCAAATCGAAGAAAGCTTGAAAGTTATCCGAGCGTAAACTTTCTGGATTTATCGCGTGGGATTGCAATATATCATCCATTCGTATCTTTGTGATTTTTGCTTTTTCCTGAAGCTTGGATAAGTAAATACTAGGTGCTTTGGAGCCAATAATTTTATTTGTTCTAGATGATAACGGTGCTTTGTTAATAACACTGTCAAAAAGTCTGGGTTCAATTCCATTTTTTTCGCACCATTTTCGCGGAAATATATAGCGAACGTTATCGTTACCAGTTTGCAGCATCATTACTACACCAACCGGATATGAAAGCGAAATACTAGCTAAAATACTGCATATTTGCTCGTCACTCCAAACTCAAGCACGTTGGAAATCAAGTAGCTGAGTTTTACCTTTTTTAACACTCTGTAAAAAATCTTGTAATGATTCTGTCGTATGGTCAAAGTTTTTAACTGCCATATTTGAGTATCCTTTGATGTTGGTAGTATGCAAATAAAAGCATTTACAATCAAATGATTCCCAATTTTGCCTTAATTCTAACTTTGACGTAACAATAATATTGACATTTTACTGTTTTACAGGATAAACCATAAATTATCACTAACACTTTAACCAATTTCAGATATATAACTAGAAAAAGATTATTAATTAAAATTAGTTTTAGTAATCAATTATGAAAAGAATAGAAGTAGAACAAAGAACGATTTTTATAGGATTAGCCGGAAGTCATGGTTACGGATTAAACCGTCCCGATTCCGATTATGATTGGAGGGGTGTATTTATCGCACCTAAAGAATATTATTTGGGATTTAATAAAGGTATCGAACAAAAAGATAACGGTTGGAACGAACCGGGTATATTTTCGTTTCTGGATAACAGCGAAGATACTGTTATCTATGAATTAAGAAAAATCATCCAGCTATTAGCAGGAGCAAACCCTAACGTTTTAGAACTATTGTGGTTAAACGAATATCCTGTTTTAACCCCAGTTGGACAGCATTTAATTAACCATAGAAAATTATTTTTAAGTAAAAAAGTCAAGCATACCTATTCCGGTTATGCATTTGCTCAAATCAAAAAAATAGAAACTCATCGTAAGTGGTTATTAAATCCCCCGCAATCGAAACCATTACCATCTGACTTTGAAATAGAAAACGAAACACCTTTAGTTAAAGAAGAATTAAACGCTTTTTTGGAATATCTTTATTTATTAATTAGAGGTAAAATCGAATTTCTAGAAGAAGCAGAACAACTTTATAAATTATTAACAGCCGATATTGACTTTAAAGGAATGCTCAAACAGCACCCCTTACCGGATGAAACTATAGAAAAAACACAAGAATTTACTAATAGCCGTAAAGACTTTATTCGCCTGCTGCAAAGAAGCCAGAGATATCATAATGCTTTGAGAGAATGGCAAGCTTATCAATCATGGAAAAAAAACAGAAATCCACAAAGAGCAGAAACAGAAAAATTATCTGGTTACGACCTCAAACATGGAATGCACTGTATTAGATTATTACGTAGTGGGTTAGAAATCTTACGCAATCAAGAAGTTATCGTAGACAGAAATAAAATCGGAGATGCAGCAGATTTAAAAGCAATTTTGAGGGGTGAATATTCCTACGAACAACTAATGCAAATGGCAGAAAATTTAGTAGCCCAAATGGAAGCAGTTTATGAAGAATCAACCTTACGTCATAAACCAGATTTAGAACAAATTAACGATTTATGTATTGAATTAGTAGAAATGCAAGGGTTTTAATCAGTTAGCAATGAGCAGCGAGCAGTTATCTTCTATATAGAGATTAGTAATTTTGTTGATAAAGATAAAAATTAATTCCATATCTTAATTATTTTTCACAAAAATCAAACTTATCTTACGCTAGCAGATTTTTAATTTCTGTAAATTATGAATAGCAGGGTATAGGAGATGGAATGTTGGATGTGGGAAGATAGTTATTAATTGGTAATTATCAACTCCTAACTCTTTTAATATGCAAATTAGTCAATGTTTGCACGCAGCAATTCTTGTTACTGACTTAAACCGTAGCGAAAAATTTTACGGTGAAATTCTCAAATTACCTCAAACAGAACGTTCGCGAAATTTTCCCGGTAGCTGGTATCAAGTTGGTGAATATCAATTACACCTAATAGTCACATCCCAAGTTTCTCACCAACCACAACACGAAAAATGGGGACGCAACCCTCACATTGCTTTTTCTGTTGCCGACTTAGATGCCGCCAAAGAGCGATTATTAAATTATAATTGTCCAATCCAACCAAGCGCTTCTGGTCGTCGAGCATTATTCACCCAAGACCCAGATGGGAATATCATTGAATTAAGCGAACAGCAGTAAAAAGTTAGGAATTAAGAGTTAGGAGTAGCAAGTAGCAAGTAACAAGTTCAAAATTATTTCTCCCTGCTAACTGTTCACTGTTCACTGTAAACTGTTCACTGAATGAAGTTTGGATACACTTACAGCAACCCTTTATTAGAACAAACTCCCGAACCTACGAACTTGGCATGGGATGTAGATAAAATTTATCAAGATTTGGGAAAACGTTCCCAATTACAGCAATTATTTGAAGATTGTGAAATAAATTCCCCAGATTGCATTGTTATCCGACGTTTGGAAGAATTAGGGGATTCTGTGGAAGAAGTTGCCTTGATACTTTCCCAATTTGAAAAAATGGGAATAAATTTGATTGCAGTCGAACAAAATTATAATTCTCGAACAAAATATTCTAATACTCATGCCAATTTGCTAAAACTCTTAAACGAGATACAGCAGCAAAAACGTAGCGATCGCATTCGTCAAGGACACGCACGCAATCGTTTAGAAGCATTACCACCACCGGGGAAAGCACCTTACGGATATCGTAGAGGTAAAGCAAAATATATTATTGACCGTACTATCTCACCGGTAGTTAAAGAGTTTTTTGATAACTTTTTGCTATACGGTTCTTTACGTGGAGCAGTGCGTTATATAGCGAAAAAATACGGTAAAAAAATATCAGTTACCACTGGAAGACGTTGGCTATCTAATCCGGTATACCGTGGGGATATTGCTTACCGCAATGGGGAAATCGTTCGCGACACTCACAACGCCATTATTTCTCGTGAAGAAGCCGCTCAAGTTGATAGAATTTTACGTCGCAACAGTCGTTTACCACCTCGCACCGCCAGCGCACCACGTTCTCTGGCGGGTTTAGTTGTTTGCGGTGAATGCCAATCACATATGAAAGTTACCCGTGTAACCTTTCACAGACAAAAAAAAGAGTATATTTATTTACGTCCTATCAACTGTTCTAAAAATCATAAATGCCCCAGTGTGTCTTATCAAGAAGTATTAGAAAGCACTATTGAAAAGGTTTGTAATAATTTACCTCACGCTGTAGAAAGCATAAATTTTCCATTCTTTGATGAAGTCAAAAATAACTTAACAGAAGATATTACCGCTCAACAAGAAATATTAGAGAAGATACCATCTTTATTAAAAACTGGTATCTTAGACGAAGAAACCGCTAAACTGAGAATTTATAAAATTCGTACCAAAATATCTCAACTCCAAACGCAACTAGAAACATTACCACCAGTTAATTTACGTTCCGTTGCTCAAGCCGTTTCTATACCCCAATTCTGGTTAGATTTATCAGAAACAGAAAGAAGATTTTATTTTAGAGAATTTATTCGTCAAATCGAAATTATTCCTCAAAACAGCAGTTGGGATTTACGAATTATATTTATCTTTTAAAATAAATTCTCAATGCCCCATGCTCAATGGCCAATTCCCAATATTAATTACGGTTTACTTCCGGTATTTCTGACTTTAGACACTTTACCGATCAAGTCAAACCAGAAAGGGGCACCCATAGCTATAGCAATACCGCTGATTATCCAGCCAGGAATTGCCCGTGCAAATCTGAATAAAGATGTCCAACCGCCGCTATTTGAGGAATATGTTCCTACTTGTTGTTTAATATTGACTTCAGTCCAACCGATAGGTAAAGATATATCTGACAAAGCTTCTTCTGTTTGACTTCTAAGAGTTCCGATATCTACATAATTTAAATTTTCTTGATTTCTAACTAATATATTTCCGGCATTATTTACAATGGTATTTCTTAATGCCGAATCTGTAGACAATCTACTTATCATATGAAATGCATCTGCATTTGCCGTTACGGCAATAATAAAACCAATTAACAATGCAACTCCTTTAGAATTGCGTTTATAAACTCCACTAGCTCTTGCCATCGAACTATTAAAAGAGTTTTCCATTTCTTGTTTCAATACATTAATACCCGACTCTGTTTTATCAATTCTTGTTTTAGTACGATGAGCTAAAACAGTTAAGTTTTCTGTTATTGATTGCGGTAAAAGATTAGTTAATTGCTGAAAATTTTGATAAGTTTGATTGTCTTTATCTTTAATTGCTTCTTCAAATTCTTTGTAAACCGTACTACCTTTCTTCATCAACTGAACTATTTCATTGACGTTAGGCTGTAAACCTCCTAACATAATTGCTCTTTGGGATGAAGCAAAGGTATCTTGTTTGAGAAAGTTCAGTTTTCTAACGGCTCCCCGTGTATATTCGCTTTCTGGTATTTCTGTTTGAAAAGTGTCTATATACCTATCAAAGCTTTCTGCCATACGGCTTACACTGGTATCCAAATTAGCTTTTTTTTGGTTGTAGTTCCACAATATTTTTTCAAAATCAGCCTGCATATCGGCGAATTCTTGATAAATCAGGTTTAAAAAATTAGTAAATTTTTCATCCCCTTGCACTTGTCCTTCTAAAGTAAATAAAATATTTTGTATTTCAGCTAGTCTTTGGTCTTTAAATTTTTCTAATCTAGATTCTGAAAGCTTTTGAGAAAAATCGGGTATTTGCAAGGTTTCCATCAAAGTAGTTGCATAAATATCAGCAGGAATGTAAGATGGCCCGCTATGTTTACCATTACCGAAAATAGTTTCATTCCTAGTTGTTCCAGGACGTGGGATTTTGAAAGGACGAGTCAAAGACGAAACAGCCCAAGTTGCTTTTCTAGGTAAAGTCGCCAAAAATCCCTTTGCTTCTTGATTAATATTTTTCAGTAAAGGATTACTATAGATTTGATTTACCAGTTGAATTATTTTTGCTTCTTCAGAGCTACGAACCCCACCAGCAAGCAAAATTTCAATCGATTTTCTCAGATGTGCGGCTCGCCATTGTAACAAAGTAGCCAGTAATTCCTGTATTTCGGAGGCTAACAAACTTAAAATTAAGTAAGTAAATACTAAACCTAAAGCAATATCTAAGATGAAAGGTAAATTCATAGTTTTTCCTCTAGTAAAATTTAATTATTGATGTTGGTAATATTTGCTTCTATTCAATCTGTAAATATTATTTAAATTTTTATAAAACTTCTCTGATTGTTTTACTGGGAGAACATTCAAAAATTTCTCAAAAAAAAATAAATTAACTAGATTTAACGAGATAATGATTCATAGAGTAGTTTCGCACAAATGTTATTATTGGAGATTACTCTTAAGGTTTTTCTGTAGTTTGAGCAGCGATTTAAAACGATTGTCCTAGTTTATGCAAAAAGAAAGCTTTATTTGGGATCGCGTTGAAAAACAGTACCGTCGAATGGACAGACGAATAGATAGAATATGGATAGTAATACTCACCATAGCCGCAGTAATACTTTTTACGATTGATCTAGGAGAGTTGCCGCTGCGAGACTGGGATGAAGGCACTGTCGCACAAGTTGCGCGGGAATTGCAACGCGCTCAATCCGGCGAGATGCGATGGCTTTTCCCAACTCTTGGGGGAGAGCCTTATCACAACAAGCCACCGTTGATACATTTGATGATTGCTTGGGCTTATTCAGTCGGAGGTGTAAACGAGTGGACTACACGTTTACCCGGTGCAATTTTAACAGCTCTTTCAGTACCTTTTCTGTATAGTATTGGTAGAGAAATATTTCATCAGCGAATTTGTGCTGTCTACAGCGCTTTAGTTTACCTAACAATGTTGCCGGTAGTGCGTCACGGAAGGCTGGCTATGCTAGACGGTGCTGCGGTTTGCTTCTTCACCTTCATGCTTTTGTGCGTGCTGCGATCGCGTCGAAATTTGCGCTATTGCTTGGGTGTAGGCATCGGTTTTGCACTAATCTGTTTGACCAAAAGCATTTTAGGTATATTGCTTGGTAGTGTGGCGCTGATCTATCTATTTTGGGATACCCCGCGATTGCTTAGCAGCAAGTATATGTGGATGGGAATGCTTATTGGCGCTGCTCCAGTAGCTTTTTGGTACGGTGCCCAATGGTTACATTACGGTCATGATTTTGTGAATAAAGGAATGATGAATCAATCCTTTGGTCGTATTTGGTCTTCGGTTGAAGGACATTCTGGCCCGCCTTGGTATTACTTGCTTGAAATTTGCAAGTACAACTGGCCGTGGTTGATTTTTGTACCAGCTTCTTTACGCTTGGCTTGGGAAAATCGCAATCTTAGCTGGGCAAAACTTGTACTGGTTTGGTTAGGTGTTTATTTGATAACCATTTCTATCATGGGAACCAAGCTTCCTTGGTATGTTTTCCCAATTTATCCTTCAATTGCTTTGGCCATTGGTGCTAAATTAGGTGAAGTCGAAAATTTACCCTTGCTAAAACCACTACCAAAATTTTGGGTAGTAATGTTAAGTATTTTAGCTTTAGCTACCGCAGCTGCAAGTACTTACTTTAGTTCCATTGCAACACCTTCACAGGAATTACAGCTAATATTTGCAACTCTTAGCGTCACAATGGCTTTAGCTGCTCTGAGGGCACAAAGAGGCGATAAGCAATTTTTGAAAGTACTTCTGTGGGGAACGTATGTTTCTTTATTATTGTTTGTCAAATCTGATTACTGGGTATGGGAACTCAATGAAGATTATCCAGTGAAACCAGTTGTGCAGATGGTAGCCCAAGCAAATCTAGAGAAAAATACGGTGGTTTACATTTCTTCAACCAATCATAGACCTTCATTAGATTTTTATAGCGAAGGTAAGATTAAGCCAGCCTCTCCAGATAACTTGAAATACTATTGGAAGCATGATATGCAACCATACTTCTTGCTTGACGAAAAAGCTTTGAGAGATTTTCCATCGGGTTCATTGCAACTTATAGATCGACAAGGAAAATGGACTTTAGTTACAAAAAACATTACCCCGTTAACTAATGAGTAATTAGATACGGGGCTGTTTTTAAAGTATCATTTGAGTATATTAGATGCTACCAAGATTTTCCCGCTTATAAACAGGTAATTCACAAATTTAATATATTAATACAGATAACTAGGTAGCCATAATTAAGCCTTGGGTGTTTCCTGCAAAAAAATACAGTTTATTCCTAATATGCCCGAAAAGTATAACTCACTTTTCTTGCATACCGGAATTTTTCTCTATCTTCGATCCATCCAAAGGCGCTTGAACTTCCGAATCTACGGTATTTGTGTGAGTATTTCTTTGAGTCACGGTTAACATGCCGCATATAATGGCGCTCCCTAAAATAAAAGCCATTAAAGGATGCTTAAAAAATACAAAATCTCGTAAAATTCGAGCTAAAGGTCGGCTTTGACGGCGTAAGACAGATGAAAGAGTAATTTGTTTTAAAGGAAATGGATCCCGCACATAATTACCGCTACGACATACCACTAGCCTTTCCTGACAGTAAGGACAGTTGTATAATCCAGTACAATTCTTCGGAGCTTTTGCCGTAGCATTTTTTTGGCAAATGGGGCAAGTAACGTAATGATTATCAAAGGTGTGTGTGTTCATCTACCTCGTCCGCCTATTCTATTTACTCGCTGTATAACAATTGGTATAACTGATTTTCTTTGTGCTTATAAAACCTAAAAACGGTTGAGGATAAGCAATGTGCGATACATACAAATGCCCCTTAAGTTCAGAACATTTTTATGACTGCAACACGAGTATAGCTATATTTAAATAACTCTGAGGGGGCAAACCCAATTTTAATCAAGCAATTGCCTGTTGATTTAATTGCAGTTGGCGTATATGTTTTAAATACTACATATCTACTCCATAAATTTATGCGATAGTGCAAATCGGTCGTCGCTAGCTATACAAAAAATTGCATACTGCGTTCTTCTTTACTAACAGAGCTTACTGTGATAAAGCTTTTCGTAATTAACTTTTATCTACTGTTTACTATTTAAGCACCTCCTCCACGAAAATTCTGAGTATTTACAGTTTTTTTTACCAAAGCTTTGTAAAGCTATCGGATAAATTATAGAAAATACCCATAAATTTTTTTTTAAAGATATTTACAAAACAGTCAATTTGATTAAATTGCAATTATGTTCTTTGAAGGAAAAACCATTATATTAATGCTTGCTATGTAAATTCTCACAGCATAGTAGAGAGATTCAAAAGCAAAATCTTTGATATATGTTTAACTTATGTATTTTTTTATAGCTATAAATAACTATAAAGTGAATCGTTTTATAGAAGCTATCCGAAATTTATAAAAAACTTAATATAGTGCAACTTCTCAATATAACCAATTGTTAAATTTTCTCAATTATTTTATCGAATATTTATATTCTCTATTAATTAATAGCAAAAAATATGATGCTTCGTGTAATAGCAAATCTATAAATAAACGTTGCTGAAATTGAAGTTTTCTATACTTAATTTTTTTATGAATACAGAGCTTGAATTCAGATTTGCATCATTCCAGTAATACTAATGCAAATACAAATCAATAGAACCGATAAAAAAAGCTGCCTGCAACCATTACAGGTTTTCGAGGCAGCTACCGTAACTAACGGCTGAAGTATAATAATTGACATTAAATACGAGTAGTATTTTCATTGCTAATTGACGAAACAATGAATCGATATCTTGAAGAAAAAGATATCAACCACACTTTTATTTAAATCAAATTCATCTAAATAATCGTTAATCGCAATTATGGATGTTTATAGACATTAAAACAAAGCATAATTGTCAGATCGATATTCTGGTTACCTGCTTTTATAAATTTATCCCCGTCAGAGCTATAGATTTTATCCTGCGAAATTTTTCACTTTATGGAGCGTATTTTTAGAATAATACTTTTCCAAACAGAATTGAATGGATAATCGACTAAAAGCTGACTTGCTCTTAGCTACTTTCCAAGCTGTACGGGGATATAAGTTAAAGCAAGTAGCGACTTCACCATTATCTATCAATAGCAGTTGTCAAAAGATATAAATGCGGCAATTATAAAGTTGCTCGTATTTGCAATCACCTCAATAGAGGAGACTGACATCTTTAGACTATTTTGATATCAAGATGTCCATCTAATAATCACCATTCGTCATGTTGATTAT
The DNA here is from genome assembly GCA_019192545.1 of Rivularia sp. MS3. Taxonomy (GTDB): domain Bacteria; phylum Cyanobacteriota; class Cyanobacteriia; order Cyanobacteriales; family Nostocaceae; genus Rivularia. The sequence continues at coordinate 40,416 of JAHCMI010000041.1, read as the reverse complement.
TAAGTAACCATTATGATGATTTTGCGACAGTCTTAATCTTCTTCTTCTTCAACTTCATCTTCTAAATCTTCTGGATCTACTTGCTTAAGACGAATGTGCTTTTTGCCTAGAGTAATGATAAACTCATCTCCCGGTTTAAGACCCATTTGTGTTGTATAAGCCGAACCAATTAATAAATTTCCATTAGACTGCACGCTAATTCGATAGCTTGCACTACGCCCTCCACGGCCATTAGCACCAGAAGAACTATCTAACTGAATACCCTCAGCATCAATTAGGGCATTCAAGAATTTCATCATGTTAACGCGCTCGATACCGTTTTTCGTAACGGTATAGTAGCCACATTGTTTGGCTTTATCTTCTTTACTTTCGTTTTCTAGCTCTTTGACTTTTTTGAGTAAATCTTCGCCGACTAGAGGTTCAATTTTTTTCTGTTTAGCCATCAACTTAAATCAAAAACTAACGATGGATGTGGTGGAATCGATTTCATTTTAACTGACATTGAGGTATTAAGAACAGTGTATATGATGAATTTTATTTTTTTATTAGCCAACAATATAAAATTTGCACTATTCATTCTTATTATTTTTCGATGGAGACTGCTTAGAGGCTTGTTGATGTCACCAAAGAAAATGCACCAAAAAAATAAAGCAATAACCATAACTATATAAAAAACTTCTCCTCGGATCGCTAGTGTTAACTTTAGCGATATTGAGGTGTTTTTACTTCAAAGAGATGCTGCTAAACTATTCTTACGATCAAAATATTCTGAGACTGGTGCCAACAAACATTGCTAAACCTAAATGAAACTTACCACTAAAGGGCACTATAGTGTAAAAGCGTTACTAGATTTGAGCTTGCAGCAAAAAAATCGCCCTTCTTCAACTAAGGCTATTGCAAGCCGTCAAAATATTCCCGCTCCTTATTTAGAAAAACTACTAATAGAAATGCGTCGCGCTGGATTGGTAAAATCAATTCGCGGTAAAGATGGTGGATATCAATTAGCACGAGAACCGGTGAAAATATCTTTAGGAGAAATTTTAGAAGCAGTCGGCGAAACAATCGAGCCTTTGCCTCACCATAAAGCCTACCCACAAGCTTCTGTTGATTGGGTAACTTTCAGTCTTTGGCATAGACTATCTCAAAAGCTGAAAGAAGCATTATACAGTATTACTTTAGCTGACCTTTATTATGATGCTCGCAGCTGGCAAGCTTCTCTTGGAGAAGAAGCTAGTTTTGTGGTTTAGTTATCAATGAACGGTTGCAATTTTAGTTGTTACCGTTGCGGTACTTAAGTGTCGAACCGATCCATCAAAACTGTTTTGATTTTTTTCTATTGTTTTATTCTTCTGTTATCTTAATCCTTGCTGCTAGTTTAGATTACTCAATCGGCGACCCCTGGAATTGGCTTCATCCCGTACAAGTAATGGGCTGGTTTATTTCCTACTTCACAAAATTAGCTCTTAAATATTGTCATAATTCTCTAACACAACGTTTAGCAGGTATATTAATAACTGCAATTTTGGTGATAGGTAGCGGTGTGGTTAGCTGGTTAATAAGACAATTTGCGATGTTAATTAATCCGCTGTTGGGAATCTTTGTAGAAACTATCTTATTAGCTAGTTGTTTTGCACTTAAAAGTTTAAGAATCGCAGCAGAAACTGTCTTGCAACCTTTAAAAATAGGAAACATCGAGGAAGCCCGTTCTCTTCTGAGTAATTTTGTTGGTCGAGATACACAAAATTTGACATCTGAAGGCATTTTACGCGCTGTCTTAGAAACAGTAACAGAAAATGCTACTGATGGCGTTATGGCTCCTCTTTTTTATGCCATTATTGGTGCTTTTGTACCAGTAATCGGACCTTCATCTTTAGCTTTAGCATATAAAGCTAGTAGTACTGTTGATTCTATGATTGGTTATCGAGAAGTCCCATATATTTATATTGGATGGTTCGGCGCACGTTTAGAAGATTGTTTGACTTGGTTGCCATGCAGGCTAACAGTTATAACTCTATCTTTGTTATCTCGTAAACCCCTAAAAGTAATTAAAATTTGTCAGCGGGATGCTCATAAAGATTCAAGTCCTAATTCTGGCTGGAGTGAATGTGCATATGCTGCAATTTTAGGAGTACAAATGGGAGGAACTAATTGGTATCGTGGGATAGCGAAAATAAAACCTTTGCTCGGAGATGCGATTTATCCAATTACGTCTGTAAGCATTGAAACTGCTTTACAATTAACTCGATATTCTTTTTTATTGTGGATGGGGGGAGCCGCATCTCTACTCTTATTAACAACATTAAGGTAAAGATTAATGATGGAAAATTTGGTTTGGGATTATTGGCAATTTATCGTAAAAAAATAATTAAGCTTTAAAGCTTTGTATTAAGTGTTCCCAGTTACCTCATCCATCTAAAATAGTATACTTAATGACTCAGTAATATCGGTTTATGAGTGTGTCTGTAAAAGTAGTTAAAATCCTATCACCAGAAGAACTTCGTCGTACTTTAAGAAGACTTGCTTCTGAAATAGTTGAAAGAACCCGCGATTTATCTCAATTAGTGCTGATAGGTATTCATACTAGAGGAGTACCTTTAGCTAATTTGTTGGCAAATCAAATTGAAAATTTAGAAAATGTAACTGTGGCAGTAGGTTCATTAGACATTACATTTTATCGCGATGACTTAGATCAAATCGGTTTGAGAACGCCGTTCAAAACCAGCATACCCTTCGATTTGACAGGAAAAACTGTGGTACTTGTTGATGATGTCATATTCAAAGGAAGAACGGCTCGTGCTGCTTTAAATGCGGTGAACGAATACGGGAGGCCGGAATTAATCCGTCTTGCTGTTTTGGTAGATAGAGGTCATCGTCAAGTACCGATTCATCCAGATTTTATTGGTAAAAAGTTACCTACCGCAGCTGATGAAATAGTGAAAGTTTATCTACAAGAAACTGACGGCAAAGATGGGGTAGAGTTGATTGAAGATTAAGTGATGTTTAGTAATTAGTAATCGGTAATCGGTAATTATAACTTATTAAATCTTTAACCTTGAACCTTTAACCTTTGACCTTGAACTTATTACCTGTTACCCATAATCGGACTTGCATGATGATGAACTAAATACCATTTGCCGCCGAGCAGTTCAAATACGTTAGTTGCTAAAGATTGAGCTTCCATTCTCGAACCTTTGATGACTTGCATTACATTTTCAACTAGTACGACATAGGCAATATTTTCTCGAACTTCTGTCGAAACAACATCTGTATTTATTTCAATATAGGGAGTATTTTGAAAAATTTTTACCCAAGAATTATGAACTTGTTTCCAACCACTAAGTATGTCCCATCCGGGATGTACGCAAAAAACTCCAGTTCCTTGCGACCAGATTTCACTCATTGCATTAATATCTTTCTTCTCGAAAGCTCGATAGAAGGCTTCATTTACTGCTAATATTTCAGAACGCTGTTCGGTCATTGTCAAATAGGGAATAGGGAGTAGGCACTGCATACAACAGAAGCATTTAATTAATAATATTAACAGTAATTAATTGCTGTTTATGACATTACCAATAGTTTGTAATAATTGTGTTGCAGTGTAGGGTTTTGATAAAAAAGCTTTGATGCCAACTTCGGCAATTGCATTTATTTTGTCGTTAGATACTAGTCCGCTGACGGCAATAATTTTTACTTGAGGATTTATTTTTTGCAAAGTGCGGATTGTTGTTAATCCGTCCATAATTGGCATCACAACATCTGTTAATACAACAGATATTTCATTCTGATGTTCGGCATATAAAGCAATTGCCTCAATACCATCGCTTGCTGTGATTGCTTTATAATTGTAGCTTTCTAACGATTTTTTTGTAATATCTCGAATCGAATCTTCGTCATCTACTACTAAAATTAATTCCCCTTCACCTGATGGAAAATCCCTTTCCACCTCTTCGGAAATTTCTTTGATTTCTTGTGCTGGTAAATATACCTTAAATTTACTTCCTCTGTTTATATCACTTTGTACGTTAATAAATCCATTGTGACTTTTAACAATACCCAGTACCGTAGAAAGACCTAATCCCGTACCTTTTCCAAGTTCTTTAGTTGTAAAAAACGGCTCAAAAACTCGATCTAAAACTTCTGGAGAAATACCAATTCCCGTATCAGCAACAGAAATCATTATATAAGAACCAACTTTTGCATCGAGATGCATTTGGGCGTAATTTTCATCTACTGTAAAATTTTGGGCACCAATAGTTAATCTACCTCCGTTGGGCATGGCATCGCGGGCATTAACACATAAATTCATCATCACTTGATGCAGTTGAGTTGCATCTCCTTTAATCATCCACAGGTTTTGCCGTATTTCCTCCGATACTTGAATTGTTTTAGGAAATGTTTCTTTTATAACTTGTTTAATTTCATTTATTAAAGGTTCTGGCTGCACTAAGATGCGATCGCCTTCCATTCCACGAGTAAAAGATAATACTTGTTTAACTAAGTTTGCCCCCCGTTTGGCATTATTAATTAATATTGGTAAAAGCCGCTTGCTGCGCTCATCTTGAAGCTGCGATTCTAATAGTTGTGCTGTCATTAAAATCGGTGCTAATACGTTATTTAAATCGTGAGCAATACCGCTAGACAATGTACCAATACTTTCCAATCTTTGAGCGCGAAGAAATTGCGATTCTAATAATTTTTTTTGGGTTATATCAGTATTTACAACTAAGATTGATTGTGCTTTGCCTTCATACTCTTTTAATAACGTCCACCGGCTTTCAACGATAATTTCCCTGCCTTTTATGGTTTGATAAAGTTCGCCTTCCCAAGAACCATTTTGAATTAAAGTATCAAGAGCGGATTTAATTGCCGATACTTGTTTTTCTTGCCAAATTTCTGCTGTATTTCTACCAATCGCTTGGATTTTCGGACATTCATAAAGACGTTCGGCTGCTTTATTCCAATATGAAATTTTATTATCTAAATCGCGTACAAAAATAGCATCGGTAGCAACATCAAGTAATTCAGCTTGTTCGCGAATCTTTTGCTCGGCTTGCTTTCTCTCTAAAGCGTAACGAATTGAACGTTCTAATAAGGGCGCATTTAATTGGCTTTTTTCTAAATAATCCGCAGCACCTGCTTTCATTGCTTCAATATCTATATCTCTATCTCCCCTACCGGTAAGCAAAATTATTGGAGAAGAACACCCACATTCAATTGAAAATTGCAATAACTCTAATCCATTTTCTGCCCCTAAACGGTAATCAAATAAATAAATATTGTGTCGTAACGATGCTATTGCTGTTTTGGCAATTTGATAATTATCTAACCATTCTAGTTCGCAACTACCTAATTGAAATTCATTTAACCAATCGCGAATTAAAATATAATCATCTTCATCATCGTCAACCAGCAGAACTTTGATGGGATGATCGTTCATAATTTACCTCCCACCGTTAGTACGGTAGTTCCACAACATTAAACCAGTATTTCCCTATAGTTGTCATAACTTCTACTAGAGAAGCAAAAGTTACTGGTTTAATGATAAAAGAATTTGCTCCCAAAGAATAGGAAAGCCGAATATCTTCTTGTGCTTTGGAAGTCGTTAGTACGACGACGGGAATATGTTTAAAAGTGGGATTACTTTTAATTTCTCTGAGTGCTTCACGCCCATCTTTTTTAGGCATATTCAAATCTAATAGAATCAAGCCAGGAGGTGGGGAATTTTCAGGGTTAATATATTTTCCGCGCCGATATAAATAATCCATCAATTCTTCGCCATCTTTGACAAGGTGAAGCTCGTGTTGTAAATGACTTTCTGTTAATGCTTCACTAGCTAACATGCAATCATCTTCATCATCATCAGCCATCAATATAGAGATTTTTATTCTTTTTTGCCAACCCTCCACTATTAATTTTCTCCTTTACGCTGGTTGAGCAATAAACCTTCTTATTAAATCGCAACAAAACGTACCTTAAATTCCGAATTACTATTACCTTGGCTACATTCGGTATGATAAACCAAATTGAGCTTATTAATATCAGAAATACTGCGAATAAAAGAGGAAAAGAGAGAAAGACAGCGAGCAGCCAAGAGCGAGCAGCGAACAGTGAATTTATCAATTCACCATGCCCAGCGCCCAATTCCCAACTTTTAATTTTTAACAACTAATGGTAACAATAAAACTTGCACCTTTTTCTGGTTCGCTTTTTGCTGTAATGGTTCCTTGATGCCGTTCGACAATTTTCCGACAGATAGCTAAACCCATGCCAGTACCTTCGTATTCAGTACGTCCGTGCAATCTTTGAAATACATTGAATATACGGTCTAAATATTTTTCATCAAAACCAATACCGTTATCTTCTACAATAATTTGATAATATTGTGTGTTTAATTCTTGATTAGTAATTTTTTTACTATGTATTTTGATAATTGGTTGTTTCCCTGCTGGATGAAATTTTAGAGCATTGCTAATTAAGTTTTGTAGCAATTGACGCATTTGTACTTCGTCAGCTTTGATGTTGGGCAGTTTACCGACTTCTATAAGCGCATTTGTTTGTGCTATGCGTATTTCGAGATCGGATAATACTTCTCGAACAACTTTGCTCAGATTTACCTCTACAAAAGGTTGTGCCCTGGTGGTTATCCTCGAAAGGCTAAGTAAATCTTCAATTAAAACTTGCATTCTTTCGGCTGCATTCTGCATTCGCCGTAAATAATCGTATCCCCTATCTGTCAAGGAATCACCGCAGGTAGCTTTTAAGCGATCGCCAAATGCTGTAATTTTGCGTAATGGTTCTTGTAAATCGTGGGAAGCAATAAAGGCAAACTGTTGTAGTTCTTCGTTAGAACGAGCTAATTCTTCTCGCTGACGGGTTTCTTGTTCTAACAGTTTGGCTTGGGAAACAGCTATACCAATTTGATCGGCTAATTGTTGTAGTAACTCAGTTTCCCATTCAGTCCATTTACGGGGACGATCGCATTGATGAGCAATTAACAATCCCCAAAGTTGATTTTGGACTATAACGGGAACTACAAGGTTAGATTTAACACAAAAACTTTCTAGCAAATCTACATGGCAAGGCTGGATGTTAGCTTGTTTGATGTCAGTAATAGCGCTAATTCGACCTTGGCGATATTTTTCCATATAATCACGGCCAAAGCAGGGGTCATTAATGTTCTGTCCGGTAACTACGGGTAAGCCGGGAACTACTGCTTCCTTGACAGATTTCATAGAACCATCGGCAAATAATTGAATAATTAATACACGGTCGGCATTAAGTAACTTTTGCACTTCCGTAACGCTAGTTTGAAGAATTTCATCAATTCGCAAGGAAGTACGAATTTTAAGAGTTATGTCAGAAAACAGCTGCGATCGCAAGTTTTGCCGAATCAATTCTTCTTGTACCCGTTTGCGTTCGGTGATGTCCATCATCGCGCCAATCATCCGCACCGGTGAACCTTTATCGTCGCGAACAACATAACCACGGTCAAATATATGGGCATAAGAACCATCCGCTTTGAGAAAACGATATTCGTTTGCCCAAAATGGCTGAGCGCTTTTAACAACAGCATGAATATCGGCAAAAATTCTCCGCCTATCTTCTGGATGTACGTGTTGGTACCACCAGTCTGTATTGCATTCTACAGACTCTACAGAATAACCAAACAAAGTTTCTACAGAATTATTCCACCAAACTGTATCTGTAAGTAAGTTCCAATCCCAAACTGCATCGTTTGTAGCTCTAGCCAATATTTGAAAACGTTGTTCGCTTTGTCTTAGCTGTTCTTCTGCTAATTTACGCTCTGTAATATCTGTATGAGAACCCGCCATTCGCACTAAATCGCCAGCAGAGTTCCATAATGCTTGACCTCGTTCTAAAATCCATTTGTAAGTTCCATCTTTACACCGAAGACGATGCTCGCTAATGTAAAAAGGGGTTTTTTGGTTGAAATGATTTTGAATATTTTCTACGAGTAAATCTATATCCGCAGGATGCACGCGGCTCATCCATTCATTTAAATCGTTACCAATCTCTTCATCTTTATAACCAAGAATTTCTTTGGAACGAGTGGAATGAAAAACTTGGCTATTTTTGATGTTCCAATCCCAAATTCCATCATTAGTACCCCTAATTGCTAAGTGCCACCGTTGTTCGCTTTCTACAAGCGCGTTTTCCATGTGTTGACGTTCAATCGCCGTGGCTAAAATATTCGCAATTGCTTGTAAAAAAAAGATGTCATCTCTACTAAAATTGCGTTTTTTAGTAGTATGCGCTCCCAAAATACCAAAAGGACGGTCTTTTCCGTGAATAATTACCGATAATCCGCTAACTACATTATGTTCTAGCAATAATTGCGGCCCGCAAAACCGCGTCTCTGTTGTTAAATCTTCTACAATTACTGGTTCTTGGCAAGTAATTGTATAGCTTGCTTGCGAATTTTCGGCAGCATTTACCGTTGCCGTTCCCACAAGCCCGGAATGCCAGCCAATACCCGAACGCATTAGAAACTGATTACTATATGGTAATAATTCTAAAATCTGACAGTATTCCACCTCCAGACATTGAGCAATGGTAGTAACAGCTTGATGCATCAAATTATTTAAATCCATTCGAGCTAATGCTGCTTGAGAAATTTCTGCTACCAATGCTTGTTGACTAGCATGAGCTTCTAAAGCTTGCTGGGCTTTTTTGCGGGCTGTAATATCCATATCAATCCCCGACATTCGCATTGCTCTGCCAGAAGCATTACGAAAAACTAAACCTTGAGAAGCCAACCAGCGAATACTACCGTTGGGTAACACCACGCGATATTCAATGCTATATTCTCCTCCTTCCTCAATCGCAGATTGCACAGTTGTAGTAATTAAATCTCTGTCTTGAGGATGAACAAAACTAATAAAGCTTTCATAAGTTTGATCGAAGTTTAAACTCGACTCACCAAATAATGCTTTGATAGTATCGGACCAAGTTACTTTATTAGTTGCGATATTCCAATCCCAAATACCCATATGAGCGGCTTCTAAGGCAATTCTTAATTGCGCTTCTTGCCACTGTGCTTGTTCGGTTTGCTGTCTTAATTTTTTCATGGTTTTGCTAGCTTCGAGCAGGCGTAGCATTCGTTGACGCAATACCAACCATTGAATTGGCTTAGTTATATAATCTGTCGCGCCGACTTCAAAAGCTTTTTCTACAGAACTTTGCTCGTAAAGAGCAGTAATCATTAAGATCGGTATATCTTGTCCATCAGGAAGTTGACGCAACCGCTGGCAACAGCTAAAACCATCCATTTGCGGCATCAGGGCATCTAGCAAAACCATATCCGGTTTTAACTGAGTATATGCAGTTAATGCTTCCTCTCCATTACTCGCTTGGGCAACCCAATATCCCGCCGATTTAAGTAATTCGCGCAACTGTATCCGCGTTAATTCATCGTCATCTACAACCAGAATTAGATTAGCCATGTTTGTGCAGCGAACAGTTATCAGTGAACAGTTTTCACCCGGAGGGTGTGAATCATCAGTTATCAGTTACCCATTACCAATTCCCAATTTTCATTTTTTCAAAACTGAATGTAAAGCTGTTAACAACTCTCGTGCGGTATATGGTTTGGGTAAAAAAGCTGTATATTTAGAATTTTTATCGAAAGGTACTTGTTCGCTTGTTGCTAATCCGCTGACAGCAATCATAGGTAAACAAGGGTTCATTTTATACAATGTATTGATTGTCGTTGCACCATCCATATTAGGCATCATCATATCAACGATTGCTGCACTAATTTTACTTTTGTGTTGAGCATAAAGTGCTATTGCTTCAATGCCATCGTTAGCAGTCATTACTTGATAATTATGCTGTTCCAAAGAAGTCAAAGTGATATCTCTAACTGACGGCTCATCGTCAACCACTAAGATGAATTCTTTGTTTCCTAAAGGTGTCTCTATATTTTCGGGTTGTGGATTTGCATTGCTGTTAGCTGCTGGTAAATAAATTTTAAAAATCGTACCTTTACCTACGGTGCTAGATACGTTGATAAATCCATTATGACCCTTAATAATTCCTATAACTGTAGATAATCCCAATCCGGTACCTTCACCAAATTGTTTTGTAGTGAAAAATGGTTCAAAAATTCTATCTAATAATTTTTGAGGAATACCGATACCCGTATCCGAAACATTTATCATCACATAAGAACCAATTTTTGCTTCAAGATGCATTTGGGCGTAATTATCATCGATTTCAATATTTTCGATAGAAATTTTTAATTTGCCGCCGTCGGGCATGGCATCGCGAGCATTCAAACATAAGTTTAATAAGACTTGATGTAATTGCGTACTATCTCCCCATATTTGCCACACACCTTCTGGAATTGATTCTTTAAACAAAATTGATTTAGGAAAAGTTTTTTCCACAATTTGCTTCATTTCCCAGATTAATTCTTGAACCGCAATTACAGTGCGATCGCCGCTCATTCCTCTAGCGAATGACAATACTTGTTTTACCAGATTGGCTCCGCGTTTAGCATTGTTTTCTACAATGTCAAGCATAGAAATTTCTTGTTCGGTGCGGTTTTTATTTTTGAGCAACTGCACTGACATTAAAATCGGCGATAGGACATTATTTAAATCATGAGCGATACCGCTTGCTAAAGTTCCAATACTTTCCATGCGTTGAGCGCGTAAAAATTGCTTTTCTAATTGTTTTTTCTGGGTAATATCCGTATCAACCGTTAAGATAGATTTGGGTTTTTGATGCTCATCTTTAACTAAAGTCCAACGACTCTCAACAATGATTTCGTCACCAGATTTACTAACTTTTTTTAATTCCCCTTGCCAGGAACCATCCTGCAATACTATATGATAAATATCTTGCTGAGTGCCTTCAACTTCGGGTTGTAAAAGCTCATAAGCATTTTTGCCAATAGCTTCTTTTTCCATCCAGCCATAAATTCTTTCTGCGCTTTTATTCCACAGTAAAATTTTGTGAGATAAATCTCGCATGATAATAGCGTCCGTTGCAATATCGAGTAATGCTGCTTGCTCCCGTAGTTGATGTTCGGTATGTTTGCGAGTTGTAATATTTTCAAACATATATAGCCGAGCAAAATCTTGATTATCTTGATTCTGTATTGCTCGCGAAAAACGGCGAATAGTCCGCCCATCAGGCAAGAAAATTTCATCCTCGCAAATGCATTTTTCTAAATATTCGGGTTGGCAAGATTTTATAAATGCAGAAACTTCAGATGTTAATTTACGGCATTCTTCTACAATATTTTGATGTTGCAATGCTCCAGATTCTACTAATTCTTTTAAATGCCCTATGCCCCAAATATCATAAAAACGTTGATTTGCATACAAAATATTTCCAGTCTGATTTTCTACCACATAAAAAGCTAGCGGTGACACAGTTGTCATCGAACGTAAAAGTGTTTGCTTCCAGCGTAATTTGACTTCTGCTTGCCTGCGCTGAGTTATATCATCAACTAAATAAGCAAATCTTTGATGCTCCGAGGAATTAACAATTGCCGAAACCTTAGCTTTGAGCCACCTGCTACCATCCCGATTATCAAAAGGATACTCAAAAGTTACTGAAGAATGACTATTTTCTGTTTGATGATAATAATCAATCCATTGATTTATCAGTTGTGACGGAATTCCCATATCGCTAACAAAGCGATTTTTCATTGCTTCGGTTGTCAAACCTAAAAAGTTAGCCGCCGCATTATTGCCAGAAATATGTAGAATATCATTTTCTCGCACTTCTACAATTCCCATCATCATCGGCGCACTATCAAAAAAACTTTTGATAATATTTTCGCTTGCTTCTTTTGCTTCTTTTGCTTGTTCGTACTCTGTTTTAATATCCACGAGCTTCTTAGAAGCAATTCGTATTTCTAGTTGCTTTATTACCAAACGACTAATTGCTTGGAGCGACTCTATTTGTTCGGCACTCATCGAACGCGGTACTGTATCTATAACGCATAAAGTCCCAATACTCTGCTTGCTGTCAGATGTAATTAGTGGTATACCTACATAAAATCTTACCTTCGGCTCTGAAACAACTACAGGATTTTTAGCGAAGCGCTCTGAAGTTAAGGTATCGGGAATAATTAAAGTCTCACCGAGACTAACGCACAAGGAGCCGAAGCCTATATCTCTAGGCATTTCCGACGAACTTAATCCTATCTTCGCCTTAAACCACTGTCTATCGGCATCAACCAGATTAATCAAAGCAATCGGAGTTTGTGCAATTTGTTTTGCCAGAAATACTAAATCATCGAAAGCTTGTTCTGGCAAAGTATCAAGAATATCATACTCGTATAAAGCTTTTAATCTTAACGACTCATTTTTTGAACCCGTCATATTCATTGAATATTTCCTGCTATTACTGAATTTCCTTACCGATGTACTCCTAAAAAATTGGGCAGGCTTTTAAAAAATCCTCCGGTTTTAATTGTGAGGACTCGTCCGTTCTGGGTCTGAAAGACCCAGAACGGGAAGCCTGCCCAATTTTTTATAGAGGAATTGTGACACTCGGAAAAGTAAACTGTTATCCAAACTTCATTAATAGGGAAAGGTTTTTACATGTGCTGCTGTTTAAGCTAACTGGCAAAAATAAGATAAGCGAACACTATTACATCATCAAATCTCGATCTTGAAGACAGCCACAGAAGTTTACTCGTACTGATAACAATCGGAATTAATGTCAAGCACGATAAAGTTTGCTCTCAAAAGCTATTGCGATAATCTCTACCCAGCCAAAAATATTTTTATATAGTTTACCTACACAAGCTCGCGGACAATTTCCTCACATTTTTATAATAATTTGACTTAAACTCAATCAGAATTCATTGTAATATCTAAGTATATCTACGTTATACATAGAGATTGTAAATGTTTTTTGCTTTTTTTACCATCAAATAATAATTACCAAACAATGATAAATCATTGATTATAATCGTTCCCATTAATTTGCGGTAGTCAAAGCATCTTGCTCGTTAACCGTTAACAATTACGATGCTCCCACTATCACCATAGGTTTTTTATTGAGAATATAGTGTCCTGAATATAAGACAACACCCTTAGTTATTATAAAAAATTGTAATGAACTCGTTTTCTTCAACTAGCTTAACTTCCATACTTAAACCCAGAGCAGAAGACAACTTCGCTATTACTTTTGCACCTCTTTCGCTTCCAGAAGTTTATAAGTTAGCCGAACATCCAGCCAACGGTGCAATTGTGGTTATGAGTGGAACAGTTCGCAATCAAACTGATGGCGTGCCGGTAATTTCCTTAGAATATCAAGCTTACGAACCAATGGCACTGCGAGTGTTTTATCAAATTGCAGATGATATTCGTAAAAAGTGGATGGATACAAACTGTGTGGTTATTCATCATCGCACCGGACATTTACAAATCGGTGAAATTAGTGTTTTAGTTGCAGTAGGCTGCCCCCATCGTTCGGAAGCTTTCGATGCTTGTCGTTATGCCATTGATACTCTTAAGCATAATGCCCCTATTTGGAAAAAAGAACATAATCGCGACGGTTCGAGTAATTGGGTAAGTATTGGTGCTTGTGAAGTCGAAGAATAAGTCGCTGATTCAAAAAAATTATTATTACATTGTATTTATTAACAAAAATCCCATAATTATATTGAGCTTTGTAACTATGTATTACTTCTAAAGAATTATTCCTTTAGACTTACTTTTGATAGAAATTTTTTTGTATAAACGCGCTATGAATTCAGCCAATTTTATTTGTCATGATTTCTTTGTCATGCTTTCTTTCTTAGCTTGCATTACAGGTTTAATATTATTGTCTGCGAAAGAGCAGTTTGAAACTGAAATGCAGCAAACCGAGAAAATTCTTTTTAGAATGAGCTTTTCGTACTGGTTGGTATATTGCATTGCATTCGGTATCGAGAAGATTTTTTTACCGATGCAAGAAGCTGTAATAATGAGTTTGAGAATGACTACAGCTTTGTCATACTTCCTAACGTTTTCTTGTATTCTATGTTTGCCATTACATAAATTTGCTATGCGGCAAATTCAAGATTAGAAAGTGAATAAAAATCAAAAATACTGTTCGCCAACTAACAATTAACAACTATTTTTTCATGGCAACTAAAATCGCATCTTGTAGTTGATTTTTTTCTAAAGTTGTCAGAATAAATACTTCTTGAACGGTTTTACCGTGACGTGCAATAACTTTAAACCCACCTCTAATAGCAACCGATACTCGTAATTGCATATGAGGAGAGTGACCTCTCACACGACGGATTTCTCCTGGCGTTATAGTTTGAATACTATCTTGATTGCAGAGACGTTCAAGAATCGGGATGAGGCCGTCGATATGAGTAGAGTGATTCCAAACAAGTCTTCCGGATTTCGAGGTGGGTTTAGCCATTTTTTTACGCTGCCTCAAGAGGAGCCATTGTCAAACCAGCCCGACGTAACTGCTGGTGATATAGTTCGGCAGGTTCTTGAGGTCCTACCCAAACAATTGCTTGTCCCTCATGATGTATCTGATTGGTGAGTTCCCAAGCGCGATCGCTACTCATTCCGGGAATATATTTCATCAAACATTCGGCAACATGCCCAAAAGTATTAAAGTCATCGTTAAGGACAATCACTTTGAAATTAGGGTATGTTTTGCGCGTAACTTGTTTGGAACGCTCTGGTGCTATAGTTGGTGCGTTCGCCATCCCATAATAATGACTTGATACTTTAGTAACCATAAAAATTCGCCTTATTATCTTCATAAAAATGCATTCCAAATAATTAGTTTAATGCATTGTTAGCAATGAGTGGTTATCAGTTACCAATTATCAATTACCAGCTACCAGTTTTTTGCTCGGAGGATATAGATTTTCACGGGCTTATGACCTTTGATTTTCGTGAAATTATTATGCTCACAATCAATCAGTTACCGTACACCCATAATTTGCAACAATCTTTATCGAAAATAGTAACTGCTCGCTGGTAACAGGTAACTAATAACTGGTAAGTGCCTTAACTATTTCCAATCATTCCAGTTTTCATTAAAAATGGAAGTATCTGGGAAAGCGGTAGGGTTGTTGTTTTGCTTCAACAAGCGTTGCAACTCGATCAGCTGGGGTTCTACCCGAGGTAATTCATCCACCAGTTCGTAGGGTGCAATATTATTCTTGAGTGCAAAAGCTGCTGTAGTTCCCGCAGCGGCTCCGGCAGACCATTCAAAAGAATGTACGCGATAAGCGGCAGCAGCAATATGACTAGTTGCAATACTTTTACCAGCTACTAACAAGTTATCAATTTTTTGAGGAATCATTGCTCGCAGCGCAATTTGGAATGGATAAGCTTGTCCGGCACCGCGTCTTTCACCTTCACGCTCGGTATTACCCGGCGCTTCTGGAGGGCTTTTTGTCATGCAGGGGTGAAAATCAATTGCATAATGTCCAATACCAACCGCATCAGGGAAAACAGTAGAACGAGTTCGTCGCGCTACATCTTCCGGACGCTTTTGTCCTGTAAGAATTGATGTTGCTTCTAAACCAGCTAAGGAAGCTTTTAAGCGACGATACATTCTGGCTGGTAAAGTATTGCGGTAAAACTCGTCATTATAATCGCGGCGAGAAATATCGATTTCCTCGATAGTAAAACCTTGAGGATGTGCATAGCTAGGGCGACCAATAATCCGCCTTCCTTCACGCATATAAGGATATTTAGACAATCCATGCGCCGTTCCCATAGGGGAATTTAAACCTTTGAGATAGCGATGATTTGGATGCGGTTTCTTTACACCGTCACCAAGCTGAGAATCCGTAGTTCCCCTTGCCAACCAGTAAAAATACCCTTTGGAAATTTCCTCACCTTTACGTAAAGCATCTGTTCTAAGTCCTCCCATCCAGCCACCAGGCTCTAACTGTCCGCTGCTTTGAAGCTGTCCGCGAGTATAAATCAGATTGTCTTCAGAGGTTCCCGGACGATAATCGTTACCCCAAGTCCAGTTTTGCATAGAAATGTCCCCAGGGGTGGGAGCAGTAAACTTTATACCGCCAAACTTCATCGGTTTGCCCTTCTTAGGACTCCAAATACGACGATAGGTATGTACTAATGGGAAACTAGCTAAACGTTTTAGTTCATAGCTGTAATAAGGAGCATATTGCTGATAAAAGCTTGGCTCCTCGTGTTGTTGAGAGTCCTTTGTAGTCTCCATTGCAAAGGTGTAAGTAAAGCCTTGGGTGCAGTAAGGATCGTTTGTGGCACTAGAAGAAGAAGGCTCGGTGAAAGAACGCTGATCGATGCCAAGACGATAAGGGACATCTGCAAGCCCAACGATTTCTCCAGTTTCACTAGCATCTATTACATACCAGTTCGGAGCATCATCCTTTTGCTGCTGCTTGGGAACAAAGCGGATAATAGATTTACTAAAACGCGAGGAATCTTCATAAGTATAAGCATCTTCAATGGTTTGAGATAAAGTAAAAGTATTGATCGGAGGGGCACCTACGAGAGGTTTGTGTTGAATAGCATAAGCGCTATCAATTATTTTTCCACCATTATCTTTTTCAATTTCTTTAATAACAGTGTTGGGAAACCATTGCAGTTTACCTTTACCTTTTCTTTGAGCATCTTTGAGCATTGCAGCTAGTACTCGGTGCCCATCTTTAGGAAGAAAACAAGACTCAGAAACCCAACAGTCACCAGGGTTTAGTTCACCATAAGTTTGACGAATGCGTTTTCGTAATTCTAAATAACCGCGAGAATAAAACAGCTTTTGACGTTGAGTCGGACGTTCGTCAAGCGCTGATGTTCCTTGAGAAGAAATTTGTCCTCCCATCCAATCAGTTATTTCTGTTAAGCAAACTTCTTTTCCTGCGAGCAAACCTTCATAAGCTGTGGCTATGCCGGATAGTCCACCACCTACAACCAAGATGTCACATTTTACAGTTTTATCTGGGTTTCTTGATGGTGCAGCAACAACAGATAATGGGGTTAAAAATGAAATAAGACTACAGCAAAGAGTAAGTAAAGATAGCGGACGTTTCATTATTATTAAGTTCCGTTAAACTCCTGTAACAGTTTTAGACGCTACCATTGCATAAATGTTTACCGCAAGCGTTTTAAGAAGGATAAATAGTAACTTAAGTTACATTAATGATAATTATTTTCCGTAAACCTATAGATTACATCTATGTATTTATAATGCACAATAGCTCTTATTATCGGTTAAGAGTGTTTGTAAGAAAACATTCTAGAGTCTTTTGTTTTTGTTTCTATAAAATCTAATATAATTTTGGCTTTTAAACAAAGAATACTAATATGATGATTTAATTTGGTTGTAGCAAGGTTATATAGTTTTTTAGTTAAGATTGATTATCTAATTTTAAAATCCTGCGAAAGCAAATTAAATATTCAAAAATTATCTAATACTTGCATTTTTTTTACTAAATTTTTGTTGCATTCAAGAATAAATTTAAAATAGATACCAATTTGCTTGATGATAAATGGCATCTCAGACAAGCTTAATTTAATGAGCTTTGCTTATTTTCAGCAACTTGATAAAGTATCTGATAATTTTTTTGTAAGATTTTGTAAAAACTTGTAAAAAACAAATATTAATTATTTTATAAAATATTGCGCTATGTCAGGTAGTCAGATATCAGCTATTTGATATTAACAAGAAAGCGCTATTTGTTTATATATTGTAACAAAAAAGTCAATCATATGATTCAATTATAAAAATCAGCACTTCTGTATCTAAAAGTTTAGTTATAAATGAACATATTTTGTTTTATTTATTGTGTATTGTAGTTAGTAATTTCTTCTCCCAGCTGAAATTCCTAATATTTAATGCTTGGTTTATTTATTAACTTAAACCAAGCAATTACTTGTATTTAAACGCTTTAAAAAAATTACTTAGATAGAATTTACCCAAGTAGCATATTTTTTTGTAGCAAAAGCAAGATGCGGCTTTTTCCGGAAGTGCATTTGCTCGAAGTATCTCATAGAGATTTATTGTTCTGGGTTCCACCTAGTGGTCTGTCCCATTAAAATTGACGGGTAAGGGCAGGGAGTGGGGGAGTGGGGGAGTGGGGGAAGAAAATATTTTTTATATTTACGATATGCCCATCAAAACTAACGGGACAAACTACTGGGAATACAGTTCACCAGGCTCTCCCTCAAGCAATGGATTCTCAATCGGAGATTAGTAACCAGTTATTTACAACAAAA
Organism: Rivularia sp. MS3; assembly: GCA_019192545.1. Classification (GTDB taxonomy): domain Bacteria; phylum Cyanobacteriota; class Cyanobacteriia; order Cyanobacteriales; family Nostocaceae; genus Rivularia. The sequence continues at coordinate 22,204 of JAHCMI010000041.1, read as the reverse complement.
CAAAAAAGTCAACAGCCCAGCTACAGGAGATATTAGTTCTCTATTAACCTACAATTTCCGAAAAACAAGCAGATAACTGCAATTTGAAGGTTGAATCTTGCCTGCTTGCCTATCGTTTTGAGAGCAATATCAAAGCAATTAAAAATTAATACTTCAAAATGCTTGACAACTTCAGAAATAGCATATAAATGTATTCAAGTTGACATAAATAACATTAAAACAAAAAAATGCAGTAAGTCGGAAACACTACACATAAGACAAAGCGTCTGTTTTCAACAGAAACAATAAATGTGTTGATAAATATATGAATAATGAGGTCAGCTTAGTTAATCCTAGTAAAGGGCTACTCGATTCAATTTTGAAAGGTGTAAAAGAAGGTGTAAAAGCAAAATTTGGTGTCAAAATTGCGTTAGGTGTTGCTAGCGCTATTCCCATTGCCCTTGCAAATGTTGCAGCAGAAGCCGCGCAAGTCCAACTTAACCCAGTATCTCCCAAACTAGGAGACACAATATCGGTAATTGTTACTCCCGATAATCCCTCCAATGGTCGTAATTTAGAAGTTACCAGCAACGGCAAAACTTATCCAGTATTTCCAATTGCACCAAATCAGTACCGCGCATTTATTCCTACTACACCATTGCACAAATATGGAAGAAAAGTAATTCGTGTATCAGGTGACGGAAGAACGCGAAACTTAGCTGTATGGGTAAAAAATCGTAGATTTCCGGTACAAAGGATTAATTTACCCCCCGGTAAAGCTGGTGTGAAAGCAACGCAACACGAACTCGATAGAGTTAGAGCTTTTAAAGCACTTGTTACGCCGCAAAAATATTGGGATGGTCCCTTACTCAGACCAAATGGTTCGCGTATCAGTACAATCTATGGTGTACGTCGCTACTATAATGGTAAATTTGCAAAGAACTATTTCCATCGTGGTGTTGATTACGCTGGTGGTACTAATTCGCCCGTGATTGCACCAGCGGCAGGGCGTGTTGCTTTAGTAGGTAAAGTATCACAAGGTTTCGTAGTTCACGGTAATATAGTAGGCATTGACCACGGACAAGGAGTTACCAGCATTTATATGCACTTGAATCGAATTAACGTTAAAGAAGGCGATATGGTTAAACCAGGTCAACTTATAGGCGGTATCGGTTCCACTGGTGCTTCTACAGGTCCTCATTTACACTGGGGTTTGTACGTTAACGGACAAGCTGTAGATCCAGTACCCTGGCGATTCAGTGCAATTAAATAAAGGGGATGTTATTCATTACTTTTGTAAGTAAAATGTATATTATTTACCCAAATCCGGGAAAAGTAGTAAATTAAACTGGTACCGTCCTACCTTACTTGGGTGGCTGATATTAAAATGAGCGTTATGAGTATCGAAAAAATTGTAGAACAAGCTCTCCAGGATGGTTATTTAACACCAGCAATGGAAGCCGAAGTTGGGCGCATCTGCGACAATGCCTCCGAACTCTCTATAGAAGAGTACATGGCACTTGATAGATTAATGGGGGCATTGTTAACCGGTGAGGTAGTGGCGGTACCTCGCAAACAGTTTATAAACGTTATGGAAGAATTGGTGTTAACGGAGGCGATCGCACGAGTTGCAGAAATTGAAGCGACTAGCGATAAATCCCTTGACGTAGGGGATATAGCCGCTTATGCACTTAACCGTTTACCACCTTTATATGCCACCACAGAAGAAGGCGCGACTTACCAGCGGCAAAGAGCGAAAGCAGAACTTCAAGAGTTTATTTCCCAACAAGTAGGAGAAGCAATTTCTCGTTATTTAGATAGACCTGATTTCTATCCCGAACGTCAAGCTATTGGCAAAAACACGGGTAACGAAGTGTTGCGTCAAGTTAGTACCTTGCTTCAGGCTTATGCTCCAAACTTTGAACAAAAGAGTTGATAATTCAAAGTTAAGTCGGTAATGGGTAATAGGTAATAGGTAATGGGTAAGCCGGTAAATTATTTTTTCGTGGTACGAAACTGATAATTTGTAATCACTACCTCTTACCCTATTTTCCCATGAATTACTTACGCACTTGTACTGGTACTCCTAAGCTGATTTGTTCGTATAGCAAGCGAACGTCAGGATTACGCATCCTTAAGCAACCGTGAGAAACCGGGCTTCCCACTAATTCTGAATCCGGCGTACCGTGAAAGCCTATTTCGTTATGCCCATCAGACCAAAAACCAATCCAACGTTCTCCTAAAGGACTATTTGGTCCTGGTGCAAATATTTTACCAGTAATAGGATGTTGCCATGCAGGAAACTGCTGCATATGCATCACCTCAAAAGTTCCTATAGGCGTTTCCCAACCTTTTTTCCCTACACCAATTGGGTAGCTTGCGATCACCGTATTTTGACGATACATATAAACTCGGCGATCGCTTAAATCAACTATAAGTTTTTTCTGGGCGGATGCACTTAGCCCTTTCGCTTTCTGATTTTGAACAGAATTTAATGCTGGTGTCTTTGATGATGACTTCGCTACGGAATCGGGCTTTAAATGATTTCCTAAATTCATCAACTGTCGAACTTGCTTCTGCAAAAAATCTACAGGTTCATTTTTGCTAAACCCCTCCGAGTTTTTTGCAGTTTCAGGCACCGAATTACTAATTCGCCAATGAAGTGTTAAAGATAAAATTGCTGTAACAAAGCATAGCAACATTACTATACGCGCTAAAGGATCGTTTCGTACCATTTTTTTATCTCCCGAAAGACTCCCATATAGGTCAAATCTTGTTTAAATAATCTGTTAATTAATCATAATTGTTGCTGCTCTTATCAAACATTTACAAACTCTTCTAAGTTTATTTACGAATTTAATATCAATATGCGGGCAAACTAGGTCTATCCCGGTATTACTATTACTTGTACAACAAAAAAAAATTGCAGCATAGGTTAATATCCGGAACTATTACAGTGCAATTACCAATCATTAACTTGGTGAGTGGGAGACAGATTATGTTAGAAAAATTATTACTCGCAGCAAGCATTACATTTTCGCTGAATATGTTCTTGCAGGTTCAAGCGCCACTTTATTCCGATTCTGAGAGATTTAATCCTCCTGTTACGGATAGTGCACCTCAGATTTTAGTCAAGAGGCGACAAAAATAAAATAAATGTTTATAACAGCAGACTAATAACTCTACAAAATTCTGTAGTATATTCAACAAAAAGTTAAAATCAACACTTGTTTATCGATTTTTTTATCGAAATTTTATCAAAAATATAATTTATCCTTATTTTACAAAAAGAATAAAACACTATTCAAAGTTTATGAATTTGTGATTGTAAGGATAATTTTTTTTGTCAATTCCTGCATCTGTATGAACAACTTACATTAGACGCTTGGATGTTATAAAATCAAGATTTTGTATATCGATATACAAGTCTACACCTGCTTGAAAATTCTATAAATAGACAATCATGTAAAGTGGCACTATTGATTATTCTTGCTGACGTTTAGCAAAATTAGGCTTAAAAGTTAGTTCTATCGAGTAGAACAGCTATAATGATTAGCCTAATACTAACCGTAATCTTACTGAACTTTACATGAAATATTTGTTCCAGTTATAAATCCGTCACTTTTACCGGGAACTAACTGCACGTCTTCAGGTCTAATAGATAGGGATGATTTAAAGCCAGTAAGATATATGAGTCAATCGATTGCTGCATCTTGGTCTACGCTCGATGCCAGACTGCCGGAAACACCAGTAGAAGTTGATAAACTTTCAAACCATGACCTGATTCTGCGCTGTCAGGCCGGAGTTCGCCCCGAACGTACTGCTTTTGCAGAACTAATGCGTCGCTATCAATCACAAGTTGATAGAGTTTTATATCACTTAGCACCTGATTGGGCAGATCGAGCAGATTTAGCTCAGGAAGTCTGGATACGAGTTTTCCGCAATATTAGTCGATTACAAGACCCCTGTAAATTTCGAGGTTGGCTGAGTCGTATTGCGACTAACTTGTTCTACGACGAGTTACGTAAACGCAAGCGAGTTGTTAGTCCCCTATCACTTGATGCTCCCCGTACCTTAGACGACGGAGAGATGGATTGGGAAATTGCTGGCGATACTCCCGGACCCGAAGAAGAATTGACAACAAGAGAATTTTACGAGCAATTGCGCTTAGCAATCGCAGATTTACCCGAAGTTTTTCGTACCACTATAGTGCTGCGAGAAATCGAAGGACTCGCATATGAAGAAATTGCCGAAATGACTGGTGTTTCTTTAGGAACAGTTAAATCAAGGATTGCTAGAGCTAGATCCCGACTGCAAACTCAATTACAAAATTATGTAGAGTCTTAAGTAGCAACGTTCATCCTCACATGATACGGTAGCTTCGTATTATTAACTAATACCCGATATAAAGTACCATTCATATACGTAACTCGCAAACTGCGGGAAAGTATTTGACTGAATAATTGACTACTTATTAACAAACATATTGTGTGTCTGCTGTTGGGAGAAAAATAAGAGTAAATTCTCAAGCTTGCCCGATGTATATACCCGTGTATTAATTGGTAATAATGTTAAGATGAACACAGAACATCACTTTGACGATTCCCGCTTGCAAAGTCAACACGAATTGCGGGATGGGAACGACCCCAATACCAATAAATTATTAACGGGTGCTAAGAATATGATGAAGCGCGATCGCTTCGAGTTATTGAGTGCTTACCTTGATGGTGAGGTAACAGCCGCAGAACGAAAGCAAGTAGAAGAGTGGCTGGCAAATGACTCCTCAGTCCAAAGTTTGCACAAACGACTTTTATCACTAAGGCAGGGCTTGCGGAATCTTCCAGTACCGCAATCAGAAAAATCAATAGAAGAAACAGTTGATAGTGTAATGACGCGGTTGCGCCGTCGTACTAAAATGTTTTGGATGTTTGGAGGTGCAACTGTTGCAGCCTGTTTTATTGGTTCCCTAGCGAGTCTAATTCCTAGCAGCGAACCGGGAACGCTACGATTTGCTAAAAATCCTTTAGAACAAACACAGCAAAGTTCTTCTGAAGAAATTGCATCCTTACCGATGGTGACTTTGGACAAACCTTTAGTACAAATACCAAAAGCGGCTGAAACTTTTCCTCAAGAGGAAGTAAACTAAAAGCAACCCGTAAGTTTTGATTCTGAAAATTTCATTAATTAAATGAATTTATAGGTTAAGAATTATTACTTTTGATTCTTAACTCTTAAGTGTTTATTCTTTTTCCACTCCACAAACCATTAGTTTGTGGGGTGCCTTTTAATTGGCGGACTTTTGCAAAATCCATTAGATAAACCCAAGCCTCACCGAGGGAATTATTTTCTAAATCGAATATTTCCACTTGAATTCGATTATAAAGATTTTCACTATGCAGTCTTTGAGGAGAATAATCTTCTAATTCATCCAGACTGCTCAAAATTTCTGGATTAGCAAACGAAAGCAAATACCCATGAACCACATTATCCCCTTGAGTCATTGCAGGGTAACCTTGAGGTAGGGCGTATAATTCCCCACGAACCCAAGCTTTTTGTGCATCCACAACTTTATGGGAACAGTATAATTCATAGTTTGCTTCACCGGGTTTTAGAGTTCCGTAAACAAAAACTCGTAGCGAGCAAGAACTTTTTTGACACATATTTAAATGGTTAGTGGTTAGTAGTTGGTGGTTATTAGTTAGGAGTTAAGAATTAGGAGTTATGAATTAATTAATTTTTTCCCTACTCCCTACTCCCCCACTCCCACACTCCTATCTTCCCAACTACATATAAAATAGGTCTTCAGACACAATTAGAGTAGCATTAGGAGTATTTTCGGTGGACACCCGATATAACCCAGCAGAAATTGAGCTTGATTGGCAAAAGAAATGGGTAGAAATGGGTTTAGATAAAACCCTTGAAGATAGTAGCAAGCCAAAATTCTACGCGCTATCGATGTTTCCTTACCCCTCGGGTAGCCTGCATATGGGTCACGTTCGTAACTATACTATTAGCGATGTAATTGCCCGTCTCAAAAGAATGCAAGGTTATCGGGTACTCCATCCGATGGGTTGGGATGCTTTTGGCTTACCGGCGGAAAATGCTGCGATTAAACGAGGAGTACCACCGTCAAAGTGGACTTATCAAAATATTGAGCAAATGCGAGGGCAGTTAAAACGTCTCGGCTTATCTATTGATTGGGATTGCGAGGTTGCCACTTGTTCGGCTGATTATTATAAGTGGACGCAGTGGATATTTTTGCAGTTTTTCCAAGCTGGTTTGGCTTATCAAAAGGAAGCGGCGGTAAATTGGGACCCAGTCGATCAAACTGTATTAGCCAACGAGCAGGTTGATACTGAAGGACGCTCTTGGCGTAGTGGTGCTATAGTTGAGCGTAAACTTTTGCGACAGTGGTTCTTTAAAATTACTGATTACGCCGAAGAATTGTTAAAAGATTTGGATAAGTTGCCGGGATGGCCAGAACGGGTTAAAACAATGCAGGCTAACTGGATTGGTAAATCCACGGGAGCTTACTTAGAATTTCCAATTGTGGGAATGGATGAGAAAATCGGCGTGTATACTACGCGACCAGATACTGTATATGGTGTAAGCTATGTAGTTTTGGCCCCAGAGCATCCTTTAACCAAGCAGGTGACGACATCGGAACAGAAAGCAGCAGTTGAAGCTTTTGTTCAAGAAGTTGGAAATCAAAGCGAATTAGAACGCACTGCTGAAGATAAACCCAAACGCGGTATTCCTACGGGGGGGAAAGCAATCAATCCTTTTACTGGGGAAGAGGTTCCTATCTGGATTGCCGATTACGTGCTTTACGAATACGGTACCGGGGCTGTGATGGGTGTACCGGCTCACGATGTACGAGATTTTAAGTTTGCTGGGGAAAAGAATTTACCTATCAAGGTTGTTATTGCCCGTGCTGACGCTGCTGACGCGGTATTAATTCCTAAAGAAGCTTATACAGAACCCGGAATTGTTGTTAATTCTGATATTTTTAACGGGATGCCTTCTGCTGAAGCTAAACAAGCAATTGTGGAATATGCCGAAAAACAAGGTTTTGGTAAAGCACGGGTACAGTATCGCTTGCGGGATTGGTTGATTTCTCGTCAGCGATATTGGGGGGCACCGATTCCTATCATCCACTGTTCCGACTGTGGAGCGGTACCGGTACCAGATAAAGATTTACCTATAGAGCTACCCGAAAATGTCGAATTTTCAGGAAAAGGTGGTTCGCCGTTGGCGCAATTAGAAAGTTGGGTAAATGTAGATTGTCCTAGTTGCGGAAAACCAGCGAAGCGGGAAACCGATACGATGGATACTTTTATTGATTCGTCTTGGTATTACTTGCGGTTTACCGATGCCAAGAATGATAACCAGGTATTTGATTCGGATAAAGTAAATGACTGGATGCCTGTGAATCAATATGTTGGCGGTATCGAACACGCAATTTTGCACTTGTTATATTCGCGCTTCTTTACCAAAGTATTGCGGGATAGGGGTTTACTTAATTTTGATGAACCATTCCAACATTTGTTAACTCAAGGTATGGTACAAGGTTTAACTTATACGAATCCTAATAAGGCTGGTAAAGATAAGTGGGTTGCTTCTAATTTGGTAGATGCCTCTAATCCTCGCGATCCTGAAACCGGGGAACCCCTGCAACAAGTTTACGCTACCATGTCCAAGTCTAAAGGTAACGGTGTTGCACCAGAAGATGTGATTGCTAAATATGGTGTTGATACAGCGCGGATGTTCGTTCTATTCAAAGCACCACCGGAAAAAGATTTGGAATGGGATGAAGCTGATGTTGAAGGGCAATTCCGTTTTCTTAACCGAGTCTGGCGGTTGGTAACTGATTTTGTAAACAATCCCCAATCGTCAAAGAAATCTAAACAAGAGAATCCCAAATCCAAAATCGAAAAAGATTTACGCAGGGCAATTCATACTGCAATCAAAGAAATCGGTGAAGATGTAGACAGCGATTATCAATTTAATACTGCTATTTCTGAATTGATGAAGTTAAGTAATGCCTTGAATGATGCTAAGTGCAAAGATTCACCAGTCTATGCAGAAGGCGTTCATACTTTAGTTACTATGCTCGCTCCCTTTGCCCCTCACATCGCTGAAGAATTATGGCATTTGTTGGGCAATGAAAATTCAGTACATACCGCAAGCTGGTGTAAACACGATCCTGAAGCTTTGATTGCTGATGAAATAACTTTGGTGATTCAAATTAATGGCAAAAAACGCGGTGACTTACAAGTTCCAGCACAACTCGATAAAGCAGGATTAGAAAAGTACGCTCGCGAATCAGAAGTCGCTCAACGTCATACCGAAAATAAAACCATTAAGAAAGTTATTGTAGTACCCGGCAAGTTGGTAAATTTCGTTATCGGTTAAATTTTATTCCACTTGTGCAGGTTTAATAATTGACACAACCGGGGCTGAACTCCCCGGTTTCTTATTTAAGTTCTTTTTTTGATTACTTATGCTTCATAGGTTACATGGAAAAGCGCCTGACAGTTTAGCCTACCAAGCGCCTTATTTGTATAAAGTTATACCATTCCACTTGTTTGATGCAACATTTGAACTCGACACTATCCCCTTAGAGCTAGGGATTGCGAGAATAAGCTTATAGCAAACGTGTTGTGAAGTGGTATCACTCCTTGCACAAATATAGAATATCTTTTAAGACCATTATCAGGGAATTGACTGAGTGACAGTTTGTCAACTGACATAGTAAAAAATCACTCGGCATTATCAACGGTCACTGAGAATCTGGGATAAGAGTTTACAAAACCTTTACAGGGTAGAATCACTACGAAGATGGTATTGCTTTTGGCTAAGAAATGACCTGATGGTAGATTTTGTAGAGTTGGCAGGGAAGATGGATGATGGGAAGACAAGGGGACAATAAAAACCTCTAATTCCTAACTCCCTACTCCCTTACTACTAGCTATTGCCAATTACCAATTGAAAAATGAAGAATCGAATTAAAAAAGCTATAATCCCTGCTGCTGGTTTTGGTACCCGTTTATTTCCAGCAACGAAAGTTGTTAAAAAAGAGCTATTTCCGATAATTGATAAGGATGGTAGGGCTAAACCTGTAATTCAAGCGATTGTGGAAGAGGCGGTTAGTGGAGGTATAGAAGAAATTGGAATTGTAACGCAACCGGATGATAGAGATATTTTTGAAAGTTATTTTAAAAACCTACCCGAACCTAAACTTTTTAACAAGCTTTCGCAGCAAAATCAGGAATATTGTCAATATCTTCAGGATTTAGGTAGTAAAATTACACTTTTAGTACAGGATAAACAAGAAGGTTACGGACATGCAGTTTTCTGTGCGAAGGAATGGGTAGGCGATGAACCTTTTTTATTAATGTTGGGTGACCATATTTATTCTTCTGATGCCGAAAAATCTTGTGCGCGTCAAGTTCTACAAGTTTACGAACAAGTTAATCAAAGTGTGATTGGATTTAATTATTTACCAGAGGAAATGATTCACAAGGCTGGGTGTATTACAGGAGTTTGGCAAGAAAAAAATTCGATTTTAAAAGTTACGCAAATTTTTGAAAAGCCGACTATTGAATATGCCCGAAAAAACTTACGGGTAGAAGGAATGGCTGACAATGAATTTTTATGTATATTTGGTTTATATGCGCTAACGCCGAAAATTTTTGATTTTTTAGAGGAACATATTAATACTAATTTTCGAGAGAAAGGCGAGTTTCAATTGACATCTTGCTTGGAGAAATTAAGAGAAGCTGAGGGAATGACTGGTTTGGTGGTTGATGGCAAAACTTTTGATATTGGAATGCCAAATGTTTATCGGCAGACGATGATTGATTTTGGAAATTAAGAATAGGGCATGGGAGAATAGGGCATAGGGCATAGGGCATTTTTGGAGTATCGAGTAGCGAGTAGCTAATAACGAGTAATAAGTAGAGAATATACAGTTGAGTAACTCTATAATAATGCAGCAAAAGTATTTGACTTACTACTTACTACTTACTACTTACTACTTACTACTTGCTACTTATAATTCCCAATGCTCAATGCCCCATCCCCTATTCCCTAAAACATTTCTTCAGACATTATTCCTTCAGCTACTTTAGTAACTGAACCAGTCATTTGGATCGAAAAATCTTCATCAATTTCAATTAAAATATTTCCTCCTGGCATATGTACGGTAATTGAGGAATCGCATAAATCAAGACGATGTGCAACTGCTGCTGCGGCGCTGCTACTGCTTCCCGATGCTAGCGTGTAACCAGCGCCTCTTTCCCAAATTTCTAATTGAATGTTTTCTCTATCCAATACTTTCATAAACTGTACGTTGATGCGATTTGGAAAGTATTGATGGTTTTCAATTAAATAACCATACTTCTTTGCTAACTCTGGCGTAATTTCAGGTAAAGGAATTACACAATGAGGATTGCCGATAGTGGCAGCGCAAAATGTAAAGTTTTTATTGTCAACTGTAATATTTTCGGAAATTACTTCTCTTGGTTCTCCCGTGACGGGTATTTTATCGCTGTCAAAGCTGACTTTACCCATTTCTACACGCACAGTTTTACCGTTTTCTAGAACTGAAGATTTTACTAAACCACCTAATGTTTCGATAATAAATTGTTCTTCTTTAACTAGTTTGGTATCCCACAAGTAGCGGGAAAAAATTCTTAATCCATTTCCGCTTTTTTCTGCTTCGCTACCGTCAGGATTATATATTTTTAATAAAAATTGCCCTTTATCTGATTTCAAAGGACCATAAAGAATACCATCGGAACCAATACCAAAGTTTCGATGACAGATTGTTTGAATTTTTTCTGTAGTTAGAGATTTAGAAACATCCTTGGGATTAATCACTATGTAATCGTTACCGATTGCATGATACTTAAAATATTTCATGGAATTTTTCTAGCTAATAAGCGTAAATTAACGAACAGCCGCTTCTAACATTTTTATTGTTCCACTATTAGCGTCAATTTCTACTTTTACACCTATAGGAAGTGTAAATTTATCCCTAATATGACCAATCATTGAACCATACCATGCTGGAATTTTTAAAGGGCGAATATGTTCTTGTAATACCTGCATTAAAGTTAATGAAGGTTCGTCTCCCATGCTGCATCTAGTGCATTGTCCAAAGACAAAACCTGATAGCTGATTCAATATTCCGGCATTTTTCAATTGCACCAACATTCTATCTACGCGGTAAACATCTTCGCCAATATCTTCTATAAATAAAATACTATTTTTCCATGTCGGTAAATAAGATGAACCCAGCATGGAATTTATTACCGACAAATTACCACCAATAAATCTACCTCTTGCTTTACCCGGTGTAATTATTTCGCGTTGCAGTTTGGCAACTAAAGTATTATTCATTGTCACAGCTTCAGCATCGAATAATATACTTTTCACATATTTCCAAGTAAAATTATTCCAAGTAGAAGTAGCTACCGGGCCATGAAAAGTTACAAGCCCGCTACGGGCAGTAATTGCTAATAATAAAGATGTAATATCGCTGTACCCCATAATAATTTTAGGATTAGCGCGAATAGAATTATAATTAAGTAATGGTAGAATACGATTTCCACCCCAGCCACCACGCATTGCAATTATTGCTTTAACAGAATTATCGGCAAACATCGCGTTAACATCACGAGCGCGATTTCTATCTTGCCCTGCTAAATAACCGTATCTATCTAAAATATGTCTACCTGTTTTAACTTTTAAACCTAGTGAAGTAAATATTTTTCTTGCTTCTTCAACGTCTGCCGAATCAATGATACCGGCGGGGCTAATTAATCCGACTGTATCGCCAATTTTTAAACGCGGTGGTTTAATAATCACATTAGGAGATATGTTAGCTTGAGCGGCAATTAATGGTATTTGGGTAGAGATAGTTGCTAAACCAAAGGTGGTAATAAATTTTCGGCGATTGATATTCATCATGGAAGTATATTAGCACTTAAATCTCCCCAACCCCTTTTTTAGATCCCCCCATCTCCCTTTTTTAAGGGGGGCTATATTGTCCATTTTATTTCGGCTTTTACTTTGAGATGCAGCTATTTTGAGAACTAACAAAAAAACTAGTCGGAGTTGTTAAGGAAGAAAAATGAAATGTAGCGATCGCACTGACAATACCCAGGAGTGAAATCGAGATAATTATAATTATAAAAACCGGAAGTATATCTTTGACAATTAATTTAACATAGCGTTCTGTTAATACTGAGCCACCCATAACGCCTACAGAGCCAAAGCTTACCAAAATTATCAATCTACCGAATAAATTAATCCAATCTTCTAAAATTGAATTTTGATTTATTTGACACAAAGGTGATTTTTCATTTAAAACTAAATTCATATACTCTTTATTTAATTGTGTGAATATATTTTTACTATCTTCGATTAAAAAAACATCGTGAATTTGATATTTAACTATATTTCCTGTACTTTGTGCAAATGTTTGTTTAGTATTTATCGACGTTGCTAATACTAAGGATGCTGCAAATACAGCTATTTTATGAAAGTTCATGAGCTTGTAATAATTGAATAGGCTTTTTAGGAATTTAGGACTTACGCAATTGTCTGGTGGACTGATTGGTGCGTGACACTATAAAAGGTTATTACTAGGTTCAAAAATACTAAAAGTGTCACAGCACCCTACTATCAAAATGTGCCGTTTGCGTAAGTCATGGAATTGTCGAAAAAATAAAGAATGCAATTTAGGTTTATAAAAAACTTCTGATTATCAATTCAGATAGCACAACTAAAGCTTCAGTGAAACCGGGAATTAAAAATAGAATTATTAAACCGAACATCCCGATTGGACTATTTTGCAATGGCTTAAAACTAGGAAAAAAGCAACATAATATGTGAAATCCATCTAAGGGAGGAATGGGTAATATATTTAAGAAAAATAAAGTAAAATTAACTCTGGCAGCTAAATGAAGAAATTCTGTACTGACTATTTCTGAATTATAGAAACTTAATAAGAGTCCAATTAATATAAATCCCAAAGCTAAATTACATAAAGGACCTGCAACAGATACTAAAAAATCACTGATTCTACCATTACGAAATTTATGGGGATTTATAGGCATTTCCCCCCAAGATATCCCTGCTATACATAGAAAAATTATTGATTGCCATCCCATATGAACTACAGGATTTAAAGTAATATGCCCTGCTTTCTGTGGTGTATTATCTCCTTGAGCTATGGCTGCAATACCATGACAAAGTTCGTGCAAACTTATTGAAATTATCAGAATTGCAATATATCTAAAGAAAAAAACCGGATTTTCGATAAGCGTATTAATAAACATATAATTTCATTTTTGTTGTTTTTAACATCAAGCAATTCACAGTATAGACATATCAAACAAGCAAATTCTAGCCAGAAAACATACATCATGTTTGCAGCTTTATGCGTGTTTATATGTACTTTTATGCAAAGCTATTTTTTCTCAGCTATGATGTTTTACGACGGTTTTTATTTTTTATGCAGTTGAAGCGTTAAGACGGTGTTTATTCGGAAACGATGTTTGAAACCGCAATTAAACCGCTGATTGTCAGCGGTTTAAGTACTAAGGCAAAATTAATTGACACAAATTAATGAAGGTATACCCAAGAGAGAAAAATTGTAAATTGGATTTCGTTGCTCAACCCAGAACTTACATATTTCCGGTTTTATTTTAATATACAGCTATTTTGAGAACTAACAGAAGTACTAGTTGCAGCTATTACACTTGCAAGACTTAGAAATGAAATAGATATGAATACAACTAGAAAAATCGGAAGCATATTGTGAAAAATTAATTTTATATAGCGTTCGATTACAACTGAATTACCTATTGATCCTATGAAACCAAAGCTGAGAATAATTATCAATCTTCCCAATAAGTTAACCCAATCTTCCGATATTGAGCGCTGGTTTATTTGACATAAGTAATTCTTTCGATTATCTAAATTAAAATTAAAATTCAAACTTAAATTCAAATTTAAAACATCTAATTCTTTTTTGTGATTAATAGTTTTTCTATCTTTAGTAAATGAATGATTCAGAAAGTTGGTAGATTGCCCCAGATTATCCGCGCTTGCTGAAGGAAGTACTTTAGCATTACTTACAATAATGAAGGAAGCAACTACAGTTGATAGCACGAATTTTTGATTGAATTTCATTGGTATGATTTCGAGATATATCTTATCTCTGATACATTAATATTCGTCTATTTGAGATTAAAATATTAAGTTTTACTTTCCCTTAAAAAGCCAAAGTAATTCCTAAAAAGCTTTTAATTATTAAATCTACAATCGCGATTAATCCCGCACCAAAACCGGGAATAAGAAATACAATCATCAAACCAAACGCACCCATTGCAGTACGTTCCAACTGCTTTAATGCCGGAAAAATATTACTAAATATATGAAAACCATCTAGTGGAGGGATGGGCAGTAAGTTAAATATAAATTGAGCTAAATTAATTCTAGCAGCGAGATAAAGAAAATCTTTACTAACAAATCCCCAATTGTAAAAAAAAGATAGCAGTACAATAAATATAAATCCTAAAGCTAAATTACATAAAGGTCCTGCTGCCGATACTAAAATATCGCTGAATTTTCCATTACGAAATTTATGAGGATTAACGGGCATTTGTCCCCAAGACATACCAACAAGACACAAAAAAATTATTGATTCTACTCCCATATGAACTACGGGATTCAAAGTTATATGCCCTAATTTTTTCGGAGTGTCATCTCCTTGACTCAACGCCGCAAAACCATGAGCCAATTCGTGCAAACAGATGGAGATTACAACAATTACAATATATCTAAAGAAAAAAATTGGATGAGTAACAAGTGTAGTTAAAAACATATATTTTCAATTCTGATAGATGCTAAACTAGGTAATTTTCTCTCGTCACTAAAAAAACGAAAAGCAAATTTGATTTAAAGCTTTAACTAATTAGTTATATATGTATTATCAAGCAACTTTTATTACTCGGTCAGCGGTTGATATACTGAAAAAATATCATAATCAGTAAATGATGCATTAGTTACAATGCTTATTCTCTGTAGTTAATTGCACTAAACAATTAGGGGTAATGAGCAATCATTTTAAAATTGTTTTCATCAAGTTGGTTGATTCTGGGGAAATACCTTAATTTATTTATCGGTAATAGTTCTGAATCTGTATAGTTTAAATAGCGATGATATCGGCAGATATTTAAGGAGATTAGTTAAATGATGGCGATTGCGTGCAAACAAACACAGATTCTCTGATTCTGATTCATTTTTAACAGTTGATAAATTTTAAATAACTGTGGTAGCATAATTTACCCATATCCAATGCAAAAACGCTGAAGGCAAAAGGTAAAAGTAGAAATTCTTCCCATTACTTTTACCTCTTGCCTTTTACTTTTTTAGTTAATAGAGTTTCCCTTGAGGCACTTAAATCGTTACAGTACGAATGTGAAATCGGAAATTATCGGGGATAGCTATGGCACGCCAGCGATTTATTATTGAAATGGGAATGGGTATAGATCAGCACGGGCAGGAACCAACCGTGGCAGCTAAAAGAGCGGTGAGAAACGCGATCGCGAATAATGCTTTAATCGGAGTGTTTGAAGTTGCTGGTTTAAGCGATCCAAATGAAATGATTGTGGAAGTGCAAATTGCTGTACCATATCCGGAACAAGTAAGGGAAGAGGAAGTTTTAGCAGTATTACCTTTTGGACGCAAAAATCTTACCGTGCAATCTGGGGGAATGGTGGTTGAAGGAAAAGCAATTGAAGTATTGCAAGATAAAAATGACGAAATGTTGATTGCTGTCGCTGCGGTTACAGTTTTGATTGAAAATGATTAATTAGCTGTTAATAAGACGCAACTACATAGATAACTTTAACCTTTGACTTTTGAGCTTTAACCTACCCTATGTCACCAGAACAAATCGAAACTATTGTCAATTCTTATCTTGAAAATATTTCAGCTATGAATGCCCAAGGTTGGGTAGAAAATTTCGCTGAAGATGCTTTGAGTTACGATCCAGTTGGGGAACCACCGACTGTTATTCATGAAGGTTTTCAAGAATTTATCGGACAGTTACAAGCTGTATTTGCAAAACTTGAAGTTACAAAAGAACATCTTTTTATTGCGGGAAATGAAGCTGCTGTCAAATGGACAATGCGAGGAGTCAGTAAAACACAGAAGACTGTCAGTGTTGAAGGTATTACAGTTTTAGAAATCAATGATAGTGGTAAGATTCAAACTACTCGCGCTTACTGGAATCCGAAAACGATAATAGCCCAATTACGTTCTTAAAGTCCGCGCTGTCAATCGTAAATTACCTTTTCGGTGGGAGCAGCGTTCCGATTTTCCGGGATGCTGACGCTTTGCCGAATTAATTAATCTATCCGCTGTATGGCGATGTACGAAATTTAATAATTTACGAGGATGATATCTATTACTTCCGCCATTACGGTTTTTGTGAAATAATAAAGTTAGTACGATTGCGATAATTACTAATATTGATGAAATTGGCATATACTCATCCCTACAAGCAGCCGTTTCGATACAAGATATATGTATAATTCCTTTTAATTGGCGATATTCTACCAGTTGATTAAATATTATTTTTCTAGGGTAAAATATTAAAATATAAGTATTTAGAGTAGGGAAAACTCTGGCAGTAAGTTCTATAAAACGATAAATATGCACTGCCCGGAACTGCTATGTCTCAAAACAATAAAGAAGCACTTCGTATTGAAGAACTTTACAAATTAAAACCAGTACACTTCGCTGACTTAATAAGAGCCGCACAACTGGTTTACGATCCTGGTAAAGGAGTTAGTGGTATTGAAAGAGAAATTGATTGGAATGAATTTGGTATTCCCGATAGAGTGGCTGAAAATCTAGAATCGCTCGGTAAGGAATTTCAATACTCTTCCCCTCATGCACCTGTAGACGAAATTTGGAAAAAACTAACCGCCGAAACTCGTGTCTGGTTTGTGGAGAATAAAGAAAGATTATGGATTATTGAAGAATCTTTCCCTGCTTTGGATGAAGATTGAATAGACAGGTTAAAGGTTAAAGGTTAAAGGTATTACACTCATAGCTACAGATGAAACAAACACCTTCATCAAAAAAGCTATTTTTTATAGGGTTTCGACTCGTATCTTTTTGAAAGTTAGGAGTTAGGAATATTTGTAATATGATGTCGAGTTAAACACTTGTCATTACGAATGCAGCAATAGCGGAGTGAAGTAATCGCAAAGTGTTGAGATTGCTTCGTTTCACTATCTCCCGAAGGGAGACGCTTCGCGAACGTTCCACTCGCAATGACATCTATGACTGATTTGCCGGACATCATATAATTGGTAATTGGTAATTGATTACTGATTACTGATTACTGAAAAGACAAAAAGCGTTCGGGAGTGTTGCCGTGTTTCCACCCCAAACGCTTTTTGTTTATCACTTGCTCCTCACACACAACCATAGGTTAGCACTAGTTATGTTTATGCACAAGTGTGTGGGGTGACAGTTTGCACGGCGAACATTAATTAGTTCTTGGTAAAAAAGAGCAACTATTTAGGTATAGTAAGGGTTTTGGAGTTATCTATAGAAAGTTAAAAACCCGGTTTTTTCAAAAAAACCGGGTTGCTTTATTTCTCGAATTCTGATGATTTATGATTTATGAAAAGTACACAGTTATTACAATGCTGGCTCAAAATATCTAACAACTAATTACTAACAACTAACAACAAATATTTAAATAGCAAAAAGCGCTCGGGAGTGTTGCCGTGTTTCCACCCCAAGCGCTTTTCACTTTGCTCCTCACACACACAACTATAGATTAGCACTAGTTTTATGAAATGAAAAGCATTTTAGACAACATTTTTGAAAATTCAGTAATTTTTATGATATAATGCTGTGTAATTTTTAGTGCAAGAAATGCCTATTACCGGTTAAAATCATTGATAAGCCTAATTCGTTTGCAGCCTTTATAGAATCTTGGTCGCGTAGGCTGCCACCCGGTTGAATAATACCAGTAATTCCCGCAGATGCTGCGGTTCTAACTGAGTCATCGAATGGGAAAAATCCATCGCTAGCAAGAAATCCGCCTTCAGTTTTCTCTTGGGCTTGTTCTAAAGCAATTTTGACTGCGCCGACTCGGTTCATTTGTCCCGCCCCTACTCCTAGGGTAGTAAGTTCTTTACTAACTACAATGGCGTTGGATTTAACATGCTTGCAAACTTTCCAAGCAAACAGTAATTCTTCTATTTCTTTCTGGCTGGGTTTTTTATCGGTGACTATTTGCCATTGATTGCTGTCGGCTAAAATGTCATCTGCTGCTTGCATCAGAAAACCACCGGCAATTACTTTGATGGTTTCTTTAGCCCCGCTTTGTAAATCTGGCAGTATTAATACCCGCAACTTGGATTTAGCGGCAATAATTTTCTTTGCATCATCTTCACAGCCCGGTGCAACTACGCATTCTAAAAATGTCTTGGTTAATTCTGTAGCAGTAGCAGCATCAATTGATTGATTTAAAGCTACAATACCTCCAAAAGCGGACATCGAATCGGCATTGAAAGCTTTTTGATAAGCTTCTACCAAAGTATTACCCAAAGCTACACCGCAGGGATTGGTATGCTTAAGAACTACAGCTGCGGGGGTATCGGTAAACTCGGTGATAATACGTCTAGCTGCTTCTAAATCAACTAAGTTGTTGTAACTGAGTTCCTTTCCTTGTAATTTAGTTGCAGCAGCCCATCCACTAGGAGTTGTTCCCGTTTGATACCAAGCAGCTGTTTGATGGGGATTTTCACCGTAACGCAAGGATTGTACTTGTTTACCGGTAATGGTGAATTGTTGAGAATCTTGATTGCCAGAAATTTGATTGCTTAAATAAGACGAAATAGCTTGGTCATATTCAGAAGTATGCAAAAATCCTTTTAAAGCGGCTCCTTGACGAAATTCTAAAGACGCTTCGCCTTTATTCTGACGTAAATCTTGTAAATACTCTTCATACTGTGCCGGGTCGCATAGTACTGTAAGATGAGCAAAGTTTTTTGCAGATGCTCTTAACATTGCTGGGCCACCGATATCAATTTGTTCGATAGCTTCGGGTAAAGTAACTCCAGCTTTAGCTATAGTTTCCTCAAAAGGGTAGAGATTTACAACCACCAAATCAATGGGACGGATTTGATTATTTTGTAAATCCGCCACATCTTGAGAATTATCTCTTCGCGCTAAAATACCCCCATGAATTCGCGGATGTAAAGTCTTTACTCGTCCACCCAAAATTTCCGGCGAACCCGTATAATCGGCAACTTTAGTAACAGTTAATCCGGCATCTTGTAAAACTTTAGCGGTGCCTCCACTGCTGATAAATTCAAAGTTAAACTCTTCTTGCAAGCTTCGAGCAAAATCGACCAAGCCTGTTTTGTTAGATACACTCAGCAGTGCTAGACGCGCCATAATCAATAACTTTCCTGGAATCTTAATTTATTAGCAGAGCAAAGAATATTTTAAAACTAAAAGGGAGTTAAAGGTTAAAGGTCAAAGGTCAAAGGTTAGAGGTTAAAAATCAATAAGTTCTAACTTTTGACTCTTCACTCGCGACTCGCGACTCGCTACTTCCTACTTCCTACTTGCTACTTGCTACTCGGTATTCCCAATTACCAATCACCAATTACCAGTAATATTAGGAGAGCAAACTGGATTTCTTTTTATTGACTGATGGCTAAGGCTTTGAATTTTATCGACGTACCACCGAATAGTGGGGATGCGACTAAAGGATTAATCGTCATCTTACACGGTTGGGGTGCAAATGCAGAAGATGTAGCATCAATAGTACCTTTTTTACAATTACCGGGATATCATTTTGTATTTCCTAATGCACCTTTCCCCCATCCTCACTCACCCATAGGCAGAGCATGGTATGACCTGAGTCAAGATAATATGTATGAAGGCTTAACTGAAAGTCGGGAATTGCTAATTAATTGCTTGCAGTCTTTAGAAAAGAGTACGGGGATACCTTTGAACCAAACAATTTTGAGTGGTTTTTCTCAAGGAGGGGCAATGACTTTAGATGTAGGATTAAAGTTGCCCTGTTGTGGTTTAATTTCTATGAGTGGGTATTTACATTCAGATATTCAAAATATTGAAACCCCTGCTACAAATATTCTACCGCCAGTGTTAATTATGCACGGGAAACAAGATGCAGTTGTACCTTTACAAGCAGCAAAAAAAGCTAGAGATGTACTACAATCCCTTGCAGTTCCTTTAGAGTATTATGAATTTGATGGAGGACATCAAATCAGTTCTCAAATGCTGGATGTCGCACGTACTTTCATTCTGGCCAACCTTACTTAATTAAGGTTACAAAAGCTTTACAAAGTACGGTGAATTCCCGGAAGAAAATTCACGTAATTCGCGTCTACTAATTAGTAAGATAGATTGGGTGGATGCGTTAAGCGCAGATAAACCCGTGCTGGATGGTGTTGCTACTTATGGGAGGGGCTAACAGATGAAGACTTTGACCATTTCTAAAACCAATATCGCCACTATGACTTCACAAGAAGTGGATAAATTGGCTATACGTTTGGAACAAGATGATTACAGTAATGCTTTTGAAGGTTTGGAAGACTGGCATTTACTGCGTGCGATCGCGTTTCAACGTCCGGAATTAGTAGAATCCTACATCCACCTTTTGGATTTGGAAGCCTACGACGAAGCGTAATCAGTTGTCAGTTAACAGTTAGCACTTGTTCACCCACAGGGTGTGGATCATCAGCTACCTTGAGACTTGGGTATATAAGTTTTACAATATTAGTTGATAAACTGTTCACTGTTAACTGTTAACTGATAAATGAAACGGGTGTTAATTGGTGTTTGTGGCGGTATCGCTGCTTATAAAATTTGTGAAGTTGTTTCTACTTTATTTAAATCTGGAGTAGAAATACGCACAATTCTAACTAATTCCGCGCAGCACTTTATTACATCTTTAAGTTTTTCTACTCTTTCTCGTCAGCCTGCTTATACTGACGAGAATTTTTGGTATTCGGGTAATTCTCGCCCTTTACATATCGAGTTAGGAGAATGGGCAGATATTTTATTAATTGCTCCCCTAACGGCGAATACTTTGGCAAAGTTAGCTTATGGAATAGCTGACAATCTTTTGTTAAATACTGTTTTAGCTTCAACTTGTCCTATTTTATTGGCTCCAGCGATGAATACCGATATGTGGGAGCAGGAAACGGTACAAGAAAATTGGCACAAGGTTGTAAATTCAAGTCGCTTTCACGGTTTAAATACTGCATCCGGCTTATTAGCTTGTGACAGAGTTGGTGCGGGAAGAATGGCTGAGCCTTGGGAAATTGTTGCTTACGTACAGTCGTTGTTGCAAACTGGCGGAAAGCAGGATTTTTCTGGTAAGAAAGTTTTAATTAGTGCTGGAGGTACGCGAGAATATTTAGATCCGGTGCGGTTTATCGGCAATCCGGCTACTGGAAAAATGGGGTTGGCTTTAGCACGTGCGGCTTTACATCGCGGTGCAAATGTGACTTTAGTACGCGGTGCGGCGAATTGGGATATTCCTTTAGGAGTCAAGGGTATAACGGTAAATACTGCTGAGGAAATGCGAATTCAGATGTTGCAGTATTTGCCGGATGCGGATGTGATTATTATGTCGGCTGCCGTCGCGGATGTGAAGCCGAAGGAATATAGTTCGCAGAAGTTACCGAAAAAGGCGCTTCCGGAAGCTTTACCTTTGGAGAATGTTGGAGATATTATTGCTCAATTAGCGACTGATAAGCGTGAAAATCAGAAATTAATTGGTTTTGCGGCACAAACAGGAGATATTGTTACCCCAGCAAAGGATAAATTACAAAGGAAGAATTTAGATGCAATTGTTGCTAATCCCATAGATGAAATTGGTAGTGGATTTGGTAGCGATACGAATAAGGCTATATATATAGATAAACATGGGAAGCAAGTTGAAATTCCGATGTGTTCTAAGTTGGAAATGGCGCATCGGATATTGGAGTTAGGAATTATGAGTTAGGAGTTATGAGTTCGTAGTTGCGCTTCAGCGCTTCTTACCGGAAGCGCTGAAGCGCAACTACGAACCTTATAAAAATATTGTGGCTCATCAGTTGTTAGTATGCTAAATTCTGAATAAAAATTACCGAAATATTTA
>JAHCMI010000005.1 GCA_019192545.1 Rivularia sp. MS3 | reverse complement strand
ACTCCATTGGAATTTTAGCAGTTAGTTTAGCATACTAAGTACTGAAGAGCCAAAAATAATAATATAAATAATAATACAAATTTAGATTTATTCAAGAATATATTCATATCCAATTGTTACATTTGTTCGTCCATTTTCACTGCGCTTTAACTTCCATCTTTCAACACGCTTGAGATGATAATCATCGAGTTTTTCGTTTCCACTGGAAGTAACTAAACGTATTGACGATGGTATTACGTTACCTTTTGCATCGGCATCAACAGCTACAACTATTCTGCCTTGAATTTTTCTTCTTTGTGCCCATTTTGGATAAGCTACATTACATCGACGGCAAGCTGCTCGCCCATCTGAAGATATTTTTGCGCTACCTGAAACTAAGTTATCTTCTGAAGCGGGAATGTTAGCAGTAGTTGAAGGTTTTGAATTACTATTATCATCCTTAATATCTTCTGATTGACTGGTTGTCACGGGATTTGGTGATGTAGATACGGTTTCTGGATTACTTATACTACTATCACTTTGAGTTTTATTAGTTTCAGCTTTTTTTGCAGTATCGTCACTTGAATTATTATTAGAGCTATTAATATTAGAATTTGTTTCAGAAGTATTTTGACTAGTTTGAGTATCTGCTGGTTTATCTAATACTCCTTCTAACTTCCTATTGCTTGATGATTGTTTTAAATCCGATACCAGTTCAGTTTTTTTGTTGTCTCTAGTAACTTTAGTATCTCTTTGATTCCGAATTCTTTCTCGTTTTCTTCTGCGACGTGTTTTTTTTGTCGGTTTTTTTCTATCAATATCGGTGGGTGATGGTTTTGCTGAAGGAGTTGGGTTATTTACTTGATTCTCTTTGGTATCTGATAATTTATCCTTCAATTCATTGTTTTCACGTATTAATGAAGGCTGCTCTGTTAAAGAAGTATCCACATTTTCTTCAACTTGTGTATTATTTGTAGGGCTTTCTCGATTTCTTCGGGCTTCTCTTTGTGCTGCACGTCGTTGTTGCCGCCGTAATTTATTGTTGTCTCTTCTTGTTTTACGAGGCTTTTTTGGTTGAGTGTCGTTTTTATTATCTAGATTATTATCTTGTATTAATGAAGGTTGCTTTGTTGAAGAAGTATCCACATTTTCTTCAACTTGTGTATTATTTGTAGGAGTTTCTCGATTTCTTCGGGCTTCTCTTCGTGCTGCACGTCGCTGTTGTCGCTGTAATTTATTGTTTTCTCTTCTTGTTTTACGAGGGTTTTTTGGTTGAGTGTCGTTTTTGAAATTATTAAATTTTGGTTTTGGTTGTGGTTTAAATTCTGAAGTCGTTTTTTCTGTTGGCTGTAGGGATGATTTTGGTATTGATGGTTTAATTTTTTTTGAGATTTTAATATTGGAATTATCCCTTTTGAGAGGTTGTTGATTCTGCGGCTGTGGGTTTGGTTTGAATACAGGAATATTATCTAAATTAATACTTCTCGTTTCATTCAACTTATTTGATTCGTTGTTAATTTTTACTTTTTGTTTAACTGGCTTTTCTTGTTTTATTGGTTTCGATTCTGGTTTTACTTCTTCCTGAATCGGCATATCAACCAAAGTTATTTTAATGGGCTTCTCTTCTAATTGATTTTTCTTCGATAACAAGTTAAAGATGACAGCAGCTATGACTCCAATATGTAGCACTAAAGACAAAATAAATCCGTAAATTAAAAAGGATTTTAATGCTTTGGCTTCTTTGTGTCGCTGTTTTACAGTTATGTCGGAAAAGCTCATAAATTATTGATAATGTCGGAATCGAATGGTTTACTTATGTACGCTCAACAGTTAGTCTACGAAAGAATTTAAAAATTACTAATACGCTTAATAGAGATATCGCAGCACTGATAGTAAACATTCCTGCATATCCAGTAGCGCTGGCGATTGTACCGCTTAACATCGAAGCAGCAACTCCACCGATACTTACTACCGAAACTTGGAGTGTATAATCAGTGGCGGCTGTAGGAAGATCGCATTTATCCATCATGGCGCTTAATAATGCCGTGTATGCCATACCTTGCAATGCATTTACTGTAATTGTCACTGCGTATAACATTGGTAAATTACTGACACCAGTTGCAGGTATTATATACAAAAGTGTCGCAATACTCGCAGCTAAGCCAAATAAAATTAACGAATTTATTCTTCCTAATTTAGTAATCAAAACTCCGGCAATTAAAGCGCTAACAATATCACTGGCTCCTCTTCCTCAGCGCTCTTTGTGTTCTAGAAGGGTTTTTTAGAATCATTCCGGTACAACCAGATTTGATATTAATTAAATAATTTTTATAAATTGGAATTTATATTAAGTCAGGTAACATCGGCTTAGGATAAAAAACCGCAGAGGTGCAGAGTATACGGAGTAAAAAGAAAAGGTAGAACTAATGATAACGAATGATTATGAAAAAAGGTTTTTATTTTTTAGGTTAAACAACACAAATAAAACTAAAATCTCGCTTTAAACTGTATACCATACATCGCAGGGTTGCCAAATTCTGCGGTTCCATCTGGTACGGGGAATAAATATCCCGAAGTCAGATAGCGAGTATCAAACAAGTTATTTGCATATAAATAAATACCGTATTTCTCAGCTTCATAGCCGACACGAGCATTTACCAGAGCGTATGGTTCTTGCTTGATTGTATTATCATCATCAAAGTAAGTAAGTCCGTAACCGCGTAATTCTGCACGTGCGTATAAACCTCCGCGAGTACGATATTGCGCGGCTAAAGTATAGGTTAATTGCGGTAGAAAAGGAACTTGATTGTCACTCAAATCTATACCAGTTTCAGAGTTTATATAGTTTTCGTATTTACCGTCTACATAACCAATTGCTGCAATTAAATCAAGCCCTGGTGTTGGTTTTGCTTGCAGTTCAAATTGAACTCCAGTGGCTTTTAAACCGATATTGTTTATATCACCCAATACTCCATATTCATCAAACTGCAATACTTGATAGTCGTTTATATCTTTGTAAAAAAATGATACACCAGCAAGCAAATAACCATTCAGCCAAATTGATTGTAAACCGACTACGTAGCTCCAGGTTTTTTCTTCTTCAAATTCTAAGGTATCTTCGGTATCGGCTCCGTAGTTTAATCCACCCGGTTTATAACCTTTGGCAATATTAGCGTATCCTATTAAATTAGGGCTGAATTGATATTTCAAACCAAAGCTCGGAATCAATTCGTTATCGCTGACTTTTGCATCTTTAACATCCGGACGAATTGGACTCAAACTACCGTCAGAATTAATCAAATCATAACTACTATCTAAAGATGCATTGCTAGATTCGTATCGCAAACCGGCAGATAGGGTTAATGGCTCGATAGGTTTGTAATCTACCTGCCCAAATACCGCATAGGTTTGGCGAGAATCGTCTCCGAAACGCCGCACTTTCGGTAATCCCGGAATATCAACTCGGGCATCATCAACTATGTAATTTTGAGATTCGTAGTAAGCACCTAATAACCATTGAAAGTTCTCAGCAGTTTCGGGAGATTGGAAGCGTAATTCCTGCGTCCATAATTTTAAGCTCAAATCATCAATAGTCTGCGTGGCTCCCATACTTGAGGGAAACAGAAATTCTTGTCGGCTAAAACGACGGGCTGTAATTGATGTTGCTTGAAAACCCTTACCCTGATAACCAACTTTCAAAGCTTGAGTATTTGTGTTGTACTTGTTGTAACCTTCTGTATCTAAATCAACCTCGAATGGTTCGGAAGCATCGAGTTTATTGAAAGGGGGATTGCCGTCGTTTATAAAGCTGTTGTAGCTATTAAAAGATATTTTCCAGTCTGATGTAGGTGTCCATAAAAGTTGTCCTCGTGCTGCAAATCTGCCTCTTTCACCTATTTTTTCATCTGTGGCGATGTTTTCAATAAATCCGTCTTGCCCTGTGTAAACTCCAGCAATTCGCAATGCCAGTTTATCTTTAACCAAAGCATCATTAAGAGAAAATTGCAGTTCGCGATTATTATATCTACCATAGCTTGCGCCAACCATAACTTCTGGTTCTGAACTTGCTTGACGGGCAATCGCCTTAACCATACCACCAGAGCTATTCTTACCAACTAAACTACTTTGAGGTATTCTTGATACTTGTATTCTGTCTAATTCAGTAGAAGAGAGAATAATAAAGTTGTTATAGTCAACTGGAATATCATCGATATAAAAAGCTACTCTGTTTTGAGTGGTAAGAAATTTAGGATCGATTAATCCCTGCATAATAATGTAGTTACTTAACTCATTACCGCGCTCGTACTTTGGCGAATAGTTATATTTAGCAATTTTTTTGGCAATATTCTCTAAATACTTAATTAGAATCTCTTTGATTTCCTCGTCAGAAATCACGGTTGAATCTAAGGGTAAATATTGTAGCTCTTCAGGTAATATTTGTGCCGTAACGGTAGGTTTAATGTCTAATTTGGGGATGAAATCTGAACTAGAAAAATTGCGTTTGCTGTTTGCGATTTCTGTTAGTGCTGCTTCTAAATCTGTTGTACCCAATTGAGAAATATTTGAACTTACTTTTTCAGTATTTATAAAAACTTTCTTAGCAACTAAACTTTCTTGTTTATCGAGATTAATTTGTTTATCTGTAAGAATTTCTTTAGCAAAACTAGGTTGAGCTACTACGAAACAAAATACACTTATAATGGCTGTGTAAAAAAACTGTTTCATATTAAAATTACTCATGTTTATGACTAAAAAGACTATAGTCGTATGTTGTACATTTTTTAGTAGCTAATAATATTCATCAGACTTACGATATTGTTATGATTGTTTATTAGTGCGTGATATCATGTCCGGTTAAATAGTTATCATATCTATCAGGGCTAAGTAATGATTAAAAGTAGTAGTAGGTAATAACTCAACACCTTTAAAATCGGGTTATATAGTAAATAATTATTCGGAAATAATATGAGGCTAAAATAGTTATAGAGACGTTGCAGCGCAGCGTCTCTACATTTCCTATTTATTTGTTATTAATTTTTAAATAAAATTCTAGATTAAATTTAGCCTAAATGATTTTCTAGCATCTGAGCAATCACCTCTGGCTGAATTTTACGATATTCTTTTTTACCTAATTTCAATATACAATTGGGCGAACTGCAACATTTTAAACAGCCAGTGCGTTCGATAGCAACTTTATCGTAAAGCCCTCTTTCCCGCAGAATTTTCTCTAATTCGGGCAATACATTTAAACTACCTCTTTTCTTGCAACCTGGCTTTTGACATACCAGGATTTTAGGTTTACTTTTAGGTAAATTAGTTTGCTTGGGACAAGTTTCTATTGGTTTTATCCCATAAACTTTTAATTTAGTTTTTCCCGTGCGTAAATTTAATTTGTTAACTCCAAAAACATTAATCTGTTGTCCGGTTTGTAAAAACGAAGCCGCAGATTTTCTTAAAATTTTCGGTAGTTTAAGCTTAATTTCTCCATTATAAGTTATCAATTTTAAAAATTTAGGCTTTTTAAGATTGTCACCTTCAAAACCAATAAATTCACCTTTCAAATTAAATTCGGATAAAGTCCTGTAGCTATCAACCATTTCAGTTTTTTATTTTAGTTGTAGATTTTAACTATTCAGGATTTACAGCATTACAGTCTATGATTTAAAAATTCCCTCAATCGTCATCATTCCTCTGTAAACATATTTTTGAACCCACAAAAAAATTAGGAGTATGGGAATTAGAAGTCAAAGTTAAAAACTCAGATTCCCTAATCTCCTTATCTTTTAATCTTTCAAAAAAAAAAGATTGTGAATTATGAAAGTCTTTTAGCTTCAACAGTTTTGGGTAAATCTTGCATATCTGGCATATCAGAAAATTCTAATTCCCAACCATTTGCCAAAGTCAAAACTTTTCCATCTTCCCCATCTGCTTGCTTAACAACTTCTTCTTCTAAATCTTTTTTCGGAACATATACGACTAAAGTACCAGCACCGTTTTTACGTAGCATTACTTTCATATTGATCCCCTCTTTCTATAAGTTCTAATTCTTCTTTACGACAACCTATAACAATATCCTTATCCATGAAGCGGATTGCATAAATATAAGCTCTTTGTAAATATGTGCCTATACTTATGACATAACCGACTTCTCCAACATCGATTAAAACTTCTCCTAGTTTTTTCCCCGGATAAGTACCGTCGTTTTTTATTAGACTGATAATTTTGACTTTATCCCCAAGCTCGAAAACTGGCGGTAAATCAAGTTCTAATTCATCTGATGGCATGGGAATATCTACCCTGTTGTACTAAATCTAATACTTCCTGAGTAGTAAGGCTGCGTTTTTTCTGTACCGACTCTTGACGTACTGCTTCTAAAACAGCTTTGGTTTCCTCTGAGTTAAGCTTGATTCCGTTTTCTTGCAAAACTTGAGTTACCGCATGTCTGCCAGAATGCTTACCTACTACTACACGTCTTTCCCAACCAACTTCTTCTGGGCTGAATGGCTCGTAAGTCATTGGGTTTTTTAATACGCTATGAGCGTGGATACCAGATTCGTGTGCAAAAGTATTTTCACCAACAATTGCTTTCCAAGGCGGTACGCTACAGCGAGATGCATCTGCTACCAATCTAGATAAATCAAGCAATTTCGTAGTATCAACACCTACATCCAAACCGTAAATCCGCTTCAAAGCCATAACAACTTCTTCTAAAGCTGCATTTCCTGCCCTTTCACCTAAGCCATTTACCGTTGTATTCGCTGTTAAACACCCTGCTTCTATTCCTGCAAGAGCATTAGCTGTCGCTAAACCAAAATCATTGTGAGTATGGATTTCCACCGGAATCGAAAGCGATTCTACCAGTTTTTTAACTCGATGATAGGTTGCGAAAGGATCGAGAATTCCTACCGTATCGCAGAAGCGGAATCTTGAAGCACCTAACTCCTGAGCAAATAAGGCTACATCCAATAGGAAATTCTTATCGGCTCTCGAAGCGTCTTCTCCACCTACCGAAACCCAAAGTCCATTATCTAAAGCAAAGTTGACGCTGTCTCTAAGCTGTTGTAACGTAATGCGCCATTGCCCTTGAAACTTAGTACTTATTTGAACTCCTGAAACCGGAATGCAAATATGTACGCGCTTCAATCCACAAGCTATTGAAGCTTTTATGTCTGAGATTACAGCGCGATTCCAAGCCAAAAGCTTGGCTTGCAAATCTAAGCTCGCAATTGCTTGGATTGCTCGGGTTTCTTCTTCACCCATTGCTGGAATACCGACTTCTATTTCATGTACTCCAACTGCATCAAGAAACTTCGCGATCGCAACTTTTTCTTCTAAATTGAAAGCAACACCGGCAGCTTGCTCGCCATCGCGTAATGTTGTGTCATTAATTAAGACAGGTGGTTGATTCATCTGTGAAAAATACCTCTATCGGTTTGTTTTAACTCCCCGCTCGTGATTGTGGTTTTAACAATTAGGTGAATATTAGTAAACAGAACTGGTAAGGAACGAATCATTTTGATAAATTATGAATTATGAGAAACCATGAATTTAATTATCATAATTTATATAATTCCACATTCATCCTTGATTATTCTTACTCAATAAAATCAGTCTTTCTGTATGAGAAAGAACCAGATTTTGGTATAAACTAATAATTTTCTTCACCGGTCAAATCTGGGATTTCTTCAAGTAAAATACAGCTACAGTAATTTGTAGCCAATGTGGTAAAAATTAATAGACTAATTCCGGAAATTAAGGTAGTAAGCATGATATTAGGTAATTGGTAACTGTTAGCTGGTAACTATTCGGTTCTGGGTATAGGAAATAACGATAATTACAGCCTAGGATTGGTTAACTCATCAAAATACTTATATTTTTGAATTAAATTGCAGATTTATAGCACTACATAATGCCGGTTAGGACATTAATAAAGACTGAAACCTATGGTTATTTGACCTTTAACCTTCGTGTAGCGCTATATGTAACTTTTATCTAAAAAAGATTTTTTTATGACCTCAGAATATCAGTAAAAATATAAATTCTTTTTTAGTTGTTGCTGCTAAAAGGTAAATACACTATTAAATATTGTCAAAAACATGTAGAAAAATATGTTAATTTTGAGATTCTAACCAATCAAAAATTTTTTCTAGCTGCTCTATATCAACTAAACCATACTGCCAAAGCAGCATTGGTAGGGGTCCTTTATCTAACCTGCTTTTTCGCACTGCCACAGCAATATCACAACTAGTAAGTAAAAGCTCCTTTTTCAAGAAGTTAATAAATTTTGTATCGCTGTGAGGTGTTAGCATCATAGAACCAACCTCTATATTTAATATATTCACGGCTTAGTTTAACTGACTATTTTCATCGTAAATGGAAACCTTGTTACCTACCTTTTATATCTCAGGGAACCTTCATAGCTAAATTTAGTCTTTCCTGGATTGTTTACATTTTCTGACACAGTATAAACTTGGTAGGTAAAAAGTAATTAAAACAGCCAACATCTTTCCAGCCAATTGATTAATGACTGACGCGATGCTGTAAATTGAATGACGGTAGAATAAATCAAAATTGCCGCCATTGGGTTATTTATTTGTACTTGTAATGAACCATCTGACCTGCAAAAACAGGCAATATTTAACTCTTGCAGGCGATGGTAAATTTGCCAACGTTGGTGATAGGGAATTTGCACTATTTGATGCAGGACATTAGAACCATCAAGCGGTAACATATTAACGCTCCTTGGTTACTAATTCTTTCTTAGGTGCATCAATATTTGAATTTTGGTTTAAACAAAGCAACTGTCTTTCTAGTTGTTCTACCCGTTGCAACAACGAGCAAATTACGGTAGCCTCCAAATCTGGAAGTTTTCCATGCTCTAAAGGTGAAGCAGTTGTGTCTTGCTTGCGAGAAACTGGACGTGCGGGTATTCCTACAACCGTGCAAAAGCTAGGAACATCTCGCAATACAACCGAACCCGCTCCCACTCGAACGCGATCGCCTATTTGGATATTACCCAAAACGGAAGCACCAGCACCGATTACAGCGTTTTTACCAATGGTGGGATGACGTTTCCCAGATTCTTTACCAGTACCGCCGAGAGTTACACCTTGATAAATCAATGTATAGTCTCCGACAATAGCGGTTTCACCGATTACAACTCCCATTCCATGATCTATAAATACACCTTTGCCAATTTGTGCGGCAGGGTGAATTTCTATTCCGCTAAGGAATCTTGCGAGATGGGAAATCAACCGAGGAATCAAACTAATTTTGCGACGATATAACCAATGGGCTAGACGATGCAAACATAAAGCGTGAAATCCAGGGTAGCAAAATAAAACTTCTAACCAATTACGTGCTGCTGGATCGCGCTCGAAAATAATCCGAAAATCATGTTGTAGAAGCGCGATAAAATTTGCTTCAGATTGATTTTCGTTTACAGAGGTGTTTGCACCATCTGCATTTTTCGCGAATTGATTACTGATATGTTCATCCGATTTTGGCATCGGTAATGTCTAAATTATTTAAGCGATGTGCTATTTTCTGCTTATATCAGATAACGTTATCAACATTAATCTTGGCTGCGTCGATTAAATTTATTGATTTTTATTAAATTTGTACTCACTAGCTTATAACCCTTATTATTGAAAGACTTCAATATTTATTAAGAGGTATAGGTACTAGTATTTATGGGTAATAGGTACTAGCATTTTTCGAGTAATGGTTTGTGAATTTTGTACTCACAGCGATATCTTGACGCAGCAATAATTTGAAGCGCTTTTAGTTGCAAATATTTAAATAAAAAGTAAAGAATAAAATGTACTCAAAAATATCAATTATCAAGCTAATAAAATGCGTTTTTGTATATGCAGTTACTGATTATTGTATTGCGAAGAATATAAGAGCAAACCACTAATTTAGATTTTTTTTATATTTTGTTTGTTTCTAACAAAAGTTATGAGGAAAGAGGGGAGAGGGGTTAATTCTTTGTTCGTAGTTGTGCTTTAGCACCAAATATTTGACATCCGAAGGCGAGTCACTGTTCAACTTAGAACCCCACAAAATTAATGTGGTTGAATAAAAAATAATTTTTTTTACCCCCTCTCCCCCCTCTTCCCCTGCTTCCCCTGCTCCCCCTGCCTGCCTCACCCGTTAATTTTAATGGGACAGACTACTACTCCCCCATTCCATTTATCGCAATCTTGCCTTTCGCTCTTTCGCTTTCACTATATATATGAGCGGCTGCTAATTCTTGCAAAGTATATGTGCAGTCAATAACCACTCGCATTTTACCCGCCTCAATTAACTCATTGAGATAAAGCAAGTCAGCGGTGTTGGGTTGAGCAAGAATAAATTTGGCTTTTTTGCTGCCAAACAAACTTGTTAATCCAATAGACACAATATTTTGTAGATTCGGCAGAGTTGTAACGTAAACTCCGTTTGATTTCAGAACTTTTTTACAGTTATCAAAAGTCTGCTTACCAACTGCATCAAAAACAATATCGTACTGTACGCTTATTTGGGTAAAGTCTTGCTGGGTATAGTCTACAAGAGAATCTGCCCCCAAAGACTTAACAAAATCGAAGTTTTTACCACTGCAAACTCCCGTTACTTCTGCCCCTAGAGCTTTAGCAATTTGAACTGCAAAAATACCTACTCCACCAGAAGCTCCATTAATAAGTACGGTTTGTAATGGCTTAATATTGGCTTTGTCTCGCAGCGATTGTAAAGCGGTGAGTGCTGCGACAGGTAAAGCTGCTGCTTCTTTAAAGCTGATACTCTTTGGCTTCACCGCCGCGACTTTTTGCGGTACTGCGGCTAATTGAGCATAAGCACCCCCAGGCAAAGGAAGAGAACCATAGATCTCATCGCCTATTTGGAAGTTGGACACCTGGGAACCAATTTCTAAAACTTCTCCAGCTAAATCAAATCCTAAAATCATTGGAAACTTGTTTCCACTGATGACTTTTAACATTCCTTTACGAATCTTCCAATCAATTGGATTAACCCCCGCAGCGCGAACTTTGACTAATAATTCGTCCGGTTTTATTGTTGGTGCTTCTGCTTCTTCGTATCGCAAAACATCAGCACTCCCATATTCGTGGATGACAACTGCTTTCATAATTCTTCTTCCACCCCGAGTTGTATTTTCTTAAATTTAGTTTGACATTGTTTGACGTTTTTTTATCCCAAGCGGTGATTGCGATCGCAGGCTGAATATGGCAATATAGAAAATGTACGAGCTTATAGCAAATAATTTTCATTAACATCAAAAGGATAATTTGCTTATAGCTGTTATATCATCCGCGTTTCAGACGATTTAAATATTTTTGTGAAGTAAAAGTTAAGAAAATGTTATTTGCGTTTTCTGTTCAAAAAAAAGTGATATCTTAGTTACAGAATTGAGTTTTGTCGTGTTTGTGGAATTTTGACTCTCAAGCCCTTTATATATAGAAGCGTTTCAAGAAGAGATTAAAAAGGTTTCGAGTACAGTAAAACGGGTGAAGTCGCAGATGCCGAAAATAGCTGAAACTACTTCCATACATAGCTTTAAGGCGAGTGCAGTAATTCAAGTACCTCGTTACATTAATACCCGCCCCCCAGTGCAACAATACTAGTACCCCTACCCGGAAAAAAAATTTAAAAACTTCATAACTCCCTCATCGTAAAGCTTTCAGGATTTGAGTGCAAAATTAATAAACTTAATAAATCTTAGCTCACGAAGTTTGAAAGCTTCGGAAAAAGCGCCTGATATAACTTAAACATCGCCAAACACCAAACGAGTCAAACAAACCTTCGACACGGTTGGTGAGTGGAGGGATGAGATATTACTGCCTGTAGTAAAGCCATTAAAGTGTCGTAAACTGTTTAATACGAACACTTAAGTTAAGCGAAATGTTCGCGCTAAACAATATAAAAATTAGTCAACATTTAGTCAACTAATGGAAGACATACAGGGTAAAGTTTTCAATGATTTTGATGTTCCTGCTACTTCTGATGGAAGTTATTGGGGTAGGAAGAAGATAATAGATGCGACTAAAGAACATCACGATATGAAATTCGAGCAAGAGCTAGTAAAAGTGAATCAGAGATTGAAATCGAGTAAAACGAAAGTATCTATTGAAGCAAGCAAAGGAGGAATACAGCTTAGAGCTACACTTCCGCTGAAACCAGGAGACTCTCATAAGCAGGGTAAGAATAGAAAGCAATACAAAATATCTTTAGGTATTCCGGCAAACTTTGATGGCTTAAAAACTGGTGAAGAAGAAGCTTATGAGCTAGGAAAGTTAATAGCCAGAAAGACTTTTGTTTGGAATGATAAATATTTAGGACAACAAGCTAGAAAAAAGAACGGCATTACTTTTAAAGAATTTTACGAGCAGTTTGAGAAAATATATTTTCAAACTCGCAAAAAAACAATTAGAAGCGAACACAGTTTTCTTGATTATCAGCGAAAATTTAAAAGATACTTTTACTCTGATGATGCGATAACAATAGAATCTTTAAACAAAAAAATCACGCAAGCTAATACCTTTAACACCAGACGTATTGCGATAATAATTGCTCATTTTATTTGTAAATCACTTGATATAAAACATGACTTTTCAGACTTAAAAATTAAAAAACAAGTTCAAAGCAGAAGTATACCAGATGATAAAACAATCGTTAATTCCTTTTATCTAATTGATTCTTATCTAGAAAATATAAAACCTTGCAATAGAGACAAATCTGCAAAAGTTTGTCAGCGCAATAAGCAAATTATTGGATTATTAGCTGTTTATGGTTTACGTCCAAGAGAAATATTTAACCAACCCGATTTAGAATGGTTGATGTCATCGGAAAATAAGCATAATACTTTCAAAGTTCATAAGTCAAATAAAACTGGATACAGAGAAGTTTTTCCTTTTGTACCTGAATGGATAGAATTATTTGATTTAAAAAATCAAGAAAATATAAATTTACTTCAGCAATATATTTTAGAAAAACAAACCGCCATTGACTTACATTATAAAGTCAGTAAGCTAGGGGATTTCTTTAAGTCATATAAATGTTCATTTACACCATACGACTTGAGACACGCTTGCGCTATTAGAGCGCACTTACAAGGAATTCCGATCAAAGCTGCGGCTGATAATTTAGGTCATACAGTAGAGATACATACTAAAGTTTATCAGCAATGGTTTGGTTTTGAGAATAGAAGGAAAGCATTTAATCAAGCTTTTGATGAGATGAATCAATTAGAAGAATGTCACGCGGAGTTAGTAAAAGCTAGAAAGAGAATCGCAGAATTAGAAGCTGAGGTAACAAGATTAAGATTAGAAAAGAGCTTTAGATAAAATAAAATTTATATTTAAGGCTTACAAGACTGGCACGAATTCCTTATAGGAAAGGCAAAATAGGGTAAGATATTCTGCCGTTATTATTGCCGTGCCATTGTGTAGTTTATAGAAAACCTGAACTTATAAATTATAATTTTAATGCTAAGCAGTAACAAGTATTTGCGGTCAAATTATAAGTATTGATACTCTTATATAGGAATCCGATTTGGATATTGAAAAAAATTAGGTATTTGTAGGGGAGGCAAAAAGCGGTGTAGATTTTCTTCCCGCTTTATTAAGGCAAAATGGAGTGTAGATGTTCTTCCTCCATTATTGCCGTGCCGTTGCGTTACGACGACAGTAAGGCCGCACCGAAACTCTTGTATGATGGTGCGTTGCGCTGCGCGACAACACACCCTACGTATGTTATGCCTTTCAGGCACGCTCCGCTAACAAAAATCAATTAGGATTCCTATATAAAGAAATTGATAAAAAGCTAGCAGGTTAAAATTTGCATAATAATTATAATTAAAAATTCATAATTATTCCGTTTCATTTATTACTGTTATTCAATTTCATATCAATAGCTTTATATTTTTAGTAAACTCTCAGTCAACTTATGAATGCAAGTAAAATTAGCAAACAAGTTTAAATTTAAAGCTTTCAAACTAGCTATTGTAGTCAACTTATAGTCAACATTAATAGCTATAGAGTTGAAGCTTTTGCCATATATAAGTTTGAGCGTCATCGCATGGTATTGAGATAGCACCATGCCCTGTATATAGAAGTTGCAGCGGTTAAAGCTTGAAAAAGTAACTTCCTAGAATTCTCAAGCGTTGACACACACCAGCCGAGAAACTGGGATTTTACATCTCGATAAACTCACACTCCAAAACGTTAGTTTTTCGATTAAAGCCTAAACCGTTGCCACTTCGATTCCTGGGTTAAACTAGCAGCGATGGCATCTCCCACTTGGCAAATTTGTCCAGTGACCGACGACGAACGCGAAATTCATTCATGACATCACCGTCTACTTCAACAGGAATCTTCACCCCAACCGAGCGCGAATCTACAGCTACACCAGCGAAAGCTAAAAAAGGTGGTTGTGGAACTGGCTGCAATGACAGCAGCCCCAGCATCGAAATCGATGAAAGAACAAAAGAGCGGATTGCAAAACATCCTTGTTATAGCGAAGAGGCTCACCACCACTACGCTCGTATGCATGTAGCAGTTGCTCCAGCCTGCAATATTCAATGTAATTACTGCAATCGAAAATACGACTGTGCGAACGAAAGTCGTCCTGGAGTAGTTAGCGAATTACTTTCACCAGAAGAAGCAGCACAAAAAGTTTTGGTAGTTGCAGGTAAGATTCCTCAAATGACAGTGTTAGGAATCGCAGGTCCTGGTGACCCTTTAGCAAATCCAGATAAGACTTTCAAAACTTTTGAGTTAATTAATTCTCAAGCTCCAGATATAAAACTTTGTTTGTCTACAAACGGTTTGATGCTACCGGACTATGTAGACCGCATTAAAGAATTAAATGTTGACCACGTCACTATAACTATAAACATGGTTGACCCGGAAATCGGAGCAAAAATTTATCCTTGGGTTCACTACAAGCGCAAGCGTTACAGAGGAATTGAAGGAGCAAGAATTCTGCATGAAAGACAAATGGAAGGTTTAGAACTCCTTCGCGAAGCAGATATCTTGTGTAAAGTTAATTCAGTATTGATTCCAGGAGTTAACGACCATCATCTTCCCGAAGTAAACAAAGCCATCCGCGAACGAGGTGCATTTATTCATAATATTATGCCCTTGATTAGCGCACCCGAACATGGTACTCACTTTGGATTAAACGGACAAAGAGGTCCGACTTCCAAAGAATTAAAAGAAGTACAGGATAAATGTTCCGGTAACATGAAAATGATGCGTCATTGCCGTCAATGTCGTGCGGACGCAGTCGGATTATTAGGAGAAGACCGCAGCCAGGAATTTACTAAAGAGAAATTCATGGAAATGGCTCCAGAATATAATTTGGAGCAGCGTCAAGAAGTTCATCAAGGTATCGAGAAAACCAGAGAAGAACTCGAAACCGCCAAACAAGAACTTGAAGTCTTCGATTTAGAACTTACCGGCGAGAAAATGCTGCTAGCAGTAGCAACCAAAGGTGGTGGCATAGTTAACCAACACTTTGGACATGCCAAAGAGTTTCAAATTTATGAAGTGGATGGTAGAAAAGTAGAATTTGTCGGACATCGCAAGGTCGATCATTTCTGTCAAGGCGGATACGGTGAAGAAGCTACTTTAGAAAATATTATTAAAGCATTGGCTGACTGCAAAGCAGTATTGGTTTCTAAAATTGGGGATTGTCCCAAGGAAGAACTGCAAAAAGCAGGAATAGAGGCTGTTGAAGCTTACGACTTAATTGATAAAGTTGCTTTAGACTTTTACAAAGAAGCAATTAATAATCAGTAGAGATTAAATAATTTTAGATTTGACGGAAAGTTGAGCAAGTCAAGTTGTGGGTAAATCCCAAGTAAAGCAAGCAAAGGGGGTGTAGATGTCCTTGCCCCCTACTTTCCAAAACGGATTTGAGATTGATTCAAAATTCAAAATCCAAAAATCCAAAATTAATTTAGATTCATTACCCATTGCCATTGCCTCAACTCAAGAACGAAAAATAAAGGTGTAAAAAATGGCTTACAAGATTACTAGCAAGTGTATTTCCTGCGATTTATGTAAAACCGTTTGTCCTAGTAATGCTATCAAAATGGTTGATGAGCGTCCGTGGATTGACCCCGAGCTTTGTAAAAACTGTGTTGATAGTGTTTATTCAGTACCTCAATGTAAGGCTGGTTGTCCCACTTTCGACGGCTGCGTAAAAATAAAATCAGACTATTGGGAAAACTGGTTCGATATTTACAAAAATCTAACATCACAACTTACAAATAAAAACGATAAAACTGAATATTGGAAAAAGTGGTTTAATACTTATTCCCAAAAATACTCGAAACAGTTAACAGTGAGCAGCGAACAGTGAGCAGTGAACAGTGAGGAGTGAAGAGTAATAAGCGGCGAGTAAGGAATTAATTTCTCCTTGTTCTGTTGTCTCTTTGTCTCCTCCTACCACTCTCCATAGTTTAAAAAAACAGTAAAAGAGAAAACATTTTATCCCGAAGTACTATTAGAGAAATCAAAATTATGCAAAAAGACTGTATTTACCTAGACAATAATGCTACTACCAAAGTAGATCCACTTGTGGTAGAGGCAATGGTGCCTTACTTAAGCGAACATTACGGCAATCCTTCTAGTATGCATACCTTCGGGGGACAAGTTGGTAAAGCCGTGAAGCAAGCTAGAGAAAATGTTGCAGCCCTTCTCGGTGCCGAACCCTCTGAAATTGTCTTTAATAGTGGTGGAACTGAAGGAGATAACGCTGCTATTCGAGCTGCACTTCAAGCACAGCCAAGCAAAAAGCATATTATTACAACCCAGGTAGAACATCCTGCCGTTCTCAATCTTTGCAAGCAGTTACAAAAGCAAGGCTATCGAGTTACTTATCTTTCAGTGAATCGTCAGGGACAGTTAGATTTAGATGAACTAGACAATGCTCTGACTGATGATACTGCTTTGGTTAGCGTTATGTATGCAAATAACGAAACCGGCGTAATTTTCCCTGTGGAAGAAGTTGGTAAGCGAGCTAAAGCATACGGTGCTTTGTTTCATGTCGATGGTGTCCAGGCTGTAGGGAAAATTCCCGTTAATATGAAAAACAGCACCATTGATATGCTGACTCTCTCGGGGCATAAAATCCATGCACCCAAAGGTATTGGCGCATTATACGTGCGAAAAGGAGTTAGATTCCGTCCTTTGGTAATTGGTGGAGGACAAGAGCGCGGTAGACGTGCGGGTACCGAAAACGTACCCGGAATCATAGCTTTAGGTAAAGCTGCTGAATTAGAACTATTACATTTAGAATCAGCAGGAAAAAGACAAAAAACTTTGCGCGACCGACTAGAAAATGCTATAATAGAATTGATTGGTGAATGTGAAATCAATGGTGGCGAAACGCAGAGATTGCCCAACACTACAAATATTGGTTTCAAATACATTGAAGGCGAAGCTATCTTACTATTATTAAATCAGCACGGAATTTGTGCATCTAGTGGTTCTGCTTGTAGTTCCGGTTCCTTAGAACCTTCCCACATCTTGCGGTCGATGGGAGTACCCTATACAACTTTGCACGGTTCTATTCGTTTTAGTCTATCTCGTTACAATACAGATGCCGATATTGATGCAGTATTAGCAGTATTACCCGCCATCGTGCGCCGACTGCGCGAGCTATCACCCTTCAAAAACGATGATGCGGCTTGGCTAAAAGACCAAGAACAAGCTTTGGCTCAACACTAAATTAGTTAGGGTTTAGGAGTTAAGAGTGAGGAGTTAAAGAATTTATTCTACTCTCAATACTGCTCTGGCCTCCTTACGATTTGTCATCCATAATTAACTACTCATCACTCAAAACACGGCTATGTGGGACTACACAGATAAAGTATTAGAATTCTTTTACAATCCGAAAAATCAAGGCGTTTTAGAAGACAAAGGCGAAGCAGGTGTCAAACTTGCCGTCGGAGAAGTCGGTAGCATTGCCTGCGGTGACGCTTTACGACTGCACATCAAGGTAGACGAAGAGACAAACAAAATCCTTGATGCTCGCTTTCAAACATTTGGTTGCACTAGTGCGATCGCATCGTCGGAAGCTCTGGTAGAATTAGTAAAGGGCAAGACTTTAGATGAAGCCCTCAATATTTCTAATAAAGATATAGCTGAATATTTAGGCGGACTACCTCAAGAAAAAATGCATTGCTCGGTAATGGGGCAAGAAGCTTTAGAAGCAGCAATATCAAATTACAAAGGTATTCCAATTGCCGCTCATGATGAAGATGACGAAGGAGCAATAATCTGTACCTGCTTCGGCATTACCGAACCAAAAATTCAGCGCATCGTAAAAGAAAATAAACTTACAACCGCAGAAGAAGTTACAAACTTTATTAAAGCCGGAGGTGGATGTGGAACCTGTTTGGCTACGATTGATGACATTATCATCGAAAACCAACGCAATTCTACTTTTACCTCCGAGACAAAATCAAATAACGGTAATAGCAATACCAGCGTTCAAGTTAGCGATAAACCGCTAACACCAGTGCAAAAAATAGCACTGATACAAAAAGTATTAGATGAAGAAGTCAGACCCATTCTTATCGCCGATGGGGGAGATGTAGAACTTTATGATGTAGAAGGCGATAGCGTCAGAGTAATGCTTCAAGGCGCTTGCGGTTCTTGTTCTAGCAGCTTGGCTACTCTAAAAAATGCCATCGAAGCTAAATTAAAAGAACGTATCAGCAATAACATTACAGTTGAATCAGTTAACAGTTAGTAGAAATCAATCAACTAATAACTAATAACCAATAACCAATAACCAATTATGAATCTACAGCAAATAGTTGTAGAGCGTGCGCCACCCGCCACGTTCTATAAGTAAGTCACCCTCCTAATAGGAGTGACAATTAACAAGAAGCACTGCACCCACTTAGCAAACCAATTAATTGCAGGAGAAAATTAATGACTGACGAAAATATCAGACAGATAGCGTTCTACAGCATTTGTTAACTAAAAGCGTAATTTATCGTGATATGTTTATCTGTAACAGTTTAAGTTGATTAATTGTTAGCAGTAAACAGCACAAATAATAGTGTACTTTTAGTGTAAAAATGAGAGATATACAGGGTGAAGTTTTCAGCGATTTTGAAGTACCAACTACCACTGATGGAAGTTTTGCTGGAAGACAAAAAGTGGCTAACGCAACCCAAAAGCATTTACAAATGAAGCTCGAACAAGAAATAGTAGAAGTAAATCAACGATTAAAAACCAGCAAGACTAAGGTAAGCATTCATTCAAGAAAAGGAACTATTCAACTACGTGCCACTCTTCCCTTGAAGCCAACAGACGTACACCCGAAAGGGAAACAAAGAAAGCAATACACCATAAGTCTAGGTATACCAGCTAGTTTTGACGGATTAAAAACAGCTGAAGAGGAAGCACAAGAATTAGGGAAGTTAATTGCTCGTCAAACTTTTGCATGGAATGACAAATACTTAGGAATTAAAGCTTATAAGAAACAAAGCATTACCTTTAGAGAATTTTACGAACAATTTGAAAGCTTTTATTTTTCAACTCGGAAGCGTAATTTAAAAAGTGAAAGTACTTATCAAGGTGTCATCAGATGTTACAGAAGACATTTTTTGCAAGACATACCAATAAATTCAGAAAATTTAGTAAATTGCATTTTAACTTCTAAAACTCCTCATACTAGAGAACATGCAATCAAACTAGGATATACAATTGCTAAAAAATTTAATCTAAAAACTGATTTCAAAGTTTTGAAATTAAAGATAGAAAAAAATAAACGCAATATTCCATTGGATAAGGATATCACGATGGGATATCTTTGTTTCGATCTACATTTACAACAAATCAAAGCAGTTAAGCCTAAAAGCATTAAAAGCAATAAAATTTACAAACTAATATACGGTTTAATAGCCGTGTATGGATTGCGACCTAGAGAAATCATGAATCAACCCGATTTAAACTGGTTGGTTTCATCTGAAAATGAACATAGCACCTTTAAAGTTCACGAATCTAACAAAACTGGATACAGAGAGGTATTTCCCTTTGTGTCAGAATGGATTGAACTTTTTGATATCAAAAACCAAGAGAATATTAATCTTTTAAAAGATTATGTGGATAGAGAAATAACACCATCTGCTTTAGCTGGAATGGTAACTAATCTTTCAAAATTTTTCTCTAATATAGGATTACAATTTACACCATATGATTTAAGACATGCTTGTGCTATTCGAGCGCATTTACAAGGAGTTCCTATTAAAGCAGCATCTGATAATTTAGGTCATTCTGTAGATATACATACAAAAGTGTACCAAAGATGGTTTGGCTTAGAGAATCGACGTAAAGCCTTTCAACAAACTGCTGAGAATAATAATGAAGTTGATACATTAAAAGATGAAGTAG
The DNA here is from genome assembly GCA_019192545.1 of Rivularia sp. MS3. Lineage (GTDB taxonomy): Bacteria > Cyanobacteriota > Cyanobacteriia > Cyanobacteriales > Nostocaceae > Rivularia. The sequence goes on along the minus strand of JAHCMI010000005.1, from coordinate 165,125 downwards.
TATTTCTCAAAAAACGCATAACTGAGTTAGAAACTGAATTAGCTAAATATAAAATAAAGTTAGAGTTTGAAGGACAAAGGTATTAATTTTCATTTCTTATGAATTAAACTAATTATGGTTTACTAACAATTCTCTATAGATTTTTTTAAGTAGGCTATAAAGGTCTACTTTTATTTTTTAACTAAAAAAGATATATGGTTATACATTTTTTTATTTAATCGGAATTATACCTATAGTTTACATTTATTTTAAGGGAACAGTTAGTGTAGAGAAATTAAGTAAAATGCTTATTTTGATTGACATTATATTAATTTGGGATGGTTTATTTAGGGTGAAAATAGTGTTAGATATTAGATATTTTTTTGAAAAGCTTTGTTGGTAAGACTTCGATATATTATAGAAATACTGTTCTACGGTAAAGGTGGTATCGGTAAGTCCACTACATCTCAGAACACCTTGGCTGCAATGGCTGAGATGGGACAAAGAATCATGATTGTGGGTTGTGACCCCAAGGCAGATTCCACCCGTTTGATGCTTCACTCCAAAGCACAAACAACCGTACTTCACTTGGCTGCTGAACCATAAAAGCTTTATAAATAGCTTGTTATATGGAGACTTTATCTATATAGATAATAATATTGCTTGCTTATTGCTTAGCGTGAATTTGCAGATGGTTTATCTATTAGTTGAAATATGGGCAGAAAAACAGTAAAACAATTGCTTACTTATTGCTTAGTTATATAGCTATTAAAAACTATATTTATAGCTATGTTGCGATCGATAAATATTTTTGTGGTCAGATATACCATAAGAAAAATATTGTTTTTAATTACTCTATTTAGTTTGTATCTTCTATAACTTATAAATGGGTAACTCCAATCGATTAAGAAAAATAGACTTCTAAAAGATAAAAGAAGTCTAGTTAACAGTAGAGTGCTTTATGGTGTGCTATCTTGATTATTTCGTTTTACTAGTTAGACGTAATCTAATGTTTTCTAATTCTAATTCGGCTACTCTTTTACGCAAATTAGCAATTTCATCATAAGCATGTTGCAATTCATTTTGTTCTTGCCGTGCTTGATTGAAAGCTTTGACTCGATTATCGAAGCCGAACCAATGCTGATAAACTTTAGTATGCATTTCAACAGTATGTCCTAGATTATCGGATGCTGGTTTAATTGGAACTCCCTGCAAATGTGCCCGAATAGCGCAAGCATGACGTAGATCGTATGGTTGAAAAGGTATTTTTGAGCGAACAAAATTACTTGATATTAAACCAACTTTCAAATGTAATTCTCTGCTTGTAGTGCATCCAAGCATAGTATCCTGAAACAATCGGATATTTGCTTCATTCTTTATATCGAATAATTCAACCCAATCAGCAACAAAAGGAACTACTTCTCTATACCCAGTTTTATTATCAGCATGTACTTTGAAAGTATTTCTAACGTTTTCTGGTGAGAGTAACCAGTTTAAATCAGGTTTATTAACTATTTCTCTAGGACGTAAACCATAAATTGCTAATAAACCGTAAGCTAGTTTATAAATTTTCCATTTGTGTCTTATAGATTTCGGAGTATTTTTCGCCGATTCATATTGCTTTTGAAAATTATTTATATAAAAGACGATTTCTTTATCTGATGGTATATTCCTTTCACGTTTCTCTTGCTTAAGTATTAGGTCAGTAAATTTCGTATCTATTGATAATAAATTAGATATTATTGATGCTATTCTTATAGCTTCATATCTTGGAGTCGGAGAACAAATTGATAAAACTATCTCTCTTAAAGATTTAGCTGATATAACTTCATCTGACATAAAAATACTTTTATATCTACTTTTATAATTCTCAAAAGTACCAACACTTTTTCTTGTCTTTTTTTTATTGGCAAAGTATTTTTTTTCAAAAATATCGTAGAATTCTCTAAAAGTTATACCCTTTTCTTTAGTAGCTCTAACTCCTAAATACTTATCAGTCCATATAAAAGTTTGACGAGCAATTAATTTGCCTAGCTCTTGAGCTTCTTCTTCAGCAGTCCTTAACCCGTCAAAATTTGCTGGAATTCCGAGCGATATCTTATATTGCTTGTTGCTTCTTCCTTGCTTATGAGTATCGCTCGGTTTCAACGGTAGCGTAGCTTGTAGCTGGATAGCGTTACCTGTAAGGAGTAGCTTCACTTTTATCTTGGATTGTTTGAGTCTTTGATTTATCGTTGCTAATTCTTGCTTTAATTTCATACGGAAATGTTTTTGAGTAGCGTCTCGTTGCTCTTTCTTGCCTCGATAGGAGCCATCAGTAGTCGCTGGAGGGATAAAATCATTAAAAACCTTGCCCTGTATATCTGTCATATTATTGCTTACTTTTGCTTAAAAAATAATGTGATTTACAAACATAGTTAAATGGCTACAATGTTTGTATAGAACAGTTTACGTTGATGAATAAGCAAAAGTAAACCACTGATGGCTGCTGAAAGAGGTGCAGTAGAAGATTTGGAACTTGAAGAAGTAATGCTCGAAGGCTATCGCGGCGTTCGTTGTGTAGAATCCGGCGGTCCAGAGCCTGGAGTCGGATGTGCAGGTAGAGGTATTATCACCTCCATTAACTTCTTAGAAGAAAATGGCGCTTACCAGGATTTAGATTTCGTATCTTATGACGTACTAGGTGACGTTGTATGTGGGATATCTGCCAGCAACAACCTAAAATGATATGATGTGGTAAATCGTTTCAAATGCAGTCAATATGCGCGATTTATCGAGAGCATTAGGTTATTGTCGGGTATCCACTCAAAGGCAACATTCAGAAGGTCACGGGTTAGAGCGCTACATAGATAAATTAAAGCAATATGGATTGAGTGAAGAGCAAATCCATTGGGATATTGAATCGGGTGCTTCTGATAAACGCAAGGGGTATAACCGAGTATTAGAATTAGTGCGATCGCGAAAAGTTGATAAAATTATCGTACCGTGTTTTGACAGATTTACGCGCTCTGCGTTGGGTTGGGAAGTTGCTCGTGAGGAGTTGCAGAAATTTGGTGTTGAGTTGATATTTCTTGATGGTGGAAGTTTAGATTTAGAAACTCCCGAAGGTTTATTCACCAGCAGAATATTAGCTGCAATGTCTGCACAGGTTCGAGATAAAAATAGATACAATGCCATCCAAGGGCATCGTTATTTTCAAGAAAAAAGAAAGATATATCAAGCAATATTTGGTTTCATAAAGAATGCTGATAGTGTTGTTCCGAATAAAAAGCAATATAGAAATACTAATAAAACTTATATTGAAGTAGCCCGAGAATGTGTAGAGATGTTTATTGAATCGGGTGAATTGTCAGGAACTATTAGAAAACTAGTTAATAAATACGGATTAGAACGAGTAGGGAAATACAAGTATGAAGACTTCCCTAGAGATGTTTCAGCGTTTCGCAGATGGTTAGTTAATCCTCAACTATGTGGAATGGTTCGTTATTACCCATTCGATTCAGAAAAGCAAGTAACAGTAGAATCAGACCATGAAGGTGTTATCTCAGTTGCACAACATCAACAGATAATTCAAATTTTGTCTACTCATCCATGCGGTAGACGTAGATATGTTACAAATCCTTTGGTGGGTTTATGCAAATGTGCTAAATGCGGTTCCACGATGGAAAAACGTTCCAACAAGGTGAACGGTAAGACTTATGAACATTTGAAATGTCCAGGTGCTTACCCAAAACCACGCCAACATAAGAAGTGTGACGTGCGGACTTATTTTCGGTTAGGAGATGCTGTTAATGCAGCAATTCAAGCTTTGAAAAATAAGGCTGAAAGTATAGTAGATAATATGCCAGCAGAAAACACTGAAGAAGTACCACCAGAGATACTAGAATTACAACAGCAAATTCTCAAATTAAAGCAACTAAAAGACCCTGATTTTGACAGCACGATAGAAATAAAAGAACAAAGGTTAGAAAGTCTAATTAAAACTTTAGAGCTAAACCTTGTAGCAGATGCCAGCAGAACTCAAATTCTACGTGGCATTGCAATGAGTGATGGATTTTGGGAAGTAGTTACCAGAGAAGAATTAACTGCAATCTTTCACGAATTAGTGGAAGAAGTAGTTTGTTCCGCGTCAGGTCGTTCCCAATTCTTTGCCGCACGACTCAAAATTTGATTTCGTTCTTCTTCAGGTAGAGAAGCTAAGTACCTTTGTGTTACTGCCCAAAAAATATCTGCTACTTTTTTAGAAATTATCATGATTCTGTGTCGATCTGATTATTTTTAGGTTAGTTTGTCAGTCCAAAATTTCTGTTCATGAGGAACTGTGATGTAGATGACTTTCATATAATTGGTTAGATATTGATGATGATATATAGTATCTACCGCTTTTAATTATTATTAGAGTGGTATTGATCGTGACTATAATCATCATCAAACTTTTGTATTTTGTACTAATGAGAAAGGATAACTCTCTCGCTATTATCCAGAAGGAATTCAGCAACCAATAAGAATATAGCTCTTTGCAAGAAAGGTTGAGGTATTAATACTCATTCAATTATTAACAGTTCCTTTGTGCGACGGCATCTATGACATTGTTGGTTTAGTCAAATTAATAAATAGGCTAGTTATTCTTTTAATTTCACAATCAATTACTTTCTCTTATATGAGTAGCAATAGTTTTCCTTTCATGCCTTTCATAATTAATATGTAGATTGATTTTGAAAATTGTAATTGTGATGAGGCAATAGACAGCTTTAGTGTAGGGGCAAAATTTTTAAGCCGCTTTGCAATAAAATTGGTATCCTGATTAGTAATAATTATTGTCATGTTTAATTATCAGGACTTACGCAACTAGTTAATTATTGTTGGCGTTACTAAAAGCAAAATTTTTAATAAGTCTAGCTTTTACTGTGGAGTCAATTCATTTTTTTATTAAAAAATATTTTTTATTTCAAAGGCTAAAATTAATAAATATTTATTATATTAAAAAATAATTTATTTATTTAAGAAAAGAGAAAGGAAATGATTCAAAATTTACTCCCCATCTCGTCAAAAGGCTTTGTTGAGAAAAATATAATTAATAAGTATAGATAATTTACTATTTCTATATTTATTCGTCATTATTATACAGATAATTTTATTAAAAATCCTGATTTATATTACCAATGCAGAAAAATATTGTTTACTGCTGTTGATAAATTGCTTTAAATTTTTAAGATTTTAATTTTATTTATTACCTACCCTTTCTCCCAATTGGTACGCACATGGGAGTCCCAGAAACCGGGTCTGGAACAATCTTACATTCCAACCCAAACACATCTAAAACCATCTTTTCATTCATCACATCTTCTGGTTTACCCTGAGTATAAATATTCCCCTTGTTCACCGCTACCAAATAATCAGCATAACGGCAAGCTTGGTTTAAATCGTGCAACACCATTACCAAAGTTCGTCCTTGATTTTGATTCAATTCCCACAGCAAATCCATAACCTCAATTTGATGCGCTAAATCTAAAAAAGTAGTCGGTTCATCTAACAGTAAAATATCAGTGTCTTGCGCTAACGCCATTGCAATCCAAGCCCGTTGTCTTTGTCCCCCAGATAAGGTATCTAATTCTCTTTCGGCGAATTCCTTCATTGTAGTAGTTTCTAACGCTACCTCAACAAAACGTTCATCTTCCTTCGTCCATTGCTGTAACCAATTTTGATAAGGATAGCGCCCGCAAGCAACTAAATCTTTTACTGTAAAACCTTCCGGTGCAACTGGTGATTGAGAAAGAATTCCTAACTTTTTAGCAACGGCTTTTGTTGATAATTTAAATACATCAGTAGAATCTAAATAAATAGTCCCATGATAAGGTTTCAATAACCTTGCTAAAGCCCGCAATAATGTAGATTTACCGCAGCCATTGGCACCAACCAAAGCAGTTATTTTACCTTGAGGAATGCTTAAATCAATATTTTTAATTATTTTGGTATTATTGTAACCTAATGTAATATTTTTGGTTGAAAGTTGGTAGTGAGTTTTAGTTTCTAATTTCATTTATATATAAAATTGATAATTGGTCATTGGTAATTGTTCATTGGTAATTGGTCATTTATAACTCCTAATTTTTAACTCTTAACTCCTAACTCCTGACTTATTCTCACTTCCGCCGACTTCTAATTAACAAATAAACGAAATAAGGCGCACCGATAACAGCAGTAACAATTCCACAAGGAATTTCTATAGGAGCAAATAAGATACGTCCCAAAAAATCAGCTATTACCACAATCATTGCTCCAGTCATTGCAGCTACGGGAATTAATCCTTCATGGATATTTCCTACTAATTGACGGGCTATATGAGGTGCTATTAATCCTACAAAACCAATTGTTCCTGCTGTCGCTACTGCTGCACCGGATAAAGCAGCACTAATTAATATTAAAAACGTCCGCTGCCATTCAACTTTACTACCCAATCCCTTTGCTATTTCTTCTCCTAAATTCAAAGCATTTAATTGCGGTGCATTTATTAAAGCTAAGGGTACAAAAACTATTAACCAAGGTAATAACGAAAAAAGCTGCTCCCAACTACGTCCGTAAACGCTTCCTGCTAACCATACTAAAGCTTGACTAACATTATAAATATCGCCAAATGTCACCATTAAGTTAGTAAAAGCACTAGCTACCGCTGCGATTCCCACTCCAATCAAAATTAACCGTACCGGATGCGTACCTTTATCCCAAGCTAGAAAATAGATTAATGATGAAGCAATCATTGCACCAGCGAAAGCAGCTAAAGGCAATATTCCCGCAGGTAAATTTGGCAAGAGTACAATTAAACTTACCGCAGCTAAACTTGCACCCGCATTAATACCAATAATTCCTGGATCGGCGAGGAGGTTACGAGTTATACCTTGCATGATGGTGCCGGAAATCGCTAAAGCCATACCCACAAAACAAGCAGTAAGGGTTCTGGGTAAGCGTAAGGTATTGATAATAAAACCATAATCGGCATTTCCTGTATCTATTCCTAAAATGGTTTGAATAACTGCAAGCGGTGGAATCGGATATTCCCCGAAGGAAGTATTCATTACCATTGCGGTTAAGGTGATGAAAATTAAGATTAATAAGACGATAGGAACGCGCTTTTTGAGACGGAAGGAAATCGGAAGTAATTTAGAACGAAAAACTATTGTACTTGTCTTCATTTCTTCACCTTGGTTTTAGCTAAATAAATGAAGAATGGCGCACCGACTAAAGCTGTCATAATACCTACGGGGATTTCTTGCGGTTTGATAATTAATCGAGCTGCGATGTCTGACGCTAAAAGCAATATGCCTCCGAATAAAGCGCTATAAGGCAAAATCCAACGGTAATCTACACCTACGATAAACCGGACAATATGAGGAACCACCAAACCAATAAATCCAATCGCACCAGCAACTGCGATCGCGCTACCATCCAATAGCAAAACGCACACGGCAGCAAGGATTTTCACCCATGCTGTTTGTTGTCCCAAACATGCGGCAATATCTTCTCCCAAACTCAAAATTGTGATTTGTTTGGAAATAATTAATGTCAATACCATTCCAATGCAGACATAAGGTAGAATCTGTAGAATCAAACTTGTATCTGCACCAGCTAGAGAACCCGCTAACCAAAAACGAATTTCTTCTAGAGTACTTTGACTAACAATTAATATTCCCGTAGTCAGTGAAGATAAAAAAGCACTAGTCGCTGCACCAGCAATGGTTAAATTAAGTGGAGTAATGCCACTTCTACCTAAAGAAGCTAAAAAATACACGCTAACGGCTGTAATTCCCGCACCAGCGAAGGCACACCAAACGTAAAAACTTGGAGATGAATGACCAAATAAAAATATAGCCATTACTACCGCAAACGCCGCACCAGCATTAATTCCTAGTATTCCTGGATCTGCTAACGGGTTGCGAGTTATACCTTGCATAATCGCACCAGCAGTAGATATCGATGCACCTACTATTATCGCTAATAAGGAACGTGGTAATCTGACAGTACGGATAATTAGATGTTCTCTCGAACCATCGAAAGATATTAGCGAATCATAAACAGCTTGCCAAGAAATATCAGCCGCACCGTAGGAAACGCTAACAAAAAGACAGATTATAAGTATTAAACATCCGACTATTAAACCGATAGCGGGTTTAGTACGCGATAGTAACTGCATATGGGTTTTTGTGGAAATTGATTTATTCACCCGCTTATAATCCGTTATTCATAATTATTTACAATTAGCAGCAATGAAAAAATCTTCAAAAAACAAATTATCAAGCACTAAATTGGCACTTAGACAAGCATTTGCGTACCATAAATTAAATCTGCGGTTTAATCTAACTAATTCTTTAGTCATAGAAATAGGCTGCTAATCAAATAACATTTTAAATTATTGCTATTATTTCTCAATATATTCAATTAATCTAGTATATTTTTTGCAATTTATCAATAATTTTTGTCTAAAATCCTGCAAGTCCCTTAAAGAGCGAAACGGAGCAAAAGCCAGTCAAATTTCTAGGTGCCCAGAAACCCGGCTTTTTCAAAAAAAAGAAGAAAAATTTATTAAATTTATAACTTACTTCAAAGCAGCCACAACTTTCTCCACCAATAACTGCGCCGAAAGCGGACCACCAAATACCCAAGTATCTGGTTCAATAGGATAAACTCGGTTCTGCTGTACGAATTCCAATCCTTTCCACACCGGATTATTTTGTAAGTTCTGCCAGTAAACGTTATTGTCTGCGGAAATATAAATAAAATTAGTATCTTCTACTTCTGGTAAGGCTTCTACCCAAACCGTATTAAATCCAAAAGCATCAAATTTACCTTCAAATGCATTCTCTAAACCAATTTTATTTAATATTTGTACGGCCATTGAATTATCGCTAAATAATCGCAATTGCGGGCCGCTGTTGCTTAATTGGGCTAAAACAAATTTATTTTCAGATACTTTTATATTGTCAAGTTGTTTTTTAGCGTTATCAAAACTTTGCTGCATTTCATCTAATATTAATTTTCCCTTATCTTCGCGGTTTACTGTTTTAGCAATTTTAGTAAAAGTTTGCTGCATTTCCTCCAATTGATTTGCTTTTTTTGCTGAAGGATAGGGATTAAATAAAAAAGTGGGAGCAATAGATTTAAGTAAAATATAAATTTCTTTATGTCTTTGTTCTACTCCTAAAATTAAATCGGGTTTTAATTTAGCTATAGCTTCTATACTGGGTTCTGCCCGCGTTCCTATATCAACTACGCTATCTGCTAATTGGGGCTTGATGTTAACAAAGTTTTTATAACCTTTAATATCAGCTATTCCAACAGGTTGAATTCCTAGCGCTAGTAAATTTTCTACATAAACCCATTCTAAAGCGACGATTCGAGTTGGTGTTTTGGAAATATTAGACTCTTTTTTTTGAGGAGAAATATTAGATTTATTTTCGCAAGCGATTGTTAGAGCAGACATTATTGCTGCTGCGATAAAGAAGCGTCTGCTATGTTTTTTCATGGGGATTTTTTCCTAATAATTTTAAGTTCGTGTTGCGCCGTCTTCGCTCAATATTTTTGGCGAAGACGGCGCAACTACGAACGAACATATTTTTACCAATCTACTGAATATCTGACGCTCAATGTTCTACCTCTACCAGCGCTATAAGAGCTATTGCTTGCTTGTAATTGAGAAACTACGGGAAAATATTGATTATCTAAAAGATTTTCAACGCCAATTTGCAATGTTCCCGCACCCATTTTTATGCTGCTGATATAGTCTAGTACGAAATAGCTCTCTACAGGTCTTCTACCAAAACGGGTATTGTCTGCAAATAAGTCTCGGTTTCCGGAAAATAAAGCTTGTAAACGATTGCTCCATCCCGGTAAAGTTTCATTTTCTACATAAGCCGTCAACTTTAATGGTGGAATCCGAAATCCATCTAAAGCACCATAGTTACCATCGTCGTTAATATCAATTTCACCTCCGGTTAAAGTCAGCGTGCCGCCTAGAGCAAAGCTGGGACTTGGTTTTACGTCTATGGCTGCTTCTACCCCATATATTCTTTCCGGTGCGCGGATAACTGTTCCTGGGGCTGTGAAGGTAGTACCTAATTCTGATTCGTTGTAGAAAGCTGATAATGATGCTTGAACTTTATTCCATCTACCCCGCAAAGCGATTTCGTAATTGTCTACTTTCTGAGGTTCTGGACTCAAGGATTCTACAGAAAACCCTGGTGGTGCGTTGCGGAGTGCTAAACCAATATCTGAGAGCGAGAATCCTTGAGAGAAGTTAGCAAATACACTGACGTTATTAGTAATTGAGTATACTGCTCCGACATTAAATAGAGTTGCATCAAAATCAAGGTCGCCACCTTCTATATTTACATCGGGATTGGCTAACGTACTAAAGTCATCGACGCTGACATCAGAATTTTCGTAGCGTACACCCCCGTTTAAAACTAATTTTTCACCAACATTCAAATTTAACTGAGCGAATAAACCCAAACTGCTCAAATCTAAAGGTGGAACCCAAGTTCGTTCGTTATTTTTTCTAAAAACTAATCCTCCACTCGAATCAAATACATTTCCATCAAATGTAGAAACTATCTGGGATGTTTCTTCTTTGAAATAATCCGCACCCCATAGTAATTTAACTTTGTCGTTGCTAGATAATGGAGTTTCAATCTGCAAACGTCCCCCATACTTCTGAGAATCTACTTCTGATTGAATGATTTCGTTGCCCAAACTAGCGAAAGCACGACCGTCAAAAGGAAAGAATCTTGTCGTATAATTTCGATAATATGCTTGAGCCTGGACTTTACTATTTAACAGATTGTCGTGATTGTACTGTAAATTTAACAGCGTATTTTCGTTCCCTGGAAGTTCGTCTAAACTCAATCCTTCGATAGCGCGAGCTTTCTGCCTTCCGGGTAGATCGTTCACAGTTGGATCGCTAGCAATATCTGTATCCTGCTTTTCGTCGAAGCGGTTAAATGTTAGTTGCAATCGTTGATAATCATCAAAATTGATACCCAGTTTTCCGAATAAATTAAAACTGCGAGCATCAGCAAAACCACCTTGCCCATTGGGGTCTGTAGGAATTTTGTCTCCTTCTGCATCGTAATAAACGCCAGTATTTGTGAATGAAATATTGCCAGTAAAATCTACCTTATCTTCGTTAACAGAAATTGTATGCTGAAAATTCGTGCTGAAACTATCTTCTTCTAATTCTCCTGCTTCAGCAGTTACACCAAACTCTGTTTTTGAAGTCAATCTATCTGTATCGGCACGTTTGGTAATAATATTAATTACACCACCCGTTGCACCATCACCATAAATTGCACTTGGGCCTCTGACAACTTCAACTCGTTCGATTGCGGAAGGATCGATGGTTTTCAAATCCCGGAAAGCATTGCGGTTTGTAGATTGAGGAACACCATCAATTAAAACTAAAGTATTGCGTCCCCGCAAAGATAATCCAAAATTACTACCGCTTTGAGTCGGAGGTGCTAAACCAGGTACTGATTTACCGAGAATTTCGATTAAATTACGCGACAATTTAGTTTGCTGTTCGACTTCAGAGCGATCGATTACAGTTATCGATCGCGGTACTTTTTGAATATCTTGCTGGGTTCGGGTTGCAGTTACTACTAATTCAATTGGCTGATTATTATTTTCCTCGGTTTGAGAAATGGTAGGTTTTTCTGGCGTTTGTGATTCCTGTTGTGGTGGAGTTGCTGCGGGTTTTTCCGGTGTTTGAGCGGTAGATGCTGTTGGCTTTAATCCAAAAATCAAACCCGTACTACTATCAAATAAATCAACTTGTGGTGAAGCTGTTTCTCCCGTTACTTTTACCTGAATCGTATTAGCATCTTTGTTAATTACTTCTATCTGGCTAATTCCCTGTATCGGCTTTGATTTAATAAATGTATTTCCTTCAGACACGCTGAGTTGAGCGTTGGGGATTTCGGCAATAAAATCATTACCTTGAGTGCGATTTACAACTTGCAAACTTCGAGCCGAGGTTGTCTCTAAAATTATTTCAACACCCATTACAGTTTGATTTAATCTCACCCCAGTTACTTTTATAATTTGAGGTGACGATTGTGCGAACTTGCGAGAATTACTTGTGGGAAGCACCACCCGTGCTTGAGCGAGATTGTTTCCCCATACTCCCATTACACTAGTAAATATAATAATTTTCAGCAATTGGTGTAATTTCATTCTTTCCTCACACAAGAAATAAAATATATCGGAATCAGTTTAATTTTGAATAAGTCAAAGTAACGCACCAATTACTTAATAAATAAGCGTTAAGCTGTCGTTAACACACTCTACTGCGCTAGCAATAATTTTTAAACAGTTAATAATTATTTTCAATTATTTGAAATTACACTACACCGAATTCGGGCTTAAAGTCTTATTCGAGAGGGACTATTTCTTATTCCAAAGGTACTTTTTTCTCTTTCCCTATATAAGTTCGCGGACAAATACCGAATTTTTTGCGAAAAGCGGCACTAAAAGACGGTAAGCTAGCATAACCAACGCTATGAGCGACTTGAGTTACACCCATTTGAGTATCTGTAAGTAATAACCTGGCTTGCTCCATGCGATAATCGTGCAAATATCCGAAAGCAGTAGTACCCAAACAAGCACGAAATCCTTGCTTGAGTTTCCGCTGATTCAAGCCAACCTGACGAGCTAATTCCGGTAAAGAAGGGGGATTCTCAAAATTGCAGCGTAAAATTTCTTTAGCTTGGTGAATTCGCTCAATATCATTTGCTATCATAAGCTGTGACGAATCATGTTGAGAATTATCCTTAGAAAGAACCTCTTGGAAACGCATGGCAATCAATTCTAAAGCTTTACCTTCCAAATAAATTTTTTGAGTCGCACCTTGATAGGGACAATTTAGAATTTGATGCAAACAAAGCTGCATTTGAGGTGTTGTTTTACCAGGATCAAAATAAAATTTTTCGTCTTTCCCTTCCAAAAGCTGATTTAATTGAGAAGGAGTTTTTTGATTATAATCGTTTAAATAACTGCCTAAATGATTAGGTTCAATATGTATATCAACCTTGAGGATTGAAGAATTAGCAGACCATTGTTGAGTTCCACTTAAACAAGGTCCTATCGCAAAAAAATTATCACCAGCTTGATGATATTTCCCATCTACTAACTGACGCTTTCCTTTGAGATGAAAAGCAAATTCAGGTAAAAACTTTTGAGCCGAAATCGTTTCAACAATATTATCTACAAATTCTAATTGATGAATATAAATAGATATACCAGAACGCAGAAAAATTTGTTTTTGATAACCCTTGCCTAAGTTATTAGAAAAACTCCAAATGCGTTCGTGTTTATTTAAATATTGTTGCTTATCTTCTTGCCAAAACTCCTTCCAATTATGGCTTGAGACAGTAATTGTCATGTTAATTTTATATATTCGGATATTATCTAAACTTGTAGGGTGCGTTATGGCACAAGCCTAACGCACCGAAACCCTAACTAAACTGATAACCAAAATTTATTCAATTACTTTTTTTTAGTAGCTATAGCCAAACTCGCACCCTTAACCTGTCGCACTTTATCCATTACTGCAACAATTTTCCCGTGATTCACTGCTTCATCTGCATTCAACACCACCATTAAAGGTTGCTCGGGTTTAACTTTTGCTTTCACTCCAGCTTCTAAATTATCCAAAGTAATCGGCTGCTTGTTCAAAAATATTTCACCTGCTTTATCCACAGTTAAAGTAACTCGTGCCGGTTGAGTGGCTTTTTTCGCGGAAGATGCTTGGGGTAAATTGACTGGTAATCCTTCTTGACGAGTTAAAAACAACGTTGACATCACAAAAAATGTCAAAATCGCGAATATCACATCAATCATCGGCACAATATTAATCTGTGCTGGTACATCCGCTTCATCTGGTAGACGCATAATCTTTAATTCCTCGTTCGTAGTGACGACGGTAAAGCAATTCCAACTCTCCACCGTATTCCTGAATCAATGCCATTTGTCTTTGGTACATTGCTCGAAATGTATTAGCAAACATTAGCGTGAAAATTGCTACAACTAACCCCGCAGCCGTTGAAACCAGCGCTTCACTAATACCACCAGTTACATTTGCTGTTTGAGAACCTCCCACATCACCAAGATTTAAGGAAGCAAAAGAACCAATTAATCCTAAAACTGTACCAAGAAGCCCTAATAATGGTGCGAGAGAAATTATAGTATCAAATATATTTTGGAAGCGTTTGAGCAAAGGTATCTCAGCTTGCGCTTCACTCTCCAATGCCAAACGAAACTCTTCCGGAGTCGGTTCTTCTAATTCTAAAGCAGTGAGAAACATCCGCGCTATAGGTAAATCTGCGTTCTTTCGCAATCCATCTATTGCACCCACGACATTATTCCGACGATAGAGATTTAAGATATCTCGCACTACTTTAGTCTGACGGTTATTTACTTTTACCCAGAAGCTTATCCTTTCGACAATCAGCCCTAATGCCAACACCGAAAATCCCAGCAGCGGTATCATCACTACCCCACCTGCCGAGAATAGATTATTTATTCCCATTTGTAGCTCTCAAATGCATTAATGAAAGTTATTACTAATGTCTACAGAGGTAGATAATAGTAGTTATCAAATTAACTTAGAACAGATGAGAATAAATGTCAATCTTCTCAAGGTATTGAAAATCAATAAAAATTAAGCCTAAAGATATTTTTACTTTTTGAAAAAGCGTGCTAGGAGGCTAATCTCAAAAATATTCCAAATCTTGAAATTCTTTAACATCAATAGCTGTAGTGCTTTTTAAGCCCTGTTAGATATTTGCTATTAGCAATGTAATTCAAACTGCAAATTAAAGATTATTTAAACTTACAATTGCAACTTATTGTTAAGTAATTATCAGGAAAAATTGATTGACTTTTACACAGAATTAATTTAAACTTGGCTATTAATGCAAATCTGTATCAATTACTTTTAAACCATGAGCTTTGCAAGTACAGCGCTACGACAGCGGGAAAGAGAATCAAAAGCTCTAAGAATTTTTTTAGCTTGTAGCTTAGCTGGCTCGTTAATATTTCATTTAGCGCTACTGGCTTCGGGTATTGGCAAATATTTATTAAACAGGGTGCCTGAAGTTGAGGATGAGCCAGTTGAAATAACTCTTCTCGATACCCCTATTGAAGAAATTGAACCAGAGCCAAAAGAAGAAATCAAACCGAAGCCCAAGCCAAAACCAAAAAAGGTAGAGCCAAAACTAGAAAAACCAGAGCCAAAACCCGAACCAAAGCCGGAGATAAAACAACCAACTATTGATACGAGTCAATTCAATACCACTCCGAGCCAGTCTCAAACTAGCGGTGGAAGTCCAGCTTCATCTTTAAGCAAACCGATACCTGCTCAAAGTAGAGTTACTCAAGTACCACCCGTTGTAAACCAGCCGATTCCCAAGCCAGAGGTTAAACAACCAGACTTTAAAGCATTCAAACCATTTGAAGAACCATTATCGCCTGTTTTACCTTCTGCTCCTCCTGTAGCAGTAAGGGAAAAACCAATTATTCCAGAGCAAAAACCAGAACCAAAACCAGAACCAAAACCAGAAAAACCCGAACCCATTGTTAAAAATGATATTCCCAAACCAATACCTCAACCGGAACCAGAAATAAGAACACCACGGGAATTTTCCACTCCGGTGACTCCTCCTATAGAGCCAGCACCAGCACCCGAACCGAATGAAGATTTAGAAAAATTGCTCGCACAGGAAAGAGATTCTAGAAGAACAACACGGAGTTTACCAAATGCGGCAACTCCTCCGATAGAACCACCAGCATCAAAACCCGATGAAGGTTTGAAAGATTCGCTCGCTCAAGAAAGAGATTCTAGAAGAACAGCGCGAAGTTTTTCAAATCCGGTAACTCGTTCTGTTAAACCATCCCAACCAACTAAACAAGATAGCCAAGAGTTGAAAGATACTCTTTCAGGAATTAGGGAAAATAGAAATAATACACCAACTTCACCAGATACTTCTAATATTGGTGAAAGTAGCGATAATACCCCTAGAAGAAGACGGCGAAGTTTTGGAGGTAATGTTGCATCTGCACCCACTAATACTACAGATACTGGAAATGGTAACGGTTTGGGTAACGGTAGTGGTAATTCAATTGGTGACGGTGATGGAAATGCAGCTTGTGTTAGATGCAATAGAAGTTATCCATCTTGGGCTAGAAATAGAGGAATTCAAGGAAGTATAACGGTATCTGTGAATGCTGATGCTTCAGGTAATGTAACTGATGTACAGTTAATTAGCGGTAGCGGAAACAGTAGATTGGATGACCACCATTTGAAAATGGCACGTAGGTGGAAACTCAAAAGTAGTTCTAATGGGAGAAAGGGAGTGACTATTATTACTAAGTACGAACTTCAATAAATATGGTAAAAAGCCGTTGATTTGCATAGATGAAGATAAGAGGGAATCTCATTATTTAACTATGGGATTCTTATAAAAGAAGGAAGGAGTTAGGAGGAAGAAGGAAGAAGGAAGAAGGTAATATATTTTTAAAAAATGCGCGTTATGAGTCTAAAACGATATTATTGAAAAAACAATATTTTAAGGCGCATAGCGCAAGGGAATATTTACGTCCTTGTTTCATTCACAAACATAATATTATTTAGGGTTTGTTGAAAAAGTCTTTTAATCAGGGTAGGGAATAGGGAAAAGGGAACAGGGAACAGTTTTACCTCTAATTTTTGGAGTCCAAAAAATGCGAGATGCAAGGTTTTTAAGGCTTATATCCCTATTTTCTTGCACTTTTTCCAGTCTAAATAGCCCCAAAAGCTTGCAATATAAGTGTTTTAAATTAATTCAGCAGACCCTATTTAGATCAATAATCTTCAATATCATAATCTGGCACAATAGTTTCCACATTCCGCAGTTGTGGAATAAAATATCCGCTCAAACCAATTAAAAATAAACCAATAGAAGAGATTACATACAAAATTGCCATTCCTGCACCTTTGCCAGTACCAAATAAATTACCAAACAAAGGTACAAAATTACCTCCTGGCATCATAGCAGGTTCAAAAACATGGTCGGCAAGTAAAGCAGCAATAAATACAGCGATCGCCGAAACAATTTGTTGCATGATAGACTCGCTAGCAAAAACTCGTCCTTGCAGATCCGGTTTAACTTTACTCAGCAATATAGCCTTGGAAGAACTTGTCAGCATAGGAAAATTGAGAGAGGAACAAAATTGAGCGGGGAACCAAATCATTAATGCTTGTCCCAATCCAAATATGGTTTTACTGATTCCAGCACCCATCATTCCCAACAGAAAACCATGAATCCGTCGTTTAGAACCACCCCAAATACTTAAAATTACAGTTCCCATTACTCCCCCCAATCCAGCCGCAGAGGATATACTTCCTAATATTCTCGTGTCATTGTTTGTACGTGCCAAAATCATCGGTGAGTATAAAGTTCCACCTATGTCATGAGCAAACCAAAATAAAGAACCAGTAGCAATGACAGCTAAAAGGCTAGGATTTTTGATCAGATAGTGAAAACCAAAAATAATTTTTTGTAAAAAGCCGATATTTTCCTGAGATTGAGTTGTGATTTTTGGTTGAGGAATACGTACCTTTAAAACAGTCGCAATAGCAATTGTAAAAGTAATAAAATCAATTAATAAAATACCACCCAAATCAATGATGTAATAAAGAAAACCTGCTAATGCAGGGGCAATAATTGTTGAACCGTAGTGAATTGCAGAATTCATGCTAGTAGTCCGCATATAATGTTGTTTCGGTACTAGCATAGAAATTGAGGAAGAATAAGCCAGCGCTTGAACTTCGCTGAATGCTCCATTGACCGCACCACTTGCATAAATATGCCATATTTGTAATTGGTCAGTTAAATACAAATAGCCGATAACTATAGTAGATATTGCTGCTACACAATCGGCTATTATTAACAAAAATTTCCGATTTACACGGTCTACAATTAATCCTGAAGCTAAGGTAATAAAAATACTGGGAATGAGTTCAAAAAAACTGATTAAAGCAATTGTAGTTACCTGATTTGTTAGTTCCCATGCCCAAATTGTGATAGCAAAATAGGTCATGTAGCTGCCAATATTTGATATTAACTGACCAAACCAGATAATTAGAAAATTATGTAGGTTTTGAGGTACTTGTAATTTTGTCATCCAGATAATTATATTGTTTAATTTTTTTAGTTTTTGACATTTTTCTCATTTAATAAATATTTTTCTAAATCATCTAAAATCGCATTAGCCGAAAGAATATTACCAAATATCCAGTAGCTAGAATCAACTTGATATACCTGATTGTTTTTCACAGCGTCAAGTTTTTGCCATAAAGGACTATTTTGATATCTTTTGAAGCTTTGTTCGGATTTAGGGTCTAATGCTGCGAATAAAATATCAGCATCAAGTAAATCTATACGCTCTAAACTTACCGATATATAAGAGTAACCTGAAGGATGAGTAATTTGAGTTTGTTTTTCTGGAATTGATAGTCCTACTTCTGATATAACGCTGACAGGAAAAGATGATTTATTGCGAAATTCTGGAGTATCTCCGGGAGCATAAAAACGGGTAACAGTAACTGTTTTTAGATTATTTTTATTATCAAATTTATTTCGTAATACTTCTACCCGCTGTTGATATTCATCTAATAATTTTTGTGCCTGTTTTTGTTTACCCGTAATTTCAGCAACTTGTAATAAAGCATCTTTCCAAGCATCGTGAGCATAATCAATTCCAACTGTCGGAGCAACATTAGAAAGTAATTTATAATTTTGTTCTACCCCATAAGAAAAGCTCAAGATTAAATCTGGTTTTAACTGCACTATTTTTTCTAAATTTGGCTGAGTTATTTTTCCTAGAGTCGTTATATCTTGAGTCTTTTTTGTAAATTTTAGTCTTTTACTACCTGTTAAAGATGGCTCTGGTGCTGCAATTGGTTTTAAATCCAGTGCTATTAATATCTCCATCATGTTCTCATCTAAAGTGATGATACGTTGAGGATTGAGAGGGACACAAGTTTTTCCTTCTTCGTGCTTAATTTCTTTACACTCAGATGTATTTGAATTAGAGTTTGAAATTTTATTTTTTTGAGATGAATAATTATTGCAACCCGTAATTACGATAAATGTTAGAGTTGTTAATAATAATAATTTGAGAGATTTCTTTATTGGTGTTTTCATTAGTTCAAAATGAGGAATGGAGAATATGACATAGTAATAGTAGAAAAAGATAATTCCATTCGATTTTATAACATTAAATTTTTAATTGTAGGGTGCGTTATGGCTTCAGCCTAACGCACCAAAATCCTTATTTAATGGTGCGTTGCGCTTTGCGACAACACACCCTACCAATTACGAATTACGTATTAGGAATTACGAATTATATTTACCCTTCGGGTTCACCAGTTGTACTCTGCAAGAAAGCCTCCGGCTTACATGGGGGAAACCCCTAGAACTGCACACTGGTTCACCAAGTCCAACGATAATTCAAAGTATAAGTTCGACCCCTAGAAGCTACACCAAAAGCAGGGTCAAAGCCAGCAAAAATTTGGTTGGCAATATTCAAGTATTGGTTATTAAGCAAATTACGAACACCCAAACTGAGGGTACCATCACCAAGTTTCAAACCACTAATTAAATCTACAAGCAAATAACTATCTATACCAATGGGGTCAACGTCTGCTTCAAAAGCGCGGTCTCTACTTCCCACATACAATGCTTGTAATCGATTGCTCCATCCTGGTAAGGTTTCATTCTCTAAATATGCTGTTAGCTTCAAAGGTGAAACGTCATAACCAGTAATAGCAACAAATCCACTTTCTTCTGATTCTTTGCGTTCTCCTTCGCTCCAAGTTAATGTACTTCCTAATTTCCATTTGTCACTTGGTTGCCAATCTAATGCTAGTTCAATACCATAATTACGTTGGGGAGAGCGTAAAATTCTAAAATCGCTGCCAAAATCTTCAAATTGTACTGTTGTTCCTAAAGCGGAATAACTGTAAAATCCTGCCACAGATGCTTGAAAATTTTTCCATCTTCCGCGAATTCCTAATTCGTAACTATCAACTTTTTGTGGTGCTGATAGTTCTACATCTTCAGCAAAATTGAAACCATCTTCAGGACGCTGTAATATCCGTGAAATATTGGGTAGTGAAAATCCTTGAGCAAAGTTAGCAAATACACTTACTTGTGGGGTTGCTTTATAAACTACACCAGCATTAAATACTACATCATCTAAAGTTTTATCTCCACCTTGAGCAGATGAGCCATTTCTTCCATCAACCCAATTATCAATTACCGATACGTTGAAATTTTCGTAACGGATTCCACCACTTAAAGCTAAACGTTCGTTTGCATCCCACTTTAACTGAGAGAATAAACCCAAACTTTCTATATCGTAAGGTGCAATCCGAATTGATTCGCCAATTTTTCTTGCTCTTCTACCACCGCTATTATCAAATTCATCAGTATCAAATAAATCCCAGTTTCCTTCACTGTCTTCCTTAGAATAATCCGCACCCCACAGCACGCTGACGTTATCTGATAAAAATGTATTCAACTGTAAACGTCCACCAAATCTTTCTGCTGTTACCACCGAACGACCAACGTCTAAAAGACTGTCGGGGCTAAACACACGGTTATCGAAAAGACTAGAAGCTGTTTTTGTTTGACGGTAATAAGCTTGTGCTTTGAGAGAACTGTTGAGAATATCGTTGTGAGTGTAGTCAAAACTAAGTATAGTTCCTCGGTTGAAAGGGTCAGCAGAATCAATAAAATCAACTGGTCTATCTACAAAACGTGCTTTTTGCAAATCTGTAGAAGTCTCATCTGACTGTCCTTCTTGACTCTGGAAATCATTAAAATGGTTAGCTGTAATTTGCAACCTCTGTTGCGAACCTAAGTCAACACCCAGCTTACCAAACACGTTGATAGAAGTACTATCTGATTCCGAGTCAGCAAACAAAGGAATCCTGTCTCCTTCTGCATCAAATGGA
Organism: Rivularia sp. MS3; assembly: GCA_019192545.1. GTDB lineage: Bacteria > Cyanobacteriota > Cyanobacteriia > Cyanobacteriales > Nostocaceae > Rivularia. The sequence goes on along the minus strand of JAHCMI010000005.1, from coordinate 144,100 downwards.
GTACCAAAACTATCACGAGTAAAAGATGCGACAAAATCCACATCTCCTTGTTTACCAGAAAACCCGTAATTTATAAAGTTACCAAAACTACCGGATTTTAAATTACCTACAGAACGAACTCCAATTTCTGCTTCGGATAGAACTTTATCTTGCTTACCCTTGCGAGTAATAATATTAATCACCCCACCAGCTGCTCCATCACCATAAGTAGCACTTGGTCCCCTAATTACTTCTATTCGCTCAATTGCATCAGTATCAATCCGACGTAAATTTGCCACTGAGGTATCATTATCGATATTCGAGCTAATCGGAATCCCATCAACCAATACTAAAGGTGGTCTTCCCCGCAAAGTCTGAGTAAAACTTTGTTGTGATTCAGCACTTGGCCCCAAACCGGGAACTGTATTTGCAAGTATCGAAGTTAAATCCCGATTAACAGTAGTTTGTTCTTCAATTTGTTCTCGGGTTATCACCGTCACCGAACGCGGTACTCTCTGCACATCTTCTTGTGTACGTGATGCTGTTACGATTAATTCGATGGGTTCGCCATCGGTTGTAGTTGGCTGTTCTGGTTTTGTTGATGGAGTTTCACTTGGAACAGGTTTCTCTTCTTCAGGTTTAGGAGCAGGTTTTTGTGCTGTAGAAGCAGATGGTGCTAATCCAAATATCAAACCTTCTTTACTATCGAATAATTCAACTTTCGGTAATCCTGATTCACCTTTGACTGCTATTCTGACGGTATTCGCATCTAAATTAGTTACCGTAATTTCAGTAATTCCCTCACTTGGTTTTTCTTGAGTGAATTTAAACTCATCTCCAGAAGCTTGCTGTAATTGAGCGTTGGGAATATCCGCAATAAAATCATTACCACTGCTGCGATTTACTACCTGTAATTGTCTTGCTTGGGGTGTCTGCAAGATTATTTCCAATCCTTTATCTGTGGAGTTGGTTCTAACTCCTGCAATCGGTACAATACTTCCTTGAGCAGTAGTTGAACTTTGTACCAATAATTGAGCTTTTGTTGCAGGTAATTCAATTTCACTAAGTTGGAGAATATTTTGACCTGCTTCATCCAACTTTATTTTTTGTTGCAAACTTGCTCTTGGTAATTGAAAATTTCGGGGTCTTCGAGAAACTACTCTAGATTTATTAATTCTACCTGGTTGTAATTCCTCACTTTTAGCGGGAGTACTGATGAGAAAAACAACCGCACTCGTTAGCAGCAGACTTTGAAACAATTTATCTAACTTCATCTATCTCCCCACATCACATAATAATATTTGCCCGTAACCCAGCCTATGATTGATGCTCAGATAATTTTTGGGCTGCAAATCACAGTCTTATTAATAACTATTCTCAGTAATCTTACAAGAAATAGAGAGAAAGCTAAAGGTATAAATCTTCTGCAAACGGAATTTAATACTACTCTAAACGGAATTTTTCCGAGAATAAACGCTAGGATTAACACCGAATTTCTTGCGAAAAGCACTCATAAAAGCACTGTGGCTCGAATAACCTACGGTTCGTGCTACTTTATTCACAGCATTTGCTTCTAAAAGTAATTCCTTGGCTCGTTCCATACGATAATCGTGCAAATAACCAAATACGGTTGTACCGAATATTTGCTGAAAACCTTTTTTAAGAGTGCAGTCATTAAGATTTACTTGTCGTGCTAATGCTAATAGTGATGGTGGATTACTAAAGTTATTAATAACAATTTCTCTCGCTTGATAAATACTATCAATTTGTTCCGGTTTAAGGGTAGTATTTGAGTTTAAAGGTACAGTAGAATGCGTATCTTCTAAACGCAGTGCCATTAATTCTAATAGTTTGCCTTCTAAATAAAGCTGTTTTGTTAAACCTTGATAGGGACAATTTAAAATTTGACGCAACACAGTTTGCATTCGTGGTGTTGTTCTACTAATTTGCAGGTAATCTAATTCGCGGCGATCGTCATTTTTAATTGCATCCCTCAGAGATACGGGCAATAAATCGATTTGATTGGTAATAAAACTTTGAAATAAAGAATATTCAATATGAATATCAAACTTTAATAACTTTTCTTGAGCCTGCAATTCTATCCAACCCCGTTCACCCGAATCTTCATATAAGAATAAAGCATTTTGTCCCGCAAACACTTTTTCATAACTGTTTTTACCCAAAAGAATAAAACTTAATTCTAAACAAGTCGAAGCCTGTCCCTGGGAAGTTTCTATGACCAAATTCTCATTGAGCGTGTAGTCATCTACCAAAAGAGAAATTCCCGGACGCAGGTGATACCAATGTCTGTAACCATGACTAATTCCTTTGGGGTCATGCAGTTGAAATTCGTAAGTTTTGGGCTGAAAATGGTTTTGATTATCTAGTAAATTTGAAGGCAGTAAATGATAACAATCTGCTGATTCTTTGAGAAAAAGGGTCATGTCAATTTTAGATTTTAACAACGGATGGTTTGTTTTAGATTAACCCGATAGATTAATCTGGAAATTGAAGATTTTAAATTAAGTATTTGTGATAATAGATGAGAAATTATATCATTAATTTTAATGTAATATTAGTGTCGAGGATTACAGATATTTTTAGAGATATAGAGAAGAATTATTCGCTTAGGAAGATCCAAAAAATAAATCGTCCCACCGTCGGTGTCGCTCGGTAGAGCGACACCACTACACGTCTAGGTTTTGCCCGGAAATTTTGTAAAACGGTGGGACAATTTATTACTTGCAAGTCCCTTAGCACACAGACCTATGTTTGGTAAGTAAATTTTAAAGATAAATGATTGCAATTAGCTGGTAATCTAAATTTATCTATATGCCAAAATCGTGTTTAGCCATGAAAACTCATCAAACCCGAAATCAGGCTGCTGAAACGTTGATATCTCCTCAAGCACCGATTCTTTCAGTAAGAGGTTTGGGTCGCAAAATCGATAAATATTGGATTTGGCGTAATCTCAATTTTGAATTATTCTCAGGTGAAAAAGTCGCTGTCCTCGGTGCTTCTGGTTCGGCTAAAAGTTTACTTTTGCGGACTTTAGCTGGTTTAGATTCGGTACAAGCAGGAAAAATTATTTTTCAGGAAAAAGCGATCAATTCGTCATATTTACCAGATTGGCGATCGCAAATTATTTATCTTCATCAGCGTCTAGCTTTATGGGAAGGAACTGTAGAGTCAAACCTAAAGCTTTTGCAGTGTTTAACCGACAACATCAGTTGAGTGGGGATTTGATTTGGAGTTCGTAGTTAGTTCACAAAGGATATAGATTAAAGTGACAATGAAAATTTTTAACAATATTCCCCGAAATGTTTGGGTTTTAGGTTTTGTCAGCCTCTTTACTGATATCAGTTCCAAAATGATTGAATCGGTATTACCCCTATTTCTAGTTTCAATACTAGGAGTAAATTTGTTAACAGTTGGTTTAATTGAAGGAATTGCAGAATCAACAGCTTCCGTATTAAAAGTTTTTTCGGGAGCCTTAAGCGATTACTTCGGACAACGTAAAAAACTTGCTGTGGCTGGGTATGGTTTATCGACTTTAGTTAAGCCTTTATTCGCTTTAGCTACAAGTTCTGGCTGGGTTTTGATGGCTCGCTTTGGTGACAGAGTTGGCAAGGGAATTCGTGTAGCTCCCCGCGATGCTTTAGTTGCAGATGCTACCGATAAAGCTCATCTTGGAGCAGCTTACGGATTACGTCAGTCTCTTGATACCATTGGCGCATTTACCGGACCATTGGCTGCATTTGTGTTAATGTCCATTGGAGGACAAAACTTTCGTTTAGTTTTCTGGTTAGCATTAATTCCAGGTATTTTAGCAGTAGCTTTGTTGGCTCTTGGAGTAAAAGAACCAAAGAATATAGTCGTCCCTCGAATGCAGAATCATCCTCTACATTGGAATACTCTGCGTAGTTTGGGTAAAAACTACTGGGGACTAGTCGCGGTTGCATTTTTATTTAATTTAGGTAATTCTAGCGATGCTTTTTTATTACTTAAAGCACGAGAAACTGGAGTATCAGCTTCATTAGTACCCTTAACTATATTCGTTATGAATCTAACTTATAGTCTCAGTGCATATCCCGTTGGATTACTATCAGACCGCATCAGACGATTAGGATTGCTCGTAGGAGGTTTTTCTTTATATGCTTTGATATATTTAGGCTTCGCATTTAGTTATACTCCCTGGCAAGTATGGGGATTATTTGCATTGTATGGGTTATACCAAGGCATGAGTAAAGGAATATTATTGGCATTAGTAGCAGATAGAGTTCCATCTAATCTACGCGGTACTGCCTTTGGGTTTATCAATCTCGCTATAGGTGCTGCACTTCTCCCTGCTAGTCTTTTAGCAGGTATTTTGTGGGAATCAATCGGTTCGGAAGCAACTTTTATTGCTGGAAGTATTTTTGCTATTTTGGCAACGGCATTACTGCCTCATATTACTTTAAGACAGGAGGAATATTAGACTATAATTTGCTAACATCGATATCTGTCAATAAGGATTTTTGGTTGGGAGAAAGACACCGATTTTTTCAAATTAAAACATTAGTTATAAACCAAGATAATGGATCGGAAAATAATTATCGTCGCACTCAGTTTATGAAACGTATAGTTGAATTTGCTCAAAAATATGAATTAAATATACTTTAGCGATTATATCCTCCTTGTCACAGTAAATATAATCCAATAGAAAGAACATGGGCAGCATTCAAAAATCAGTGGAACGGTAGTATTTTGGATGAAATAGAAACGGCTTTAAGTTTTGCTTCTAATATGACACGGAAAGGTAAACATCCAATAGTTAAATATGTTTTGATAAACTTGTCAGCTTTACTAATGAAAATTTCTAGATTTGAAACGAATATCTGTTGTGAATCGATTGCTTGAATCATTATTTTTTACCAATCATTATAGTTTGATTAAATCAATACTTGTTGATAAGCATTAATTTTTTTTCAACCAAACATAGATTTAGATTATTTCAAATAAAAGATTAATCTTGAATAAAAACTTAATCGTTATCTCCCATCTCTAACATCAATATATCTTTCGGTTTATTGACAACAAGCTGCATTATGTCTAGCCATAACACTCCCATCAAAGTATCTGGAATCTCGTCCCCTACATGGACGGGAATAATAAATTATCTACTGTCAATGATGACTTTTCCTTCATAGAGATTGAAGCCTGCTGAACCTCTGGCTGTCCGCATTTCTATATTCTTATGCCTCAGAATTGAAGGGAGGAAATCATATTTTCGATTGGCAACGTGCAAAAATCATTTCTCTTTCCTTTACCTTATCCGCTATCCGAGACACTTTTTCATCAACTCTGCTTTCCCCTGCCAAAATTAAAGGAACCCAAGATGCGATCGCATCATCACTTCTTAAAGTTTCTCCCGGTTGCTGCTCTAAACCACCACGTCCTATATCAAAAAATGCTACTGCTGCTTCCCCTGATGCTTGACATCCTTGCGCTACTTCCGTAGAACGAACATCTTCTGGTAATTCTACCGTTTCCGGATTTGGTTCAATTCCTGGGGTTTCGATATTCACATTGCCATCAAAACCTAATTCGGAACTTGCCGTAATATCGCTGAATGCAGTTAATTTATCGCGAAATTCTATACCAAAAATTCCGAAAGCTGTAATATCAACATTTCCTCCATTACCGGAAAAAGCATTAGCAGTAATATCGCTGTTTTCGTTCGGGAAAGCGACAATAAAACCATCAGGGATATTAATTTTTATATTTCCCCCATCACCGCCGAATTTTTCTTCTCCTGCGGTGGTAGAAATTTCGCTTCTGTTGCGTAACAGTAATAAATCTTGAATATTTAAAGTTATGTTTCCACCGGTATTGCTGCGGGTTTTAGCAGAAATTGTTCCATTGTTGAGGTTGAGTTTACCTGCTGCGAGTTCGATATCTCCACCAATTCCTAAACCTTGACTATCCACTGAAATTTCGGCACCGTCAAAGATATTTACAACTTGTGGATCGATGATGATGCTGCCACCGTCACCTGTAGAATTTTCTGCGGTGTTAGCGAAAACTCCGGTTTCTTTTCCGGAAAGGGTAAGGTTGTCTTTTATATTTAGGGTGATATTGCCTGCTTGGGATTTACTGGAAGTGGTAGTAAGAAGTTGACTATTATTATTCGCTTGTAAAATATTAGCTGTGACTTCAATGCTGCCTGCTTTTCCTTCTCCAAAAGTGCTAGTAGATATTTGGGCACTATTGAGAATAGATAAAAAATCAGTGCTAATTTCGATACTTCCCGCATTTCCTACTGCGCCAGAAGAAACCTCGCTAAAAATACCACTAATCCATTCATCTCTAAATGTTTCGTTTAATTCTATAGACTGAGTGGTATTTATTTTTATTTTTCCAGCGTCTCCTTTTCCCAAAGTACTACTAATTAATCTAGCGCCATCTTCGATAAGAAGTTTCTCGCCTTTGATTTCAATATCTCCAGCTTTACCAATTCCATTTTCTCCAACTATTGTAAAAATACCACTAGGAGCAGTATTGCTACCTACCCCTTTTAAAATAATTTCTTGAACATCAATATCTACATTACCAGCATTTCCTCTACTTCTAGTCAAAGTTTGTAATTGAGCGCCATTAGAAACTATAAGTGACTTAGCGGTTATGCTAATATCTCCTCCAAAAATATTTAAATCTTCTCCCCTTGCTCCTGCTTCTTGTTCGACTGTGCTAAAACCAGCACTTGATTTACCATTATTTCCTATTCCATCAAATAATACTGTTTCGCTGGCGTTTATAATTAAATTTCCTGCTTTGCCATTTCCAAATGTACTTGAACTTAAACTGGCTCCTTCAGATACCAACAAGGATTTGGCTGTTATTTCAATGTTTCCTCCGTTACCGAAGCCTGTAGGTTCTACTGCACTAAAGGCTGCACTAGAAAAAAACCCATCCCTTCCTATTCCTTTGAAAAGAGCTGTTTCACGGACGTTAACAAATATATTGCCTGCATTACCCTGACTACGTGTAGTTGAAATTAATTGAGCACCATTAGTTACAGATAAAGATTCTGCATTAATAAATATACTTCCTCCTTCTCCCAAAGAGCCATTACTAGCTCTGCTTAAAGCTCCACCAACGGTATCAAAAGGAATTCCTATACCGTCGAATAAAACAGAACCATCTGCATTAATCCTTATATTGCCAGCGTTTCCTGTTCCCAAGGTACTAGAATCAAGTACAGCTCCATTTGTTACAGAAAGAGAATTCGTTTTTATATTGATTTCTCCTCCATTACCTGTTGCTCCTTCTTCAACTGTACTGAATGCTCCACTAAAAAGAACTCCATTACTTCCATTAAAAATGACTGAATCATTGGCTTGAATATTCATATTCCCAGCATTTCCCTTTCCTAAAGTACTGGAAAATAGTTGCGTTCCATTAGCCATATTAAAAGAATTAGTATTAATATTAAGATTACCTCCGTTACCCTCTGCTTCAAATCCAACTACACTAGCTATAAATGAGGAATCGAAAGATAAATCATCCTTAATATTAATATTCACATCGCCTGCATTTGCTTTGCCTGTAGTTAAAGCAAGTATTTGTATACCATCTTGAGCGAAAAAAGACTTAGCAATAATATTGATATTACCTATTGGTTTTGGTGAACCTGAAATTTGACTACCTGTGCTAATAGTAGTAATAAAACTATTGCCTTTAGCAAATATATCATTCCTGGTTTTGAGTGTAATTTGACCTCCTGACAAACCACGAGAATTTAGAAGAAAGGGAGAATTTGAAGTAAGCATAATATTCTTATCTGCTAGTAGATTAATATATCCTCCATTTCCAATATCCTCTACTGAGGAAGTGTCAATTTTACCGTTAAGAGTAATTTCACCGCGAGAATCCAGAAAAACATCACCTCCATTACCCCCAAAACCCCGAGCATCAATACCAATACCAAATGCTCCATTTTCATTGACAGTGATATCTCCACCTGGCAACGATAAATTCGGCTCATACTGATTGGTTAGCAAGACGATACCATTCGGAGGATTGATTATCGCATCCCCAATCGTAATATCTGCACTCGTCGCGACAGGATTATTACTAGGAGAAGCTACAGGATTAATAGAAGCATCAAAGAAAGTACCCGCATTTCCCAAAGTACCCAAAGGATTTCCAATAACTGATGGTTTTAAACCTGCACGGATATCAAGAGTCGGTTTTTGACTACCATCAATTACTAAAGAAGTATCATCGGATAAAGTCACGTTTGCAAGATTGGGAGTTGATACGGGATTAATGCTTGCACCGGTGATATCTGGATTGGTAATTATCGCGGTATTTATATCAACTTTTCCCCCAGCCAAAATATGTAATGACGCTCCTTGATATCCAAAAATGCTCACATCACCCTGGGAGCGAATAATTGGATCGTAAAAGCTGAATAAATCTCCTTTAGTTTTATCTAACTTCTCAATCTGAAAATTTCCTCCACTCCAAAAGTGAATATCACCTATTACTGGATTAGCGGAACTCAAAGTCATATTTCCAGCAGAAAACAAACCGCTACTAGGATGATTTAATGCAAAAATATCTACACTTTTTTTACCTTGAATAGATAAATTGCCATTAGCAGCAGCCATAAAAGGTTTTTCTAGACTATCCCTTACCGTTACCGTTTCCGCTTTCAGCGTCAAATCTTTCCCCGCTTGCAATCTTCCTTGCAAGTTCAAATTCTTTGAATTCAAATTCAAATTTTTACCAACGCTTAAATTCCCTTGACTATTAATATCTCCTTGCCCATTTTCAAACTCTAAACCTATCGGTGGTTTGACGTTTACGCTTAACAAAGGAGGTGCTGTTGGATTTATTGCGCTATATTTATTGTCATTGCCGAAATCAATACTGTTCCCAGTAGAAGCGAAAAACGAACCTTTAATATCTAAACTTGAGTTTTCACCAAAAATAATTCCCTTGGGATTAAGAAAAAACAAATTAGCATCACCTAAAACTCCCAATTTGCCAAAAATTCGAGATGGATTGCTGCCAGTGACTCGACTAAATATGTTTTCAATGGCTGCGGGATTGCTAAAATAAGCTTCTCTTCCTTCACCAATGTTGAATTCTGTAAAACTATGAAATAGATTGCTACCCCGAATTGCTCCACCATCAATTCTGTCAAGCTGTGGATTTACTGGCGTGACAACAGAATTTTCATCGCTTAATGTTTTGTCGGGAATAATTTGAGCTTGGGCTTGTTTTTCCGGGACTATAGTTGCTATTCCAGATAAAAATAGCGAAAAAATTATTAAAGGTTGATATGCGTTACATAGTGTATTTTTTAACATTATTTTTAAATATAATCATTAAAATTAAATTTTTATGTATCGTTGAATAAAATAAGCTTTTACAAAATTATTTTATGATAATTATTTTAAGAGTAAATACTTAATATTGCTATATTTATTTAATGAAACTACACGGGAATTATTAATTTTTAGCAATTATAATTTTGGTTATAACAAATATTTTATCGAATGCCATATAAGAGTGCGGCTATATGAACAAAGCCCACGAATGTGGGCTGGGAGAATTATTAACCTACATGAGCGTAGTTTGCCCGAAGGTTATTAAAGAAAAGATTAATTGTGTCAATAAGTTTGCGTTCAATATATATTAGATTTTTCTAACTACCGTTTTTCCAGAATTTATGTAGCGATATTGGAAAGTTAATCGGCTGAAATAAACAGAACTATGTTACAGAATGTAAATAAGCTTTAAACAATAAAACCCTCAAGGTGGATATAAGAGTAAGACAAATAATCTTCATTAATTACTCTAATAAATCAGTTCAAATACTTTTATTCTTCTGGACAGTTATGTAAGCTTTTTAATTAACTATTACCTATTACCTTTTCATAGTCCAAACTGCAACAATTCCGCCCGTACTAAATAAAGCTAATATTGAAGGAATGAATGGAAACCAACCACCTTTTGTAAAAGCAAACCAGCAAACTATATATAGAATAATTGCAGCGCTACTTATTGCTATTATTTGATGTTTGGGATTTCGCCAGTACCAAATTATTATTCCACCCAGGCAAGAGAAAAACAAAACTAAAATAGTATCTCCCCATTGAGGTAGCCACCATATTAAAGCGCGGTTGTCTTCTACTGCACTCAAAATTTGGCTTATCCCATGAGCATGAATAAATAATCCTCTAATTTCTCCGTATGGTGTATCGTGAATATCGCGAATGCTATTTGCTGTAATTCCAATTAAAACAATTCTGTTTTTCACCCAATCGGGATTAAAGTTATTACTATTTTCTAAAACATCTCTAATAGTAATTTGTTGGGCAATTATAGGAGTATTGCGGTAATTAATTAATAATTGGTTTCCGCTGGCATCTAAATTTTGATATCCACCGCTTCGAGGCTGCAAGCGTTTAACAATTACATCGCCAAACTGCCAATTTTTATCTATAGTTTTAACGGGAATTGCTGTAGATTTAAAATATCTATAAACTAATTGCCAAGCGAAAGAATAAGGTGTAGAGCAGCGAGAAGTTTGAGAAATGGGATTAGCAGTACGGGATAGTAAATAGCGACGAATGGTGTCGTCTTGCTGTTGGGTTTGCGATTTATCGTCATATAAATCAACAAAACCAATTTGTCTGACTGAAATATTTTGCGGTGGTGCAATGCTATTTTTTAAATTATTACCGGCACAAATGGCAATTATATTTTTATTTTCTTGCCATTGATTAAGTAGCGTTTGTTGGTTATTATTGTTTTTTGGTACTGGCTGGTCTCTAAATATATCTACTCCAATAGCTGCTGGTTGATAAGTTTGAATTTTTTCTAATAGTTGATTTAAAGTTTTATCTGGTAAAGGATAACCGTATCTACTGCTGCTAATATCTTCTTCATCAGCACCAATAACTAAAATGCGCTTATCTGCTTTTTGAATAGGCATTTTTTGCATGAGAAAGTCAAAGGCTTTTAATTCCCACGGCTGCATTATTCCTAACCATCTCAAACCCATTAATAATACTGTAATAATTACGCTGCTTAAAATTACTGTAGAAAATTTTGGTCGAATAGAGGGAGGTAGAGAAGCAGGAATAAAATCAAGTTTATCTCGTAATTGTTGCCAGGTGGGTGGCATTTCTGCTGGATTTTGAAAAATTACGGGCAGCCAAGAAGCACCGGGAAATTCTGCTTCTATTCCCTGCAATCTTTCTCGTGCTTCTCTTACTGACAAATAAAATGATTCACCTTTAGCAAAAGCTGTTAAAAAATATTTTAAGAATTGCTGCGCTACGCTGTCAGGAATGGGTTCGCGCATGACAATAATTTGCGGTATGTGTAATTCTGTCAATTGAGCGGCTAATCCCAAACCTTCGCAGGAGTTAAAAATTGCTAGCTGCAAACCTGTTTCAATAGCTCTGCTCAAAGCATTTTTTAATTGGTTAATAGTTAAACTATCGGTTTTATTAATATAAACATTACCAGTATTGCCGTCATCTTCAGTGTTGCTATGTCCGGCAAAAAATAAAATATCCCAACCTTTTTTATCCCAGATAAATTCATCTAGTTCTTGTCGCTGGGGTTCTACTAAAAAAACAGTTTCTGCATCGGTTAACCCGGCAATAAATTTTCTATCTGTTTCAACATCAATTCCATGACTATCACCGATAATTGCTAAAATTCTGACTTTTTTACCACAAGTATGCTTGATTTTACCCGGTTCAAAATTGAGAGAACTTAAAGATATTTCAGCACGACGATAATCTTGAAAAAATTGCCAAATATACCAAGGAATTTTTCGTAATTGACTATCTTCAGTTTGAATAATAAATCGTATTTCATCTTGGGAATGCAATTCTTTACGCAACTGACGCTCGATAGAACGGAAATCTGAAGAATCTAGCCAATTATCTAAACTAACTTTTAGTTGCTTGCAAATGTCGTCAAAATCGCTATTACTAACGTGAGTAATATCTGCTTCATCAATAATTATGTCGTCGTCTTCATCTTCGTCTTCATATTCATACTCATCTTGATTAATTGTTAAAGAGCTAAAGCTACGAATATTTATTGAACGAGATTTGTACAATAACTCGTAAAGCAACTGCCAACGACGATAAAATTCTAAAAGCTCGGGAAAAGCTGGTAAACTACCGGTAAACTGCATCACTTTACCTGCTGAATTCAATTGAGCGGTAACGAAGGGGAAACCTATTTGTAAATTGCCTTTTCCTAAATTTAAAACGACTATTTTACTCATGATTTACCGGCATTAAAATTACAAAGTTTTCAATAATGCTAAAATCGTCTAAAGCAACTTGAATGCTAAATTTTTTACCTATCGGACAGGTAAATCTTTTTAATTGAATTAAATTATCTTGAGTACGCGACTCTATTTCCTGCAAGGTTTTACCCGAGCGCGATCGCAATGCTAATTTGATGTTTGCTGGTAAGTAAATATTTCCAGCGGCAGGGTGTAGCTGTATACGAACGCTAATTTTATTGTTATCTTCCTGCGTCAAACCAATCAGTAATGCAACCGATTGATTGTTTAACTGTATCCCCAAATCGATGATTTTTGCAGCTTCTACAGTTAACTCTCTATTATTACCCTGTCTGAAAGCAAAAGCTAAATCCCCAATTTCTGGATTTATGATTGCATCTAAAGATTGCCAGCCTGTCTCGAATGTAGAATCAAACCATTTTCCTAAATCAACAGCAGCATTAGTTACAAACTGGGTAATTCGTGTTGCTGTATTTTCAATTGGTTGCGGTTGATATAGTCTTTTTCTTAATCTATGTTCGTTGATGAATGCACCCCATTGGGTAAAAGGTACTTCTAAACGTGGTGAATAAAGATTTGATTGCTGATTCGATTGCTGAAAAACTTGGAATAAATCATCTATTTCAGCTTCAGATAAAATGGGTAAAGTTTCCACCACGGGTTTTTGCATTGCAAAAAGTTCTATTCCAGCTAACATTGTGGTTAAATCTTCAGTTAATTCTTCAACTGCAAGCGAATAAGTTTCATCGGTAAAGTCATGTTTACCGACTTCTTTTAACTGCTGATGAGTTGCATATCCACATATCCGCAACCAACAGTGTTCTATATTTATTTCGACTGCGAGATAATAATTACCTACCCATTGCGGTAAATCAATCCATTCGCGAGGAACTCGTAATTCGGAAAAATCGTTTTCTTCGTGAGGAATTAATATCACTCTTGTTGAATCTAATTCTAAAGCCGTACCGTTAACTAGATTCCAAATAATAGATAAGTCATTTTCTTGCCAAATTATAGAATTTCGATTTTTTAACTCGGTTTCGTTTTGCAAATATTTGACAACAGTATTTGTAGAAAGTAGATTTAAATAACTTCTCCAACGCGCAGTCGCATTATCATAATTTTGAATTTCTTGCCATGCTTTCTCTCGCTCGGATTGAGAAAATTCTAAAAAAACTTGTTCTGGATAAATTAACGCTAAATCGTTGATACTTAAATTCATTTTTATTTTCCTCTACTTGTATAAAATAGCTTGATTCACTATTAACCAATTTTCGATAAAACTTTCTATCCTTTCTATAGCAGAACTAAACTGTTGTAACTGTATTTCTAATTGATTCTCAATCTCTACTGAAAAAGGCTGTTGAATTTTGACAATAGAATTTTTAGTTTCAAGATAAGCATTATCTAGTGTATTTTTCATTTCAATATTTTTAATTCTTTGTCGGTTGTAATCAGTTAAGATATCTAAATACTTAATTAGTAGTAACTTATCCGATTTATTAATTTTTTGAGGGACTATTTTGATTAAAATTTGACGAAAAAAGGCTTTGCTATACATTGTTAAATATTCCTTGACATCATTAAGTTTATCTTTGCAAAGTTTGTCAACTTCTCTAACTTTCAGGTTTTGATTCATAATATTTTGACTGTAACTTTTAACAAAAGCTTTTAATATTGTTTTAATATTCCGTTGAAAATGACGAGCTACCTGATATTGCTTTTCTAAATGAAGAAGGTGTAAAAAATCATTTTGATTTATTTCTAAACCTAACCACAGCAGTAATGATTTTTGATCGGATTTATCTAATGTTTTAAATTCATGTAGAATAATATCTTTCACATCTTTTGATTTTTGCTGTATTTCTTCTGTAACTAATTCATTTTCAGCTTCCGATGCAATTTCATTAATACAGTTGTTATCTTCTATGGATACGAGTTTTTTATTTTGTAAATTCCGCACTGACTGAACGCAAGTTGCTAGCATTTGTTTGATAGTTTGACTATCGATTGCTGGCTGCTGAATTTTCAAACGTTGTAACTGCCTGTTATAACGGATTGCAATTTGATTAAGTTGCTCGTTAGTTAATGCTGTTGTCGGTGGTTTGCGATGGTGGCTGGCATCACTGCTAGTAGGTGGATAAATCTCTAAAAACAATTCGTTAAAAGCTTGCCAAGCTAAGCAATACTTGATGATATTTTTTTCAGAAATACCAAAATTATTTAAAGCTGCTTCTAATTTACTTTTGGTTATGTTTCGTAGTAATCCATTATCAGAAAATTTTAAAGACTTTGTTTTTAATTCCTTAACAATTGTATTTTTAATAGTCCGATTCAAAGCGACGCTAGCATAAGTTTGTAAAGATGTCTGGGAATCAAAAGAAAATCCTTTAAGTAAAGGAATAGGAGCTAAAGCTATTTCAACACCAATAATAAAACAATCTTCTAAAGCATAATGCGAACAAGAAGAAGTTTGTCTTAATTTTTGACTAACATCTCTCGCTGCATAAAAACAAATTAGCTGCAAATAGTTAAATAAGAACAATTTAGCTATCTTATAACATAAGGTATAGCTGAAAATTGCAGATGTTTTGGCTTGATTTTTCCATAAGAAACGATAAATATGCTTAGCTTCTATCAAAAAATGCAAAAAACATTTAGCTAAATCATCTTCGCTATTTATAAGATTATCTTCAACGAGATTTTCCAGAAAAGGTTTAAATTCTCGGTAAGTTTCCTGTTGGGCAAGCCTGTATGTGCTACCTCTCGAACCATCTTTGAAAGATATACCCTTTAAAAATCTATTAAAAATTTGTTGATAGTTAGACATCTTTCTTAATTGCTATCATTGCTGTTGCATTGTATATGTGTTTCCACAAATGACAAGTTGAAGCAGCTATATTTTGTTTGAAAATACTGCTACATTCATTTGTTGGTACTGTTAGATCAATAGTATGCAGCGTTTTTCAGTTTGAAATTTAAAAAACACATAATTTTTATCAAAACTTTGTTAGATAGCAGCGCTTTTAAGAGAGAAGTCAAAAATAAAAAGTCAAAAGTTAAAAATTCTTAAACCTCTCGCTACGATTGAAGCAAACACTTATCTAAAGAAAGCTTGTTTTTCAAAGGTTTTGGTAAGTGTTTCTGAACAGGATTTACCCCCATCAATTGCTTTTAAGGCAAAGTACTGCAAAAAAAATTGTACCCCCGCATACTGCTACTGCAACGCTACCAAGCGATAAACACAAGATTTAAGCAGTTACCACTGTGATTAAAAAAAAATTACATCCCTGCATACTGCTTTAACTTCAATACCAATTGATTAACAGACAAATAAATTGATGAGTGAATGAGTACAAAGATAATAATCTTCAATATTCAATCATTTAGTCAATTCAATTAATAAAGGAAAAACAACAATGTCTAATATTGATGTCATTCGCGCTTGGAAAGATGAAGAATACCGCAATAGTTTAAGCGAAGAACAGCTTTCCGATTTACCGGAAAATCCCGCAGGAATGGTTGAGCTTTCAGATGCAGATATGGAAGCTTTAGCTGGTGGTTATAAGCTTGGTATTTCCCCAGTTTTATCTTCAGGAGGAGACCCACCAGATGATGACGATGAAGACCGACCCATCGTTCTTCCCATACCTGTCGGTTTTTCTCCATTTCCCGGAATTTTTAATGGAGGCTATAGTTACTGGCGATAGTAACAGTGAATTAGAAAAATTCGGTAAGCCGAAAATCAAGAATATAACATTTTGCTCGATTCATTATTTCAATTTTATCAAAGGAAAAAACAATGTCTAATATTGATATCATTCGCGCTTGGAAAGATGAAGAATACCGCAATAGCTTAAGCGAAGAACAGCGTTCCCAATTACCTGAAAATCCCGCAGGAATGGTTGAGCTTTCGGATGAAGATATGGAATCTATGGCGGGTGGAGTTTATTTATATCCTACTAGTGCAGTTGGTTTTACAACTAAAGCATCTGTTTATAATTGTCCACTTCCTCCTAAACCTAAACCAACTTACCCCAGTTATCCTTCGATAGGTATTATATTTCCTTTTCGATATTAATGATTAAGTAACTTAAGAGATTTGAGCGATTGCTCTTGGTACCTCTTTAACTCTAGGTGAGCCAATTAACTCACCTAGAATTTATTAAACAATTAAATATTTTGTATTTGATAACGTATTCAGAACTAAGCTACGTTTCACAAGACTTGGTTGGTGCGTGACACTATAAAAGGTTATTACTACGTCTAAAAATAGTAAAAGTATCACAGCATCCTACAACTACCTTAATAAACAATTAAGTATAAAGTTTCCACAAATAATTCTTATGAATAAACAATTTCAATCTTCTAATTGGTATCAAGGAACAACCTTGAACGAACGCATCGCATCACTACATAAAGTTTCAGATTCCAACTTCAACGATGAAGTTAACCGCGAACTTGCTCAAGCTTTTTCCGCTCCTTATGCTTATAATTCTGATAATTTACCTCCACTAGAAGCACTTAAAGGTCAAGAAATAAGTTTATTTTTATACGTTATTGAACCTTTAATCGGTCAAGGATGCAATCGACTACACCAAGGTATCAACAACCTTAAACAAAATTACTCTTCTTTACCTTTCGATCTGCAAACAATAACAGACATTTTATTAGTTAATTTATTAGAAAATTTATTAACAATGTCAAGCCGCACCATTGCTTTAGAGGTGCAAGTAGCTCGCCTACAAAATCGGCTTCAAGGTGATACGCCGCAGCAACGATTTTACAGTTTCTTTCAACAGTTACGCCAACCAGAAAAATTAGTTTCTCTGCTAGAAGAATATCCCGTCTTAGCTCGTCAGCTAATCATTTGTATAGAACAATGGGTGACAGTTAGCTTGGAATTTCTTCAGCATTTGTGTCAAGATTGGGAAAATATCAAAACTACTTTTAGTTCAGATAAAAATCCAGGTAATCTTGTTGCAATTCAGGCAGGTGCGGGAGATACTCATAAAGGCGGACATTCGGTAATTGTTGCTTATTTTAGCTCTGGTTTCAAACTGGTTTACAAGCCAAGGTCATTAGCTATAGATGTTCATTTTCAGGAAATACTAACTTGGATTAATCAAAAAGGCTACAAAGCACCATTTAAGACGGTAAAAATTCTTAATTGTAATTCTCATGGTTGGGTAGAATTTATTGCTCCTCAAACCTGTACTTGTGAGGAAGAAATCCGCCGTTTTTACGAACGACAAGGAGGTTATTTAGCTTTATTGTATGCTCTTGAAGCAATTGATTTTCATTATGAAAATTTAATTGCGGCAGGAGAACATCCCGTGTTGATTGACTTGGAATGTCTTTTTCATCCCCGCATCAGCGAACCTGATTCTAACAAATTAGAACTATTAGTAAACAACATTTTTAATCGCTCGGTTCTGCGTATTGGCTTACTACCCCAGAGAATCTGGTCAAATTCAGATTACGATGGCATCGATTTAAGCGGTTTGGGAGCAAAACAAGGTCAACTTCTACCAAGTCGTGCGCTTTCTTGGGCAGGAATTGGTACGGATGATATGCATTTAGCACGAGAGCAAATCAGGATGTCTGCTAAAAATCATCGTCCGACTTTGAACGGTGCTGAAGTTAATGTACTCGACTATGCTCAAGCAATATCTACTGGATTTACTCAAGTTTATCAATTACTTTTACACAATCGAGATGATTTACTTGCTGAAGATGGACTTTTGACTTGCTTTGAGAAACAAGAAGTGCGCGTTCTTCTTCGTCCCACAAGACTCTACGCTTCTTTGCTAGCCGAAAGTTTTCATCCCGATTTATTGCGCGATGCTCTGAAGCGAGACCAATTTTTTGACCGTCTTTGGTTGGGTGTTGAACCTAAGCCCGATGTCGCTCAAGTTATTCGTGCCGAGTGTGAAGATTTATGGCAAGGCGATGTGCCCATGTTTACTACACGCCCCTATTCTCGCGATTTATTCACTAGCTCTGGTAAACAAATTGCTAATTTCTTTGATGAATCGGGTATGACTTTGGCGAGAAATCGCTTGCAGCAACTTAGCAAAAATGACCTTGCACTACAAACAAATTCGTTTAATTGAGTCTTCCCTTGCTACGGTGGCAATGTCTTCAGAACAAGTTTATTTCCCCACCTATGTTCCAACTCAACCTCAAAACAAAGTCAATTCTAAGCAACTTTTGACAGCAGCTAAAGCAGTAGGAAATCGTTTAGAAGAATTGGCACTAAAAGGTGAAGATGACGCTACCTGGATAGGTTTGACGCAAACAAATAAAGGTTACTGGTCTCTTGTATCTTTGGGAGTTGATTTTTACGATGGTTTAGGAGGAATTACTTTATTTTTGGCTTATTTGGGAAGCATTACCCAAGAAAAGCGCTACAAATCTTTAGCTCAAGCTGCATTAGTAACTCTTCGCCGTCATATCAAAAGCAGTAAATCATCTCTTAAGTCTATTGGTATATTTAACGGTTGGGGAGGTTTAATTTACACCTTAACTCATTTAAGTCAGCTATGGGATGAACCAGCTTTACTCGAAGAAGCCCAAGAGTTAGTCAAGCTTCTGCCACCTTTAATCGAACAAGATGAACACTTAGATATTATTGCTGGTGCTGCTGGCTGCATTTTCAGTTTGCTCAATCTTTATAAATGTAATCCTTCGCAATCTACACTAGCTACAGCTATTCAATGCGGCGATCGCCTAATTGCTCAAGCTCAAAAAATGCCTCAAGGAATTGGTTGGCTGATACCAAATTCAGCAACTAAACCTCTGACAGGTTTTGCTCACGGTGCAGCTGGAATTGCTTGGTCTTTATTAGAATTATCTGCTTCAACACAAGAGAAACGCTTCCGCATAGCTGCTCTTGAAGCCATTAACTATGAGCGCAGTCTTTTCCTTCCTCAAGCTGGTAATTGGTTGGATTTACGTGATTTTACTGATACAGTTTTGGCAGAAAACAATAATAATAATCAACACAATTGTATGACCGCATGGTGTCACGGCGCACCAGGAATTGGATTAGCTCGCTTGCTTTCTCTACCTTACTTGGATGATACAAAAACTAGTGCCGAAATTAATACCGCCCTGCATACAACCTTAGCTAATGGGTTCGGTGGCAATCATTCCTTATGTCACGGCGACTTAGGCAACTTAGAATTGTTGTTAAAAGCGAGTCAAATTCTCGACGACTGCCAATATAAAACTGATGTTAACCATCTTGCTGCCATTATTCTCGAAAGTATCCAACAGCATGGCTGGCTTTGTGGAGTTCCTTTAGGCGTGGAAACTCCCGGTTTAATGACTGGGCTTGCAGGAATCGGTTATCAATTATTGCGTTTAGCTGCACCAGAGCGCGTTCCCTCAGTATTAGCAATCGAGCCACCGAAGCCGAATAAAGAGGGAGGGAGTGAGGGAGTGAGGGAGTGAGGGAGAGGTAAGACGGTGCTGGTATTTAACCCCAACCAATTACTAGCAACGTATAGACAGTGGGGTTTTAGACCCATTCGCCTTGATAATTCTCAATTACCAATTATCAACTAACAACTATTTAAATACCGAAAATATACAAGTTGGGTTTTGCGACCTATTGCTTCGCAACGCTTACGCGCTCCAACCCAACCTACCCCTGAACAATTACCAACTACCCTTCGGGTTCAACACTTGCTACAACGGTCGTGTTCCTCCGCAACGCAGTGTTTCACCAACTAACAACTAACAACTATTTAAATACCAGAAACATACAAGTGAGATACTCTATTGTTTTACAACATAATGAAGAAGACTGCGGTGCGGCTTGTTTGGCTTCTATTGCTAAATATTACGGTCGTAACTTCACTATCAACCATCTCCGAGAAGCTGTAGGAACCAGACAACAAGGAACTACTTTACTAGGTTTGAAGCAGGGAGCCGAAACCTTGGGTTTTAATGCTCGGGGAGTCAAAGCCAGTTTGAAAACTATTGAAAAACAAGCTTTACCTCTACCAGCAATTATTCATTGGAAAGGCTATCACTGGGTTGTATTGTATGGTAAACGGGGCAAAAAATACGCGATCGCCGATCCTGCTATTGGCATTCGCTATTTGGATAAAAAATGGTTGCTGGAAGCATGGATGGATGGAGTAATGCTGCTTTTAGAACCAGATTCAGTTCGTTTTTCTGCTCAAACAGACGAAAAACATCGAGTTGGAGGTATAGCGAGGTTTTTAAAGCGCGTGTTACCTTACCGCGCTCAGATTATTCAAACTTTGGTAATTAACTTAGTTTTGGGTTTACTTTCTCTTGCTTCTCCCTTTTTGATTCAAATTCTTACTGATGATGTGTTGGTTCGCGGCGATACTCAGTTGCTTGCTCAAGTAGCGATTGCTGTGTGCGTAATGCATTTAGTCAGCAGTAGCTTACAATTGGTGCAGTCTAATTTGATTGCTCATTTTGCTCAACGTTTAGAGTTGGGGCTAATTCTCGAATTTGGCAGGCAAATTCTGCGCTTACCTTTGAAATATTATGAATCTCGTCGTAGTGGTGAAATTGTTAGTCGTTTGGAAGATATTCAAGAGATTAACAAATTAGTTGCTCAAACAGTTATCAATCTTCCTAGTAAATTTTTTATTGCTTTAATCTCTTTGGGCTTAATGCTGTTTTATAGCCCGAAACTTACCGCTGCTGCTAGTGCGATCGCGATAATTATGAGTGTCTCTACAGTAGTTTTTTTACCGGCTTTACAGCAGAAAACTCGCAGCTTGATGGTGTTAGACGCTGAAAACAAAGGTGTTCTTGTTGAAACGTTCAAAGGAGCTATGACTTTGAAGACTACCACTGCTGCTCCTCAATTCTGGCAAGAATTCCAAAGTCGTTTCGGTCGCCTTGCTAATTTTACCTTTGGTACAATCCAAATTGGTATTATTAACGGTGTTTTTTCTAATTTCGTTTCCAGTATTGGCAGTATCTTTCTGCTGTGGTTTGGCAGTACCTTAGTGATTCAACAGGAATTAACTATCGGTATGCTTCTAGCATTCAACGCTATGAACGGTAACTTTAATCAATTCATTACTACTATTATCGGTTTTGTTGATGAATTTACTCGTACCAAAACAGCAACTCAGCGCTTAACAGAAGTTATCGATTCTACTCCAGAAACCACAGATAATAGTCAAAAACCCTGGGTAAATATCAAGGATAATCTAGACATTAATTGCACTAATCTTAATTTTCATCACCTTGGTAGAACAGACTTGCTGCAAGATTTTTCTTTAACTATTCCCGGCGGTAAAGTAACTGCTTTGATTGGTAAATCTGGCTGTGGTAAAAGTACCTTAGCTAAAATGATTACCGCTTTGTACCAACCCCAGTCTGGGAATATTCGCTTTGGAATTTACAATCAGCAAGACTTATTACTCGATTGTTTGCGACAACAGGTAGTATTAGTTCCCCAAGATGCTCACTTCTGGAGTCGTTCGATTGTAGATAATTTTCGCTTAGGCAATCCACAAGTAAGTTTTGAAAGTATTGTAGAAGCTTGTCAAATTACCGGCGCAGATGAATTTATTAGTAAACTACCCGATAAATACCAAACCGTATTGGGAGAATTTGGTGCGAATCTTTCCGGCGGGCAAAGGCAAAGATTAGCTATAGCCAGAGCGATAGTCACAGAACCACCTATCTTAATTTTAGACGAATCTACAGGGGCACTCGACCCAGTAAGCGAAGCGCAAGTACTAGATAGACTTTTATACCATCGCCACGGTAAAACTACGATTTTAATTAGCCACCGTCCTAAAGTTATCCAGCGGGCAGATTGGATTGTATTTTTAGAAAATGGACAGTTAAAAATTCAAGGTACACCAAAAGAATTATCTCAAATACCCGGCGAACATTTAGATTTTTTAGATGATATTGTTCCATCACGTAATACATTGGCATTAGCATCTTATTCTGTTAACTTAAATGGTAATATAACTCATGCAAAATGATATATATTTATTCTAGGGTGCGTAACACAAACGCAAGATTATAAACGGAATCATCAAATTGACAATTTTACGCAAAAACCTGATATTCATTGATACTTAAATATTCAATTACTTGTATTTTAAAAAAAATATTGTTTTTCTCTACGTTTAATACATTTTATATATATTAAATAATATTAAATAATATTCAATTATGGTTAATAACACAGATTTTTTACCAACAGTTCAAACCAGCGAATTTCTTCCACCAATTAGCCGTTGGACTACCTGGGGCGGACTATTTATACTTTCCGTTGTCGGATTAACTGTTCCAGTTGCAGCAGTAACTCAATATAAAACAACAGTCAGAGGGCAAGCAGTTATCCGCCCAGTAGGTGAATTACGTATTGTGCAAGGATTAGCTGAAGGACAGATTGTGCATATTTTCGTCAAACAAAATCAAGTGGTGAAAAAAGGAGATGCGATCGCCACAATTGATGATTCCCGCTTGCAAACCAAGAAAAGCCAATTGCAAACTAACATTCAAGAAACTAAATTACAGCTAGTACAAATTAATGCTCAGATTCACGCCCTTAATAATCAAATTAAAGCTGAAACTGACCGAATTAACCGTAATATTACTACAGCTAAAGCAGAGTTAAATGCTCGCCGTCGGGAATATCGAGACAAGCAAATTACTACTGCTGCTGAAGTTCAAGAAGCTGATGCCCATATCAAAATGGCTCAAGAGGAATTAAAAACTGCTCGGGTAGAGTTAAAAAGCGTACAGGCAAATCTTCATGCTACTGAAGCAGCTTTAGGTGTAGCCGCATCGAAAAAGAATCGGTATGAAAGTGTAGCTCAGAAAGGAGCGCTATCAAAAAATCAATTGGAAGAAGTGCAACTAGCTACCGAGCAACAACAACAGGCAGTAAAAGCCCAACAAGCAGCAGTAGAGATGCACAAAGCAAAGATTGAGCGGTTGCAACAAGCCGTATCTGCCGCCATTGCCAGAAAAAAACGTGTCCAAACAGCTTTAAATCCTAGTAATGCCGCAGTAGAAATTGCTCTACAGCATATTGCTCGAGAAAAAGCTGCCGGGGAAAGCAATATGGCAACTTTGGAAAAAGAACTTCAAGCATTGATTAAGCAGCGTATTGAAATTGAAAAACAGTTAGAGCGGCATCAAAGAGAACTCCAGCAAGTGCAAATAGAATTGAATCAGACTACTATTACTGCTACTGCCGACGGAATTATTTCTCAACTTAATTTGCGAAACCCAGGGCAAACCCTGCGTTTAGGGGAAGAAGTAGCACAAATTGTTCCTACTCATGCTCCCAAGGTTGTTAAAGCAAGTGTTGCATCTGAAGACAAAAGTAAATTACAAATTGACCAAAAAGTTCAAATGCGGGTAAATGCTTGTCCTTTCCCAGATTATGGTATTCTCAACGGCAAGGTACAGGCGATTTCTCCAGATGCAGTTGCTCCTCAAAAGAATAGAATAAATGCATCCATACCTAATACTAATGCTTTCTACGAAGTAACTATCAAACCAGAGAAAATGGTTTTGGGCAAAGGTAAAAATCAATGTCCCATACAGTTAGGAATGGAAGTTAGGGCTGATATTATTACCCGTGAAGAAACTGTAATGCAGTTCTTACTCAGGAAGGCTAGATTGGTTGTTGATTTTTAAGATTAATTTGACATCATATTAGGCAGCTATTGCCAAACCTTAAATATATCATTTGCCCAACGATTCCCCGAAATCTATTGGATTCAACACACACAAAAGCGCTATATACACCCATCATAAAGAAACCTGCGGTCAGGGAAATGTACCTCGTTTACCTGTAAAGTGCTGTAAGAAAGACAAACCATATTCTAATTTACTAACGCCTTTTAATTAGCTTCACTCTTCGATAGTAAAGCTGATTTGATGCAGCTTCACACAGATTTAATCTTAGGTGCGAGATAAGTAAATAATTTTATTCGCACAATATTCTGCAAAAAAAATCACTACACCTGCATACTGCCTTATCTTCAATACCAACTGATAAACAGAAGATAATTAAAGGATTGAGTAATGAAAAAAATTAAGCTTGTAGCCTTTTCTTTAGCATCACTTTCTACCTTAGCTTGTGCATCATTTGCGATGACTACAGATATCAAGCTAGGGGATAAAGGTATTCAACTTGTACAAACGCAAGCAGTAGCAAAAAATGTCCGTAATGACAAAACACGAAGAGTTACTTCGGGTATTGGTGGTAGTTGGGGAAGCTGGTCTCGACCTGTTTACTGTCCTTCTGGTTCTTATGCTGCTGGATACACCATGAGAGTAGAACCATCAATCGGTCGCGGTGACGATACTGCTTTGAATGCGATCGCGCTTTACTGTCGTTACCCGAATGGCAGATATGCCGGTCGTGTTAGTCCACATCCGGGACATTGGGGCAGTTGGAGAGAAGGAGTTAGCTGTCGGGGAAGAGGAAATTTTTTAACTCACTTCCAACTCAAAGTTGAACGTTATCAACGTAGTGGTGATGATACTGCTGCGAATTCCGTTGCTTTCTGGTGTAGTAGGGGGAAAAGAATAGAAGGAAACGGCGGTGGTTGGGGTAGATGGGGAAAATGGAAAGGAGGTTATTATAAATCTGCAATTTGTGGAGTTGCTGCAAAGGTAGAACCACCACAAGGTTCCGGTGATGATACAGCGTTGAACGATTTGGAGTTTACCTGGTGTCGTCTTTAGATATTAAATCCAAAAATTGCAGAGACGGGCAGAAACAAAAAATTTGAAACCCCTGCATACTGCTTGAACTTCAATACCAAGTAATTGACAGACAAGAAAATTGAGAATTTAAGTTAGGAGAAATAGAAATATGTTTAATTACAGAAATGGCATTGATCGCAGACATTATATTGATAGTCTTGGATTTATTAGTCTCTTACGTTCTGGAAATTTGATTCCTATAAATGGTGCTTCTTTTAAACGTATATTTCCACGAAGGGGTACTGACTTCAAAATGTATAGATAGGCTTTGTAAATTGAGACAAGTATTTAGTCATTGAATAATGTCATGAAGTCTAGCAGTTTCTTATTGTCAAACAGAGATTGCTACATTACAGAAATTTATTTTTCCTAATTTCATTGCAAAAACTCATTATAGATAAAATCATGAATATTAATAACAAAAATCCATTTATACTAAATACCCAAATAGTGGGAATAGGTCAAAATAATAATACAAATGAATTGATTTTCAACACCCAAATAACTGAAACAGACCAAACAATCCCGGATACAGTTTTGTATTCCAAAGACTTCGATTTAAAAGACTATGAATTTAGCTTTAAAACCGCAGATTTTCTTAACAAATGGGCTGGTTTAAATATACCTAACCGATACTATTACAATTCTGGCAATGATTTTATCAAAAGATTGCCTTTCGCAGAGAAAAAATATGATTTTCTTAGCGGTTCAGTTGGTGTTAGCGGTGCAAAATTAGGAGGAAGCGCGGGTTTTGAAATTGCACCAGGTTATTTGGAAGCAGGATTTGAAGTTGAAGCAGGATATAATTTAGGCGAATTTAATTTTGAAATTCCAATTTCGGCTTCTGTTAATGCAGGAATAGTTAACAATCAATTTAGTATTGATATTGATGCTAATTTAGATTTACCTCATTTTAATTATACTTTTCCTTATGCCTACGCTTATTTAGATGCTGTATTGGGATACGATTTAAAAGTTGATGCTTTTGCTGAAGGTTATGCTGAAATTGGTCCTAAATATCTGAAGCATACTTATGAAGCTGATAGAACACTTAATATTATTGATGTTGAAGGAAAAAGCAAAAAGCGTATCGTACAATTAGATACTAGAAGTAATGATAATTTTATAGACTTGATTTATAAAAGATTTGATTTAGGTGATGATAAACAAGATGCTATACCTAGAACAGAAACCAATGGATATCTATCTTTAGATTTTAATTTGCCTAGATTTAACGGTGGTTTAAAACCGATATCGGGATTAAAAAATGAATATATCTGGGAAATTAAAGAAGAAAGAAAACTAGTAGACGCTAACTTTGCTTTAGATAATGTATTAGCTCAGATTCCCTATTTAAAATGGCTATCAATGGCTGACAAAAAGAAATTATTTAGCCTTGGCGGTCACGATTTTGCTTTAGAATATGACTGGCGAGCTATTGCTTTAGATTTATCTGCTAGTTTGAATTTTGGTTATAATTTTAAAACTGGAATTACAGACTTGCTGCCTAAAATAGTTACAGAGAAAAGCGAAATTAGAAATTTAGTCTTACCTGCTTTTAAGAATAAAAATGAACTGCTGACTCATTTAGAATTACTAGATACTGATAAAGAATTCGATATTGATATTGTAGTCGAATTTAATCCCAAAATTATTTTTGAAGCCGAGGCATATTTAAAACCGGAAGTTAATTTTGATTGGGACATTGGAGTTGTTGGCGGTCAATTTAGCCCTTTGAGTAATAGGGAAAAATCTATTCTTATAGAAGGAGAATCAATTAATTTATATAACGATAAAATTCCTATAATTCCCTTAACTAGAAGAGAAGTTTCTTTCAAAGAACTTTATCGCTGGATAACAAAATCCGAACCAAATTTTACCGATTTTACTCTAGAAATTCCTTTTTCTGCGTTAGCTCCAGAACGTTACGGAAGTAGCGGTACTGACTTTGCTGAAGGAACCGATAAAGATGATCCATTAAAATTATTAGGAAAAGGTGATGATTTTTGGGTTCTTTCTCAAGGAAATGATACTGTAAAAGGTGGTGAAGATTGGGATACTTTAATTCTCAAACGTCCGGAAAGTTATACTTTAAATTCTAGTTTTATTGCTGATAGTATAGGAAATAAAACTACTTTCAATGGTTTTGAATTTCTCTCAATTAATGCTAGAAAAAGTACAACTTCGGGAATTACAGTCCGAGGAAATTTAAACAATACTTTAAATCTTTTGGTTGGAGGAGTAACAACAGATTTCAACGATACAATCGAAAATAGCAAAATTTCTGTTATTCATACCCGCAAAGGTGATGATGTTGTTAAAGGAACTTTGTATGAAAGAAACGGAATCGGCGCTCAAGTTATTACTGGAGAAGGTAACGATACTATTACCGTTAGCAAAATAACTACTGGTTCCTATAAAGAGAAAACTAAAATCAAAGCGGGTTCCGGAGATGATAATGTCAATTTAACTGTTATTCCTACATATACTGATAGTGCAATTAAAGCTTACTTTGATGTTGACTTAGGTACTGGAAGCGATACATTTGTTGCTCGAACTGCTTATTCTAATAGGACTGACTTACGACCTGTAGAATTATTAGTTAACGGTCATATCGGCGGAAAAACCATTGATATTGGTTTTACACCGAATAATTATAATTCGGAAGTCATTTTAAATGTAGAAACCCCTGTTCTCAGAAATTTGTTTGGTTTAGGAGAAAATGCAGAAGTAGATAATTTGTTTATTAATGTAGTGGATTCTACTCTTAACTACAGTTTTGATAATTCTAACTCTAATACAGTTCAAATACAGGATAAAATAGTTCAAGTCGATAAACTACGACTTGATTTAACAGATGCAAAATTAGCTTCATATATCAATATTAAACCTCAAAAATTAACGACATCTGAATTTATCATTGATTCAGGAAAATCATTTGCAGAAGTCTTGATTGACACCAGTGCCGGGCTGGGAACATCTACAGATATTGCTAATTTAACTAAATTGAAAATAAATGGAGATAATACTAGAGTTAAAGTCAATGAAGTTAATTTTCTTTTAACAAGAAAACTTTCTGGAACTTTTCCTACTCTTGATTTAAGTGCTTATCCCCTTGATGAAGGTACCGGAATCTATCTGCAACAAGATTTTATTACTAAATCAAGACCATCACTTGATATTAATCGAGTTGTGTTTACCGAAGGTAAAGATACAATATTATTTAACGGTTCTTTCAACACTCCCGTCACCACCACCCAACCTTCACAATTTGATAATAGTTCGCCAGAATTTATGTATTTTCATCTTGGTGAAGGAGATGACCGTTTTCACGACCGTCCCGGTTTTCGACAATCCGGTATTTACCCAGGTTCGGGAAATGATTTTATCTACGGTGGAGGAGGATTTGATACCGTATATTATGAAGAAGGTTCAAGATTAGATTATCAAATTAAAGTAATTGATAACAGAACCGTTGAAGTTTTCTATCAGAAAGATGGTACCACCGATACTTTAATTGATGTTGAGGAAATTAACTTTGAAAATGCAGACGAACTAGTAGTAAATCCTTATTATCAAGGTCCCGATGCTAATCATCGTTATACTACTTTCACCCTGCAAGTAAATAAAGAATATCGCGACTGGAACCAACCAGCATTTATTTATTCACCTTGGACTCATTTCGTCCCCTTTGAGACAAAAGAAATCACTTTAACCAAAGATTTTTTACTAAGTAATATTTACGATATAGAAGGAGATGAAGATAAGTTAGAAATTTCCTATATTGATATTAGTAGCACTAAAGGTTCTTCCCTTAATCCTAAACTAGATACTACCGATTCTAACGCAGACATCTGGAAAGTAACTGTTCCTGAAGGTTTGAACGCTGATAGAGAAGCTGTAATTATTGAATACACCGTTGATGACCACCTTGGTTCGAGTCAAGATAATTTTCTTTACATTTATCCTAATGCAGAACTGTCTTATATTTCCGAAAATGAAGCTTTAGATCTGACTACTTCTAGTAAATCCGAGTCAATTGAGGCTACAAAATTTAACGATACCGTATCTGGTGGTGATGGAAAAGATTTTATTCAAGGTATGAATGGTGATGATGTTTTAAAAGGAGATGGCTCGAATGACTATTTAGAAGGAAATCAAGGTAACGATACTCTTTATGGTGGAGCGGGAAATGACAACTTATTTGGTGGTGATGGACGAGATGAAATACTTGGTGGTTCAGGTGCAGACCAAATAGTTGGCGGACAAGATGACGATATTCTTTGGGGAGGTGCTGATGCTGACAGATTTGTCTTCTATGGAACAAAAAACGAAGGAATCGACGTTATCAAAGATTTTAACCCTGTAGAAAGTGATGCTTTAGATGGCGATCGCATTGAAATTCATCACCAAGGATTTGGTCTAAATCCCCAGTTTAATTACGACGGCAACACCGGTAACTTGTTCTTCAATGGCAGCGATACAGTTAATGATACTTATCAGGTTGCAAGTTTGGAAAATAAGCCTGTTAACTTCGATGTGAATCAACATATTATTGTTTTATAAAAATACAAATGCAGGAGATGCTTATTAATTAAATTTAAGAACAAGCAATGAAAAACCCCTTAACCCCCAATTATGGAGGAAAATTATAATTTAAAGTCCCCCATTATTGGGGGATAATATTGGCTCTGATTAGATAGTACTAATAAATTTATCTTTTAATTGAGCAACGCTAGAATTTGGAAATTTAAAATTTTAATTCAAATCATATCGAAAATTAGCGAAATGATAAAATAAAAACATAAGCTATAAGTAGTTGTTTATCAAGTTAAAATAAGTTTTATTAACAATTATGAAAATTTTAAATTTTAAATCAAAACTAATATTTACTATTACTTTGGTTTTAGTAAATATTATCTTATATCCCATATTAGTCACAGCCCAAACTAATTCTCACGAAGATGATTTTCCAGCAGCACCAGATACTGGTACTCCCGTGGGTACTTCAACTCCCGGAGGTTCTCGTCCTAATACAAACTGTCCGGAAACCAAATCACCTTTAAGAGCTTTGATAGCTAATAATGGTAAAGATTTTACTGTTGCCGAATATCCGCATTTACTATTTAACGTTCCCTTTACTGAAAAGAAAATTAGCAATATTGAATTCGTTTTAAAAGACCCCGCAGAGCTAAAAACAGTTTACAGAACCGCTATTAAATTAAAGGGAAAACCGGGAATTATGAAAGTATCAATTCCCCAACAGTCACAATATGCATTGAAAGCGAATAAAGACTATCGCTGGAACCTGATTTTATATTGTCTTGGCAATAAAACTGACGAACCAGACCAGGTTTTAACTGGATGGATAAGAAGAATACCAACGACATCCCAATTAACAACTCAAGAATACCAAAGTTATATTGAAAACAATATTTGGTATGACGGTATTAGTTTATTAGCACAAAACTATTTTGCTAATCCTGAAAACAGCAAATTAAAAGTTGATTGGAATAATTTATCGAAGTCACTGAAGTGGGGCAATTTGGATAATAAAGGTTTTGCTGAAATTGTCTTAGTTGAACCGGAGGAATAAACCTCATCCTGTCTTTACAGACATCCCTCTCCTTAGCAAAGGGAGGGAACAAAAGTGAGGTTATTAAACTGATATATCTACAACCAATTCCCCACCAAAACATAAGCACCCCAGTCATAAGGTTCGTTACGATATTTTTGTCCGTATACTAATGCTTTTTGCGCTCGATGTAATGCTTCGGATTTACTAACTCCGGCGCTTAATTCTTGATAGAATCTCTTTATCAATTTAATCGTAAATTCGTCGTTTACCTTCCACAAAGTAGCTAAGGTACTGTCAGCACCCGCACGTACTGCTAAGCCAGCTAATCCTAATGTTGCTCGGTTATCACCTTCAGCAGTTTGACAAGCACTTAAGACTAGTAATTCTATCCGATTTGATTGTTGATTTTCATTTCCTAATAATCTATTAATATCATTTGGTCGTAATAGTTCGTCATAAGCAAGTATATAGGTTTGTTCGGGGTTGGAGCTAAAGTTGCCGTGGGTGGCTAGATGAAGTACTGTAAAGTCTTGATTTTGCAGTTTTTGTTGCAATGTTTTTTGATTAAACTCTTGATTTAATAATTTTTGGGTAGATGCTAATTCAGCTATTTGTGCTAATTCATCTTTGGCGTTGATTGCTTCAAATTTGCGGTTTTCTACTTCTAATGCTTCGCTAATTCCTCCAGCTAATATTTTTAATTTTTCGGATGAACGACGTAAATTAAATAGTCGAGAGGTTGGTAAAATACTTAAAGCGTATTTTTTCTCGATTAAATATTTCTTATTTTTTTGGTCGTATAAAATAGCCATAGGAATATTACGCAATTCGGTATCGAGGACAAATACTAAAGTTTCTACGGCTTGATTTTTTTCTAATTCGGCTTCAATAGGCTTTATTAACCATTGATAAACTGTTTGAGAATGTTTGATTGCTGTTTCTGTATCGCGTTTTGCTATGGCTGTTCGCAATCTATGAGCGGTATTTACAACCTGCTCGCTAGTTACAGAATTGCTGTAAGATTTGAAAGATTTTTCCGGTAGTTTATAGATAACTTCTAATCTATCTTTTAAAATGATTGGATAGATAAATGCTGCATTTTGTTGAAATTGAGCAACATTTCGGTTCTCTCTAGCTAAATAATCAAGATTGCAGCGTAAAAAGTTTTCTAATTCTGCTAGTTGCAAGGAGTCAATTAAGTTAATTGCTGATGTTAAATTCTGTTGTGGTAAAGAAGCATTTTTTGAATTTGTTAAAAGTAAATTAACCAATTGTCGGTATACTGGTTCGACGTTATCCCGGAAAGAAAATTGCACGTCTGAATTGATGCTGAGTAAATCATCCCGAACTAATTCTAAAGTATTAACAGTCGCTTGATAATTAGCCACAGCTTTGTCTTTATCTCCCGCAAGATTTGCCAATCTTCCTAATTGCCACTGCCATTGATAAGCTATACTCGGAGCTTCCGAAGGTTGAGCTAGTAATAAAGCTTCTGCGGTGAATTTTTGTGCTTTTTTTAAATTTTGTAAGTTAATTTTGTTTTGTTTCTGATTTTGGATTGTTAAATATTCATATAAACTACCGCGATTTCCTATTGCATAGGACTTTGCTTTTTTATCTTCTAGTTTGTCGGCAGTTTTAACAGCATTTTTCAATATATCATCAATTTCTTGCCATGAAGAAACTTGATTTGCAAGCTGTTGTTGCTGGCTTAAACAAGCTAATTCCCGAGCTAAATTAATTTGAGCGTAAACTTTCGTCCGACTTAGAGGTAAATTTGATAGCTGAATATTTCGGCTTGTTTGCAATGCTGATGCAAAATTTCCCGTATCTACAAGCAAACTCAAACGGTTAAGTTGCACTTTGGTAGAGAATTCGTTGTTGCTAGATGCTAAATTGATGGCTTGTTGATAAGAGTTATCGGCTTGTTTGTAAAAAGGTAACGCTTCTGAAGTAGCAGTATTTATATTACACTGCCAAGGAGTAACTTGATTTTGCGGAGTTTTCTGATTTCTATCCCGTTCTAAATTTCCTCGTACATAAAAAGTATTTCCCAAACTCAGCCAGCTTTTAGCAGCAAGCAGCGGTGTGTTTTTAGTAATAGCAATAGCTTCTTCCAAAATAATTTGAGAACCTTGTAAATCCCCCGAGCTTCGTAAAATATCCCCCAGGCTCAGCAAAGCTTGGGTTTTCAAAGGTGTTGGTAATGAATCAATATTTTGTTGTGACTGCTCTATAACTGTTCTTGCTTGCTGATATAATCCCAAAGATTGCAATGCTTGAACTTGGTTAATTCGATTTTGAATTAGTGCTTGATTTATATCTAATTGTTGATAAATACTTTCTGCAAGTTGCCAATATTTTAAAGCGTTTTCAGGCTGAGAGCGCTTATACCATAGTTTACCGTAAATATCTAAAACAGGCGCTAATATTTCTAACTTTTGCTGAGAAAATCCTTTAATTCCTGGCTTTTTAATCTCAAAACCAATAATTTCCAAACTTTGACTAATGCTGTCTTCCGCTTGTTGCCATTCTCCCAATTCTTGATAAGCAAGAGAAAGATTGCTCAAAGTTATAGCTTGATTCAGTGTATCCCCCGAAGCTGCAAAACTCTTGACAGCTTGCTGCAACTTTTCAACCGCTTGCCGATACTGTCCGCTATCGTAATAACTTTTACCTTGCTGTACCACTCGTACAACAGACTGCGGAGTTTGAGAAAATACCGGCGATATATTAACAGTAAACAGCGAACTTATTAAAAATAAAATTACTGCCATCCTCCGATAAAACAAATTACTTCTTTTTATCTTCTTCCTCTGCGCTCTTTGTGTCTCTGCGGTTTGATCAACATTAATCTTCCGGAAAACAAGTTTTTTCAAAAAGCGTTCCACTGCAAGGAGAAAAGCAAACCATTTTCTTGCCATGTCCTGTCCCTCAAATCTACATTAGTTAACGGAATACCCCAATCCAAACGAGCGATAAAATCATTGTTATTGCGCCATTGCAACCCCATTCCCAAAGATATCAAAGTACTGGTATCGGCATTTTCGATACCGGAATTATTCCAAGCGGTACCGATATCAAAGAAAGGTATTATCTGTAAAATCCCCGTAGGAGCCGATTTATTTTTACCAGTACGAAGAATTGGTAACTGTACCTCAGCAGAAGCAAAAACACCGTTGTCAGCAAGCAGTTGATTTTGACGATAACCGCGCACGCTTCCCAAACCACCAATGGTAAACTGTTCGGATGACAACAATCCTTGGTCCGATAATTGAGCGTTAGCGCGGACTAATAATAAAGTCTGTGGTGCTAAAATTCGTACCCATTGCCCTTGCCCTTGCCATGCGAAAAAGCGACTGTCGGGTACAAATTCCCCGGTTTCGGGAATGCGTTTATTGACGGTTGAGTTGAAAGCATCTAAACCAACGCTGAATTGAGAACGAAACGCAATCACTTCCTTGGCATTTTGCTGAGTCCAATCTTGAAAAAGTCGCAGCGCAAAAACCCGAGTTTCT
Source organism: Rivularia sp. MS3 (assembly GCA_019192545.1). Taxonomy (GTDB): domain Bacteria; phylum Cyanobacteriota; class Cyanobacteriia; order Cyanobacteriales; family Nostocaceae; genus Rivularia. The sequence continues at coordinate 109,950 of JAHCMI010000005.1, read as the reverse complement.
CCATCATCAGCACCCGGAGACAGAGAAAAAGGTTCGTTTAACAAAGAAGTTTCGCTATCTCGTAAAGAGCCACTTAAGCCGATGGCGAATTCGCGGAAAGTGCGGTTTTTGATACGACGACTCAAAGGTTGACGAAACGAAATTTCGTAAAAACTAGATGCAGATTCAATATCAGAACCAGAGCCATCTTGATTTATATCATCAAAAGGCGGTTCGATAACATTGCTATCGGTAGTATTAAAGCTAAAACGCAAACTGCCATTTTGAGGATTAATTGGTAAAGTATAGCTAGTGTCGAAACTGTTGCTACCATCGGTGTTGCTATAACCCAAACTCAAAGCATCACCATTACCCGTAACGTTACCTTCCCTTACAAAAATCTGTCTTTGAAAACTTCCTACACTTGGCGATCGCCCATTATCTAGACTAAGGGTAGCATCGAAAGATTTCGCTTCCTTGAATTCTACATCTAAGATGCTCAAACCCGGACGAGAACCAGCACTTAATTGTGCAGATATCTGCTTGATGAGAGGATTGAGACTGAGTAACTGTAATTTTTCCTGCAAGCGATTGACATTTAAAGTTTTATCTGGAGATACTCCTAAACGAGATTTAACATAGCTGCGATTAAGTCTTCTCGAACCTGTAACGTTAATTTCTTCTAACTTACCTTCAATAACCTTAATATTGACAATTCCCCTCTGTTGGTTGCGAGTAGCTTCAGGAATCGAAACAATGGCTCCGGAAGTGCTGTAACCTTTTTCTGCATAAAACCTCGCTACCTCAGCAGCAATTTGCAGTAATTCTTGCAATGAAAAGGTTTTACTATCTAAGTTATTTACTAGATTATTTTCTATAAATTTATTTAAAACTTGTTGGGTTAATTCTTCAGACGAAAAAACAGTGTTTCCCGTAAACTCAAATTCAGTGACAGCAATGGTTTCGGTTGTAGGAAGTTTATTCGAGGGTGTTGGAGCTATAGGAGAAGGTAAAACATCTTCTGGTGTTGGAGGCTGTGATGGCGTAGTATCGGGAACTGGTAAGGGTTGAGGGGTGGGAGGAATTACATCTTGAGGTGGTGGTGTATTTGTAGTTTGTGCTTTTAGGGCACTACAGCTAAAGACAATTACTAAAATTGTTTTTGTAATAATTATTATATTTGACAAAAGTTGATTCATTGCTTTGAACGCAAAATAGCGCGGTGAATGCGAAGTGTTTTCCGTAGGTGTAGTTTAGAAGCAGAGCTTTGCTGACTTGAAGGAATTAAAGATTTTTCCAAAACAACTATTTTTTATTAGTACAAATTAATTTAAGCAATAACACTGAGAATGTCTAGCATTTTTAACGAAACTGTACATGATTTAACTTTTTTTGGTATGAGTAGATAGCAATTTTAGATCCCAAATGGAACACCCTAACTGTCACAAGTTCATAAATACTGAAGAATTGACTGAAGGAAGAGTAGTATTTAAGAACTATTAATATCAAAAACCGCAATACCCCTACCGAAAACTTAGACAGAACAGCAAGCGCTTGTCTGCCCTGCTGTGGCAGGAGGCTTACCTAGCTTAACTTTAGATGGGTTTGCCTTGGGGATGAATTCATGTTTGTTAAATATCTGTTTTCTGTAAAAGAGCAAAATACTCCAGAAGCGAACGATGGTAAAAAATATAGCCTCCACCAGATTTTTGTAACAAAATTCGTTCGGCTGCGTAATCGAGAAATCTTGCACAATTGAATGGAATATAGCCATTTACCCATAAAATAAATCGTAGCGCTGAATGTTTAATTAAAACTAATCCGGAAAATTGTCCACCGACTAATGCAGCAAGAAATCCAACTGCTAAACCTATACTAATTGATTCGTGAAAATTTTCCGAATATGGAATGCTTCCAACTATTCCTATCGGTAAAAAAATCATCAATAGAAGTATAGAATAATTAAACGACCTTATTATCCCTTGGTTTGGTAAAGTTGTTTTTTCTATTTCTTGACCTTTATCTAACCCACCAATAATTCCAGAAAGTACAGAGAAAATCATTAATTCATATAAAATAGAATAAAAACCATTTGGTCTAAAGTATCTATCACTAAAAATTAAACGCAAACCGACATAAGCTAACCCAGAAAGTATTCCATATTTTGTAAACAATAAAGCTCTAGAATAAGACCATCTAATAGTATCAACTGTTTTTATATTTATATTTTTAAACTCTATTCCTAAAGCTAAACCGAAAATAGTTCCGTCAATAAATAATGTCGATAATAAAGCTATATGATTGCCAGTTTCTTCGAGGGGAATATCTTGCCATATCATCAAGGCTGTAGACAATATGTAAATTAATCCACAAACTATTCCAGGAAGTAGCCCCGGTTGTAAACCAGATAAAAGTGCTGATATGCTAGCAGATATGATTGAAGGTATTATGAAAGTAGTGAAGGACGTAAAATAAGTTGATATCTGGGTAGCAAAGTACAATGCCATAATTAATCCGGCAATAATTCCAAAAATTAATCTTACTCCAAAGTTGTATGCTAACTTTTGAATCTTCGTTTGCAGCCAATCTGGCTGCATTTGTTCGATTAAATATTTACTTTGAGAATTTGCTTCCATTCTCTGAGCTAAACAAATTAAGTAATGCAGAGATTTTTTTTTTGAGTATTTATGGTCAATATTTCGTCGTTCAAACATTCGATTTATATAATTTTTAAAAAGATTTTGACGACTTTCTTCAACCGAATTAATTGCTCGTAATTCTTCTAGGGGCATTCCACGATAAGCAATGGTAATTATATTCAGCATCAAAGGGTTTGTTGCTAAGGAAAGCAGTTTTTTGTCTTCTTGTAACAACTGTTTGACTGCTGTAAGTTCATCGCCTCCTTGTTGAAAATAATCGTAAATCTGCTCTTTTTTTAATGGTTGAATATAAATTGCTGCTTGAAACCAGAATCTTTCTAAAAGGGTATTATAATCTTGAATCCGACTACAAACAATAACATCGGCTTCTGAGTACTTGCGGATAAATTGATTAATTGCTGCTAAACATGACGAGCGTCGTTCTTTTTTTACTTCATCTAAGCCATCAAATAAAAGCAGCAGTCTTTGCTTTTCTATCCAAGTTTTTGCTTGAGACTTGGGAATTTGATACTCTTCATAAAGTTTATTAACTAACCAATTAGAAAAGTTTTTTGTTCCGAGAAAACTACCCCAACTAGAGAGATTAAGCATTACGGGTATAGATAAATTTTCATCTTCCCAAGCATCAGCAATTAAATCGCGAGCAATTTCTAAAAGTGTTGTGGTTTTACCTGAACCGGGTTCTCCTAAAATCAGTAATGTTCGTGCTGAAATAGTCTCTTCAGCATTATTCAAATCATCGAATACATCAATTGCTCTCGTACCTACAGGAAGGTTTCTTCTATGTTGTTGGGGTGTTTCAAATGTGATTCTACTGGGTAAGTTTAAAGCATCGGGGTGTTCTTCCAAACCCAATTCTATTTTTAATTGACTTTGTAATTGGTTTTCTAAAATTGGTTTTACCCATAAATTATTGACTTTATTGAGCAAAATTCGGCGATTTTTTAATTCTTGTGGTGATATGGGAAGTTTATTCCCAGCTTTAATAATTTTACTTGTGGTACGTCGAATTTGTTTCCATGCAATAGTTCTTCCGCCGGAATTATCTACAATCGTGGGTAAGGTTGTTACTCCCGGTAATTTTTTTTCTAAACCTTCAAGCTGTAATTTTTCTCTTGCTTCTCGCACTGATTGGTATAAAGAGTTGTCAGCAGCAAAAGACTCCAGGAAATAAAATAAAAATCTTTGTGCAACTTTATCAGGTACTGATTCTCGCCATACAATAATTTGAGGAATATTCAAATCGGAAATAGCCTGAGCTAAACCTAATCCATCGCAAGAGTTGAAAATAACTAACTGCAATCCTTTCTCGCAAGCTGCTCTCAGAGCATTTTTTAGTTCTTTTATTTCCAATGCTTCTTCATTAGGATTAATATACAGCCAGCCAGTTAAAGAATCTTCTCGGCTATTGCTATGACCTGAAAAGCAAAATATATCTATAGCCTCGTGCCAAAGTTCTGTAAATTCAGAGCGCTGTGGTTGATGTAAAAATCTAGGAGAAGCTCCCTTTGTGCGTAAGTCTTTAATTATTTTCTGGTCTGTTAAGATATTAATATCTTCAATAGACTCATTACTATTAGTATTTCCAAAAATTCCTAATACTTTTACTCTTCTGGGTCTGCTATTTCCAGTATTTGAAGTATTTTCCTGATTTACGAAACGAGGTATAGTTTCATTTAGACTGATAGAAAATTCAATCTTATGGTGATTGGGGAATATATTCCACCAATGCCAGGGAAGTCGATGTAAAATATTTTTTGTTTCGGGGGATAATACCTTTGAGGTTTGAATTATAAACCGGATTTCGTCTTGATAATTTAACTTAAGAGCTTGTTTTAAATCGTTTTTCGTTGAAATAAATATTTCTGAATCCAACCAATCATTTAAATAATCGCGTAAAACAGCAGTATCGTTGCTGAAATCTTTAATGGAAATGTGAGTAATTTGAGCATCTACAAAACCTCTTTGAAAATTGAAAGATGGAAGATTATTTAGTAAATCTTGATATTTTTTGCGCCAACTTTGACATGAATTAGCAATATATGGGGCAGTTGGTAATTTTCCTGTTAATTGCTTAAAATCTACTCGATCATCTCTATGATTAAGATAAACGAAGATATCAACTCGCTCGAATCCTTGCTTGAAGAAATCGCCATCAGACGGTTGAAAAATAACCAGTTTTTCCATTGCCTTTTGGTAGATACTTGTTAATTTATTTACATAGGCTGCTTACAGAGTATCATGAATGGTTAATATCTGTAATACATCATTAATTATTCAAGCAGCTATAAAGTAACAAGCAATTTATACAGTAAAATTTTCGGTAATAACAGTATCACCTAACGAAATTTGAACGGTAAATTTGCTTTGAGAAGGTTCAATAAATCTCAACTGAATTATATTATCGGCTTCTCTTGCCTTTATTTCCGCTGTATCAGACTCTAAAATAACTTTCAACCTCATACCAGGAGTGAGATATTCATCTCTATCCATAGGAATAAGCTGTACCAATATATTTGTTTTATTTTCTATTTCTGGCTGAATAGTAATAACCAAAGCTACGGATTTGCGATTAAATAGCAATCCTAAGTCAATTTTTTTGGTTCGACTTATTGGTGGATGTTTTCTATTGCTTCTAGCAGTTCCCAGAGCAATCTTTTCTCTTTTATAAGCTAATACTTTTTCTGTTATTTGCCAGTTTTTATCAAATACTCCTTCCAGCCAGCGATTTAGTTGAGTATTCTGTATTTCTTGTTGTAGTAATTCTGGTAATTCTGCTAATGGATGTAATTGCGATCGCGAAATTGTTTCGGTTATAGTTTTTTCTATAAATCCGAGTAACTTAGCTTCAGTGGCTATGTCTTCTATTTCAACAGCAATACAGTAATTGCTTTCAAACCAAACCTCTGCCGGAATATGAATTAATTCTGCATTTGAATCTACAGGTCTACATTCTATCTTACCGTAATTTTTTATTTCTAAATCAGCGGTATCCATAAGAGTTTGCCATACATAATCCCAGCTATTACTTGCTTCTAAATCAGTATCAAATCCTAAATGGTGTAAATATAAGTTTACAGCATAAACTGCTAATGAATTGCGATATACTTGTTTGCCTTTTTGAATATTATCTTGATAGCGCTGAAATTTTTCTGCTACTGAGTGAGCTTCTGGAGGTAGTATTATTCTGAAACCAAAAAATTCACTTGGATTAGTCATGGTTATTTAGTATCTGAATGAAAAATTAATTTTAAATATTTTTTTTAATATAGTTTCTATATTTGTCAATGCAGCGTTTTTGCAGAGTATATAAAGATTGTAGCGGTACATCAAAATTGTCTGCAATATCTTTCATTTTTTTTCCATCTCGTAACGAAAGTACAATTTCTCGAAAGTTTACTTCTGGCTTATTTTTAATATGCTCGTTTCTAAAAAGACCCATCTCATCTTGCTCAATTAAATTGATAATTTTTGCAGATAATGACATTTCTTCATGAAAAGCTAACAGATTTGTGTAATCGTTATTTTCCTTTAAATTATCTTCGATTAGTAGCATTTCTGGTGATGTCTTATTGTACTTAGCAAGAGCTTTTTTAAAAAGATTAGTTGAGCAACCATTAAGCCAAGCCATAAAGCAACTGACATTTTCATCATTTATATTCTGGTTTTTACCATGCTCAAATTTCTTGATTTCTCTACAGATAAAACGCCATATCTGCATTTCGTATTCATGGACAATATCTTGATAAAATTTAGATGTTCGATAGTTTAAATAGGGACGCTTAGTTTTACCGCAAATGCGAGTGGCATAAAATAATTGCTGGCAACCTGATAAATACTCTTTTGTTGCAGGCGGATAAAGTTGCTGAGTATCAAGTGATTGGCTAAGCTCTCTAGCATTAATAGCCAAAATGTCAATTGATTGATATATTTCTTGTTTTAATAAATCATCTAAGGATAATTTTAAAAGTAATTTTTGCAGTTGCTGTTCGTCATATACATTAGATGCTTCACGTAAAAGTATCTGATATACCTGATGATAAATTTCTTCATGAATATCGGGAATTCGCTTTCTAATCTCACAGTAAAGCCCGTGAGATTCTAGAGATTTACTAAGTAGAGATTCTAACTCCATTGGGAAGGCTCTTGCTAACAAGACGCTATAACTACTAATTCCGGCTTATGCGTCCATTATTCTGTAAATAAAAATTAACTAACATTAAGAAAAAGTTTACATAAAAAACAGTCCATTGCATGGAATCAGTAAGTTGAGCATGGAGTTAACTTGATTTCATTTATAAGGAGATTTTATATGTATAAGCTATGCATAAGCTCTTAGAAGATCGCAGTTGCGACTTTGATTAATGGTTGATTGTAAACAAAACTCATTAGAAATCCAAAATTATGTAATTTAGAAAACAAAAATATAAATATTTCTATAAGCCTAACAGTCAAAAAGTTCGGGTTAGCTTGTGCTGTATATCTTGTGTTCAAGCTTCTATATTGATTGGAATTCTGTTTTGCAAATATGTCTAATGGCAGATGAGAAAACTTGCGTGACAGCCATAAAGTCTTGTTGCAATATATATAACTCGAATTAAAAAAATATTAAATTCTGCCAATCTGGCAAAACTAGCAGGATAATTGATTGATGGTAATATTAGTTACATACTGCTAGCAGTCATAATTTTTTGTTTAAGACAAAATCATTCTTCAGAACAGCCAAGTCTATCTTTAATATCAGAAGAATGTATATCTCAGAATTGAGATATCACTAAATTTGAACGAATGAAGAAATGATTAATCATCCTCGTGGTTAATCTGTTTTGAACTTTGAATATGGTTATTGCAATTTCTAAAATACTGAGTCAACTTTTAAACATCTGTATTCATTAATTTGTATGGTCAATCAGTTTTACCCATCACCTCCGATTAATCCATTGCATCGTTTGAGCGTTCGTGATGGTTTAGAAGTTAATGCCGAACGCTGGCAATTAGCTCATCAATATCATAGACATCGGCAGAATATTCATTATCAGTCACTAAATCAGCCTGGAATTGTTAGTGGTTTAGGGATACGAATAACTGAAGCTCCAAAAGAATCTCAATCGAGATATAAGGGAAAAAGTCATTGGCTGGAAATACAGCCGGGGATTGCTATTGATATAGAAGGGAATCCCATTGTAGTTGATGAGAATATAAACAATAGAAAATTTCCATTTATAAGTCCTAAACTATCGCAGCAAAATTTTGACGAAGAGATTACGGTTTATTTAGTTGTTAGCTATGAAGATAATCAAACGCTTATACAGGAAGAAGGTTGGAAAGAAAGAGAATGGTTTAAATTTGACCAACAGGTAAATCCACCAACACCAGAACAAGTAGAATTATGTCGCATTAAACTGCGAGTTGAAGATATTGTATTAGGTCGATTTGAGTTAAAGAATCCAGAAGATGTATTTTATCCACAACTAAATGAAATCGATTTACGTTATCGTCAGCAAGCAAAAGCTAGACCCCAAGCCTTAGTTAATATTGCTACAACTACTCCTGAATCTGATAATTCATTCCATCAAAATACAAATAAAAATCTAAGTTATTTAATGCAGTCTTTGAATGTTATCTATCCTAATTTGCAAGGTAGTGCGGAAGTAAAAGAAGATATTTTAGCAAAACCTTCAGAGTTAATAAATACCGATTTTATTTATATTCCTTCTTGGCAAATCACTAATTTAAATATTATGGATTTTAGGAAAAAAGCTTTAGATGACTATCGTAAATTAGGAGGAATGATTTTAATTGAAGCAAATTTTGGAGATACTTTAGAAGATATGCATAGCGCAATAAGTCAGTTATTTCAATTTCCTATTAATTCTTGGCGAGAATGGCATAATTCATCTGAACCACATCCATTTAAAACTCAGCCATTTTTATTTACAGCATTGCCAGAATATATAAGAGATATCTATTATTCAGAAGGCATTCTTTTAGTTTTTGGTAATTTATCAACAGCTTGGGGTGGTAAAGTCGAACAATCATCTTTATCTCGGAATGATATTCGTACCGCTCAAGAATTAGGTATTAATATATTAAGTTTTGCTTGGGAACGACGAAATATGAAGAGATTACTATCTTCTGATATTTAGTATATATAAAGTCGAACAATATGAAAAGTCAAATTATAACTAAAGTTACCAAAAAACAACTTACTTTAATTCCCGATAGTTTGTCTGAGGATAACGAGTTTGACGTTAAAGTAATTAATGGCAGCAATAAATTTACTAGTTTTCAAATAGAACTTACCGCAAGAGGATTGGAAGAGAAATCAGATTTTGACTGGTACAAGGTAGAGCCGGCAATATGTACTAAAAATCCTCCTGGTAGCGAAACGGATTTTCATATAGCAATCACTAAACCTCCTATCCCTGCTTATGACAGTACGATAGACCTAATTTTAACGACTTTCTCTATTGAAGATGAAAAACTTTCTCATAGCCAAAAAATTCGCTTGAAAGTTGAAAGTCCTCGGAAAAATATAGATATTCAACTGCCGGTTAAAATATTTAGAGGTAAACCAGGAGAAAAGATAGAAATTCCCGTTACGATAACTAATATAAGTCCGCATTTTACAGATATTAAACTTGAGCTTTCAGGTTTAGAAAATTTTGAGATTCCAAATAATAATTTGAATTTACAGCTTAAACCAACTACTACTCAGACAATTAATGTTTATTGTAAAATACCGCAGCAGCCGACAAAAACTAGTTATAATTTTCAAATTGCAGCTATATCTCAAAATAATGTTTGTCAATCATATGACGAGGGTAATTTAGAAATATTATCTTATGGAATTGTCGAATTTGAATGTCATAATTCAGTACAGAATATTCCGAATAAAGACGGAGAAAAACCTAATCTTGTTTGTTATGAATTAGAATTTACAAATCATTCTTATTCACGGCAACAAGTCAATGTAAATCTTGTTGGTAAAGATGTAAATAAATGTGATGTTTATCAATCTGAGAATGTATTATTAAAGGCAAGTGATAATAAAAAAGCAATACTGAAGAAATATGTAAGAAGAGAAAGACCTTGGTTTGGCTGGAAAAGACAATTTAAATTTGCAATCTCACCTTATTTACATTCTGGTAGTGAAGTAGAAATTAAATCTCAAGTTGATAGTGAAACACTGACATTAAATGTTTCTCCAATCATTCCTTTGTTTCTTCAGTTTTTAGGGTTACTATCAATTCCTTTATTATTTTTATTCTTGAATTATCTGAGATTTCCCGGACATACAGCACCCGTTACTTCAGTACGTTTGACTGATATCGCAGGAACAGTTATCAGTGGTTCTAGTGATAGAACTATTCGGCGCTGGCAAGTTAATGATACTTTACTAGAGAATCAGAATGGTTTAAAGCATGAGGACAGACTTGCATCTGAATCTGAGATTAAAAAAGCAGTACGTGTAATCCGCTTCAGACCAAAACACCGAAATCAAGTTGCAGTTGGTTTAGAAAATGGAGAAATTCAAATATGGGATTTATCTTCTGGGAAACTTATTAGTAGGTATCTTCAATTCAAGGACGAGAAAAATCGCGTATTTGATTTAGATTTTACAGATGATGCTCAAACGTTAATTGCAGCTTATGGTGGTGGACAAATTAGACAATGGAATTTAGATAAGCCAAGTTTAATGGATTTCAACATACGACTTCGCTCAATAAATTCTAAATTTACAATTTCAACTTTAGGTATTAGTGAAAATAACAAATTACCTCTTGTAGTGGTGGCAGGAAGATATAATAATTTAGGTTTTTGGGATTGGCAAAATGAAAATAGTATATATCGTTTATCCTATAAAAAATCAAATATAGCTAATAAGAATTCATTTCAGCCAATTTTAGGAAAAGAAAGCTATATTACTAGTCTTATAGTGACCGATAAAAAAAACTTTTTAATAACAGCAGATAATAAGGGCTTGATCAAAACATGGAATTTAAACAAAATAAGGGAATGTATAATAAATCAAATTGAATCAGATAACTGTGAGCCAGGTGAAAAAATTATTCATGACAATAAAAATCAAGAATTTCCTAGCATTCGTTCAATTGCGATAACTGAAGATGAATCTTATCTTGCAAGCGCTGGAGATGATGGCTACATAAGAATATGGCAAATAAAGAGTAGACAAGATAGAGAATTTTCATGTATTTATAAAAAACAAACAGGTGCCAAACTAAATACTGTTGATATCAAATTGAAAAAAGTTGCAGAAAAAAATGAAGAAGAAGAACTTTTAATCGCTACTGGAGATGATAATTTTAAAGTTAAGTTATATCGCGAAAATATAAATCAAGAAGAAAAAAAGGTAGGTAAAAATGCAAACTGTAATTAATCCTGTTGCTGTAACGATATCTTCTAAAAATAATAATAATGACAATCAAGTAAATCCTGGGGATATTACAAGCAACCGTATTGAGATTAAAAACAATAATAATTCTGATATTCAAATAGATATATGGCTTGTTACTATAGATGAAAAGTCTCAGCCATTACTTCATTGGTGCGAATTTGAAAAAAAAGATGAAATCAATAAACGCTTGCAACTTCCTTTAGTAATAAAAGCTAAAGAAAAGTGTGATATTGATTTAAACTTTCGAGTACCTCCACAAGCTCAACCTGGTTTATATAAATATGACATTTTAATAAAAGAAGAAGATAATTCTAGTAAACCTCCTATCCGTCGTCCCCAACAGTTGCGGGTTTTACGTTCGGATATAACAGCACAATCGAAAGCTAAACCAGAATTTTATTTAGAACCATCAAGTAATTCCGAAGAACCGCTATTATTAAAAGCTGGTGAATCCAAAGAAATCAAAATCAAGGTAGAAAATAAATCAAGACGGGTAGATACTTTTTATTTGACTTGTCCCGACTTAGATGAAGAATGGTTCACTGTCAGTTATCCCGAAAGTCCATTTATACGTCCTGGTTTAGTTAGAGAAACAGATGGATTAGACCTTAATCCTCGTCAGTCAGGGGAATGTACGTTAATTTTACATCCTCCAAAATACATTCCGGCAGGAAACTATTTTCCGACAGTACAGTTAATTTCTCAAAATAACGAAAATTTGGTGCTTTTGGATGTGGTATATCTGAAAATTTTACCAAATGCGAGTTTGATTGTTGATATAACTCCTCATGTACAACAAATATCGGGAAAACGAAAGTGCTTTAAATTAGAGGTAAGCAATCAAGGTAATTTCGATAGAGAAGTTAAATTTACTGTTGATAAAAGGGATGATATTTTTAACTACACTTTTGTCTCTGATTCAATTCAATTATCACCAGCAGAGGAAACTGAATTAGTTTTAAAAGTAAAACCGAAAAGATGGAAATGGTGGTTGCGATGTTTTAAAGCTAGACAAGAAGAGATAAATTTTGATTTAAAATTAGAAGATGATAAGTTTCTAGCACCGGAAGAAGTATTATCTCAAGGTACTTTGATTTGGGTATCTCGTCCCTGGTGGTTATTTTGGTTTTTAATTGCTTGGGGATTTTTATCGCTCGGAGCAATAGGAATTTTTATCTGGAGTGTTTTTCTTAATCGTCCGTTACCACCGTATCCTGAAATTACTGAGTTGAAGATTAACAATAATTCTCAGGGGGAAAATAACAATAGCTACAAAGAAGGTGATACTGTAACCTTTGATTGGAACGTTAATTATCTTGATAAAGTAAAGAGAATAACATTTATTACTTTAAATAAAAATAATGAGATTAATCGTACAAATTACACTATAAACAAAATAGATTTAAACTCAACCGATAATAAAAATAAATTGAATGGAAGAAACTTTTTTGATTTTAATCTAGTTTTTAATCGAAAAAGAAAGCAATATGCAATTGATAGTGAATTACTCAGGTTAGATAATTTAGAACAGCAACCATGTCAAATTTTAAAAGTTGAAGATAATAAAATTTTAAAATGTACTGGTTTTCCTGTTACCCTTGCTCGATCTGGTAAAAATGTTTTGAAAATAGAATTGTTTACTGGGGAAAATAGCAAAGAACCAATTGATGTTAAGAAAACGGATACTATAACAGTTCTGCCACATCCAATTCCTATAATATCGTCTTTATCTACAGATAAACCGAATTACAAAGCAACTAAAAATTTAGAAAAACCCCAAGTAACTTTACAATGGGACGTAATTAATCTCGGTAATGTTAAAGAGTTTAACTTAACAGCTTTAAAACCGGATAATTCCCTTCATTTTCAAGAAACATATGTTCCTATTTCAGATAAAAATCCCAATAATATTTTTATAGTTAAGCCAAAAGCTCAAGAAACTAAAAAAGATGATTTCAAACCAGAATCAAGAAGAACTATAAAATGTGAAAAAAAAGATAAAGTTAAAAATCAACAACCAAAATCTCAACAAAATAGAATAAAAAATTTCAATTGTAATCTAACTTTCAGCAAAGGTCTACAACCTGATGATTACATTTTTCAGCTAAGCGTAGTTCCTACAAAGCAAGGAAAAGACAGTAAATTAGCAGTTCAAAAAACACCAGTAATTAAAGTTGCACCCATTCCTCCTACTTCCCCTCTTCCTCCTATTCCTAATCCACAAATTATTAACTTTTCGACTAGCGCAACTTCTTATCAAGAAGTTATTTCAAATACTCAAGATAGCAAAACTCAGTCAAAATCAAGTTCTAAAAAGACTGTACCTCCTCCAATTCGCTTAAATTGGAATATTGCTAATCATCAAAAAATTAAGCAAATAAAAATTGTTGCTTTAGATTCTCAAGGTTCTCTATATTGGCAAAAACCCTATTCTGTGGAAGATTTGAAAAAGTTAGCTTCTTGTGATGTCGAAGCAAATAAAAATATCAGTTGTACTGGTGTTCCTACCGATATTAATAAAGCTGGCAGCTATAAATTTGATTTAGTAGTAACTTATAAAGATAAAGAAACATACAGCGAAATTATTAAAAGCACTCCTAATATCAAAATTCAACCTCCACCGAAAAAAACTCCGAAACCTTCCGTACCTCCAACACCTGTTAAAATCGCTTACTTCAAAGTGAATGGAGAAGACGCTAGTCAAAATCCCAAGCGAATCATCGAAGTTCATAAGGAGATACAACCTCCAGATATTATATTATCTTGGAAAGTTGAAGAAGGAGAAGATATAGAAGTAGAATTACTTCCTTCACCAGGTTTAGTTCCAACTAAACAAAATAGCTTATCTATTCCTATCTCACAATCGCCTGGTAGCGAAACTATTACTTTAAAAGCCAAAAATAAGCAGACTGGGGAGGAAAAAATTCAGTCTGTTGTGATTCAAACTGTGGATATAACGCCACCAAAGCAAGTACAACCATTACCAAATCCTCAATCGCAACAAGGTTTACCAGATATTTCTAATCCTGGAGTATCAGGAAATAATTCTGAAGATAATTCTGGAAATAATAACCCAACTCAGCAGCAGCCATCTAACCCGGATGAACTTCCACCTATGGAGCTACCACCACAACTTGATTCTACCAGTAGAGACTAATGGATAACTGGCAAAGCCTTAATTACCAATATTTGATAAATGCGATCGCGATTGTCGGTGAAGCGCTTTATCGTCGAGTTATGGAATTACAGAATCAGTCAACCAAGGTTTCTTCAGATGTAAAAAAGGAATTTCAAACTGAGAAAATCTCAATGTCGGTACCTTCTAATTTACAAAACATCTGCACTACTTTTCAACTTTCTGATTTTGAGCGAGAATTACTGTTATTGTGTGCTGGAATGGAATTAAATCCAGATTGGACATCTTGGTGTGCTGCCGCTCAAGATAATCCTAAACTAGATTATCCTACTTTTAATATGGCTCTTTCCATTCTTAAAAATCCTGATTGGAATGCACTTACTCCTGCTGCTCCTTTGCGTCGTTGGGGTTTGATAGAAGTTGGTAATGCTAATATTCTCACTATAGCTCCATTACGAATCAACGAGCGAATTTTGCATTACCTGATGGGTATTTCTCATTTAGATGAGGAATTGTTAGAAATCATGGAAATCGTTGATGCGGCTGATTTTTTGGTCGATTCTCATCAACTTTTAGCAGAGCAAATCGGTAAAATATGGTTGCAAAATAAACATCAAAATTTATCCAAAATCCCAATCGTACAATTATGTGGTAGCGAGCTTGCAATGAAAAGAAACATCGCAGCAGCAGCCAGCATCGATTCGGGGTTTAATTTGTATAGTATCAGAACAAGTACTATTCCTTCTAATACGAACGATATTTATAAATTGATACGTTTATGGCAGCGAGAATACTTGCTTAATAAATCCGTTCTTTTTCTAGAATGCAATACAACCAACAGCGATACTAATAAAGAAAATGCCATCGATTTATTAATTGAAAGAATTACCAGCCCTTTAATAGTTTCCACTGATGTACGCAGAGTTTTTTTACACTCTCCAACGATTACTTTTGATGTTAATAAACCCACTGCTAAAGAACAGCGTCATATTTGGAATCAAGCTTTAAATCGGAAAGTATTTCAACTTAATGGATTTATAGATACCTTAGTTTCGCAGTTCAACCTCAGCAGCAATACCATTGCATCTGTCAGCGCTAGCACTGTGGAAACAGAATCAAATATTACTATACAAAATCAACTTTGGAATAACTGTCGCCTTCAAGCTCGTCCTCAGCTAGACGATTTAGCTCAACGTATTGCACCAGCAACAGGTTGGGATGATTTGGTTTTACCGCTATCTCAACGTCAAATTCTACAAGAAGTAATTACTCAGGTGCGTCAAAAAGCAAAGGTTTACCAAAATTGGGGATTTAGTAGCAAAGGTAGTAACGGGTTGGGAGTTACTGCACTATTCGCAGGTGCTAGCGGTACGGGAAAAACTATGGCTGCATCTGTATTAGCTCGTGAGTTGAGCTTGGATCTTTATCGGATTGATTTAAGTTCGGTTGTCAGCAAATATATCGGTGAAACTGAGAAAAACCTGCGTCGTTTATTTGACGCAGCAGAAGCAGGTGGAGTCATCCTTTTATTCGATGAAGCCGATGCTTTATTTGGTAAACGCAGCGATGTTAAAGATAGTCGCGATCGCTATGCAAATATGGAAGTAAGTTACTTATTACAGCGCATGGAAGCTTATCGAGGTTTAGCTATTCTTACCAGTAATTTAAAAGACTCAATTGATACAGCCTTTATGCGTCGGATTCGATTTATAGTTAAATTTCCATTTCCCGATGCAAGTCAGCGTGCAGAAATTTGGCAGCGAATTTTTCCCACAGATACACCATTAGAAGGATTAAATATCAAAAAGTTAGCAAAGCTAAATGTAGCAGGAGGTAATATTCGTAACATTGCTTTAAATGCTGCTTTCTTGGCAGCAGAGGAAGAACAGCCTGTAATGATGAAACATCTTCTACAAGCTGCTGAAAGTGAATATATTAAGTTAGAAAGGACTTTGACAGATGCAGAGAAGCAGGGGTGGGTGTGAGAAAGCAGGTTCACCCAACAACTACCACCGGACTAATATACTCCCCTCGCTCACCTACACCTAATAAACTTTCCGCACCATCTATCTGTACCCGTAATAAATACTCTCCCTGTTTAACATCATCGACGGCAAATACTATTTGTTGGGTATCTTGATTGCGAGAGTTAGCAGCAAAAATATATGCTGCTGGACTAGAAGTAGTCCGCTCGTTCAAAAACAATAATACCTTCTGATTCATCCCAACTATTAAATCAAGTTCTACTTTCACCCATGCAGAATAAAATCCATTCTCATCATCGTTTACTTGTTCTAATTCCACCTTTTCAACTGTCGGACATAATACAAAAGCTACGGTGTTAGAGCCAATTACTCTAATCGGTTCCGCTGGAAAACGTTTGGGCATGAGGGGATAAAGTATCTGCAAACTTTGTATAGCTGCTCGGAGCAAGTTTCTTTCTTCTATGGATACTGATGTTAAATCTAAACGAATTTCGCTTTCAGTTACTTTATCCGGGGTTATTTTAGCTTCTCCAATCTTGATTTCCGGTTTACTTCGAGACAATGGCTTATTTCTGGCTTTGTCTCTAATTTCTGAATCTCGACTATTTGAATTACGCGCTAATTCTTTGAGTTGCTCGTCGTTCAATTCGGCATTTAAATTTTGGCCTTCAATTACAATACTGCTGTCCGATTCAAAATTACCGCTAGGAAGATTTTTCTTATTATTACCATTTGCTAAAAGCACTTGGGAAATTATTGGTTGATTTGGCTGATAATAAAATTCTCTTGCTCTTACAGGTAACAGTCTCTTACCGCTTTTATTGCCTTCAATTAATACGGCACGAGCTTGCCAAGCAAAAGATAAAATATATGGAGTTTGGAAGAACACCGACCAAATTTTGGAAAGTTCTTCTGTATTCATATTACTAGGAATAATCGTTACCCGTTCTATTTGTTCTGCTAAGTCAGAATTCCCTAGGTAGCTGCTATACCTAGAGCTATTAACAGTTTCTTGAATCATCTGAGGAGTTAATATTGGTCGATCGACTAATGCTCTAACGGTACTTCCTAAAAGTCGCTGAGGTTCTAATTCCGACTCGTTTCCATAAAAGGTCATTAAATAATATAAATTCAATCCGGCTTGGGCTTGTTTAATCAATTCTCCTTTAGGACGGCGCGTTCTTAAATCCGCATTTCTCCAGGCGGGATTAGGTGTAGCTTGATACATATAAATATTAACTTTCGGCTGTGTTGCCCCACCATCGGGATTATTCGGTCTAGCAGCCGTAACTACTGTCCCATCAACATCTTGCTGTACGGATGCTTGGATAATTCTTTGTATAGTTGCTGTTACAGTAGCAATCGCTAAATGATTACTCATTTGTTTTATACCAATTAAACTTTGTTTAAATTTAAATATAAACAGATACTATGACATTTTTTGGTAAATAAAACATGAAGCAACAAAATTAAATTATTTCATTGCCATTTAGTTAAACAGCCATAGAATTTATATAACCAAATCTTAACTTAATTATTTTTGTAACCTCCGAAAAAGCATTATCAATTATCGTTGCTAAACAATTATTAATACTAACGCTTGATGAAATTTTATCTACTATGGATTTAATTCTTTTATAAAATAAAAAAAGCGCTATATCTAAAAAAATCTTTAGAATCGGCAGATAATTAAGAAATACTTTGGCTAGAGTTAATATAGCATCTGCGTACATAAAATATGGCGAGCGGCTGCAAAGTCAAAAGTAGTTATTTTTCTGACAAGCATCCAAGCAAAATATAATAAATTTTACATTTACTTAAGAGCTGGCGATGAGATTTTAATGGTATAATTTTTTCACGATAAAAATCATCCTTATAGTTTTTTGTTGCGTAATATAGTGAAACTTTTGGATGTCTGAGATTTTCTGATTATTTATCTATTACGAATTGATTTGCCACAAAAAGGAATATTGAGAATATGCCCAGATTAGATTACTTTGCCCCTGGTGTATATGTTGAAGAGATAGACCGGGGTAGTCGTCCCATAGAAGGCGTACAGACTAATATTGCTGGCTTTATTGGTTTCACCGAAGCAATCCGAAGTGGGGCTGAAGTTGGTAAACCCATGCTAGTCACAAGCTGGAGTCAGTATATGGAATACTTTGCAAAAGAAGGTTCCGATGGCTTCACCGAGTTCGGAGCTTATTTACCATTTGCTGTTAATGGCTGGTTTTTGAATGGTGGTGGTCGTTGTTGGGTCGTAAGTATCGGTACGGAAATACCCAAACCTAAAGCAGAATGGGAGCAGCATCAGCCAGATCCAAGTTCGAGCGCTATTACAATAAATATGAAAAGTAAGCGCGAATCTTTGCGGTTTTACCTTAAAGGAGGAGAAGTTGAAAATGGTTCGGTTGATGTAGAGATTCGTCCCAGTCAACCATTAGCAGTTCCAGAAGATTCTGACGAACCCGCACCAGTTCCGGCAGAGTTTTTTAGCATTGTTGTCAGACGTGGTGGAGAAAAGCTCGAAGAATATCATAATTTGACAATGGATTCCCAAGTTCGACCGGAAGTTGGGAACTATGTAGAAACTCAATTACAACAGTCTGAATATTTGCAAATCGAGATTGGAGAACAAAAAGGACTTCCTCTGACACGTCGTCCTTTAGACGGGATGTATGAAGTTAGTCCCCCGCCAATTTTACCTTATCGAGAGAATTTACAGCGACACGTACAGGGTGTTCGCGATAAAGGTACTGGTATTCAAGGACTCTATGAAATAGATGAAATTACCATGATTGCTTGTCCCGACCTGATGAGGGTTTATGAGGAAGGCATATTAAATGATGACCAATTACACGGCATCATGGGGTTAATGGTAGACTTATGCGAAAATAGCGCTCCCAATCCACCCAATCGCATGGTAGTTTTAGATACGCCACCACCAAGGATTGATAAGAGTAAACCTGGAAATCAGGATAAGAAAGCAATTAAAAAACCCCAGCACGTTGCTGAATGGCTGGATGAATTTGGTCGTCGTTCTATGTTTGCGGCTCTTTATTATCCTTGGGTGAAAGTAGCCAATCCCAAAGATGAAGGAAAACCAATAATGGTTCCTCCATGCGGTCATATGTTAGGAGTTTGGTCGCGTACAGATGAAACTCGCGGAGTTTATAAAGCACCAGCAAACGAAACACCAAGAGGAATAATTGGTTTAGATTACGACTGTAACTTCCGCGAACAAGAATTGTTAAATCCTAAAGGAATTAATTGTATTCGCACCTTCCCAAATCGAGGAATAAAAATTTGGGGTGCGCGGACTTTAGCAGAAACAGAAAAAACAGAATGGCGTTATATCAACGTCCGAAGATTAATTAGCTACATCGAAAAATCCATTGAACAAGGAACTCAGTGGGTTGTATTTGAACCCAACGACCAAGACTTATGGGCAAGGGTTAGACGTACTGTAAGCAATTTCTTAGAACGTTTATGGCGAGAAGGAGCTTTGTTTGGTAGCACACCCGAAGAAGCCTTTTACGTCAAGTGCGACGAAAGCATTAATACTGAAGAAACAATGATACTTGGTCGCTTATTTGTGGAAGTTGGCATACGTCCTGTACGTCCAGCAGAATTCGTTGTCTTCCGCATTAGTCAATGGAATGGTCCGAGTGCGGAATAGATAGGGAAGATGGAGCAGGGGAAGCGTGGGGAGATGAGTTACTAATTATTAGCTCACTACTTGTTACTCACTCCCTTCCCTACTCTTTGACTTTAGGTTTGTCGAATGTGAGTACACCAGTTTAGTAAACGAAGGAGTTGAAATAAATTATGACTGCTGCACAATCTGAAGAGTTATTAGTTAGTTGTAGGTTTTACTTTGAAGCAGATGGAGTTACAGACAAGCAAATTTTAGAGGTTGGGGGCTTGAGTTCTGAAACTCCTGCTGCTGGTGGTGATAAAGTTTTAGGTTCTAGTAAAAATGCTGTGAATCTACGTCAAGCTGCTCCAACTCGTGCCAAATTTACTCCTGTTACCGTCAAGGTTGTCGCAACAACTAACAAAGACCTTTATAAGTGGTATGAAGACTGTAATAAAAACGACGGGGGAAAATCAAATTGGTCTAGTAATCGTAAAGCTGCATCTGTAAGCGTTTACGACCAAGGTGGAGATATGAAAGCTCGTTGGGAAATGGTCAATGCATATCCAACCAAGTATGAAGGACCCAAATTAGAAGCGGGTTCTAATGATGTTGCTAACGAAACTATTACCTTAGTTCACGAAGGTATTAAGCGGGTTCAATAGACAAAAATTTCATGGGGAATCAGTTTTCCCCATTTTCTAATTTGCTCAATAATAATGCAGGATAAAATGCCAAATAAAATTAATGGTTTTCCAGAAATACTGACAAATAATCGATTCTATTTAGAGCTAAGTTTAGACGGAAGTCAAGACCCGGTAGACGCATATTTTACCGAATGTAAAGGATTTAAACATACTCAAGAAGTAATTGAAGTATGTGAAGTTACTCCCCAACGCTGGGGGAAAGCCAAATACGGTCAGGTTGTGCGTACAAAAGTTCCTGGAAATATCAAAACAAATAACATTACTTTACGTCGGGGGATGACCAAATCTCCAACTATATGGAAATGGTTTAATACCGTACAAACTGGTAATTGGGGAGAAAAACGTCGAAATGGTTCTTTGAGTATTTACGACCAAGCAGGAAATGTACAGGCTATTTTTGAATTTTATAACGCATGGCCTACTAATTATATTGCTTCCGATCTAGATGCGAATAGTACGGAATTAGCGATTGAAGAAATAGAACTTGCAGTAGAAGTATTTACTCGTAAACAATAGGTTGATAATGTTACAAACAGACTTTGAATTTACTTTACCAAAAGGTTATTTAGATGCAGACGGCAACTTACATCGAATTGGTGTAATGCGTTTAGCAAAAGCAGTAGATGAGATAATTCCTTTAAGGGACCCTCGTGTAAAGTCAAATCCAGCTTACGCTACTGTAATTATTCTTGCACGAGTAATTACAAAATTGGGAGCTTTAGAAGAAATTAGTCCTGCTGTAATTGAGGGTATGTTTGCTTGTGATTTGAATTTTTTACATAAGTTTTATCGTCAGATTAATGAGTTAGAAAATGATTTTGAGGAAGATACAAATCACAAACAACAAGAATATATAGAAGCTTCATAAGTTTAGTAAGGATAATAAACATGAAAATTACAGATTTATGGAATTCTTTTAGTCGTCATGCTAGAGAAATGAGTAATTGGCTAAATCATCCCGTAGACAATGTAAAAAGATTAGGTGGACGTTGGGTACAAACAAAGGTAGAGGAAACAGAAATTCCTCTTGGTAATAATCATGGAGATTCAGATAAATCGACAAAAACTAATTCAAATCAAAATAAAGCAAATAGTGTATATCCGGAATTAGAAAATAATTATACTTTTGAGAATAATGGCTATACAAGTAACGGAGTAAATGGACATTCTCGTAGTCGTTCAAATTTGTATGCTGAGAATAATCTTGTTGTTGTTAAAGAAAAAGAAGAACTACCTATTCTAAGCTCAAATCAATATATTCAAAGTTTTAAAGGTAGATATAAAATAGGAAAATTGAGAAAAGAATATATTAGAATACGCGAGTATGAAGGATTAACGTATCCTCAAAAAAAATCAGTTTTGATAAAAGAATATTTGCTGCAAGAAAAAGATTTTAGTGATAATAGTGAAGCCGAAAAGCGTCAAAGGGAGTTTGTCAAAAGAGCAAATCTTAAACTCAAATCTACTCAAGTAAATAATGGTATTAACGGACAAGATTTTCGGTTACTAACTCCAGTAGATGCTTTTGCGGATAAAAGACGTTGCTACATAATCTCTCAGTCAAATCAAAATTATATTACTTTGAGAGAGTATTTAGATGAAAATCCTTCTATGGATTATGAAGAAGTACGTACAATTCTTAAACGAGTTTTGCAAAGTTTATATTTCTTACACAATCAAAGTATTCTTTTGGGTAATAGCGAACTACCATCGGGATTAGTTCATGGAAATATTAGTGTTGATAGTTTATTGATTGATACAAAACGCGATATAAATTTTGTTTATCTATCTGACTTTGCCTTTTGGGAAGATGTTGTTAAACCTCAGAATTTTAAAAATATTAATGAATATTCCGCTCCCCTTCTATTTCAGGATGATTTAAAGGATTTAGGAAAAGTAGCAATCAAGTTATTATTTTGGAATCACATTATTAGGAACGATATTGATATCGAAAATCCAATAGATACGCAATATCTACTAGCAACCATTTATGATATTAGATTAAAAGATTTTATTTTAAAACTTAGAGGAATTGATGGAAAGTTTAATAATACAAAAGAAGCATATGAAGAGATATCGAATTTACCATTTGAACCGCGACAACCAAAAGCAAAGCTAGTAGAGCCTGGACAGATAAAAGAAAAAGATAAAAAGCAAGGTTTTTCAAAAATTAAATTAATATTTTTGCTATTATTGTCATTTGGTTTGATTGCATTGTCAATTGCTTTAATAGCATCATTGCTTCCAAAAAAAAATATAGATGTTTCTTCCACTGTTAATAATTCAGAAAAAGCTTCTTGTAAAGATCCAAAATCAAATTGTTATATCGGAAAAAAAGAATTTAATGCATCTATCATTACTGACAGCATGGTTTCAGATTGGATGCAGGAAAAAAATTTAGTATCTTATAATAATTCTTTCAAAACAGAACTTAAAGAAAATTATAATATAACCTTGAATATTCCGTATGTAAATAATGAGTTAAGAAAAATTAGTGAAATAAAAAAACAGTTAAATGAAATTAAAACACTTGACTTTGCAATAACTAATTTATCTGATAATTCACAAATTAAAAAATGTAATAATATAGCATCAAGTAATATAAATAAAGATGAATTTAATAAACTAAAATGTAAAATAATCGCTTATGACGGAATTGTCTTTTTTGTTCCCTTTAGCGATGCTCGTGGAGAAGATAGTATTCCAAAATCATTGAACGGTAATATTAATAAAAATGATTTAGCTAAATTATATCAAAGTAAAATAGCAGATTGGAATCAACTAGGTTTAAAAAAATCACTACCAGTCGAGTTATATGAACCTGAAGAAAAACATCTTATAGACTCATTTATTCAATTTATTACAGAACCAAATGGAAGTACGACAATAGCCAAAAGAGAAACAACTAAATTTGATTCCATGCTTCAGAAAATTCTTCAAGGTTTTGAAGAAACAAATCCAGAAAATAGATATGGTGGTATAGGATTTGGACTTTTGAGAAAAGTTTACGGACAATGTTCGGTATATCCTTTAGCTATAAATGGAGTACAAACTTTAGCCCACAATGACGGTAAACCTATAACCCCAAATATAGACTTATGTAACGACAAAGGAAGCTATCGTCTTAATACCAATGCTTTCAAGTCAGGAAGATATCCTTTAAGGTTTGCGATCGCAGTTATTTATAAAACTACAAAAGATGAAGATTCAAAAGGTGAAAAATTTGCCGAGATGATGTTATCCGATGAAGGACAATCCTTACTACAGGAGATTGGGTTAGTACCAGCGAGAGATATTTATTAAAGATATTTACTTAAAATAAAGTAAAAAATATGACCGAAAAACCTCAAATAAATCAAATAGCACAAAAGGTATTATCCAATGATATATTGCTGCAAAAGTTGAGTAATAAAGTATACAGATTGATGCTCGAAGAAATTCAAAACGAACGCGATCGCAATCCCAATTACAGGAGATAGATAAATGTCTAATAACAAAGCTAAAAACGGAAATTCTAGCGGTGAGTTGAATTATGTAACAGCTAATCGCTTTTATGTGGAAATGGAAAATAACATTACAGCTTCATTCAGCGAATGTTCTGGATTGGGAGTCAAAATTAACAGAAAACCCTATCGAGAAGGAGGAGTAAACGATCAACAAAGAATAATTTTAGGTGAAGCTGAGTTTTCAGATATTACTTTGAAACGTGGGATAACTGATGACTTAACCTTTTGGGATTGGGTTAGTAGTATAGTCGGAGATTACAGACAACCATCTCTTCCTATCGAACGTCGTAACATTAATATATTACTTTTCAATCAAGCTGGAGAAACAATGCAGTATTGGACATTAATTGCTGCTGTTCCAGTTGAATGGAAAGCACCAGCATTACAAGCAGATTCAAATACGGTAGCAATTGAAGAATTAACTTTAGCTTACGAAGGATTGAAAATAGAAAAACCCGGAGGTGGTAAAGTTGTCACGTCATTCAAATCTGGAAGAAGTAAATCGGGTTACTTTGGATAATTTGAGATAATTATTATGTCTTTAACAAATTTAATTCTAAGAAAACCCTTACTTCCACCACCACCATTAGGGTTTCAAATGAAACCCTTGAATTCTTTACCTCCTTTAGGTAGATTCGTACCACCTTTAGGACAAAATTTTGATGCGGAGGAATTTATATACCCATCTATTCAAACTTCGGAAACAAATATTTATTCTGCTGAAAATTTAGCTAATTCATCAAATTCAGAATCAACAAGCGATATTCAATTAGCAGAAAATCAAGATAATTCTGATAATAATTCTAGTAATATATTCGTTCCTAATAAAAAACAAATGGCTGATAGTGCGAGCATCTTGCTCGCTGAATCGAGTCTGCAAGATGCATACGCTCCGCGCACACTGCGTGAACGCAATACGGAAATTAATTTGAATGATTATAAAACTGAAACTAATGATGAAATTACAGTAGCACCACAACTAGATGCAGAAGAGAAACCTTTACCCGAACCATTAGAATCATTAAAACCTCTAGCTCAAAATTCTGATTTTTATATCTCTAGATTTGTAGCTGACTATTTGTCAAACAAACCAGGAATTTATAGCAGTGCTTTATCTCGAAGTCAAAATCAAATTATAGATAATCAAAATATTGATAATCAAAATATTGAAAACACTACTTCTGTAACTACTTCGGAAAAAGATTCCCGAATCGAACCAATACAGCAAGTTAATAAATTACAAACGCAGTTAGAAACAGTCACTTCTAATGTAGATGATGATTCACAATTAGAAAATATTTCAAACCAAGATATTATATCCTCAAAGATAACTCAACTACCTAACTCTGAAAAAGTATTCCCACAACAGCAGGTAGCTAATAAGAAAGCTTTAGATTCAACAACTCAAGAACAACCAATAGCTACACAACCGACTTCTCAAGACAATAATGATTTAAATTTTAGCGAACAAAGCAATGTTATTGAATTAAAAGTAGATACACAGAGTCAATCCAGAAACACGGTTAATCCTCAAACAGTTTCTCAACCAAACACTCCCGATTCAGTACCACAAAAAACTCACTTAAATACAGAAAATATCAATCAAACCTCTACTGATTTAAGTAAACCAAACTTAAATTTACCAGCAATACCAAATTTACCGCAAGAAATTATATCCACCTCAGAAAATGCTCCCATACAGACTTCAAAAACTGAAAATAAACTTCAACCGCAATTAGAATCACCATCAAAGACTTCTTCAGAAGCTATTCCTAACCTTAATTTATTTAATAATAAAACAGAAATACAAAATGTACATAACTCACAAACGAATATTCAAAATACTTCTGCTAATTCGGAGAATACTTTTGAGAGTAAATATCAACCTTCTAAGCAAAAACAATCTTCGTTGGATTCTCCTTTACACGAAGAAAAACAAAATACTGACTCCGAATTCATTCAGTCACAATTAGATACTTCAGAAACTAGCCAAATCCAATTTATAAAAGATAATCCAGATAAAATAAATTTTAATCAAACTGATGAACATCGAATTAACAAATCAGAAAATGCTTCATCAAATTCATTAACTAATAATTTTGAGACTCAATCTAGTCAAATAACTGGTCTAACTAATATACAAAAACCAATAACGCAAGAAACAGTTAATCCCATACATCCCCAAGATAATGCTGAAAATAAATCAGATATACCAATAACACAAACACCATTACAAAATCCAGAAGCTATTTCTCTTGCTAATACTTCCTTTGAGACACCACAAACCTTTCAAACAAATGATTTAAACATACCACCTTGGAGTAAAGTATCACCTTTAATTCAAGAATCAGATTTACAGCTTTCTAAATTTGTAAGTGATTTTTCCAATTTATCAGACACTTATACTGAGAATATACAGCCATTTATTCAATCTTCACAAAAGAATGATTTATACAACTTTGAAAATACTCCAACTTTACAAAAATCACCCGATAAGTTACCTCAAATATCAAATAATTTTCCTGAAACTAACTTTAATATAGATCCAAATACAGACGCTATTGATTTTAATAAGTCCATAGATTCAAGCGATGAAGCAGACTTTTCCTTAAAAAATTCCTCTTCAAATGATGATAGCAATAATGCAATAAATTTAACTCAAGTAAAACGTCAAAATAATCATATTGATGTCAAACATAATCATGATAACCTTCCCAATTCATGGTCTAATATATCAGAACTAATTGACAATACATCACCAGAAATATCGCATTCTCATAATATTCCTGAAACAGATAACCAACAAGATTACAGCGAGCTAATCGCAAACTTATCGTCTCTTGATGAAACTATTTCGCATACCAATAAATCTCTTAGTAATGATTTCGATCGATATACAAATTATCAAAAAGTACAAGATTCACAACCCTATAGACAAGATAATCAAACATCCAACATATTAACAAAAGACAATGAACATCCGTCTACAATTATCAATCAAGAAATCACATCATCAAATTCAGCTAATATCAAAGATTCCGCAATCAAAGATGAAGACTTAGATGTCTTAGCTTACCAAATTTATAGCATTATTCGGCAAAAATTAGAAGTTGATAGAGAATCTGTCGGTAAACGTTTATTAGGATATCCGGAATGGTCAAATATTATTCTTTTGAATATGAGTATAGTAAACTATCAAGAAAATGCAGTTGATTTAATTGATGCAAAAATGAATTTTCTAGCTGAAGAGGTATATAAATTGATTGCGATTCGCTTAGAAACTGAAAAAGAAATATCTACATTAATCAGGAGTTAAATATGTCATTAGAAAAAGCCAAACTTGAAGCTGTGAGTGGTGGAGAAAATATAGAATTTATGTTTAATCCCGCTCAAATATCTTTTGAAGGAACTGTCAATACTTCAGAAAGTCCAGGAGCTAGAAATAAAACAACAGGTAAACCAAAGGTTAGTTATGCAAATAAAAAAGCTAATAAAATAGTTCTTAATAAGGTATTGTTTGATACTTATGAGACAAAAAAGGATGTTGTCAACGAGTATATTAAAAAGTTTCAAAAGGCAATAGATTTTCATCAAAAAGACGAAAAACCACCAATTTTTAAATTTATTTGGGGTGGTAGAGTTTACCTCAATTTCTGCTTTATTGAAAATCTCAGTTATAAATTAACATTCTTTCTCTCGGATGGTACTCCTGTACGTGCTGAAATTGATAACTTGAGTTTAATTGAAGCTGACGATCCAAAAGAAAGTCAATCTAACAAAAAGAAGCAACCAACAGAAAAACAACGTCGTACAGATACGATGAAAAATCGTCTTAAAAAGAAAATTATCGCCAATATCAAAATGTAATAGAAAATAATCAATTCTTATCAAACTGCTAATGTTGTCTAAAAACCTCTTTTGAAAGAAGATAATCTAAAATCTATATGACTGAAGTTCTTTATCGCTCCCTGCCAAAATTATATATTGACGGCAAACCAGCAAAAAGCGATTTTATGGATGATATCATTCAAATCTCTGTAGAAGAAAGTCTTCATAAACCTGGAATGTTTGTTTTAGTAATTCATAATGACTATCATCCAGGTAAAGACAAAGATAATCGCTGGAGATACAAGGAATTACTGCAAATAGGTAAGTCAATAAAAATTGGTTTTACTCATAGTTTAAAAGCAGAAGATGATGCAGAAGATGAAGATAAGCAAGATACTATAATTCAAGGTGAAATTACAGCTATTGAAACTTCTTTTAATGAAAAATCTCAAGCCCCAATTATTGTTAGAGGTTATGACGTTTCCCACCGCTTGTACAGAGGACGTTATAATCGTTCCTTTCAAAATATGACTGATAGCGACATCGTTAAAAAGATTGTCAAAGAAGTAGGAATTCCAATTGGTAAAATTGAAGATACTAGTATTCCCCATGACTATGTATTCCAATCCAATCAAAATAATATGGAATTCTTTCGAGAGCGTGCAACACGTCAGGGGTTTGAACTATTTATTCAAGATGGCAAAATTTACTTTCGCAAACCTAAATCTGATACAGATTTAAAGTTAAAATGGCTCGAAGAAATACACAGTTTTCGAGTTAGAGTTACCAGCGCAGAACAAGTAAAAGAAGTGGAAGTAAGGGGATGGGATTACAGCAATAAAAGACCAATTGTTGCTACTAAAAAGAAACCAGAATTAATTACTAAAACTGAGAACGGTATCGGTAGTGAAACCAATGATAAATTTAATCAACTACCTGCTCCAAAAATGATTGTTGTAGATAAACCCATTTTTAATCCCAAAGAAGCAGACGCGATCGCACAAGCTTTGTGTGATGAATTGGGAGGACAATTCGTCTATGCTG
The DNA here is from genome assembly GCA_019192545.1 of Rivularia sp. MS3. GTDB lineage: Bacteria > Cyanobacteriota > Cyanobacteriia > Cyanobacteriales > Nostocaceae > Rivularia. Next base: position 81,049 of record JAHCMI010000005.1, on the reverse strand, counting down.
ATGCAAAAGCCGAAGGGAATACCGAGATAAGAGCGGGACGTGTAGTAGAGTTAGAAGAAATGGGGCAGCACGATGGAAAATACTACATCACCGAAACTCGTCACCTATATCAAGAAAGAGTTTACACCACAGAATTCAGCGTCAGGGGATTGCGTGGAGGAGATTTATTAAGTATTTTGTCTCCCCAAACCCATCTCAAACCCGGACAAACATCCTTGGTGGGAATCGTCACCGACAACGAAGACCCGGAAGGATGGGGAAGAGTAAAGGTAAAATTTCCTACACTCACCGAAGACCACGCAAGTCAGTGGGCAAGGGTAGTAAGCATGGGTGCAGGTAACAATCGCGGCTTTGATTGTCTGCCAGAAATCAACGACGAAGTATTAGTATTATTTGAACACGGTGATATTCATCGTCCTTATGTAATTGGTGGAGTTTGGAATGGTAAAGATTCTCCTCCTGAATCTATAAAAGATAGCGTTAAAGATGGTTTGGTACGTTTAAGAAGCATTAATACTCGTACTGGTCATAAATTGCAGTTTGTAGAAGAAGACAAAGGGAGCAGCAAAACTGGATTTTATATTCGTACAAACGGCGGTCATCAAATTAGCATAAACGATAGCGAACAATTTATAGAAATAACAACTAAAAATGGTCATCAATTAAAAATGAGCGATAAAGATAGCAGTATAAATTTAAATTCTATTGGTAATTTAAAAATTAAAGCTGGAGGTAATATTGATATTAATGCAACAGGTGTAATTACAGTTCAAGGTAGTCTAATTAAACTTAATTAATAGGATTTACAAAAATTTTAACGTAGGGTGCTGTGACGCGACGAAAAACTTTGAACGTAGCAATAAATTTTACTTAAGCGCGTCACGCACCAACCAATGATTGTAATTATCACAAATCCTAATTAATAAAAACATCCAAGTATCTAAAATTATGAGTAAACCAGCAGCCAGATTAGGGGATTTAGTCGCTCACATTCTACCTCCAACATTAGCAGGAAGTCCCGGAAGTCTGAATGTTATTATTGGTAGTTCACCAGCATGGAGAGGAGTACCAGCAGCCGCAGCCGCTGCAATTCAATCAGCAAAAACAGTAAGCGATACAGCAATCAAAACCGCCGAAGCAGCAACAGTCGCTGCTGCTGCGACTCCCGGCGCACCAGCAGCCTTAGCTGCCGAACAAACAGCTAAAACCGCAGCCTTAAAAGCTATGGGTAGTATGATTTCTAGCAGTGCGGGAGGTGCAGATATTCATCTCTGTGCGGTACCATCACCAGTTCCACCTCACGGCCCAGGTGTAGTAACTACAGGAAGTACAACAGTATTAATCAATGGACTTCCAGCCAGTAGATTAGGAGACACAATTTTAGAAGCACTCGGTCCACCGAACGCTATTGTCGGTGGTTGTCCGACTGTTTTGATTGGTGGGTAAGAAGCCCTAAACCACCTTGGAATGAATTCCAAGGCTAATAGCTCAAGTCTACTTAAGTAGACTAAAAAGCTTATATAGTCGTCTTGAGACGACTTTCGCTGTGAGACAGGGAATTGCATTCCCTGGCGGTTTTGAAATTATTGCAAGATGTAAATTTAGTCAATGACTATAAGAAAGAGATAAAACAAATGAACGAACGAACGCATAAAAAAAGCAACTGGTCATCAACAGTACCACAACAAGATTCTGCATTAAAACTTCGTCGTTTTACCACCAAGGATGACAAAGACGAAGAAATCCAACAATCCCCCGATATTAATCTTTCTAAATTTTCTCTTTCTACAAATTCCCCATTTCCCGACGGTAATATTCAACGTCAAGAAGAGGGAGAAAAGGAAGAAGGAGAAGAAACTCCACGAGCGCAATTAAAGACAGATACACCTACTGCTGAAGAACCAGAAGAAGAAATTCAAACTAAATTAACCGTCGGACAACCGGGGGATAAATACGAACAAGAAGCCGATACATTTTCACTTAAAGGGTCTTTCCCGATTCAAACTTCGGCATCTGAAACGGCTATAATGCTTGAACCTTTACTGCAAAATCCAGGACATCACATTCTCGAAGAACCTAGACTCGGGAACTCACTACGGAAACCCACAAGCCTTCTCCCACCTCTCACCTTGAAAAATAGCTCTGTAGATTTGAATCTACCTCCACAGTTTCAAATGGAACTCCTTGAGCAGGAACTCCTTGAACAGAAATCGAAACTTCCACAGTGGTTCTGGCATTCATTGCCGAAAAAATCTCCCTCAGATCCTTTTATAACTACACTATCGCGCTGGTTAACAAAAAAACTTGGTCGTCGAGACATCGCAATGATAGCAGCACAGATTGGAGCGGAATTATTTTATATCGACAAGAAAAAGACAACAAGAATGCTTGAAAAAGCGATGATAAGTGCTGGTGAGAAAGGATTGAAAAAGTTACTTTTTTTAGTACTTAAAGAAATTGTCGGTTCACCAAACAAGCAGCAGAAGCCGGAATCTGGTTTTATCCAGCGTGAGGTTTTTCCAGAATCTAAGTTCTTTATTAATTCGCCAGCATTTAAATTTTGATTTCAATGCTGCGGATTCACTCTTAGAACTCAATCGTCCAAGGCTTTATAAAGTTTGGGAAAAAGCTTTGAATGACGAAAGTCCGTAGGTTAGGTTGAGTAACCAAACCCAACATCCTTGGGGATTAGTTCGTAGGTTGGGTTGAGGAACGAAACCCAACAGTTTTACCAACAATACAAAGTGTATCTTAAAACTTTGACAGAAAACGCGATCGCCAAATTAGTTAACTTCGTTATCGCAATTCAACCAAACCATTAATTCAGTCGATGAAAACATAAAACTCAACAAAAACAATATCCATAAAGATACCAAAAAACAATAAAATCAATTTGAGTACTCCATTTTATTACTCAAATCAGTGAACCCAAAAAAGGAATTTAACCTCAGTTACCTTTTCCGTGCCGATGATAATTATAGGATAGGTAATTCTGTAGGATTTGAACTAGATAGTGAAGAAGCAATTGCAGCCGAGATTCAAAATCCTTGGGTTCATGTTTTAAATAAAGAATCAATTCAAACAAGTAGGTACATATCTTTTTCAACCGCTATAGTAATCAAAGGTGGTGGTGGTTCTCAAAAATTTACCAAAAAAAACAAAATTTTCAAAGTTTCTTGGGAAGCACTTCAGCAATTAGAAACAGACGGTAAAATTAGGATATATACTCCCGAAGATGTCGCTGAGATAATTAGTCAGAGTTCCAAGAAAAAAATCCGCAAGAAAGCTAATGATGTTAAAGCTGCTATGGAAAAAAATGGAGAGATTTTAATTGAAGGACAAATACCTGGAAAGGTTATAGTTTGGGCAAAATAAATTTAGTTGAAAATATATTTTTATGGATGAATTACAAACGGCAATCTCCGATTTACAAAGTAGTAACTCAGAAGTTAAAGAACTAGCACTAGATAAGATTGGAACTTTAAAACCCGATAATGCTTTAGAAATTATAGTTCCTTTTTTATCCGACAATAATCCACAAATACGCGAAACCGCAGCTTGTAATTTAGGAGATATCCACGATAATAGAAGCATTCCTTATCTAATTAAGTTAGCCAAAAAAGACCCAGAAGAAAGCGTTCGTAGTGAAGCTCTATCTGCTTTAGAAGCATATGAAGAACCGGAAATATTGAATTGTCTTATTGATGAAGTTCACCGAGAAAAGAAATCAAGAAGACCTAGACAAATAGTTGCTAAACAATTACAAAGATATGACAACGAACAATCAATTGATGCACTAATCATTTTACTTGAAGATAAAGACGTTTACGTGCGTATTTTTGCTGCGGATTCACTCTTAGAACTCAATCGTCCAAGGCTTTATAAAGTTTGGGAAAAAGCTTTGAATGACGAAAGCACTTATGTAAGAGAAATCGCTAATAAAGCTGTTACTTATTTACAAAATTATGAGAATTTACAAACAGTCCGTAGGTTGGGTTGAGGAACGAAACCCAACATCCAAACAACAACATTACGGCATTTATTTAATTTGGGGTTGATTCGAGAAATGTTGGGTTATACCTTCGGCACGCTACGCGAACGCTATCGCTCTACCCAACCTACCAATTAAGGAAACTAAAAAATGAAAGAATAAAACTTATCAGAATTGACTCATACTTCCACTACAATTCGCTGTACACCTTCCGTTATCAAGGGAATCTTCTAAATTTTCTTCAAATTCCAAACAAAGAACAATTGCTTCTCGAATCCGCTCCATCAACTCATTCAAAGATTTTGCTTGGGTATGACATCCTTTAAGAGTCGGAACGGAAGCAACAAAGTAGCCATCAGCATCCCGCTCGATAATTACGTTAAATTCTCGACTCATTTTTGATTTTAATTGCTTTACTACAGATATTATCTCTCGTCTAACAATATTAAATATAAATAAAAAAACGATTTTGAGTATTTTTAACCTACATGGTAACTAGGGGAGTTCAAACCAATGGGTGAAAGAATAAACCAAAAAAATAATTGGTCATCAACAGCACCGCAACAAGATTCTGCATTCAAACTTCGTAGTTTTAGCACGAAGGATAATAATGACGAAGAATTACAACAATCCCCCGATATTAATATTTCTAAATTTTCTCTTCCTACAACTCCTCCATTTCCTAACGCTAACATTCAACGTCAAGAACAAAATCAAGAAGAGAAAGAACCGGAAGAAAAACCAGAAATCAATTTAAAATCGGATGCACCACCCACTGAAGAATCAGAAGAAGAAAATAAATCTGAAGAACAAGATTCACTTGTAAATTTAAAGCCAGTTTTACCATCTACTGAAACTTCGGAAAACGAAAAAGAAAATTTAGAATTTAATTCTATTCAAACTAAATTAACTATTGGTAAACCAGGGGATAAATACGAACAAGAAGCCGATGCGACAGCAGCCAAAGTTATGGCAATGTCAAATAAAGAAAGTGAAGAAATTCATCGACAATCCCATACAAATGTAGCTACAAAACCAAAAGTTTTAAGGTATTCTTCTTTATCGTTACAAGCTAAAGCTAATAAAACTTCTACTAGTTCCAGTTTAGAAAATCGTCTGGGAAGCTCTAAGGGTGGAGGTAGCCCTTTACCAGATAGCGTGCGTGGTTTCATGGAGCCACGGTTTGGCGCTGACTTTAGTAACGTGCGGGTGCATACTGACTCGGGCGCGGTGCAGATGAATAAGGAATTGGGAGCGCAGGCTTTTGCTCATGGTAATGATATTTACTATGGTGCGGGGAAGTCTCCCGGTAATAATGAGTTGACAGCCCATGAGTTGACGCATACGATTCAGCAGACTGGGGGAAAGCTTCAACCCAAAGTAAACAAACTGCGACTCAAGTCAAATATTGGTACTAGTAACAAAATTAAACCATTTGAGCGTCTTGGTTCCAAGGAAGCCGACAGTGATAGTAAATTTGAACCAGAAAATGAACTTCCAAGCAAAGAGCAAACTAAAGATAAACAAAAGCTAAAGTCCAATCAAGTTAAAACATCTAAGAAAAACAAGGCATCAACGCCAGAAGCTGTCCCAGGTGAGCAAAATCAGAAAACACAAGAGCTAAAATCTCAAACTCCTGAAACTGGTAACACAGAAGACGTAAATTCTCAAAAAGAGACTCAAGAGAAGCAGGAGCAGACAAAAGACAAAGCTGTAGAAACTGAAAATCCTCAAAATTCACGCGCACAACAGCCAGCAGCAAAACCCCTTCAAGAACAGAAGGGCTTAGATAAAGAGATGAAAAGCAATGCTGCACCAGTAACAAAAGCTCAAGCAACTCCAAAAAGTGGATCTGGGGGTGGCGGTAGTCAAGTTGCTGGTGGTAGCGGTGGCGATGTTGGTGGTGAAGTGAATGAAGAAGCTGAAGCTAAAGCAATGGAACAGCGCATGGCTGAGGCTGAAACTCCTGAAGATTCTGATTCGGAGCAACTTTCTTCCCTAGAAAAGGAAGTTGCACTTACAGCAATTGCTGAAGATCCAGTACCTGGGGAACCAGCCAATGGTGGAGGTGGCGGCGATGCTATTGCCGAACAACCCCAACCCCAAGCACCAGATGTTTCTCAATCTGAACCTTCAGCAGCATTAGCAGCGATTAGTCATTTACCTCCAACTAAATTGCTGTCTGCTATCGGGGGTGTATCTGGCGCAGTTACTACTACTGTCGGTAAACAAAAAGAAGCACTTGTTGCTAATCCACCAACTTTGGAAACACCAAGCGGTGCAAAATCCCCCGCGTCTGAGGTTGCAAAATCTGTCCCGGAAGATAAACCCAAAGCTGTTGAGAAAAAGCCAGATGGAGAAGCTAAACCAGTTCCACAACCCCAGCCATTACCTCCTCAAAAATCTTCACCTCAAGTTAAAACACCTCCACCTGCGGTGCAAGGAAATGAAAAAGGAGAACTTTCCTCCTCAGATGTCGAAAAGATGCAGGCTTCTATCAGTACAATGCCTGTTAAGGATTCCGGTGCAATGGAAATATCTGCCGGGAATCCTCCTGAATTAGAACTTACAGGTAATGCAAATCCCCAAAAGGCTCAGGAGCAGAAAGCTGAATTAGAAAAAAGTCTCGCCGAAACCCAAGCCAAAGGACAGCAGAGTTTGACGCAGCCAATGGGTGAAGATGCGATTGTGCATTCGGTACCACAGCAAACCCTAAAGGCTCAGATTGCTGGTGGTGCAGGAGATAGTGGTGGTGCTGCTGCTTCGGGTGGTGGTGGCGAAACAGATATGGGAGATACCATTTCGATTTTGGCGCAGCAAGAAAAAGGTGGCGAAATTCAAGCCGCAGCAGCCAAAGCCCAAGGGGAGTTCGCCACTCACAAACAAGAACATAGCGCTAGAGTTACTGAAGAAAAAGCACAATCCCATCAATATATTGAACAACTCAAGCTCAAGAATGCCGAGCAGCAAGCCCAGGAAAAAGGCAAAGCCAAGGCTCAAGTGCAGCAAATGCGCGGAGAATGGAGCAAAGAGCAGCAAACTTTGGTTAACGAGTCTGGCACCGAAGCCAATAAGTTGGTAAATGAAGGAATCAAGGAAATTGACACCAAGAAAGCTGAAGGTGAAGCAGAAGCTCAAAAGGAAATTCATAAGGGCGAACAAAACGCCGAGCAAGAGCGCAAAAAAGGCGAAACTGAAGCTGCTGCCGAGCGCCAGAAAGGTGAACGAGAGTCCAGTGGGTTGTTTGGCTGGTTAGCTAGTAAAGCAAAGGCATTCTTTGATGGTATAAAGCAAGGGATTCAAAAGGCTTTTGAAGCAGCCCGTGCTGCAATGCGTCAGGCAATTGAACTTGCTAAAAGCATGGCAGCTAAGGCGATTGAGAAATGTCGTCAGGCTATTGTAGCGACGATTCAGCGTGTTGGTAATGCCTTGATTGCAATTGGGGACAAGCTTCTGGCACAATGGCCTGGGTTGCAAAAGAAATGGCGGGATTCCATTAAAAAACGAGTCGAGCAAGCAGAAGCGGCGGTTAATAAGCTGGCTCAAGATTTGAATCAAGGTATTCAGAAGGGACTGGACTTGTATGGTAAGGGGCTAGATGCTGCTCTTGGTTTGATGGAGAAGGGAATGCTTGCCGCAGTCAGCGTCTATGAAGGTGCTGTCATGGGAGCAATTAAGTTTGGTGAAGGAGCAGCCAAAGCATTAGGAGCCTTTGCTGTTCTTGCAAAAGATATTGGAGCTAATCCCGGTCAATGGATTGGTAATCTAGGTGCTGCGGTTTCCGACGGTATTAAAAATCATCTTTGGAATGCCTTTCAGCAGCAAGTTCAAGCTTGGTTTAACCAGAAATTAGAAGCGGTTTTAGGTCTAGGTACGGCTGTTTGGAAAATTTTGACCCAGGGCGGCATTTCTATGGCTGAAGTGGGTAAGATGGCTTGGACTGGCGTTAAACAAGCGCTACCGATGATTATTATTGGGGTGTTGCTAGAGCGTTTGGTTTCCATGATTGTGCCTGCGGCGGGGGCGGTGTTAGCAGTTATACAGGGGCTACAAGCAGCTTGGGGTACCGTTAGTCAGATAATTCAAGCCTTTGGACAGTTTATGACGTTCTTGAAGGCAGTGAAGACTGGGAATGCAGGGCCACAATTTGGGGCTGTATTGGCTTCGTCGGCGATTGTATTGCTGGAGTTTATTACCAATTTCATCATTGTCAAGATTGCCAAGGCTGCCCAGAAGGTGGCGGGTAAGTTGAAGGGGTTGGCTAAGAATTTGATGAAGCGGGGTAAGGGGAAGAAAAATAAGAAGAAAGATAAAGAAAAATCTAGAGATGAAAAAGTTCAAAAGCGTGTTGAAAAAGTTAAACGTGAGTTACCACCTAAAATAAATCGTCTCTTAACAAAGAAGCCTTCTAAGTTTCGTTTAAAAGCTCAATTTTCAGCTTGGCGTTTAGCTTATCGTTTACGACAATTAAAACTACAGGGTAAAGAAGGAAAACTCAATATAATTGCTCAAGTTAATCCAACTATAGATTTAACTGATGGTTGGACATTTAAAGCAACAGAGGTTTTTAAAGTTCTTGATAAAATTGCTGGTGAGTACATTACCCAAGCAAAAACTCTCTCAGATAATAAATCTGAATCAGAACAAGAATCAAGTAGTCGAATATCCTTGGATTTAGCTTCTCCAGCTACTCCCACAGTTACCTTGGCTTCTGGTAACTCATACTTAGTAGGTAAAACACAAGAAGGGAAACCTGTAGACTATAAGTACGGGTCAGGACCTTTTGGTTGGGGAGCCATTAAAGCAATAGATTCTGATGCTGGTAGGGGGAGTACTTACCTTGAGCTTAAATCCAAACTAGCAGGTGTAGAAGTAGGTGATATTTTTACTAAAATTTTACGAAACGAACCACTACCAGAACTCCCAGATGAACAAAGAAATGCTATTGGAGAACTCTTAGGAATTTGGTTCGCTAAAGAGCCAAGCCATCCTAGAATTAAAGATCCTCAAAATCCAGGAAAATACATACACACACACAAACATCGTCGAGATCTTGTATACTCACTCATGGTTAGTCAACTGATGACACCAGAAATAGGACAAGAGCACCTGAACAAACATTTAAATGTATCTCAAGCAATTGATAAACATCCTGCTGCTTTTGGAGGAGCACAAAAGGGAGCAAGACAAGTAACTGCGGAAATGTTGGATGAAAATACCCCACTTCCTGGTAAGGATACTAGAGAAGGTAAGTCTAGAGATGAGCGATATAAACGAGAAATAGAAACTATCAAAGATTGGTTTAAGCGCCACGCCAATGACTTACCGATCTTAAACAGACAGCCAACAATTAAAGACGTAGAAAATTTTGTACGGGAACAGTTACAGAAGTATGTTCGAGGACAATAGAAGATGAAGAGAAGCAAGTGTGGAGGAAAAGACTTTGACACAAAAACCTATTATCAACCAAGTTGAAGGAATATTTCTGGTTCTTCCCGATCATATAGGGCGTGAGTACTTTGTAAATGTAATGGAGCAGCTTAACTGGTTTGTCCAACAAATTCACGAAGGAGATGGGATAAAAAAAGCCTACCAAGAAATTTGGACTACTGAAGATCGAGCAAATGCTATCAACTATGTAGAAGATCCATTAACTATGACTCATTTTCTTTGGTTACGTGGATCAAATATCCATGATTTACTACCCGAAATTTGGGGAAGAATACCTGCTTACGAATCTGAAGAACTGCTTGAGATGGCAGTTGAAGCTGAAGAACATGATGATGCTGTTCGTGCTGTACTAAGAATTGCCGTAGGTTTTCCTAATTTTGACTCCGATGCTCTTAGTATATTTGAACAATATTTAACAAGTACGAGTCCACTTTTACGTAAAGCTACAATTCAAGCTATTGCTTATCGTCTTTGGACAGAAACTGCGCCATTGTTAGAAAAAGTTTCTCAAGAAGATTCGGATGAAGATGTAAAAAGTTTTGCTCAAAATATTCTTTGTCACTTGAGAAATTCTTAAATACTTTGGAATGAAAAGTATTGAAGATCAATCAGTGTACAAGCACCCTACAATCAAATATGCCTGTTGCGGCAATTCCTAAGAAAGTAAAATAATCGCCTAAGAGCCAAGCGTCTACATAGAGTTTAGGAGTTACGCACTGTACAAAACAGTCATCTTGTGTATTAACGTAAATACATTGTTTCAAGCTTTTATATATCACTTTTACTTATCGGCGATCACCAAAAGTATGATTAAAAAATCTGGCTATAAGCCTTGAAAACAATACCTGCTATTTTGATTTATCTGTCAATGCGTAAGTCCTAGAGTTTTTCAGTAATCAAAATTTATTAATTGTAGATTTATTATTTTTTATGGTAAAAATTTCATCTGACTCCTCCGAAGAACAACTCCAACAAACCCTCCGCACCTACCTCGAAACCTGGGCAAAAGAAAACCTACCCGAATTTGGGGAACTCAGCTCAGACACCTCCACTGAAACCCTGGAAGAAATCACCAAATCTCTTGAAAAACTAGCAGAAACAGAATTCGAGGCTATTACCCAAAATGCCACATTTGAATTCATTGATGCCATTGAAACTACCTTTCAAGAATGGGCAAAAACTGCTCGGGAAGAACTTAACCCAGATGCTACCAGTAGCCAACTTATTTACAAAGCTGTACTCAACTTCTTCAAAACTGAAGAATGGGAATTCGTCGAAGAAGAAGATGAACTCATGTTGTACATGAATTTCAAAGGCGAAAACGGTGAGTGGGTTTGCCTTGCTAAAGTCAAAGAAGAAGAAAATCAGTTTATCTTTTACTCCCTTTATCCCCAAGCAGTTCCCCAAGATAAACGCTTGGCGATCGCCGAATTTATTACCCGCGCTAACTACGGTACAATAATTGGTAATTTTGAACTAGATTTCGACGACGGCGAAATCCGCTACAAAACCAGCATTGATGTAGAAGGTGACAACCTTAGTTTTGCATTAATCAAACAAATGGTTTACGCCAACGTGATGATGATGGATGAATATTTGCCGGGAATTATGGCAGTAATTGAACAAGAGGTAGAGGTGAAAGAAGCGATTTTGTTAGTAGAAAATTGATGATAAAACTCAAATATCAAAATTTCTCTACTGCTCCACCCAAACTACCAATTATTTCCTCTCCAGAAAAAATTCAAACCCAAATTGAAAATATATATAAAGTTTCTTCACCATTCCCCCATCGACATAGTAATATACCCCTGTTAACAGGCGGACACTCAGTATTATGCCTGAATATATTGAATACCTTGAAGAACAAGACTACATCGGTTCTGGCTTTGCTTTCCCCCTACAGTTAAACGTCCAAGGTGGAATTCAACTCAGTTCGGAAACTAAAAATTTAGAAGAATCCATACTTATCATTCTCCGTACAGATTTGGGAGAGCGAGTTTATCGCCCAGATTTCGGTTCTCGTTTATCGGAGCTTGTTTTTGAACCTTTAAATACTCAAACTCTTTTACGTATCCGTTTATATGTAGAAGAAGCTTTGAAAATGTGGGAACCACGGATAATTTTAAAGGAAGTTCGCACTAATCCCGACCCTATTAGAGGCAAGGTGGAAATCGAAATTATCTATCAGCCAAAGAATCAACTGGAAATTAGAAGTTTAGTATATCCCTTTTATCTATCGCCGACCGGGGAACTGGTATGAAGTTTGATTTTTTACCCAATCTCGAAAAGCCGAATCTGGACGATCGCAAGTTCAAGGATTTAGTTGAGGAGTGTATTCTCCGCATTCCCCGTTATTGTCCGGAATGGACGAATCATAATCCTGGGGACCCCGGAATTACCCTGATTGAACTATTTGCATGGTTAACCGACCAAATGCTGCTCAGGTTCAATCAAGTTCCTCTACTCAACTACATCACTTTCTTGGAGTTATTGGGAATTCGTCTCCAAGCTCCCACACCTGCAACCTGCGAGTTGACGTTTTATTTGAGCAAAGATCAGCCCGAACCCGTGAGGATTCCTTATGGTACGGAAGTTGCAACCATAAGAACGGAAAATGAAGAAGCAGTTGTTTTTACGACGAACGAACAATTAGTCATTGGTAATCCTCAGATTCGGCATTTTTTTACTGCTACTCAAACAGAGAATACACCGCAAAATTTTCACACTAAAGTTAATCCCCAAAGAAATAAATGGGAGACTACAGACGAATTATTACTATTTGAATATTGTCAACCGGGTAACTGCTTTTATCTGGTTTTAGATGAATTAGAGAGTAATTTCTTGGAGAACGAATTTGAAAACGAATTAGAAAACAAAGAACCGAGAAATACGATTTCAGGTAACGTTATCGCAATTAATTTTAAAGGAGATGCTGCTAGAGCTACTGGTATTTTTCCAGACAATCCTCCTTTACAATGGCAAGCTTGGAACGGGGAAAAATGGTTAAATTTAGAACAAGATGACGACAAAACTAAAGGTTTTAGCTTTGATGGTGTCACCCAATCTTTAGAACATGGTGCAGATGTGATTCTGCGTTTACCTCAAAGATTACCTAGTTATGAATTTAGCGATGCTGATAATAGCTACAGTGGTTATTGGCTGCGCTGTTTGTATGTAACACCGAGTCGCGAACAAGAATATTACTTTGAATCTCCTACGGTTATAGGTATATCTGTACGTGCGATTGGTGGTGCTATAAATGCAACTCAGTGCGTGCGTGTAGAAAATGAAGTGTTAGGAATTAGTAGCGGTAAAGCTGGTCAAGTTTTTGAACTGCAAAGCAAACCTATTTTAGATAGAAAAACTCAACAGCAAGAATATATTGAAATACTGGTTCCTGGAGAACAACCGCAAATTTGGCAAGAAGTTCCAGATTTTGGTCAATCCAGCGAAAACAGCCAACATTATATTATTGATTCGGTAACTGGTACGGTACAATTTGGTCCTTTAGTCAGAGAACCATCTCAACTCAGAGAGTTAACTCTCGAACGAAGAGAATATCAGCGACATAGAGCAAACAATGTAATTGTAAAACGTGATGACTCCGGACAAAGAAATTTAACTTATATTCAACCTGTAGGCGGTACCGTACAAGCATTAGAGCGTCAATATGGTGCGGTTCCTCCACCGGGAGCCGAAATCAATATGAGAGCTTATCGTACTGGTGGAGGAAGTCGGGGTAATGTTAAGGCAGAAACTCTTACCGTACTCAAATATGCAATTCCTTATGTTAAGAGCGTTGTTAATTACCAAGATGCTGCTGGTGGAAGAGATAGCGAGCCTTTAGAACAAGCTATACTCCGAGTTCCCCAGATTCTTCGTACCCGCGAATGTGCGGTAATTCCCGAAGATTTTGAAAGAATAATTAAGAATGCTGCCGTATCTAGAAAAATAGCTCGCGCTCATTGTACAAGAAATAATACACCGGGTGTGGTTCGTTTGTTGATAGTACCGGAGCCTAATAATTTTCAAAGTTTTATTAATGACTTTTGCGGAACTAACCCAGACACCGATTTAGTTATTTCCGATCGACTCAAACGAGAACTTTGCGATTACATGGATAATCGTAAACCTTTGGGTATTCAAGTTCGATTTGAGCAACCCCGTTATGTAGGTGTCAGAGTTAAATTGAAAGTACTATTAGAGAAAAATTATAGTCAGGATGAAGAAACTAGAAACCGTATCAAAGCATTTCTACACAGATTCTTAAACCCCTTAATGGGAGGATTTGATGGAGAAGGTTGGGAATTAGGAAGAAAATTGCACGCTTCGGAAATCGTTGCGGTTTGTCAGAAAATGCCGGAAATTAAATATGTGGGAGATGTACAGCTATTTGGAGTATGGAAATTTTCCAGAGGATGGATACCCGAAGATGAAGACAACCCAGAAATTGAAATTAATCCGGGTTCCGAAGGAATAATTTTTTCTTGGGAAAAAGCCAATATTAATCAACAGGAGCAGCCAAATTTTGATTCAAGCAGGGAACCAAATTTTGGTCATATTGTTGAGTTTATTGATTATTAATTTCATGTGAAACTATTGAAAATCGTGTATTAACTGCGGACATCCCTCTCCGATGTTTTGGAGAGGGGGAGGGGGTGAGGTTGCGAAACTCAACAAAACAAATCAGCAGATTCCATATTAATCAACAAATAATAACCTAAATAGTCATAATTAAAAATGGTTCAAACACCTCCTTTAGCTATCCAAATAGCTTCGATGCGTCTTCCCGAAGCTATTGAATCGGAAGCCTTATCTGTATCATTTAGTAGAAGAGAAGAGACTTCAAATCAAGATTTGTGGCTGTATCCCGGTGAGCCAGAACAAATTTTAGTTACCGTTGAAAACACAAATTATAGAAACAATAACCGCAATCTTCGATATTCTATAGAAGTATCGGGGGATTATCCCGCTCGCTGGTGCAATTTTAACCGACAAAGATTTTTTGACATTGCACCCAATACAAAAGTAGATAAAGCTATTAGTTTTCAAGTAGAAGCAGATTTCTTTGAAAATCAACAAGCTCTAAATCAGAAAAGTCAGTTACAGCTTGATTTTCAAATTAAAATACAGGTTTTTTTAGAAACATCAAATCAAAGACAACTTGTAGAATATCAAATTTTTAACCTACTTGTTCGTCCCCAAACTTCTTACGTTGATTTTTTACCTTCTATATTTGGGGAAAGAGATATAGCTAGACGCTTCGTCTCAATTTTTGAGCAAGCTTTCGATCCAGTAGTTCAAACAACTGATGTTTTATGGGCTTACTTCGATCCTCTTACAGCACCAGAAGCTTTTCTTCCCTTTCTTTCACAATGGGTAGGTTGGAAAATAGATGAGCGTTGGACAATTGGGCAGCAAAGAAGATTAATTCGTAATGCGGTTACTCTTTATCGTTGGCATGGCACAAAACATGGTTTGCGCTTATATCTACATTACTATACCGACTTACCTTTAGATGAGCATTTACCAGAATCCGAAAAACATATTAGCATTGAGGAAAATTTCAACGATGGTTTGGTTTTAGGGGACGTTAAGCTTGATAACAATCCCATGTTAGGTGGTGGAAAACCATATCATTTTGTCGTTCGCTTGCGTACAGATGCATCCAATCAATTAAATGAAGAATTAATTCAAGAAATTATTGAACGACAAAAACCAGCCTTTTCTACTTACGAACTTTTGATATCTACCTCATAAAGTTTTTAACTGTAATAAAATGAATATTAGTTAAGTACAGACACTCAACTAATATTCATTTCTAATTTTTCAACCGACCATTAAAGCATGTCAATTATTCAAGCTGATGACGTACTTTCATGTATTTTTCCACATTTTCTTGCATTTTAGTAATTAATTCTTTTCTTTTTTGTATAGCAAGTGAATAACTCGGTTTAACTCTTAAAGCTCTATCAATAATCTTTAATGCATTGTGAAAAGTACTTTTTGCATCTTCGTAATTTTTGATTTCTCCCGTATTCATTAACGCTATAGCTTTACCCGTTAAAACTAAATGATTATCTGGTAAAAATTCGTTTGCTTTGTCAAAACTTTTGATAGCATTTTCATAATCTCCTAACCTAGACAAAATGATGGCCTTATTATAAAAAGCTGCAAATGATTCTTTTTCTTTCATTGACCAGTTAACTGATTTTAATGCAGCTTGATAATCATTCAAATGCATTTCTGCTACAGCTTTGTTTAACCAGAATACATGAAGCGATTTTCTATCTAAATTTTCGATATTTGTACTCGCATATTCGTAAGCTAGAATAGCGTCTTCATATTGATTTAACGAACTTAGAATTCTACCGCGATTAGCATAGCCCTGAGCATAATATGAACCAGGATAATATAAAACTGCCTTGTGTATCGCTTTTTCTGCGGCTTCATATTGCCCCAACTTCCATAAGCTGACAGCCTTATTATTCCACGCTTCGGCATATTTTTGGTCAATGGCGATCGCCTTTTCCGATGAGGCTAATGCTTCCTGATACTTCTGTAATCCTAAAAGTGCTGCACTGCGTTGATACCATACATAAGCCAAACCCTTGGTATCGCTCCACTGGTTATCTCCTTTCAAAGCACTTTCGCACTCTTGCAATGCTTCTTGATAGCGTCCCATTTGATTGAGAATTTCAGATTTTCGAGCCAAAGCTTGAGAATATTTCGGGTTGATTTGAATAGCTCGATTAAAGTAATTTAAAGCTGTTTGAGCTTCGCCTAATTTTTGAGAAACTCTCCCAGTCTCATACCAGATAATCGCGTTACTCGTATCTGTCTCTTCAGGGGTGTTAATAGTATTCTGATTTTTCTGTTCGTCGGCTTGCTCTTGTGCTTGCTCGTTTATTGACTGGGGATTCTCAAACTTTTGAACAGCAGCTTGACACAGTTGCGAAGCCTCATTATACATTTTCTGGTCTGCAAGTACACCACATTTTCCTGCTTCTGCTAAGGCAAAATTATCATCCTGCTTGAGAGCATCATCAAATAAAGTTATCGCTTCATCATAGTTTTTCTGTCTTCGCAATACAGAAGCTTTAATATACAAAACTTTTGCAAGAGGAATATTCCCCCAATATTTTTTTACTTGCTTAAGGTTTTGCCAATTATCTCTTCTTTCTAACGCTAAATCACAAGATTCAAGCGCACCTTCATAGTTACCCAATCCTAATAAAGCCTGACATTTTTGAGCTAACGCTGGTACATTCTTTTTGTCTTCTTGCAAAACCCAATCATAGGAAACCACTGCTTCGCTATATTGATTCAGTTTTAATAGTAAATCTCCACGAGCTAACCATAATTGAATGTTATCTTTTTTTGGCTTAAGGGAAATAGCCTGTTCGCAAGCACTTAGAGCTTCACTAAACTGTTGGTTGTCTTTGAGAAATCGACATTTCTCCACCCAAAAGTCATATTTCTTAAAATTAAGCTCTGATTGAGTATCCTCTGCTAAAGATATTCCACAAAGAATATTTGTTAAAAAAGTAAAAGTACCGGATGTAGCTATCAGCAGTCTTACAATCTTATTCATAATCTAATTTTCATCCTGTTTTGGCTGTAGTGTCATAAATAATAAAAATTACAACATTAGCTTGACAAATAATTTTATGTTGTCAATAAATCTTGTGCTTTTTCTATAAACTATGATAAAAATAGTTTCCATCAAAAGTTTTTAATAAACTCAGTTTTGCTGCGTAATTTTAGGAAGCAAACATAATCATAGTTTACATAGTTATTCAAGCACAAAATAACTTAAAATGCTATATTTTATACGGTTTGTCAGGTTACAGCTAAGTGACGATATCAAGGATAAAGTTTGTCCCAACGGGTAACTAAGGTAACTAATTGTTCTACTCGCCGACATCAACTGTTTGTTAGGGTACGTAACGGTACGACTTAGATAAGCTTTTTTCCAAAAGCTTATATTTTAGGCGGCTCTTAGCAGAAAGCGGTGGATTTGCTATGCCTATCCGCGAAGGTAAAGCACAAGAAATCTACATTGTTACCTCTGGTGAGATGATGGCAATGTACGCTGCTAACAACATTGCACGTGGTGTACTCAAGTACGCTCATAGTGGTGGTGTACGTTTGGGTGGTTTGATTTGTAATAGCCGTAAGGTTGATAGAGAAATCGAACTTATCGAAACCTTGGCTAAGCGTTTGAACACTCAAATGATTCACTTCGTACCTCGTGACAACATCGTTCAGCACGCTGAATTGCGTCGTATGACTGTTAATGAGTACGCTCCTGAGAGCAACCAAGCTAAAGAGTACGCTGCTTTAGCTGAAAAAATCATCAACAACAAAAACCTAGCTATTCCTACACCTCTTGAAATGGATGAGTTAGAAGCACTCTTAGTTGAGTTCGGTATTTTGGATGATGATTCTAAGCACGCAGATATCATTGGTAAAAAAGCTGAGGAAGTTCCTGCTAGCTAATAGCAAATGATGTCTTGAGTAAAGGTAAAGGTAAAACTGTATATTCTAGCTTTTACCCTTTACCCTTTACCCAAATGCTTCAATCAACTCTTACTATTCCTAAAATCCCAAGTAGTTACCAGTAGTAAAAAAGGCAGAGAAATATGTCACCCGCAGATAAGAAAAACATCGTCGAAGAAAGACAACAGCTTGTTAACGAAGTTTTAGACGCTTATCCTGAGAAAGCTAAGAAAAGACGTACTAAGCACCTCAACGTTCACGAAGAAGGTAAGAGTGATTGCGGCGTAAAATCTAACGTCAAGTCTCTTCCTGGTGTTATGACCGCACGTGGTTGTGCATATGCAGGTTCTAAAGGTGTGGTTTGGGGTCCGATTAAAAATATGTTTTATCGTTAAAATAAATTAGTGCAAAATATTTTAAACTGCTTATAGAGAACATTTTGATTTAGTTAAATGTTTGCTATAAGCAGTTATTTTTTAAGGCATATTTAGGATGAAACAAGTGCATCAAGAGGATTTGTTTGATGAATTTGAAGTTCCAGCAAGTACCGACGGAAGCTATATGGGTACCCAAAATCAAGTTAAAGCAACGCAAGAATATATGGATAAAAAGATAGAAGAAAAATTGAAAGAAATAAACGCAAGGCTGAAAGCCAGTAAAAGCAAGGTAAGTATTAAAAAAGTAGGAAATACTCTACAGTTAAGAGCGACTCTTCCTTTGAAACCTGGCGATACAAATAAATCTGGGAGAAGTAGAAAGCAATATTTTATTTCTTTAGGTATTCCAGCAAATTTAAATGGTTTAAAAACTGCTGAAGAGGAAGCTTGTGAATTAGGTAAACTGATTGCTAGAAAATGTTTTGAGTGGAATGATAAATATTTAGGTCAAAACGCGAATCAGAACGAGCGTAAGACTTTTAAACAGGTATTAGAAACTTTAGATAAAGAATATTTTAGTACTAGAAAAAGGACGATGAAAAGCGAACATAGTTTTTGGCATTTATATAAACGGTATCAACAATATTTTGAATCAGATTTACCAGTTACAAGCGATAATATCATTAAAATTATTAAAAACATTACTTCTCCAACCTCCCGCGACCAAGCAATTAGAATTGCCAGAGTATTTTCAAAAATTCACGGTATTGAAGTAAATTTCAAAGACTTAAAATTACCTATTGTTCCTAATGATAGATATATACCTTCCGATATCGAAATCATAGAAGCTTTTGAAAAATATCAGATAAAAGGTCAAAATACAAAAGTTAGAAAAGACTATAGAAATTCTTGGAAACTGCATAGATTAGTATTTGGATTAATTGCTACCTATGGTTTAAGACCGCGTGAGGTATTTAATCAACCCGATTTAGATTGGTTTATAAGTGATGAAAATATTGATAATGTCTGGAAAGTTCATAAGTCGAATAAAACCGGTTATAGAGAAGTTTTACCTTTTGTACCAGAATGGGTAGAGTTGTTTGAATTAAAAAATCCAGAAGCTATTAATTTATTAAAAGCAAAAATTCAAAGAATAACTGGTTTTCAAGAATTATCCCATCTAGTTCAAACTAACGCTCGCTGGTTTAGACGCATTCTTGACTTACCCTTTGAACCTTACGATTTAAGACATGCTTGCGCGATTAGAGCGCATATCCAAGGTTTACCAATTAAAGCATCTGCCGATAATTTAGGACATTCTGTAGAAATGCATACTAAAGTTTATCAGCGGTGGTTCTCGTTGGAAAATCGCAAGCAAGTTATGAAATCTGCAATTAATAAAAAATCAAAAGAACAATTAGAGGCTGAAAATATCAAGTTAATGGCAGAAAACCAACGGCTCAAACATCAACTGGATAAATTACAGCAGATATCCTCTTATGCCAACGCGATCGCACAACCAGAAATGCCGCTACCATAATAAACATACTATTCTTTACTCGTATTTTAAGGTAAATTCAGGATTTATCAACCTAAAGTGAAATTAGTAATTTGATTTATTAATTAGCTTTTGAAAAAGCGTTATTTAGGGTAAATTTAGGTTCTCTTATCATTAACAATTGAAAAAATACTATTAACCGGATTCTTTGGCTCTGGGAGAATATCACGATTAAGGACATGATCCACATCAGCCACGGTCCTGTTGGTTGTGGTTACTGGTCTTGGTCTGGTCGTCGTAACTACTATATTGGTACCACAGGTGTAGATACCTTCGGTACAATGCACTTTACTTCTGACTTCCAAGAAAGAGACATCGTTTTTGGTGGAGATAAAAAGCTCGCCAAAATGATTAACGAGATTGAAGAGCTATTCCCTCTCAACAGAGGTGTATCAGTTCAATCTGAGTGTCCCATCGGTCTCTTTGGGCTAGAAAATTGCAAATCATTTATATAAATTAATTTTCAATTGTTCGATCTAGATTGTTAACTGAAAATTAACTAAATAAATTATATTTGATAGACTCAGAACTAATCATAAGTCGGATTTTAAAGATTAAATAGATTAACTAATTATTAACTACTTATTGTATTAACTAAAAATTATGTAGGCTTTATATTTTAAAATGTTTATTATGAAGTCTTTAATCGAATCAAATGTTATTTTAAATACTATTTGTAAAACATAAATTTTAAATTTATCTGTTAATTTGCTGTATTGATTTGAATTATTATGAAATTGTATAGGACTACTCTATTCAAGTTAGGATATTAATTAAGACTAAAATCTGTTAACCTTAAACCTTAAACCTCTAATCTACATTTAGCACTATACTAATTACAAGATACTTTATTGTCAGAATTCAGCATTTGTTTTAATCGAGCATTTTCGACTTCTAATTCATCGACTCGTTTGTGTAATTGAATATTTTCATTTTCAAGCCGCTCTAATTGATACTGGTCTGCAAAAGTTTGACTAAAAGCTTTTCTACGATTTTCTAATCCAAACCATTGCTGATAAGTTTTAGTATGTATCTTAACTCCATGTCCCAAATTGTCTGCTGCGGCTTTAATTGGTAATCCTTGTAAATGTGCCCTAATTGCACAGGCATGTCTTAAATCATATGGTACAAAAGGTATATTGCAAATTTTAAAGGTATTAGAAATTCCTTTAATTCTATTTTTAAGTTCTGTAGAAGTTTTCCAGCTAAGGCTTCGTTTTTTTAATAGCTTAATAGTTTCTTTATTCTTGACATCAAATAGTTCAATCCATTCGGGTACAAAAGGAAAAACTTCTCTGTATCCAGTTTTGTTTGATTCATGTACTTTAAAGGTATTGTATTCATTTTCGGAAGACATAAGCCATTCTAAATCTGGATTATTTAAAACTTCTCTTGGTCGTAGTCCATAAATAGCTAATAAACTATAAATTAACTTATATAATTTCCAAGAATTTTTACTCTCCTCTAAGGTACATTTAGCTTTTTTTGACCGTTCTTCAAAAAGTTCAATAGACCGGATAATTGTATGGTCGTCCGGAATTGACCTTGCTTTAGGCTTATAAATAATTCTTAAATCTTCAAAAGTAATTGTAAGGTTTAGCATTTTGCAAATTACTTTTGCTAACTGCATTGAAGTTTTTCTTGCATGAGCAGTTTTAGTAGATTCAACTTTTAGTTTAATATTTGATTCATTAATTATTGAATCACATAAAAAATAACTACGATACCATTCTTTATAACTTCTTAAACTATTTTCACTTCTAATCGTTCTTTTTCTGGTTTGAAAATATCTTTTCTCGAATTCGTGATAAAATTCATTGAAAGTAATACATTTATCCTTAGTTGCTCTAATTCCTAAGTATTTATCTGTCCATGTAAAAGTTTTACGTGCAATTAGCTTTCCTAACTCATAACCTTCTTCTTCAGCAGTTTTCAACCCATCAAAATTAGCTGGAATTGCTAGAGATATATAGTATTGTTTTTTGGCTCTTCCTTGTTTATGAGTCTCACCTGGCTTTAATGGAAGAGTTGCTCTAAGCTGAATACTTCCACCTATGCAAAACAGCCTAACTTTAGTTTTGCTTAACTTTAGTCTCTGATTGACCTCTGCTAATTCTTGCTCAAATTTCATCTTCAAATGCTTATCGGTTGCTTCTATTATCTTTTTTCTGCCTTCATAGGAACCATCAGAAGTGGCTGGAACCTCAAAGTCAATAAAAACCTTGTCCTGTATATCGTCCATTTTTACTACTTTTTGACTAAAAAATTGTCCTATATAAACAAGTTTTTCAAAGCATAATGTTTATATATAACAATTTACAGGAATAATGAGCTTTTATTTAACGTCCCATCGGTCTCATAGGTGACGACATCGAAGCGGTTGCTAAAAAAGCTTCCAAAGACCTTGGTAAGCCAGTTATCCCCGCTCGTTGTGAAGGTTTCCGTGGTGTGTCTCAGTCTTTAGGACACCACATTGCTAACGATGCTATTCGTGACTGGATTTTCCCTGCTGCTGACAAAGCTGCTAAGGAAAATACCTTAAATTACGAACCAGGTCCTTATGATGTAGCAATCATTGGTGACTACAACATCGGTGGTGATGCATGGTCTAGCCGCATCCTCTTAGAAGAAATTGGCTTGCGCGTAGTCGCTCAGTGGTCCGGTGACGGTACCTTGAACGAGATGATGTTGACTCCCAAGGTAAAAATGAACTTGATTCATTGCTACCGTTCTATGAACTACATCTCTCGTCATATGGAGGAAGCTTATGGTATTCCCTGGATGGAATACAACTTCTTCGGACCTACCAAGATTGCTGAATCTTTAAGAGCGATCGCCGCTAAGTTTGACGAGAAAATCCAAGAGAACGCTGAGAAGGTTATTGCTAAATACCAACCTGCTACAGACGCAATCCTTGAAAAATACGGTCCTCGTTTGAAAGGTAAGACTGTTGCATTAATGGTTGGTGGTTTACGTCCTCGTCACGTAGTACCTGCATTCAAAGATTTGGGCATGGAACTTGTAAGTACTGGTTATGAATTCGCTCATAACGATGATTACAAGCGCACCACAAACTACATTGAAAACGGAACCATCGTTTACGATGACGTAACTGGTTACGAATTCGAGCAGTTTGTTAAAGGACTTAAGCCCGACATCGTTGGTGCTGGTATTAAAGAGAAGTATGTTTTCCAAAAAATGGGTCTTCCCTTTAGACAAATGCACTCTTGGGATTACTCCGAGCTTATTTATGGTATTCTAAGTGCGTTCAAATAAGGTTTTCAAAGATATCAAAATTCGCGAGACTATCTTTAGACTAAATATTAAAAATTATATTTATTTATAGCTATATAGTTATTTTAATTGGCATGATAAAAAAGTTATTTTATCAAGTTATTTGCTTTCATTAAAATGCGTAAAATTAAAATAGTAAATTTGCAATTTTTTTGAATGAAATTCTTTTTAGACTAAATGTCAATTCTTGTATTTAACTATTAATCAGTTCCGAGGTATAATATTAGGCTCGCTTAATCACTTCTAAATGAATACATTTTTAATATAAATAATATTGGATTATTAAGCGAATTTCGTCGTTAGTCTAACTTCATTTACTAATAAAATCTGAAGTTATTACATTTTTGGAAATTTATTATAACCTTTTATTGTAAATCATAAAATAAACTTTGACAATAGTCTCAAGCATTACCGTTAGGAAGATTTTTGTTTAAATTACAGCAAATATCATCGCAAATAGTCAAATATCCAAGAAAAAACTCTTCAGTACTATCTGACTTAGGGCTGATGCAAATATCCTGTGTTTGGGAATAGAACTAAGAGTCTAGCAGTTAGAACTTGAAAGCAGCTATCAGTAAGGTATGGATTGTGAATAGAAGTGTTTGTTTTTCACAATACAATTTATAATGTTAAATAATGATTAATTTACATAACTTAATACTATTTAGATCCATGTCTCTGATTATTGGAACAAGAATTCATAGTGCTTGTGGTACCCACACTCCTAACTTTTCTCGATTAAAAAACTGGTGTAAACAAGTATTAAAGTACGCAGATTATGTGGTTATAGCGACTGACGAACACCTTTTTGAGCAAATTACTCAAACTGTTTCTTGCTTTGGAAAGCGAGTGCATTCACTTTTGGTTAACCCCTGGAAAGGATTTGCCCATCCTCTAAACGCAATAGTTTATGAAGCAACTTCTTTAGGTGGAAGCAAACTTTTACTGCAAAGTCCAGAAGTTCACGTTAAATCGGCAGACATAAAGATATTGGATTTGCATCTAACCGCAGATACATTAGTAGTCGGAGCAAAGATGATTTTGAATCATGGAGGGGATGCAGGAGTTAAACCAATAGATGGAATGACTTCTCCTTGGAATACTTTGGCTTTGTGGAATTTATCGAAATTGAATATCACGGGATTTTTAGGAGTTTCCAGCGGACTTCTTAAAGATGTACCTGGGGGAATGGAGGAAGTGACTACTATTTCGTTGCTACAGCAGCTTTATCCCGATGAAGCCCATGCAAAATTAGTGAGTTTATCACAGCTAAAATGGGTTAATGATTGGAAGGATTTAAAACGTAAAAAGTATCACGAACAGAAAATGTCCTCCAAATTATCCCGTGCAGAAATACAATTAAAATACTCGAATATTCAACGGGGAATCGTTACGGTTTTGTGAACCATGAATCAAAAGCGTTTTATAAATTGGTCGGGGGAATATGAATGTATACCCTCTAAAGTGCATCATCCTGTTTCGGTTAAAGAAGTTAGGGATATTGTTTGTCAAGCAATAAATCGGGGAAGCAAAATTCGAGTATTTGGTTCCGCACATTCTCCTAGCGATATAGCTATGAGCAATGAAGAATTAGTTTGTCTTGATGGTTTAAATACTATTAAAAATATAGATTATGAAAATCAAACCGTTGTTGTTGAAGCAGGGGTTACGATTCATGAATTAAGTCAAAGTTTGGCGAAATATGGATTAGCACTACCAAATTTAGGTTCTATTTCTGCTCAAACAATTTCCGGTGCAATGGCTACAGCGACTCATGGAACTGGTTTAAAGTATGGTATAATGCCGACGATTATTGAAGAGATTACGTTGGTAAATGGTCAGGGAGAAACGATCGCAGTTTCTCAAGATGAAAATTCTCAATTATTTAAAGCCGTTCAATGTCATTTAGGAAGTTTGGGATTAATTACGGAATATAAATTAAAGGTAACGGAAAGTTTCGATTTATCAGTAAAAGAGCAGCCGCAAACTTTAAAAGCAGTATATGAGAATTTACCAGAATCTTTGAAATCCGACCATTATCGTTTTTGGTATTTACCTCATGTAGATATGGCTTGGGAATGGACTGCTACTCGTGAATTACCGGAAGAGAGTACAGTTAAAAAGAATATATTTGAGCGTTTGGGAGATTGGTATCAACAAAAGCTGATTGGATTTTATGCTTTTGAATTTTTATTATATTTAGCAACTTATAACCGAAATTTCATTCCTGCAATTAATCGTTGGTATGCTCAACAAATGTTTAGTCAGCCGAAACAATCGCGGGGTGATAGTTTAAGTCAGTTTAACTTTGATTGTTTATTCAAACAGCAGGTAAATGAATGGGCTATTCCCATAGAGTATACCGTTCAAGCTTTAGAAGAAATTCGGGATTTGATTCAAAAGAAAGATTACAAAGTTCATCTTCCGATTGAAGTTCGTTTCGTTAAAGGAGATGATATATGGTTGAGTCCTTGTCAGGGAAGAGATAGCTGTTATATCGGAATAATTAATTATATTCCTTATGGTAAAAAAGTTGATTGTCGAGATTATTTCAATGATTATGAAAAGATAATGACTAAATATGATGGTCGTCCCCACTGGGCTAAAAGATTTGGACCAGATGCAGAAAAATTAGCAAAAATATATCCCCACTGGAATGATTTTCAGCAAGTACGCTATCAGTTAGATCCAGATAATTTATTTGGTAATTCTTATACTGATAGAGTTTTAAAAGTAGCAAGTAGTAAGTAGCGGAAAAATGTCAATTACCAATTACTAATTGCCAATTACCAACTACCAATCCAAAATCTAAAATCTAAAATCTAAAATCCAATGACAGATATTTTAGTTATCGGTACGGGTGAATATGTTACGGGTTTTGTTCGGGGAGCAGCTGCGGATTCTGATAAAAGCGCTGGTGTTATCGGACTTGTGCTTTTTGATTTAAGAAGTCGTGGTAAGGTAAATAAAATTGCTTTGTGCGGTCGTGATGGCAAGACTTTTCCGGGTATTCGCAATCATTTCCATGAGAAAATAGAAAAAAAATATCAAGGGATAGATATTAACGTCAATACTTTTCCCGGTGATGATGAATATAATCCCCAAGCTTATCAAACTGCGATTGAAAAAATGAAACCTGGGGATGCGGTAATTGTTGTGACTCCCGATGATACTCATTTTGAAATGGCTATGACAGCGATTAGTCATGGATTACATGTTTTAGTTGTTAAACCGCTGGTGAAGACTTTAGCAGAGCATCAGAAATTAATTGCAGCTGGGAAAGAGCATAATGTATTAGTTGCAATCGAAATGCATAAAAGGTATGACCCCATGTATTCCGACGCTCGCGATCGCGTTCGTAGTTTTGGTGATTTTAGCTATATGAATAGCTATATGAGTCAACCCCGCACCCAACTACACACTTTTGGTAAATGGGCTGGGAAATCTTCTGATATCAACTACTATTTGAATTCCCATCATATCGATTTATTGGATTGGATGGTCAGCGATTTTGCTCGACCGGTTAAAGTAAATGCTTTAGGTGCTACCGGAGTTGCGAAAAATGATTTTAAAATAAATACCGAAGATACGATTACCACCACAATTCAATGGGAAAACGTTAAAAGTGAGAATTTAGGAATTTCGGTTCATACAGCTTCGTGGATTGCTCCTAAATCAGATGTTCATTCCCAACAAAGATTTTTTTACATGGGACATCAAGGTGAATTAAAAATCGACCAAGCTCATCGGGGTTACACATCGGCAACGGTTTCAGGAGGATATGCAAGTATTAATCCTTTATTTATGAAATACGAACCTTCCAACGGTAAATTTGCGGGACAACAAGCTTATGGTTATCAAAGCATTGAAAAATTTATTGATGCTGTAGCAGGTATTAATCAAGGAAGTAAACCCGAAGATTTTGATAATGTTGTTGCAACTGCGGTCAAAACATTACAAACAACAGCAATTCTTGAAGCTGGTCGTATTAGTTTGGATAATAATACTTCAGTAGAAATTGTTTATAATTCTTCTGAAAAATTGATTCCTGAAAAGTTACAACAGGTTAAAGGTTAAAGGTCAAAGGTTAGTTTTCTTCTTGTTACAAATTAATTTAGAATTTAAATATCTGTGACGTAGCTATAGTCATTGCGACGTAAGGAAGCAATCTCACAGTTGAGAAAATCGTGGATTGTGTAAATTATGTAATTGTCAAATACAAATATAGGTTTAAAATATAATCAATCTTTATGGATAATAATATCACCGAAAAATATCAAGATTATCTCGAATACGAAAATCAAAGATTTCAACAATTAGCAGAACAAAATATAAATAGCTGGGCTGATGTTTGGGAACAATCCGTAGATAAATATCCGGAAAAACCAGTTATTCGAGAAGTAGGTTCTGCCAAACCTTGGACTTATCAAGAACTCGATCAAGCAGCCGATAAAATCGCAAACTGGGCTATTAATTTAAATCAAAATAACAAAAATCCAAGTCAAAATCATAAATATATCGGAGTTCATCAAAATAACAGTGCTGTTTTCCTCGCAACTGTATTAGGATTGGCTAAAGCCGGAATTACCGCAGTATTATTTAATATTAGAGAATCCGAGCAGAAGTTATCAACATTAGCTCAAGATTCGGGAGTTAAAATAAATATTGGTAAACCAATTCTATCGGTGGAAAATTACGACCCGAATTCGATTTTATCAACAGAATGGGAAGGAAGAATTTCTCAAGAACATCGCAATCAAATTACTATGGAAGATGCTGTAGTAATTATCTTCACCAGCGGAACCAGCGGACGTAGTAAACCAGCACTTTTTAGTCATCGTCGGATGATTGGAGCGGGAATTGCTTGGAGTTTACGAACTCAAATGACACCAGAAAGTAATTGCTATATAACTTTGCCTTTATATCACGGTAACGGTTTAGCTGTTGCCTTTGCTAGCTGTGTAGAAGCAGGAGCTTGTGCTGTAGTTAGAGAAAAATTTTCTGTTCGAGCTTTTCTTGATGATGTGCGTAATTATAATTGCGATTCCGTTGTTTATATCGGAGAACTTTGGCGATATTTAGCTAATAGTCCCCAAAAACCTGAAGATAAAAATAATCCTTTAAAAGTAATATTTGGCAACGGTTTAACATCTGGATTGTGGGAAAATACCATCGAGAGATTTGGTATTGCAAGAGTTGTAGAACATTTTGGTGCTACAGAAATGCCAGCATCAGCTTTAACAAACTGGACGGGAAAACCTGGTTATTGTGGTTTTATTCCTCCCAATCATCCTAATGCGAAAAATGTAGTATTAGTTGACGAGCAAGGAAAACCCGTTCCAATCGGAGAAACTGGACAAGCTTTATTACGAGTACCCGGTGATAAATATCGGGGTTATCTCGATTCTTCACTAGATGAAAGTAAAATTTGGCAGAATTTATTGGAACCGGGAGACTTATGGTGGCGCTCCGGAGATTTATTATCTAGAGACGCTGACGGTTTCTTTAAATTTATCGATCGCATGGGAGATACCTTTCGCTGGAAAGGGGAAAATGTTGCTTGTCAGGAAGTAGAAGAAGCGATTTTATCAACTGGTTTAGTTGAAGAAGCGGTTGTATATGGAGTTGATATTCCCCGAGCTTCCGGTAAAGTTGGGATGGCATCTCTTTTACCTGTAGAATCTGAATTTGCAAGCAATCTCGATGAATTTTTGCATCAACTCAAAGAACTTTTACCACCATATGCAATTCCCCATATTATTAGATTAGTAGAACAGCATCATCAAACAACTTCTACAATGAAAATTCTTAAATCCCAATTACAAAAACAGGGATATAAACAAATTGATAAATATCCGCATTTTATTCTTGTTGAAAGTAAATATGTGGAATTGACAAAAGATTATTTATCAAAGTTAGAGAATGGGGAATTAAACTTTGGTTTTCGATAGTAAGATAGAATTCCTTCCCCTCTCCTTAATCAGGAGAGGGTTAGGGTGAGGTTAACAAGATGAAGTTGTAGGGTGTGTTACGGCACAAATATGTGAAAATGGAGATTATCAATTTAATCATGCCGTAACGCACCATTCTTTTATTATGGTTGTTGATTAAATAATTATGTAGGTTGGGTTAGATGCACGAAGAATTTGATTATCCACAAATGAATTTTATTAGCGTCGTAACCCAACATCAGAATTGTGATTAAACAAGTCATAATGTATCGAGTACGTTTTAGGACTTACGCAAGCTCTATTTGTCATTGCGAGCGAAACGTAGTGTAGCGAAGCAATCCCAGCATTTTGGCGATGATCCGCAGCTTCGCTGAATACTTCGCTGTCGCTCGTAATGACGTAATTACGTTACTTGTGCGTAAGTCCTGCGTTTTTTAATTTAATTTAATTGTTAACAAAAAATTGATTTCATATATAAAAATGTTGGGTTACGAAGCAATATAAGTTATTAGTTCATAATTGGATATTGTCGTGCTTCTAACCCAACCTACAATTAATAAAATTACAGTTCAAGTTATAAATTATTAAAAAATCACGTTTTTAGAGATAACCCACCTACGGTCCTTCTAATTTCCTTGATATGATTAAAGCTATACGTGATTTTATGTTCGGGTATCCAGAACAGAACGAGTTTATTTTAGAAGGAGAACTTTAATTCTATAAAAGACTTTCCCAAATAAATTCAACAATCTTCTTCTGCAATTCTTCGCCACCTTTATCCAAAACCGTACTGTGATTCCCACCTTCCACAGCATAAAATGATTTCTCACCCTTAGCAGCCTTATAAAGCTTCTTGCCATTAACAAAAGGAATATATTTATCCAAGGTTCCATGAACGATTAAAATAGGACAATTTACTTTTGCAATCTGCTTTATCGGTGAAATTTCCTCAATATTAAACTCAGCAATTTCCTCCGCTTTGGTAATTGCTCTCTTTCTCCAAAAAGACGGTAGCCAAGGAACTTGTTTCTTAATAGTATTATTTAAATCAGCAAAAGCGGATATTGTAATTAATCCTTGAATTCGTTTATCGTAAGCTGCTGAAGAAATCGCAACAGCGCCACCCGCAGAAATTCCCATCACATTTATATTTTGTGATTCATCTTTATGATATTCTTCTAGAAAATCAATTAATTGTAAGACATCTTTCCGCTCGTGGAAACCATAAGTAAAATATTCACCACCGCTATCACCATGACTCCTCATATCGATAAGCGCTAAATTAACACCTTGCTGCCAAATTGGTAAATTAAACTTGAGAAAATCTTGCCGAGTACCACCCAGAGAATGCAATACTATCAAAGTCGGATTTTCAGATGAATTTTTGAGAGAAGGAATCCACCAACCGGAGATATCTATATTATCGGTGGTTGTAAAATTGATATTTTCGATTTTTGCGTTGAATTTTTGAAAAATAGCCGGTTTTAAGTCAACAGGATAATTGTAGTGACTCAACAAAGTGTAGGGAAGCCAATTATCTATGAGGAATATTGGTAAAAGTATGATTATTATTCCGATGAGAAAATTCTTCCACAACTGTGGAACTTTTTTGAAAATCAAAATTTATCACCTGTAGATACGAGTCGTTGTTGTAATAACTCTGTGATAACTTGTTTATCAGGATTTTGGTAAAAATTTGAGATTGAATCTTGTAGGGTGTGCCACGGCACGAATTAATCATCATCGAGGTTATAAATTAACATAATGCCGTGACGCACCACGGCCATTATCATAATAATTCAATATTTGACTGCATTTAACTCTGTCTACAACTATTAGCAAATAAAAAATTTTGAGTTAATCGTACTTGTTTATCCAAAATAGCAACTACAAAAGCATCGATTTCCTCATCAATATATGGTGTCCATTCTGGATAATCAGCTGGCTGATATTTTTGATAATCAAGCTGAATTATTTCAAGTAAAGCAGGTATTCCATAGTTTATATCTAGCCATATTCCAAATGGAGCGCAAGCTATAACTCTACCAGTTACCGAATCTCCAATGTTAGGAAATCTCGCAATTTAGTTTATAAAATGCTCGCTAACTAACTTACCCCAGTTTTGATGAATCATTTTTAATAAATCTCCAAATGTTGGGTTAAGACGCAATATAAGCTATAGGTTAATAATTAAATACTATCTTGCGTCCAACCAAACCTACAAATTTTATTATTCGCTAGTCTTATTTATAAGACTTTTGCTATTAGTCTACGGTTTGCAACCGTAGGCGGGTTATCGATTATTACGTAGGTTGGATTAGACACACAAATATATTGATTACCCACGAATAATTTTGATTCGTGTCGTAACCCAACATTTCGATATTGAAGAGTGAAATTTTATATATACCTTCATAATTGGTGCGTTGCGCTTTGCGACAACACACCCTACAATTTTTCACTAGAATTTATTGTAGGTTGGGTTAGACACGCAAAGATATTGATTACCGACAAATAATTTTGATTCGTGTCGTAACCCAACATCAATATTATTAATTAGATAAATAATATTTTCTCAAATATATTTTTTTAAATTAATTTCAGATATTCAAATGTTAGGTTACGACGCAATGAGAATTATAAATTTATAATTCGATATTGTTGTGCGTCTAACCCAACCTATAATTCTCGTTGAATATTTAATCAGAAAGCATATTTAAAGTTTAATTACAAATTGATAATTTTTTAATTGGGTGTCATTTTGTTGTCATGTTTTTTTGTCACACTCGAAAACAGTTTTGCAATTGTAGCTAATTATATTTGTAAAAATAGCCAATAAATTGATTACAAGAGTAATGCATCCTGGAAACTGATAACTGATGAAAACTCATATCATTCGCCCAATAACAGCAACGCTAAGCGTAATTTTTCTCTTAGCTCTTGCATCTTGTTCTTCTACAGATAATGCAACGAACGCACAAAGCGCTAATCAATCAACTACCGCACAAAATACCAATAGTTCGCAATCTAATAATCCGTTGTTTTCTGACAAGAATGTAGCTGTAGCGAAAAATTTCAAAACCACCACGGTATTGCGAGGTTTAGAACGACCTTGGGGTATGGCATGGCTTCCCGATGGAGCAATGTTGATTACCGAACGTCCGGGAAGGGTGCGAATCGTTCGTAATGGAACTTTAGACCCCAAACCTGTCGCAGGAGTGCCAGAAATTTTCGCGGTTAATCAAGGGGGTTTGATGGATGTTTCGCTGCATCCGAATTTTGAAAAAAACCGCTTAGTTTACTTTACCTATTCTCACGGTACCAATCAAGCTAATCGTACCAGAGTTGCTAAAGCGACATTTGACGGGTCAACTTTAAAAGATTGGGACGTTATTTTCCAGGTTTCTCAAGCAAAACCAGGAGGTCAACATTTTGGTTCGCGTATTGTTTGGCTCCCAGATAATACGATGTTAGTTGCGATTGGTGATGGTGGTAATCCACCAACTCAGCTAAATGGGGATTTAATCCGCAAACAAGCTCAAAATCTTAATTCTCATTTCGGTAAAGTTGTTCGTTTAAACGATGACGGTTCAATACCTAAAGATAACCCCTTCGCTGCATCGGATAATGCTGATAAAGCGATATGGAGTTACGGACATCGTAATATTCAAGGAATGACTGTAGACCCGATTAATAATAGGTTATGGTCTACAGAACATGGTTCTAGGGGTGGTGACGAACTTAATCTGATGCAAGCTGGTGAAAATTATGGTTGGCCAGAAGTTAGTTACAGCGATGAATATTCTGGAGGACCAGTTACCAGCGTTAAATCCCGTCCGGGAGTACCGGAACCAAAAGTAGTGTGGACTCCTTCGATAGCACCTTCGGGATTAGCATTTTATTCAGGCGATCGCTTCGGAGCATGGAAAGGAGATCTATTTGCTGGTGGTTTAGTCTCTAATGATGTTCGTCGCATTGATTTGGATGGAAACGGTAATGTCGTCAAAGAAGAATCGATTCCCATCGGTCGAAGAGTTCGCGATGTCCGCCAAGGCCCAGATGGAGGTTTATACGTTTTAACCGATGAGCAAGATGGTCAATTAATCAGTATTGAATCTACACAAAGTTAAGTAAGAATTCAGAAGGCAGAAGGAAGGAGGCAAGAGGCAGAAGGGACTCACGCTTAAAAACGTGAGATGATCCACACGCTCTGCGTGAATGAAATAAGGACATGAATATTTATCGCGCTGCGCGTCTCAAAATATTGTTTCTTTTTTTACTGAGCTTTAAACTCAGAACTAAAGTTTTAATTGATACTTCTTACCTTCTGCCATCTGCCCTCTGCCTCCTGCCTTTTTTGTAATGAGTAATTGTGGAATTTATTAATTAGGACTTACGCAATTATCATAATACTAATTGGTGCGTGACACTGAAAAAGGTTATTACTGCGTTTAAAAATAGTAAAAGTGTCACAGCACCCTACAAAAAAATGTGCCGGTTGCGGCCATTCCTGTTAATAAAGAAACCGGCTAATTATTAAAACTTTAACCTTTAACCTTTGACCTTTGACCTCTAACCTTTAACCTTTTGTAAAAATCAGTTTTTCACCTATTCCATCTATTAAGGACACAAGTACAATGAATAAACAAAATAATTCTTCTATCTCTGGCAATCAAGATAAAAATCTTCCCAAGATTCATACTAAAAAAACTCATACAGATTCTGAATCACCAGGATTTAAACCAGCAGCAGTTTGGGAAGCACCATCGTTTGAAGAATTTGGTCTTTGTATGGAAGTCACTGCTTATGTTCATCAATTGGATTAACAGGTCAAAGGATAGAGGATGTTTGAAAAGTATATTTTTTATCACAATTCTTGGATGATCCCCCCTTCCCCCCTTAAAAAGGGGAGCCACTGCGTTGGGCGGAGAGAAGTTCGTTGGCGGGGTTCCCCCGCTTAAAGAAACTTCGGAGTTCCCCGACTTGTAGCAAGTGGCGTGGATTAAAGTCCCCCTTTTTAAGGGGGATTGAGGGGGATATCAACAGTTGCGAGTATCATTTATAGCTTTCAAAACATTCTCTTAGAGGTTTTATGTTTGTTAATGGGATTAACTAATTAACGGTTAGGAATCATAATTAAAATGCTTGTACGAATTCTTGGTTCTGCCGCTGGAGGGGGATTTCCTCAATGGAACTGTAATTGTCCCGGTTGTCAATCTGTCCGTGAGGGTAAAAATGGCGTACATCAACGCACTCAATCATCCCTTGCGGTTCGCGGCACTAAGGGTTCCTGGTATTTAATAAATGCATCCCCTGATGTACGTCAACAACTCGAACGATTGCGAGATACCGTACCGACTTCAATTCGTTCTAACCCTATCGCTGGAGTATTATTAACCGATGCAGAAATAGACCATACCGCAGGATTAATGATTCTCCGAGAATCTGCGGAACCTTTAGCTATTTATGGAACTAACTCTGTACGTAAAGCATTAACCGAAGGATTTTCTATTCTTCGCGTTCTCAAAGATTACTGTGGAGTTGTTTGGACTAGTATCGAACCAGGTTCTACAGTAAATTTGAATAGAGATGATAGCTCAAGTTTAGATATAGAAGTGTTTTCACTTAAGAGTAAACCACCAAAATATATGCGCTCGAAGGTTAGCGATGATGGGAATCAAGATAACTCAGTTGTTGGTTTTACCTTTCGCGATCGCATTAGTGGAGGTGTTGTAACATATGCTCCAGCACTGGCTGAATTAAACGATTCTATATTAAAGCGGTTGGATAAAAGCGATTGCATTTTAGTAGATGGAACATTTTGGCAAAACGACGAACTAGTTAACCTGGGAATGTCAACACGTACATCTTTATCTATGGGTCATTTACCACTCTCGGGAGAGAACGGTAGCTTAAATCATTTGAGCAAACTTTCTTGTAAGCGAAAAATTTTTACTCACATCAACAACAGCAATCCCATTCTTATCGCTAATTCAGCAGAACGCAAAATAGTTGAAGCAGCAGGTGTAGAGGTTGGTGATGATGGATTAACTATTGAACTGTAGTTTTTAGTTGTTATTTATTAGTTATTACCCATTATTTCTGACTTCTGACTTCCTATTCCCTATTCCCTATTCCCTACTCCCTAATATGCAATTACTCAACCCCGAACTTGAAAAACCTTGGTCAAAACAAGAATTTGAATCCATACTCTACTCCCAAAAATCTCGCTATCATCATCTGCATCCCTTTCACCAAAGAATGAACCAGGGATTATTAACAAAAACAGAAATCCGCAACTGGGTAGCAAATCGCTTTTACTATCAAAAGAATATTCCCCTCAAAGATGCAGCCATAATTGCAAACTGTCCCGATAGAGAAGTAAGACGAGAATGGATTGAGCGGATTATAGACCATGATGGGCGCTCGGGAGATGAAGGTGGTATTGAAGCATGGATTCAATTAGGTCAAAGTGTCGGATTATCGCGTTCCGAACTAATTGATGAGAGTCATGTATTACCCGGTGTTCGCTATGCTGTAGATGCTTATGTAAATTTTTGCCGCAATCAGTTGTGGATTATCGCGATTGCTGCATCATTAACAGAATTGTTCGGTCCCGATGCAATTCAGGTCAGATTAGCAGCACTAGAAAAACATTATGATTGGATAGATCCCACCGGATTTGAATATTTTCGGGTCAGGTTGAAAAAAGCACCCCGAGACGCAAAATATGCTCTGAATCTGGTTTTAAAGTACTGTACAACTCGCGTTCGCCAACAGCAAGCGGTTCAAGCATTAACCTTTAAATGCGATTTACTATGGACTCAGTTAGATGCAATTGAGAAAGGTGATACTCGTCCAAGATAAGTAAGAAGTACAGCGTTTATCAAGTAACTGAGGTACAGCTTGAACTTATACTGGTAAAGCTATATTTCATTTCCCCTCTTCCTTAATAAGGAGAGGGGTTAGGGGTGAGGTTTTTAGATGTACATTAATAGATTAATAAACGCTATAAGAAGTAAGAAGTAAACTCTTAAAAATCTGCTCGGTAATGCAAGAAATTAAAATTACTAAAAATCTTGATTATTTAACCTTTGCTCCTGGTGTACGTTTGCATTGGAGTGAAGTAAGACAGCAATATTGGCTTTTATTTCCCGAAGCAGCACTTGCTTTAAATTCTACAGCAGCAGCAATACTTGATAAATGTGACGGAAATAATTCTTTTGATGAAATTGTAGCAGTATTAAAGCAGCAATATCAAGATGTTAGCGTTAGCGATGTAGAAAATTTATTATTATCGGTTATCAAAAAAGGATTGATAATCAGGTCAAAGGATTTTAGATTTTAGATTTTAGATTTACAAGTTAGGAGTTAGGAGTTAGGAGTGAGGAGTTAATAAATAACTATTAGTTTTTCCCATTAGTTTAAATAATATTGATTTTCTCCACTTCCTTCTCTCCCCATCTCCCCCTCTTTAATAAAATCCATTATGAATATAAATAGACCATTAACATTAATTGCAGAACTAACCTATCGCTGTCCGCTGCGATGTCCCTATTGTTCTAATCCGGTTAATTATGATGAAAGTAATCGTCAAGAATTATCTACTCAATATTGGTTAGATGCAATCGGTCAAGCTGCGAAACTAGGAATTTTACAGCTTGGATTTACTGGAGGAGAACCACTTCTAAGAAAAGATTTAGAGGTGATGGTAGAAACAGCAGCAGCTACGGGAATCTATACCACTTTAATTACATCTGGAACAACTTTAACCCCAGAACGAGCAGCTAAATTAAAAGATTGCGGATTAGACCACGTACAAATTAGTATTCAGGATAGTCAAGCTGATAAATCTGATTATATTGCAGGAATTACTTCCTTTGAACAAAAATTAACTGCTGCAAAATTGGTAAAAAAATTAGGATTTCCCCTTACTATCAATGTTGTATTGCATCGCCATAATTTAGATAGAATTGCAGAAATTTTGGAATTATGTAAAACACTGCAAGCAGATAGAGTTGAATTAGCCAATACTCAATATTATGGTTGGGCTTTAAAAAATCGTTCTTCGCTGTTACCAACACCCGCTCAATTAGAAAAAGCGAAAAAAGCAACCGCAATTGCTGTTGAAGAACAATATTTCCCGATGGGTTTAGTTTACGTACTTCCCGATTACTACGAACAATATCCCAAACCTTGTATGGGTGGGTGGGGACAAAAAACGATGGTAATTTCTCCATCTGGTGATGTATTACCCTGTCAAGTAGCTACAAGTATTCCCGAATTAAATTTTGCAAATATCAGCGAACGAACTTTAGAGTGGATTTGGTTTGAATCCGAAGCATTTAACCGTTTTCGGGGTACGGATTGGATGGATGAACCTTGTCGTAGCTGTTCTAAACGAGAAATTGATTTTGGGGGTTGTCGCTGTCAAGCTTTTTTACTAACTGGGAAATCCAATGCTACCGATCCAGTTTGTCATTTGTCACCAGAACATAATCTAATTAATGAAGTTTTAGAAAAACAAGATTCCCATCATTCTCAATTCATATACCGTTCAATTTGAGCCGTAAAATTAGAGAATGGGGAATTAAACGAACTTGTTTATCGAGATTTTGGTAAAAATTATATATTGTAGGGTGTGCCACGGTATTAGATAATCATCATCGAAGTGAAAAATTACCGGATACCGTGACGCACCATTATGTTGAAAGATATTAATTATAGACAGGACTTACGCAAACCAAAACTGTCATTGCGACCGAAACGCAGTGTAGGGAAGCATTCACCCGCAGGGTGCGGATCATCCCAGCGTGTCGGGAGATGATCCACACCCTGCGGGTGAATACTATCTCCTTTCAGGAGACGCTACGCGAACGCTGTCGCTCGTAATGACGGAATTTCGTCACTTTTGCGTAAGTCCTAATAGATATAGATTACCAATTAAAATATGTAACGCTCCAAATGTTGGGTTACGACGCAATATAAATTATGGGTTAATAATTTGAATCCCCAGTGCGTCTAACCCAACCTACAGGAAAATAATTATTTGTTATTTTATTGCTGTGGTGCTACAAGATAAAAATACTTTAATCAATTTCAATCTGCTGACTATCAACTTCTAATATCACTTCATCACCATATTTTAAATCATCTATTTTAAAAGTAATTATCTCTAAAATGTCCGCAGCTTGAAAGTGTTCGGGTTTTGTTTCGGGATGGGGATAATAAATCAATCCTGATTTGACTTCACCATTTTTGAGGTGAATTCTACAGTCAAAAAATGAAAAGTCTTCTGCCGGTTCTTTTTCTGCCCA
Source organism: Rivularia sp. MS3 (assembly GCA_019192545.1). GTDB lineage: Bacteria > Cyanobacteriota > Cyanobacteriia > Cyanobacteriales > Nostocaceae > Rivularia. The sequence continues at coordinate 42,608 of JAHCMI010000005.1, read as the reverse complement.
TTTAATATTTTTAAAAGTGTATTTTGCTTGTTTAATAGAATATTGATGGGGAGATATGGAAATATTCAATGTTCCGGAAAAATAGGGTTCTAAATCAAGTCCCAATTTTTTTAAAAAAGGTTTTTGCATTTCAATTGTTCCGTTAGGGAAACGTTTATCTCCACCTTTACCCGATGCGACTCCGTAGCCTTTTTTGATTATTCCTTTGACTTTTATCGAGTTATTCATGATTGGTGTTTGATAATTGATTTTTTATTTTCAAGATTTTAACCTCACCCTTAATCCCTCTCCTTACTAAGGAAAGGGAGGAATTAATAAGGCTCATATTGAAATTTGATTATTCCTTTGATTTTCATCGAGTTATTCATGATTGATTTTTTATAGTTTGTTTTTTATTTTCAACATTGTTTTAACCTCACCCTCAGTCCCTCTCCTTATTAAGGAGAGGGAAGAATTAATCAGTCTCATATTAAAATATTATGATTCCATTCTTAATTTCAGCATTCATTTTCTCAAACTCTGGAGGGAATCCACAATATATATAGTTAAGAGGATTTTTCGTTAAGCATTCACCAACCAGCAAACTATTTAATAATTTGCATCTCAAATAATCAACAAAATCTGTTTGTTCGCCATCATTAAATAATTCACAATCTACGGTACAACGACCAATATCAAATCCCATTGGTTCATTATTACTCGCACACATTCCAACTGGTAAAAAATTTAAATATTTATTTAGGGGTGTAATAGTCGGGTCAATTCCTTTTTCGCTATAATAGTTTAAAGTCCACTCATCAACTTTCCCCTCTTGCCATTCCTTTTTAAATTCTTCATTGGCTTTAATAACCCCTTCTAAAATTTCTTCTAAACTATAAAAATTAATTTCTCGCGGATACCAACGTAATTCATTATCATCGGAAACCGCATCAAATATATTAGTGTCGTAGTCGCAGTGGAAGCAAAATTTCAATATTACTGATTCTGCATCTAGAAATTGCAGCGAGTTTTTTGATAATAATTTTGACGGTGAAAACTTAATTGAGTGAATAACTTCAAACCAAGCACGAACCGAAAGCGGTAAAATTCCCCATTGCTGCTCAAATTCATCAAGATATTCACAAGCATTAGATTTAGCTAGTACTACTACTTTCTCAAGTTCGTCAAACTCAAAGCCGAGCTTAATTAAATTATTTACGATAACATTTAAATTGTATTTAACTCGCTGCATCATTTCTCGCGCAACTGCTAGAGCTTCAACTTTCACAGATTGCTGGTTAATCTCACCCAAATCTTTCAACTCTTGCCAAACCCGTTCGCATTCACCTGCTTTGTATTTTTCCAGTAATTTTAGACTTGACATACCACAAAAAATTGCTTCAATACATGAAGGTTTGTATCTCAATAGCCATGAGGTGAGAGTATAAATACTTATTGTATTTTCTCCCCCTGCCCCACTCCTCCACTCCCCCACTCTCCCCCTCCCCTTTCGTATTTCCTCCGTGGAAAAGTCGGCTACCACTACATAGAACTGTTTCAACATGTCATATAAATAATTTATAATTACTTAACAAATGGTATAGTCGCCATCAGTTAGAAGACATAAAATGTCTGTGATGGTATAGTTCCAGCCCGTGCTGACTTTATTAAACCAATGCCGATTCCCCTTGAGTAATACTTAAGTGTAGTCACCGACCGTTCTAGCACCAAGTTATATAGTCAAATATGAAAGACCTCACTCGTTATCGAAATATCGGCATCTTCGCTCACGTTGATGCAGGAAAAACAACCACAACTGAAAGAATTCTGAAGCTTACTGGTAAAATCCACAAAATCGGTGAGGTTCATGAAGGTGCTGCGACAACGGACTTCATGGATCAGGAGCAGGAGCGCGGTATTACGATTCAATCCGCTGCTACTAGCTGCTTCTGGAACGACCATCAATTGAACATCATCGATACCCCAGGGCACGTTGATTTCACTATTGAGGTATATCGTTCTCTCAAGGTTCTCGATGGTGGAATCGGCGTATTTTGTGGCTCTGGTGGTGTGGAACCCCAGTCGGAAACAAATTGGCGCTACGCTAACGATTCCAAAGTTGCACGAATTATCTACGTTAATAAGCTTGACCGGATAGGAGCAGATTTCTACCGCGTTGTCAAGCAGGTAGACAATGTTCTTGCTGCTAAGCCGTTGGTTATGGTATTACCCATCGGTACTGAAAGCGATTTCGTTGGCGTTGTGGACTTATTAACTCGTAAAGCTTGGGTTTGGGATGATTCCGGAGATCCAATGAATTATGAGATTAAGGATGTTCCCGAGGACATGAAGGAAGATGTGGAAAAATGGCGCGAACAGCTTGTAGAAATGGCTGTTGAGCAAGACGATGATTTGATGGAAAAATATCTCGAAGGTGAAGAGGTATCCATCGATGACTTGAAGCGCTGCATCCGTCAAGGTACCAGAGAATTAGCTTTCTTCCCTACTTATTGCGGTTCTTCCTTTAAGAATAAAGGAGTGCAATTAGTACTTGACGCTGTTGTTGATTATTTACCCAATCCTAAAGAAGTTAAACCTCAGCCAGAAGTTGACCTCGAAGGTAATGAAACTGGCGAATTTGCTGTTGTTGACCCAGAAAAGCCATTAAGAGCGCTAGCATTCAAAATCATGGATGACCGCTTCGGTGCTTTGACCTTTACCCGCATATATTCGGGTACTTTGTCAAAAGGTGAAACTATTCTTAATACCTACACTGGTAAAACCGAACGTGTCAGCCGTCTTGTAGAAATGCACGCTGATTCCCGTCAAGAAATTGATTCGGCTCAAGCTGGGGATATTGTGGCAATTGTGGGTATGAAGAACGTCCAAACCGGACATACTTTGTGCGACCCCAAACAGCCCGCAACCTTAGAACCGATGGTGTTCCCAGACCCCGTAATCTCGATTTCTGTAGCTCCAACCAAAAAAGGTAGCTCCGAGAAATTGGGTATGGCTTTAAGTAAAATGGTTCAGGAAGACCCTTCATTCCAAGTTGAAACCGACCAAGAAAGCGGTGAAACCATTATTAAAGGGATGGGAGAATTACACCTTGATATTAAGGTTGATATTCTCAAGCGGACTCACGGTGTAGAAGTTGAAGTAGGTAAACCACAGGTTGCTTACCGCGAATCTATCACCAAACCAATCAACGACAGCTACACCCACAAGAAGCAGTCCGGTGGTTCCGGTCAATTCGGTAGAATTGATTATACAATCGAACCCGGCGAACCCGGTACCGGCTTTGAGTTCCAGTCCAAGGTAACTGGTGGTAACGTACCCAGAGAATTTTGGCCTGCGGTACAAAAGGGTTTTGAAAACAGTATTGACAAAGGTGTGTTAGCTGGATTCCCCTTAGTTGACGTGAAATTTACCTTGACTGACGGTGCTTTCCACCCGGTTGACTCCAGCGCGATCGCCTTTGAAATTGCAGCCAAATCCGGCTACCGTCAATCTATTCCTAAAGCTGGCCCTCAATTACTTGAACCGGTAATGAACGTAGACGTATTTACACCAGACGACCACGTTGGTGACGTAATTGGTGACTTAAACCGTCGTCGTGGCATGATTAAATCCCAAGATCCAGGTGCTACAGGGGTTCGCATCAAAGCAGAAGTTCCTCTGAGTGAAATGTTTGGTTACATTGGTGATTTACGTACCATGACATCCGGTAGAGGTCAGTTCTCAATGGAATTCTCCCACTACGCTCCATGTCCTAAGAACGTGGCTGATGAAGTAATCAAGGAAGTTAAAGAACGCGAAGCTGTGAAGAAATAAATTATCAAAATTATCAAAGTGATTTGATTTTTTGATTTTTAGTTTTTAGTTCTTAGTTTTGAGTTAATAAAATTCCCGATTGATGAAAAGTCAATCGGGTTTTTTATGTTTGAAAATTGGTTATTGTTAATGACTTAAATCTAAAACTTAATAAATGCAAACGTAATGATTAAACAAATTTACACTGCTGATACCTTAGATGAATCGTATTTATTAATTGATTCATCTTGACTCGGAACATACTCTACTAAATCAAAAGGAGTACATTTTTCATCTCGACAAGATAACTCATTTATAGCTTCACAAATTTGTTCCCATCTTTCACCACCAATTTCTGGCATTATCTCAGCTCTTTTCAAAGCTGAGACAGAGTTTGCACTTATACCCAAATAATTGGCAAGGTCTTTTCCTTTTACTCGATGCCGAGCCATTAATTCACTTAATTTCCAACGAATCACGTTCTTACTCATATATCCCATATATATACTGTACTACTCTAAATACGAACTGCCTAGTTAAAACTTATACTTGTATATATACATAAATAAAATATTTTTTAATATTACAACATCATAAAATCAACATATTTATTGTATACTCTTTATAGAAATAATAAAAGCGGCCCCCCAATTTCCGGCAAGAAGTTGCGACCGCCTTTATCTATTCCATATGTCTCAGCTACTGAGACATTTGTAATTGCTTAATCACTAGTCCACTTAGTATCTTCAGGAGAATGTACCAATGGCAATCGCAACATCAGTCCAAGCCGCAAAATGTGCAGTGCCACAAGATGTAAGTTGTGCATTACTACAACCTAAAAATGTGTAGACATTATTACGAGCTACAGATTGTGCCCAAAAATTGAGTAAGGCAACCCTCAACTAGTTATCAGTACAATTAGCATCTTAAAAAAAATCTACCAATCGTCATCGCAACATCATTAAAAGCTACAAATTATAGCAATTTATAACCAATTACTAGTCCAATTAGCATCTTCAGGAAAGTCTACCAATGGTCATCGCAACATCATTAAAAGCTACAAACTGCGCCCAAAATTTGGGAAAAGCAACTGAGTCTATTCTACACAATTCTTTCTACATCGCAAAACAAAAACTAGAACTATCTCGCAAAGCATATAAACAGTTGATTAAAGAATGGGGTTGGGAGAAAGAAGACAAGAAATATCTCAAGGTGGCTAAAACCTTTGAAAAGTTCTCTCCCTCGGATTTAGCCGAGATTGAACCCAATACCTTATTCCTGTTATCCAATCAGAGCAAGAAGTATGCTGCTGTAATTGAGCAACTTCTGGATATGGGTTCCATCACTCAAGCAAAAGTACGCGAATTAATCAAACAGCAACGCAAACCCAAACCATTTAAACCAGAAAAACCATCAATATGGAAGATGGCTAGGGATGGTAGAAGATATTGTCAGGTACCTCCTATTCACGACGAGACGACGGGTGTTGCTTTGCAAAATATGATGGATGAAGAAGGTAAAAGCGCTCAACAGATAATCGCAGAAGCAGTTTTATTGCGACAAGCAATGAAAGAAGGACGTTTAAATGTAAACTTTGAATCTGAGAATCAAGCAACACAAGAGATTCAAGTATCTAAGGTGGAAGTTGTGGAAAGGAATGAATATTCAGATAATCAAAATGAGCCAAGTTTGGAGATAGATAATTCAGAAGCTACAGGAGATTATGCTATTTTTTCAGACGACATCATTTTCAATCCAACGACAAATCAAGAGACAGTCGAATTTTTGAGCGAGCAATTATTTGTGGCGGTAGAAAATCTGAGCTATTTAAGTAAAAAAGAAGTTAAAGAAGTTGAAGAGTTAGTAGCATCGATTATTAATTTTTGTAACTCTCAACCTGTTTCCCAGCAGTGGAATGCTTTAGCTGAAATTACTCGAAGAAATAGCAAAGCTCTGATGGTAGTAATTGGATATTCGGGAAAAGAACATTCTGAATGGTTTTTTAATTTAAATCAATTATTGGCAGATGCAGCGCTAGATAATCCCGAAGAATTGGAATGGGTGGATAAAAGATTGCGTTCTGAAGCACTTTCATTGATTGCGGCTCGATAGTTTATTGTGTGGGATTATATTCATATTTGAAGTTCTTAGTTAAGCTTATCTTGGTGTAGTATCCGCAAACCCGGTTTCCTTTGGCTTAATGCGAGATATCAAGTTAATAGGAATAGCCGCAACTGGCATGTTTTTCTCGTAGGGTGCTGTGACACTTTGACTAATTCTGAACGTAGTAATAACATGCAGGCTGTGTCACGCACCAACCGGCATTGTGACAATTGCGGCCATTCCTGGTTAAATCAAATTTGCACAAATCAACCAGTGCAACAAAAGTAATTTTAATCGGTGGCTCATCTCACGCAGGAAAATCAACTCTTACTCAATCTTTGGCTGCAAAACTCGGTTGGAATTATCTTTCTACAGATAAACTAGCTCGACATCCTGGAAAACCTTGGATACAGATAAACAAAAAGTTTATTCCAGAACATGTTATTGAACATTATAAAAATCTTTCTGTTGAAGAACTTTTTTTAGATGTAATATCTCATTATCAAAAAAACGTTTTACCGCAGGTTGAGAACATTGTTCGCTCTGAGGAACATCTTATTATTGAAGGTTCGGCTTTATATCCGGAATTAGTCAAGAATTTAGTTTGTGAGAATAGAGTTAAAGCAATTTGGCTGACGGGTAGCGATCGCCTTTTTCAAAAGAGAATTTATAAAGAAAGTAATTTTGATAATGTCGGTGATGAGGAAAGGTATTTAATTCAAAAATTTCTCCAGCGTACCCTGCTTTACAATCAACGGATGATGGAATCTTTAGAGGAACTAGGATTTATATCGTTTCCGTTTATATCGGTATAATATAGATTTCCTCTTCTTCTTCTTTCCTCTGCGCTCTCTGCGCTCTCTGCGGTTTTTTTTATAATTCCGGTGCAACCGGAATTGATATTACGTATATTAATGTGGAATCTGCTTTAGTTTTATAAAGATGGTGCGTGACGGCAAATCCAAGGTAGCATAGTTGTGTTTCGTCGGTTATCGTAGCCGTCACACACCCTACAAATACAATGTTCTAAAATGACAAATATTCAAAATTACCGCGATTGCTTTAGCTGATAACTAACTAACAAAACACCACTTTCATAAATCTTGCTATCGATAAGTTTAAGAGCAGTTGGTTGAATAACTTCTCCAAACAGCGGAATACCCGAACCCATAACAAAAGGATTGATTTTTAATACTATTTCATCAATCAATTTTTCGTTAAACAACGTCGTTGCTAAATTCGCACCACCACAAAGATAAATATCTTTTCCTGTTTCATTCTTTAACCTTTTTACCAATTCACCTGCATTCTCCGAAACAAGCTCTACATTCTTATCCGGACTTTCTTTCATGGAACGAGAAAACACATAGCTTTTCATCATTGGATAAGGATTAGTTTTACCTTCGGTTAATCCCACCTCATAAGTTTTTCTTCCCATCAAAACGATATCAAACAACTTGAAAGACTCGATATAATCATTTACAACTTCCCCTTCAAAAACAAAATCATTAAACGAACCATCTTTGCGAGCAATAAATCCATCAACACTGCAAGCAACGTAATATTTAAGTTTTCTCACTATTCCCTATTCCCTATTCCCTATTCCCTATTCCCTATTCCCTATTCCCTATTCCCTATTACTTATTTAATCCGGAAAAGCCAAACCAGTTCTAGGGTCGCGAATGTATAATCCTAAAGTAAGACTCCGTATAACTTCATCCCATACGGGTGTTAATTGTTCTGCTTGATCTGCCCAAAATTCATAGGTAATTAAACATTGAATATTTGAACCTATAGCAATACAGGTGCGCGAATATGCTTCTCGTGGCTCTTCTTGAGTATCGATAAATTTCATCTCCACCCAAACAATTCTGGCTGTTTGACGCTTTACAGTTACAACTTCGCCGACTTCAAAAGGATTGCGACTGTCGTCTTCAATAATCTTCCTCAAAGTACGCTTTAGCGGAAACAAACTCCAGTCTCTATCGGGTAAATGATTGTAAGATACCTCCAAACCACAATCATCATCCGGTGGTTTTTTATCGCAAAATCGAAATGAATTTTCCTTGGGTTCAAAATGCCAATCGTGAGGAACATTGAAGCGAACAGCCCCCCTACCTGCGACAAATATCTTATATTCCGGTGGAGATTCCCAATGATGATCGGGTTTTAGTTCAAGCGTTTCCTTAATCCACTTCAGATTGCTTTTCTTACGCTTAGCCATGATTAAATGCAGTTCGATGAATGAACTCGTCCACTTTGTTCATGCTACCAAATTACCAAAATTTGATAAAACGAATTCCCAGACTGTTGATTTACCATAAATGTAGACTTGCGCGGGAATTAGTGCGATTATGCCTTACAGTCAGTTTACAAATATTAGCAAAGCAAAAGAAGCTTTCGGGTTAAAAACAAAAGAAGGTGGGCGATTTATAAAAAAAGGAAGGAGTTAGGAGGAAGAAGGTTTGAGCGGTAATATATTTTTAATGCGCTTTAATTTCAATAAAGGAAAATGGAGAGAAGGCGATCGCCTATTAACCGATTTTCAATCCCTAATAGGGATTAATTTTGATTTCAACGATTTCTGGGAATAATTCACATAATCCTTTCAGTTGGTTTCAATCCCTAATAGGGATTAATGTTGATTTCAACTTTAATTCATCATCTGTATTCGTACCATGTGAAGTTGTTTCAATCCCTAATAGGGATTAATGTTGATTTCAACAATGGAAAAATTAGAATCTAAAGTTGAAATTACTGTTTCAATCCCTAATAGGGATTAATGTTGATTTCAACATCACCCTTAGATGTGTTATTTAAGCTTTGTGTCGTTTCAATCCCTAATAGGGATTAATGTTGATTTCAACATATCGTAGTGGTCGAGAATTACCGAAAGCTGTTGTTTCAATCCCTAATAGGGATTAATGTTGATTTCAACATCAAGTAGAAACTGACTACGAATTAATATTTGGTTTCAATCCCTAATAGGGATTAATGTTGATTTCAACCATTTTTTTTGAATTCTATTTCTACGTATTTACGTTTCAATCCCTAATAGGGATTAATGTTGATTTCAACTTAAGTCGGCTTGTATTGTCACAAGAGGATTATTCGTTTCAATCCCTAATAGGGATTAATGTTGATTTCAACCAATACAAGCCGACTTAACAAACGGCGCAAACTGGTTTCAATCCCTAATAGGGATTAATGTTGATTTCAACTATATAGGGAGTTTGGATAACATCACCAGCTATAGTTTCAATCCCTAATAGGGATTAATGTTGATTTCAACAACTTTACTATCTACTATTGCTGGTGAATATAGCGCGTTTCAATCCCTAATAGGGATTAATGTTGATTTCAACGATTACGGTCGATTTGAAAGTACAGTTTGCAATCATGTTTCAATCCCTAATAGGGATTAATGTTGATTTCAACTGCTTACTCTAGAAGCCTTATCATATTTGGTTTTCAAGGTACAAAGGCGCAAGCCAATTAATAAAGTACTGTTTGAGCGACTGAGTTGTCAAGATGCAAAACAATAAAAAGGCTGAAACTCAGTCATAGAAAGCATTTCAAAGATAGCGCAAACCTCTTTTAAGCTTAAAATGCTTGGAAAGCCTATGCAGTAAGGGTTACAGGCTTAAAAAAATGGTTTGAGTTTCAAACACCCTACCGCTTGCGCCGTAACAGCGCAAAAACACTTAAAAATCATTTAGATATCTTTCAATTGTCACCCAAAATCTAAGAAAATAAGAATTAAATACTTACGGTGAATATTATGAGTTTAAAGCGTCGTCATTTTTTATATTTACTTGGAGTTGGTGTGAGTACGTTTGCTTTGGAGAGTTGTGCTTTAGCAGATAACGATAACTCGAAGATTGCTCAAAGCGGTGGTGATGTCAAACTACCTCCTTTACCTTATGATTACAATGCTTTGGAACCTCATATAGATGCTAAAACTATGAGGTTTCATCACGATAAGCACCATGCTGGTTACGTAAAAAACTTAAATGCGGCTTTAGGTAAATATCCAAAACTGAAACAAAAGAATGTGGAAGAATTATTAGGGAATCTCGATAGCGTACCGGAAGATATTCGCAACACCATAAGAAACAATGGTGGTGGACATATTAACCATTCGATGTTTTGGGAAATCATGAAACCCGATGGCGGAGGGGAACCCAATGGAGCGATCGCCAATGCAATTAATGATAATTTTGGCAGTTTTAACGAGATGAAAAATCAGTTTAACCAAGCAGGAGCAAAACGCTTCGGAAGTGGTTGGGCTTGGTTGGTATTTAATAAAGATGGCAAATTAGAAGTAATGAGTACCGCTAACCAAGATAGTCCTTTTATGATGGGTAAATATCCCGTCATGGGTAACGATGTTTGGGAACATGCTTATTATCTCAATTACCAAAACCGTCGTAAAGATTATTTAGAAGCTTGGTGGAATACAATTAATTGGGATGAAGTGAATCAAAGATTTGAAGCAGCAAAGAAATTTGTATGATTTGGTAATGGGTAATTGGTAATTGGTAATTGGTAATTGGTAATTGGTAATGGGTAATGGGTAATTACAATACCTCTAACCTTCTAGCTTCTACCTTTAACCGAAATAATTTTATATTTTACCCAATCTAAAATCCAAAATCCAAAATCAAAAATTGATTAACCTTCTACATTAAGAGTGAGCATCAAAGTTAACTGAATTAAATTTTTCAAACATTGATGCTCGCAACCACAAAAGTCCACCTAAAACAATTAAAAAAACGCTGATTCCTAACAGTTTATCTAAAGGAATTGCGACAACTCCTTCTAATAGTACTTCTCTCAGAGCGGAGACTAAAGAAACTTCTACTGCTGAACCAATAGAAATTCTTTGTTCTTGAAGATAAACAATCAAAAGTCGGAATAACTCAACTAAAATCAAGATAGATAAAATATCAGAAGTTATTGATTGAAAATTCAAAGGTTTGAGTAGAGAAAAGAACATTTCTCCCAATCGAATTAACATCACGCAAAATAAACCAATACATAAAGAAATAACAATAAAGTTTTGAAATCTTTCTAGATTACGAACAATAGTATCTTGCTCGAATAAACTAGTAAATTTCTTTGTTATCGATTGATTGTCCATAATAGATAAAAATACTCACTGAATAATATACAAATCGGGTTTCCGTATACTTTTTCTCAGTCAGAAACCCGATTTCAATGCTATAAGCAATTGAATTATTTATCTATTAAAAAAGATAGCTATTTTAACTTTTTTTCATTGTCACCTAATTATCAAACTGACTAACTATTTCAAAATCTAAAAGGGTGTTTGCAAAGTATTATGTTTTACCTCAAAATCTTAAAAAACCTAACCTCCTAGTCCGAATGGCATATTTGCGTTGCTAATTTTCAGCATAAGTAAGATTATCAATCATATATTTAGACCATCCCTCAGCTTCCTTTTGGGTAGGTAGCTGATTGCTAACGATAATTTTCCGATTGGAATCTAGTATAGAGACAAACCACTCCTTGTAATTGGACAAATAATTTAACTGTATAATAAAGCCCATGTAGTTGATAAAGAGCATAATCTTGTAAGCGTGAAATGCGAACATTTCCTTTATGTCACATTTTTGTCACTTTTGGGAAAATACATTCTTACTTGATGTCCGTTAAATTAACCGTGATTGCGAATGAAGCATTCAGCGTTCACCAAAGATGCGTCTCAGCTATCTTCCTTGGGGAGAAGCTACGCTAAAGCACAGCCAACAATAGCATTATTCGCTGCAATATTTTGCTTAAAATCTAACTCAAAATTCTCTTTAAACTCTTCCTCTGTGTCCTCCGCGTCTCTGCGGTTTAACATAAATTGATACGCTTGCGATTCTACAGCAAAAGTAGCTACACAAAAAGAAGTTAATAAAATCACAAGCAAAAAATACTACAAGTTGTTTTCAAACAATTCTAAAACATGATTCCAAGCGTCCATAGCAGCTTCCCTATTTATAGCTGGGTTTTGAGCTAAAAACGGATACTCATCAACAAAAAATCCACCAAAAAATCCATGTCCAGCATCATATCGAAATACCCGATGATTAACATTATGCTTGTTTAGTTCTGCTTCTATTTGTTCGGTATCTGACTGAGAAATCAAATTATCCTTGGTTCCAAAAAACGTGTAAATAGTACCTTGAATCTCAGAAGTACGATGAACGGTAGGAATATCTTCCCCATAACTAGGTTGAGTAATTCCACCACCATAAAAAGAAGCTGTTGCTTTAATATCTGGTAAAGTAGCAGCCATATAAGCAACATGACCACCAAAACAAAAACCAATACATCCAATAGAATCAGCTTTTACATTATCTAAATTTTTCAAATAAGCAATCGTCGCTTTAATATCGCTGAAAAGTTCCTGATATTTAACCTGTTGATAATATTCTAAACCTAATCTATAAGCTTCTTGACTAAAACCCTTGTCTTCAGCACTAAACCCAAATTCAAAACCGGGAGCAATACGTTGATACAATGCAGGTGCAATTGCAATATATCCTTGTTCCGCTATTAGTTTAGTAATATCTCTAATATTATTATTAACCCCAAAGATTTCTTGAAAAACGATTACAGCACCTTTTTTATCATTACCTTCAGGTTGAGCTAAATAAGCATCGATTAATAAATCATTATTAGGAATTTGAACTTGACTGGTGTTGACTTGCATAATTAAAAAATTTATTAAATTTATTAAATTGAATTTATATAACAATATATGGTTGTCTAAGCATAAAGAGAATTAGACAACCAAAAGATGAAAAAACCGCAAAAAATATAATTACTGTAGAGCTTTAGATAAAATACCAGCTACATCTGCTCCACCCTTCTGCTGCACAAAATTAAGAATTACAGGAAAGAACTTAGTTACCATATCTCCACTCATTCCTAACTTTTGGAAACCACCAGCAAGACTCATTAAACTTCCTAAAGCAGCACCCTGCCCGCCGCCCATCATACCAGCAGCCATGCCGCCCAAAGCTCCCATCATTCCACCGCCAGCATCTTGTGAAGGTGCAGAACCTAAAAGTACATCAGAACCCGGAATCGCAGATGCAACTTGAGCGAATTCTCCACCACCAAGTTTATCTTGAGCAAGCTTTAATATTAAACCAGCACCACCTTTTGCTTGATCTTCCTGCACGCCAAGATTACTTACTAATTGTTGAACGAGTTCCATAATCAAATCCCTTTTTTAGTGTTCTGCATTACACGAGTTCATTTACCCATCAATCGCTTTTGGAGTCAATACGCCGTAAGTAGACACATTTGCTGTATTTCATGCAGCGTAACGTAATGCTTCGATGTTGAAAAAAAGGTTAAAAGAATTTAGATTTAACGTTCATTTTGTAGGGTGCGTTGTCGCGAACGCGCAACGCACCGCATTATATTATTAATTTTGGATAAGGTGCGTTGCACTCCGTGACAACAACACCCTACATAGAACTTTTATAAGTGATGCATAAAAATATTTTATAGTTTTCGCGAACGTATAACGTACCGGATGAATTATAAAAGTTTTGCAAACCAATCAAATACAATCCAATCCATTAAATTCATATGGGCATCCTAAAAATAAACGATAACAAATATTATTTTTACAATGCCCAATTATCGCAGACCATATATTACCGGTGCAACCTACTTTATCACCCAAGTTACATACAAAAGATATCCCTGCCTTTGTACGGATATAGAGCGTTATGCTTTACGTCACGCTTTTACCCATGTCCGAAAAAATTTCCTTTCTATGTAGATGCTTTTATTTTGCTACCCGAACATTTTCACTGTCTATTAACTTTACCAATAGATGATAGTAATTTTTCAATAAGGATGCTTTTAATTAAACGCTTCGTAACTAAATATTATGGAAGTCAGCTAGGAATCAATATTAATGTATCTCGTTCCAGAAAAAAACGGAGAGAAGCTAATTTATGGCAACGTCGTTTTTGGGAGCATTTAATCATAGATGAAGTAGACTTTGCGAATCACTGCGATTATATACATTACAATCCCGTAAAACATCAACTTTGTAAAATACCTCAAGAATGGTCTTTTTCGAGCATTCATCGTTTGATTAAGGAAGAGATTTATCCACCAAATTGGAGCAGTGATGGGAATATTCCAGTACCTAACGACACTTGGGATATATAGTTAATGTAGGGTGTGTTGTCACGGAGTGCAACGCACCATTTTCAAGATTCATAGCATAGGTAGGTGGGTGGGTGCGTTGTGGTAAAGCCAAAGGATACAAGCGTTAACATAAAAAAATTGCAAAATAAAGAGTATAAGCAATTAAAACTCAATTCATATTTTTTGCAGAATCCGTAATTATTCTATTCTAGAGATTAAACAATATAATTAGATTTAGAAAGTAAGGTGCGTTGCGCTGAAGCGACAACGCACCCTAAAAATGAGATGTAATTCCACATCAATATCTATAAACCTTCTCCATTCTCAACTTCTCAACCTCTAATCTCAATCTTTGATTCTCTTCCTTAAACACTTCATACTCACTCTTTTTATTCAAAGCCGTATCAATCGCTAACTTCCGCATATCCAGGGAAAACCAACGCTGATAAGTTTGAGTATGCACCTGTACGCTGTGACCTAAATTATCTGCTGCTGCTTTGATGGGAACCCCTAAAATATGCGCTCGAATAGCCCAAGCATGACGTAAATCGTAGGGTTTAAAGTCTAATCCAATTTTACGAAACCACCAGCTAATTCTTTGCGTTAGAGCAGTTATCTGTGCATGATCATTTTTATCTTTTTTGTTAACTGCCTCTACGAGCATTTGTGAATATTGAGGATTTCTTAAATCAAAATCTGCAATCCACTGTTGATATAAAGGTAATGCTTCTCTTTCTCCGGTTTTGCAATCTTTATCTACTTTCCAAGTCATATCTGCATTTTGTTCGCTCAACCACCAGTCAATATTAGGATTGATAAACAATTCTCGGGGACGCAAACCATACACTGCAAGCATTCCATATACCCAGCGCCATAATTGCCAGCTATCTTTTACATTTTGATTAACTTGTTTACCTCTATTATCTAAATAATCTACAAATTTGATAAATCCTGCAAGTATCTCTGCGTCGATAGGTATTTTGCGGGAATTATGTTCCGGCATTTTGGAATATTTCGACAAATCAATTTCGATCTTAAAAGTTTGACAAAATGCAGATATTGCTCTGGCTGCATTATATCTGGCCCAATCTTTATCGATTTTTTCTATTGCTTTTATCAGATTAGCAGCGATCGCCAAGTCTTGAGGATTAGTATATCGCTTGGTTCTAGTAAAATAATAATAAAATGTATGTTCGCTTTTAGTAGTGCGCTTATGGGTTTTGAAATATTCTGATTCAAATTTTGTCAGTAGCTCACCAATAGTTTGCAAATCTTTTTTAGCTGCTTGATTTCCTAAATATTTATCATTCCATACAAAAGTTTTACGAGCAATTAGTTTTCCTAACTCTTGCGCTTCTTCTTCGGCTGTTCTTAAACCATTTAAATTAGCCGGAATATTTAAACTAAGGTTATATTGCTTTCTTCCCGTTCCCCTGATATCTTTATCTCCTGTTTTAATTGGCAAAGTAGCCCGTAACTGGAGGCTTCCATTTGATTCTCTAATTGTTACCTTTGTCTTTGCTGCTTTGAGCCGCTGATTTACTTTATCTAATTCTGATAAGATATTTTCTTTCATATATAAAAATTAAACTTTAAATCAATATTCGTAATCTTTAATCCCGGACATGCATAGTTATAATTAAACTAAACGAAATTGTAAATATAATATGTCATCAATGAACAATGCTTAAGATTAATAATGTTTGTAAAAAACATTTCATATTGATTTATTTAAAAGCATAAAAAGGATTACTCCGGACCCTATCACGGTTATGATGGCTTTGCTATCTTCGCTCGTGACATGGATCTAGCAATTAACAATCCTTCCTGGAAATTGATTGGAACCCCTTGGAAGAATGAAGAACCTGCTGCTACTACTCAAGCTGCAAAAGCTAAAGCAGCTGCTTAGGGATTAAGGATACAGGGAATAGGAAAATCTGTTCTTATTCCCTATCCTCACAATCAAACCACTAAATTTTATTTACCAGCAAGCTTGGAGAACACACAATGCCACAGAATCCAGACAAAATTAAAGACCACGTTGATTTATTCCACAATCCGGAATATCAAGAACTTTTTGAAGGCAAGAAAAAGTTTGAAGGCGGACACGATCCCGAAGAAGTTAAGAAAGTTGCTGAATGGACTAAGTCTTGGGAATATCGTGAAAAGAACTTTGCACGCGAAGCTTTAACCGTTAACCCAGCAAAAGGTTGTCAGCCTTTAGGAGCTATCTACGCTGCTGCTGGTTTTGAAGGAACTCTACCTTTCGTCCAAGGCAGCCAAGGTTGTGTAGCGTACTTCCGTACCCACTTAACCCGTCACTTCAAAGAGCCTTTCTCTGCTGTTTCTTCTTCAATGACTGAAGATGCTGCGGTATTCGGTGGTTTGAAGAACATGATTGATGGCTTGACTAATGCTTACAAGCTATACAATCCTAAAATGATTGCCGTTTCCACTACCTGTATGGCTGAGGTAATCGGTGATGACTTGGGTTCATTTATCGGTAATGCTAAAAACGAAGGTGGCATTCCTGAAGATTTACCCGTACCTTTCGCTCACACTCCTAGCTTCGTAGGCTCTCATATTACCGGCTACGATAATATGATGAAAGGTATTCTTTCTAACCTTACTCAAGGTAAGAAGAAAGATAAAACCAATGGCAAAATCAATATCATTCCTGGTTTTGATACCTACGTAGGCAACTTACGCGAAGTTAAGCGTATTGCTAAGTTGATGGATATTGACTATACCTTGTTGGCTGACAACTCCGATTATGTTGATGCTCCCAACGATGGTAAGTTCAATATGTACCCCAAAGGTACAAAATTGGAAGATGCTGCTGATTCTTGCAACGCTGAAGCTACACTTTGCTTGCAAGCACACTCTACTCCTAAGACTCGCGAATATATCGAGAAAGAGTGGAAGCAAAAGACAGAAGTTGTTCGCCCTTGGGGTATTCGCGGAACTGATGAGTTCTTGATGAAGCTCAGCGAATTAACCGGTAAGCCCATTCCTCAAGAGTTAGAGGAAGAGCGCGGACGTGCAGTTGACGCTATGACTGACTCTCACGCTTGGTTACATGGTAAGCGCTTTGCTATCTACGGCGACCCAGATTTAGTATACGGTATGACCAGCTTCTTGATGGAGTTAGGTGCTGAACCCGTTCACGTTTTAGTTCACAACTCCAACGATAAGTTCAAAACTGAAATCGAAGAGTTATGCGCTAGCAACGATTACGGTAAAGGTGCAACCTTCTGGCCCGGAAAAGACTTATGGCACATGCGTTCTCTAATGTGTTGGCTATCAAGTCAAAAAGTTTGGGGGTTGGGAATAGATAATGGGATTTTTTCAATACTCCAGACAGGTATGTATAGTAAAAACCCAGCTTTTTGAAAAAACCGGGTTTATTAATTATCATATTTTTTGTAAGTATTAAACAATAACTATAAATTTAACTTAAAACCAAAATCATACTTATATAAGTGATGAATCATACTAATAAAATTATCAATCATGCCGATTGATTTTTAGATATAGTTTGATTTGATGTATTAATGATAGCCGATATTGAAGTATTTTCTCGAAGTTTATCTTGCTGTAAACTTGCTTGCCTTTGTTCAAATTCTAATACAGTACGACAAATTAATTGAGCTAAAGTTTCGGCTTTTTGCATAATTATCAAACCATAACTAATAACCAATATAATTAGCCCAAATCAAATTACTGTTAACAGCGAACTTTGATATATCAAGCTGATTCAATTAGCAATTATGAATTACCAATCCCCCATGCCCAGATTGAATTACAGCCAATTACCAACTAGAACAAAAGCAGCCCAGTAATAGGGGTGCTTAAACTTAGATTGTTGCAGAATTTGGATTTGAGCCTTGCGTAAAGCTTCTGCTTTTGTGACTCCAGACTGATTTATTTGTTCGTAAAAATCTACCATCATCAAAGAAGTTGCCTCATCATCCACTGCCCATAAACTGGCGATGGTGCTGCGTGCCCCGGAGCGCACTGCTACACCTGCTAAGCCCAAAGGAGCGCGTTTGTCACCGCTAGCAGTTTTACAAGCGCTTAAAACTAATAATTCTATGGGATTACTAGTAGTTTGTTCTCTGCTTTGGAGAATATTGCCTAACTCTTTTACATTTAAACGGTTATCCCAAGTGAGAACAAATGTGTCTTCTGCTTTAGAACTAAATTCACCATGGGTTGCTAAATGTACTACGGGAAAAGGAGTTTTACTAATTTGTTTTTGCAAAGCTTGGCTAGTAAAGTTTTGATTTAGGAGTAATTGAGTGGATATTTCAGTATCAATCTTTTCAACTTCGCTTTTAACGCCAGGTAAAGGTACAAAACCTTGCCTTCCTTCGCTCAAAGCTCCGATTAATACTTGCATTTTTTGACTTGCCAAAGGTTGAGGATCTAAAAGTTGCATTCCCGGAGCTAATGCAAGACTGTATTTTTCGATTAAATATTGCTTTCCATCGTGTAAAGCAGCTACCGGCACGTTTTTTAACGAACCATCTAGAACAAATGTTAAAGTTTTGATTTCCGATGCTGCTAAATCTGCTTCTAATGGTTTAACAAGTAGATTATAAAGTTCCTGACAGATAGCAAAGTGTTGTTTTTTAAGAAATTTACGTCTGATAGCACGGCGCATTTTTTGCACCATTTTTTCTAGTTCATTTTGGGAAATCGCAGTAGTATAGTGTCGTAGAGGTTGCTTGGGTAAGGAAACAATTGTTTCTAGACGATTTTCTAAAATAATTGGATAAATAACTGCCGCTTGGGTATCAATTCGATCCACTTGAGTCGGATTCGCTTTCAAACAAGGCTCGTTAAAGAAGTTATCTAGCTCTGCTAGCTGTAGAGATTCAATTACTTGACGTGCTTTTTTAAGGTTTTCTTGACTAGTCTCTCCCATTTGAGGAGTTAATAATAAACTAACAAATTCTCGATAAACAGGTTCAACGCTTTCACGAAAAGAAAATTGAATATCGAGATTGCTGGCAACTAATTCATTCCGAATTGAATCGAGAGTTACAACAGCGCCATCATATGCCGAAATTGCTTCTACAAAGTTTTTTTGCTTTTTTAATAATCTTCCTAATTGCCATTGCCAGCGATAAGCAACGTCGGGAGCATTACTTGTTTGTGCTAGGATTAGTGCTTTTTGGGTTAACGTTTTTGCTGATTTTAACTGCTGAGTTTGTTCGTAAATATGTCCTAAGTAACCAAGGGCGTAAGATTGCGCTCTTTCGTCTCCTAATATTTCGGCTTGCCGAGCTGCTGTCTTCAGTTTTAGCGCTATATTATTTGTAGTTTTTTGGTTGTTGAATATTTTGTTACCATTCAAATCTTCAATACTTTGCACGTAGTTGACTAATGCATATACTGATGTTCTACTAAGCGGAATACTTTTCAACTCAGGCTGTATTTGCGTTGCTAATACTTTAGCTTTTGATAATTTTTGAGTATCAATTAAAAGCCGTAATTTATTCAATTGTGCTTGAAGTTTTATCCCAGGGGATTTTGATTTATCGATGGCTTGCTGGTAATATTTCAAAGCTTCCTCAGTTTTTTGTTCAAAATGAGAAGTATTACCTAAAGCCAAAAGAATTTTGTCTATATTATCGGAATTAAGTTTTTGAGCGATAGCTAAACTTTGCTGTAGGGTTTTTTTGGAATCCTCAAGGTTTCCTGTTAGTCTCAAAGCATCTCCCTTCTGGAGTAAACTAACAATTTTTAAAGCAGAATCCGGTTGCAGTTTTAGGTTTTGATTCACTTCTTCTAAAGTCTTTAGCGCCCGATTATGCATTCCTAATTGAGTATAAGCTTGAGTTTGATTGAGCAAACAGCGAATTAATCCGTTTTTATCTCCTGCTTTTTCATATATATTTTTCGCACGCTGCCAAATAATTAAAGCATCTTCCGATTTACCTTCGGAAAACAACAAACTTCCTTGAATATTCAACGTACTAGCTAAAAGGTTTTGATGCTGTTTTTGATGAGAAGATAGAAGCTCAATACTTTTAGCGATCGCCTTTTTTGCGTCTGTGAGTTTTCCTAATTTTTGGTATGCTTGCGTTAAGTTGCCGAGTACTATCGCTTCATTAACAGTATCACCTTTAGCAATCAGTATTTTACGTGCCTGCTGCCATTTTGCAATTGCCTGATTAAACTGTTGGTTTTGATAATGTTTTTTACCGGCTTGTGTTAAGAAGTCTACGGAATCAGCAATATCGTTGGATACTAGCAATGTATCGTCATATTTAGCGTATTTGTGTGGGTAGCTATACTTCGGGGTAGATGCAACCGCACTCGATAAAAATAAGTTTGTATAAAAGCTATTGTTAAATATAGTGATACTAACTAAAAACGCTAATAATCCTTTAATCTCAATAGAGATATTTTTTGTTTTTAGAAAGGTTTTAAATTTTAAATAACAATATCTGATAAAAATGAAAAAATTAAATATCATGGTAGATGCGATGGGAACTTATAGATGAATAATTTCAGATGATTTAGTTTGATTGCACGCTATTTATTAACTATTGTTTATTTTGCTGCATTGATAAGTTTATTGCAATTAAACAAAATTTTAATTAATTGTTGACAAGTTATTTTTGGTCAATATTGATGGTGATAAATCGAATTCTTGTCCTCTTTCTACAAAACCACAAAAACCATCTCTTTTCGCATTTGGTAGTTTACCTGGTTGATAGTGGTAAAGCCACATTTTGTTTTTAACAGATACCGGTAATTTTAATAACTCTTGGTAATGAGCATGAACTCCGCTAGGAAATTTTGCAGTTTCGCAATCTTGAAAAATTATATCTGCCTGTAGATAATATTTTCCCAAAGAATTCCAATGCATTTGTGTATCTGTTGTTATAAATACTTTAAATCCATTAATTGCAAAAAATAAACCGTAGCTAGGTATGACAACAGAACCAGAATTTACATGAATGACTTTAATAGATTGAAATTGTATATTGTTCCAGAAAAAAACTTTATCTTCATCTATTTTTACAGGTTGAAAAAAATCTTCTAAAGTAGCTATTCTATTTTCTATATATTTCATTCCTCCAGATAGTGAGTGATTCCAGAGGTTATCCATTATTTCTTTATCTGTATACAGTCTTGGCTTTTCGCATCCTGGATTAAATTTTGAACTAAAACCGATATATTCAAGTCCACCAATATGATCGGCATGAATATGACTAATATAAATATCGGTAATATCGAGATAAGATAAATTTTCCCGATACAAAGAATATCTAATATCTGAACCACAATCAATTAATAGCTTTTTTCTGTTATCGCCAATTAAAAGCATATTTGATTGATAGTTATCCGTACCAACAGTGAAAGCACAACCAGAACCTAAAAATAGTAGTTTTGTCATCAGTTTTAATCAATGATTGCGATGATTTTTTTTTAACAAATGCTGTATATTTCGATGAATTTAAATTATTTAACTAAGTTGATGTTGAAAATAATAATTAGGGAAAGGATAACAAAAGTATAAGTTGAAAAAAATAACAACTTTTAACTTTTTTTAACTAACATAAATTGGTTTATTATGACTGATTTATTTATCGTTGAGTTGAAAATAAAAATATTGTAAATATAAGTATTTTGCTATTTTCAAATAATTGCTTAAAATATTGAATTATAACTCTCTCGATTTTAAAGTCGAGAGAGTAATGTCATAAACCGGTATTTAAATTATTTTGCTGTAAAATGCAGACGACGAAAAGTGATTAGATTTTATTTTGTATCATAATTCTCAACTTTGCATACATTAGTCAGAGATTCTGAAATAAGCTCTTTTAAACCCACTGAAGTCAATAATTGATTCCAATAAAGTACCAATTTAGAATCATAGGGAGCAATACAGCGTTGTTGCGCTACGTTAGTAATAGCTTCGTGCCAAATACTAGCATCTGCATAAATTTTAGAACGGTGTTTTGGTGCTGATTTATTTAACTTTATCCAGGTAGCTAAATTAGGTTTAGTCCTTTCAACCCAACCTTCAACTGTTATAGTATCGTCTGTAAATTCAGAGCTACAGTAAACCGAAAGATACCAGTGATACTGCTTGTTAGTCTTTAAACCGGGAGCTTCCGGAGGAAGGGTAAATGCAAATATTCCTGGTTTTTTGGGAAGATTGACATTAGCTTCATAAACTAAATCATCATTTTCATCCAATAACAAAAATTCAGCTTCGGTATTGGATTTAGATGTATGCCAGTAAAATGTAGGTCTTTCGTCAAAAGTTAATGTTAATTTTTCTTTAGGCATTAAAGGAGTTACAAGATTTTGTTTTGCATCGCAGCCACCGCGAGTTGCGGCTCCAGCAGTTGCAGGAGGTGTTCCTCTATCTGGGGGGGTGAAGCTCTGACTAATTAATGTACGATTTTTTGACGTAACTCTAAATTCAGTCAAAGAATTTGCTCGTACTGAAACAGCCGAAGCTATAGACAGCCCAATAGATAGGGGTATTGCAGCCAGATATAATTTTTTTTTAATCCAAGTCATTGGCAAAGCTCTTCTAAATTAATATTATTTGCCCGTTTGTCTTTGCAGTTTGATGGTTAGGAGGTATTGCTTCAATTGCACTACCTTCTGTATTTAATATTCCCAAACTTAATCTCAAACTTTCAATGATTAAGGTTTAAAGTCCAAGCGGCTATTTGTGTCAACTGATAAGAACATAAACTTTAAATGACAATTAGTTCACGAATAAAAATCTTTGCAAGATGCTGAACTAATTTCGGAATACTTTTGATGGGCATGAGGAACTTGTGCAACTAACATCACCTCACCCTTGGCATTAACTATCCATCCAGTAGCTTCTATAATTTGTTTTTGAGTTTTAGGTTTATCTGTATTCTCAACATTTAATAAGCTATTTTCAGAATTAATATTAAAAGTTAAATTTTGTGTGGGGATTAAATCATTTAATTCCGTATGTGTTGCATTTCCATTAAATAAGTCGCCGGGGTTTTGTGGTAAACCACCCTTTCCTCTAACGATAAAATTATTTTTGGCGGAAGCAGCACATCCAGCTTCGACGTTTTGGCTAGAATCGGCGAGAGTTTCGGGTAATTCTACTAATCCAGAAATGGGGTTTACCGCTATGGTGTTAATGTCTACCACACCATTAAAAGAAGCACCCAGAGAAGAAGTTGCAGTGATATCGCTTTGTGGAGTAAGTTGCGGTTGAAATTGAGTACCTAAAATACCTTCTGCATCAATAGCGACTTTACCGCCAAAGCTACCTTCAGAGTTAGCGGTGATATCGCTATTTTCTAAAGCCAATAAGGTATTGGTGTTAATGTTAATGTTGCCGCCATTGGCATTGTTTTTAGCATTAGTAGAAATTACACTTTGTTTTCGTAGCTGTAAATTTTGAGACTGAATATTGATATTGCCCTTGTCCCCAGCATTTGCATTTGCTGTAATGATACCTTCATTTTCTAGCCGAATAAATGGGGAATTGATATTAATATTTCCTGCCGCACCAGTACCTGCTCCACCCTGAAGATTTTCTGGATCGTTGCTGAAAAAATTACTCGCATTGATAGTTGCTCCGTTGCGGATAATTAACCGATTACTTGTTACGCTTAAATTCCCTCCTTGCCCGTCTTTTACAACAGCGCTGGCAAACAAACCGCTTTTAAAAGGTGTATCACCCGCGCCAACACCGATTAATTCGACTAAATTGGCTTTAATCTCCATATTGCCAGCAGTTCCCTTGCCGAAAGTTGTAGCGGCGATTTGCCCTTCACCGTCTACTTTCAAGTTAGCTGTTTCAATAGTTAAATCACCACCATTACCCGTTGCTTCTTGCGTAACTATGGCAAACAAACGGCTTTTACCAATTATCTGAATATCTTCAGCTTTAATTTTCAAGGCACCAGCATTACCCAAACCATTGGTGCTGCTCGATATTACACTTTGATCGTTAACTATCAAGCGTTTGCTATCAACAATTAAATCGCCACCATTTCCAGATGCTTGCTTTTCCACCTCTACAATCAAGTAGCTTTGACTTATTTGCAATAGCTCTGTTGCTGCAATCTTTAATTGTTCTCCAGCAGTGTTTCCCTTTGTATTTGTAGAAATTTCCGCTTCATCTTTGAGGGTTATATTTCTACCTTGCATCTGAATAAAACCTCCACTGCTTCCACTCGCGTTAACATTAGCCGCATTTAGAAGCTCTACATTACCGTATCCGATTCCTTTACCAACTTCTAATTTTATTTGTCCGTCGCGATTGACTAAAGATACTTCACCGTTTTTGACTGCTAATAAGCCGATTCCCCCTGCTGGTGCGTCTAGTTTGCCGCCATCAAGTTTGATATTTCCGGCAATTAAGGTTAAAGACTTACTATCTGGTACTTGCAGTTTTGATACTGCTGTTCCTCGCACTTGAATATTTCCAGGATTACTTCCATATTGCAAACCCAAAGGAGCGCTAATAGTCAGAATTGGATTGACTGAAGGGTTAACTAAATTAAATTCACTACCGTCAGCAAATTTAAGGTTATCCGCTGTTGAGCCAACAAATGAACCACCAATATCTAATTTGGCATTCTCACCAAAAACAATTCCGTTCGGATTAATTAAAAATAAGTTAGCATTACCCGATACTTTTAAAGTACCAAAAATTTGTGAGGGATTTTTTCCGGTAACGCGAGTTAATATATTTTGAATAGCGCCAGGATTGCTAAAATTAACGCTTTTGTCGTTACTAATATTAAATTCTGTAAAGCTATGAAATAAATTAGAGCCGCGAATCGCACCACCATCAATATTTTGATGTAGCTTAGTAGAGTTAACTATAGAATTTTCTTTACCTAAAGTATTATCTGGTATTAACTGTGCTGCAACTTCTGAAACTGGTAAAAGTGAAAGGGGAAGTGATAAGGATAATAGTATATGGTAGCGATGGGCAAAGCCCCACATGAAGTAAGCGCGCATTTATATTCTCTCAAAACTCTTTGGCTAACTTGTGAAACTAGCAGGGTAATATTTATAAAGTTCCCAGTTTTAGAGATAAACTAACATGCACCGGGGAACGCCACACGCCGCAGGCTCCGTGGTTGCACGGTAGAGTAACGGTGAGTATAATTCGTAATTCGTGACACATGGCTTTAACCATAAAAAAATCATCCCGCAAGCAAATTAATTGGGGATGATTAGCAAACTGTCAACTTATAAATCTGAAAAGTATTTTAAAGTCGTTCCTTATTTTTTATACACTACAATATCTAGTGTTTCTACATTCCAAGTAACTTGTTGATGAAGATTGAGAAGTAATAGATTCCTCGGCTGAATTGTTTTGAGCATTAGCTACACTTGGCATTAAAAATAGCATGGATACGCCGACTAAAATAGATAGTCTAATTTTAGTTGCTTGCATGGTTTTGTCCTCGCTTTTATGATTAAACTGATTAAAATGTTTTAAATCAAATGAAAATTTCTTCACCTTTTTTTTATAACACTGCTGTTTAGCAAATCGGGATGAATTTTATTTATTTTATTTAAAGAATTATTTATAATTGAGTAAAGATAGCTTATTTTCAATTGGCATATAGCAGTTTTCGGTTCAGTAGAATACACTCGAAACCTCACCCCTTCCCCTCTCCTTAGTAAGGAGAGGGGTGCCCGTAGAACAGTAGCTCATGTAGTTGCGAAATGCAGCATCATTGTTTCAACGACTCATAAATTGAATTTAAATAAGCTTCAACCTCCGGAGGTTTATTGGTAAAACGAATATAAAAGCTGTTTTCGCTTGCTGTCTTTTCTAAAACTTTTGCGTAAATATCTCCGCTCTTATCTGCATTATTAATCGAAATCAACAGATTTAATTTTATGTTGGTTAACGGCTGGGGAATTGCAACTGTCTCCTTTGATTTAATCCTAACTAAAACAGATTTTTCTGAAAGTTCAATCAACTGAGCTAATTGAAGAGTATCGCTAATATCTTTGCCATCTAAAACCGCATACTCAAACATAATTGGTTGTGACAAACTAAAAAATACTTCTTCTTCTTGCTTTAAATAAAGATTGTAATCTCCAGCAATACCGCCAACTTCATAAATGGTTATCGGTTGCTGCACTCCTTTTGGTTTAACTTGCCGCTCTCCAATCACTTTTACAATCGGCTCGGCTTGTTTTAAAGTTGATTCAGAAATAAAAATTTGTCCGCCGACTGTATAAGATTCAATTCGATAAGTTAGATTAACTTGTTTACCAACAATTCCATACTTAGTACGTTTCTCCGAACCAATATTCCCGACTACAACTTCCCCAGTATTTATACCAATGCCCATTTCTAATTCAGGCAATCCCATTTCTTTCATTTTTTGATTGACTGGTTCCATTGCTTGCTGCATCGCGACAGCACAGGCGATCGCCCTGGTGGCATCATCTTCCCTGGCTGTAGGTGCCCCAAACAGTACCAAAATACCATCTCCCATAAATTCATCGATTGTTCCTTGGTATTCGGTAATCACATCCGCCATATATCCCAAATACAAATTAATAATTTTGATTACTTCTTCCGCTGGCAATCGCTCTGAAGTTGCAGTGAATCCACGTAAATCAGAAGTAAAAATCGTAATATTGCGACGCTGACCTCCTAATTTCAAACCTTCGGGACTTTCAAGTAAATTAGCTACTACTTCATCATTCAAATAGCGTCCAAAAGTTTTACGAATTTTATTAGCACTTTGAGCCAGAAAAGCAGTAACACCAACCGCAGAGCCGACTAATCCCAACATCGGCGTAACAACAGGAATCCACCAGCCATAGAGGAAAGCCAGATAGCTAATACCGAGCAGACAAAAACCAGCTAACACAAGAGTTGCAGGAGGTACTATCTTACGCTTGCTCGAACGCAACAGCCATATTAAAATAGCTCCGAGTAAAGACCAGCTAAAAGTCCACAACCATTCAAACTGCTCGTTCCAAGTTTTTATCAAAGGACGATTGCTCAATTGAGCATCTAATATTTGACTAATAGCGTTAGCATGAACGGTAATTCCTGCCATTCGGCGAATATTCCGAAAAAAACTAGCGCTATACGGTGTATAAAATAAATCTTTTAAGCTGGAAGCAGTAGCACCGATAAGCACAATCCGATTTTTCATCAAGTCTTCGGGAACCCGATTCTCTAAAACATCTATTACAGATACGCTGTTGAATTTTTCGATATCGCCGCGATAGTTTAATAAAACCTGATACCCATCATCTGGAGTACGAACATAACCACCATCATTGCTGGCAAAAGGTGTAAATACAACTTCACCAACTTGGATTAACTGATTGTCTGGGGGAGCTAATCCAACATTGATATTCATCGCATTCAAATAAAGATAAGCCAGTTTGAATGAAAAGCTGAATATTTGGTTGCCATCTTTATCTGCTAAGTAAAACAAGCTGCGACGGATTTTACCATCTGCATCCAAAGGAAAATCATTTGCTCCGACTCTATCAAGTTTTTTTAATACTGGGGGTGGATTAATTGCTGCACTGTCGATACTTCCAGCTACTTTTTGTACTCCTACCAAATTTGGTGTAGATTCAAATACTTTAGCTAAGGAATCATAACCTTTACCAACTGGTTTATCGCGGTAAATATCAAGTCCAATCGCACGGGGTTGTTGTTGTTTTATTTTCTGCAAAATTTCAGCTAGCTTATCATCAGGAATCGGGTATTCTAATTTTCTTATCGCTTCTTCGTCAATTTTTACGATGACAATACGCTCATCTTTTTTCTCTGAGTCTTGCAGTATAAAAAGTTGGTCGTATGCTGCTAATTCTAATATTTGTAAAAGTCCACTCAACCGCACCAGCATCACTATTAGAGTCACGCTAGGAGCGGCGATTAAGACGCTACTCCACTGCCAAATTTTGTTTTTTAATAAGTTCCACATAAAGGGAAAGGTTAAAGGTTAGAGGTTAAAGGTTAGAGGTATTAAACTCTTGGCAGCGAATGGTTAAACATATTTTATTAAAAAAATCAAATTCTGACCGGGTAAGGGTTTAAAAATATATTTATGAAAAAAGTATCTGATTTTAAAGTATTTTGTTTTGCTGTATGGGGCTGTATTTAAACTATTTTCAGTAAGAATTCTGATGTCTAAATTTGCTAGTTAATCAATTCGGTTTCAAAGCTTTTTTGTAAGTACATATACGTAATTAATAATAGAAAATAATATTTATATTTACCGTTATAGCATTTGATTTTTATCTAGTAGTTGAATTATCAGCCTATAGAAGAAGGCATTTTTTTTAGGTTTAAAAAAAAAATAGATTTTGAAGTTTAGATGATGCCATTCAATATTTAATATGACAAGATAAATAAGTCTACTAGTCCAGTTAAAAATAATGTCAGGGTTGAGTCATATTTTATAGTTATGAATAAGCTGCGATCGCAAAATTATTTAAATTCAGATTTTATTGAAAAGCTTTGTAGTATAGGCAATGCAGGTTTTTTGTTAAGTATAAGCTCGGTATTACCTATAGTTTTCAACTTTACAGCGTTTATATTCAACAGTAAAAATGCACAAGCGCAGTCAGTAATTTCCGCAGGAGATGGAGCGGGAACTATAGTTAATAGTAATGGGAATCGATTCGATATTACTGGCGGGCAATTTTCTCAAGATGGCAGAAATCTGTTTCATAGTTTTCGAGAGTTAGGGTTAAATCAAAATCAGATTGCGAATTTTATAGGTAATCCTGGAATTGAAAATATTTTTGGACGGGTAATCGGCGGTAATGCCTCTGTTATCAATGGTTTGATACAGGTGAGCGGCAGTAATTCTAATTTGTTTTTAATCAATCCATCGGGAATTGTATTTGGTAATAATGCCAGTTTAAATGTACCTAGTGACTTTACCGTGACAACTGCTAGCGGTATTGAATTCGGAAATAATTGGTTGAATGCTTTTGGTAAAAACGATTATGGGATTCTTACGGGTAAACCGATTAGTTTTGCTTTTGCCATGAATCAGCCGGGAGCAATTATCAATGCCGGAAACCTCAAGGTTAACAATGGTAATTTAAGTTTGCTTGGTGGTACAGTTGCGAGTACGGGTAACTTAGAAGCAGCATCGGGGAATATAATTGTATCTGCTATCCCCGGAAAAAATTTGCTGAAGTTGAGTCAACCGGGGAATCTGCTAAGTTTGGAAATTAAGCCGATATCTGCTGCAAAAAACCTTCCTCAACCAGGGATATCGATTGCTTCCTTACCAGAAATGCTTACCGGAGGAAACAGCGGCGTTACAAAATTAATTCGCAACAGTAACGGTGAAGTTGAGTTAAAAGGCTCGGGTTTGACTTTGAATCAAGGTGATGCGACTGTTAAGACTT
Source organism: Rivularia sp. MS3 (assembly GCA_019192545.1). GTDB lineage: Bacteria > Cyanobacteriota > Cyanobacteriia > Cyanobacteriales > Nostocaceae > Rivularia. Next base: position 13,127 of record JAHCMI010000005.1, on the reverse strand, counting down.
TAAATGCTAAAAATGCTTTGCTGTCGGCGGATAGAAATCTAACTTTTTTTGAGAGTCAGTTGCAAACTACAGAAAACCTGACTTTATTAGCTAAAGATACCGTAAGGGTGAGAGATAGCCAGACAAATCCATTTATTGCAGTTGCCGGTGGAGACTTTTATTTAAGAGGCGATCGCCACGTTGATATTTTAGCCTTGAATCACTTGGATAAAACGCCTTTTGTCAGCGGTGGTGATTTAAGTTTGGTTAGCAACGGCATAATTTCCGGTGACGCTCACTTTGCTAGTGGCGGTAAATTTGCGATTTTGAATTTACAGGGTGATAGTGGTAAGTTTATCAGTCTTTACGACCCTATTATTAGTTCTGAGGAAGATGTTACTTTTGGTGACTATACGGGTGCGGCATTAAAAGTTGAGTCGAAGGGTAGCATTACCGTAAATGGTGATATTCAGATTACTAGTTCAGATACTAATTTATGTCAATCAACTTGTTCTAATGATGCTCAAATTTTAGCGAATGAAGAGGCATTAATTTTAAGGGCTGGTGTTAGTTCACTTGAAGAACCTACTTTTAATTATCCTTCTGGTTTTAATAATGCTCCTGCTACTGTTGGTTTTGAAAATACATCTTTTAATACAGATTCTACAATAACATCACCTGCAAATGTTACAGTTAACGGTGATATCTTGACAGGATCTGACTCAACTAAAGGAAGAGTTGGTAGGGTAATTATAAGTGCCCCTGGAAATATTTCAACGAATAATATATCTACTTATTACTTAGAAGAAACTCCAGACACAGATGATGTATTCAGCGGTGATATTAATCTGAAGGCAGGAGGTAATATTTCCACAAAAAGAATTAATTCTTCGATATCGCGTAACAATAAAAACTTTTTTGGCGGAAATATCAATTTTGAAGCCGGAGGGAAGATCGTTGTAGAAGATGGTATTACTACTTCTGCAAAATCATCTAACTATTCTACTCAAATTTCCTCTGGAGATATCAGCTTAAAAGCCGGAGGGAAAATTGTTGTAGAAGATGGTATTAATGCTTCTGTATCTGTGGCAAGTGCAGATGATATTTCAACAGGTAAAATTGATATCGATTCTGGCGGCGATATTTTTGTCAGCGAAATTAAATCTTCTGTAGACGTAAATGGTTCGTCTTTTCCTATTTCACCTTCCAATAATGTTGTTGGCAAAGAAATTAAATTAAAAGCAGCAGGTGATATTATTGCGGGTAAAATTTCTTCAAAAGTAGATTTGTTTGCGACTTCCGATAATGCATTGCCTGGAAGTATTAATTTAACCGCAAACGGCAATATTTATGTTGAAGATGTTGAGGCTTTTGTGGAGCTAGATGATGTTTCCGCTAAGAATGTTGCTGCTGGCGATGTGAATATTAGTTCTGGTAAAGATATCATTTTTGGAAGTGTTAATAGTAGCAGTTTTGATGAAGAAGATTTTCCCGTAGGTAAAGGTGGAGATGTCAGAGTTATTGCTGAAAATGGTACTGTTAGGGGAGGATTGTATGCGTCTGCTGAGGATACAATCGAAGAAAATTTTGTCCGAGAATTAGAATTACCCGAATGGTTCAAACTTCCAGAAGAAATTAAACAAGACTTTGAAGGAGAGCTAAGGTTAATAGAATTCAATTTTCCCAACACTATATTTACAGCCGGGGAAGATTCATCTGGCTCTGTAGAAATTCGTCACGATGGAACTAACACAAATGTTCCGTTTATTGTCGGAGATGCCACCGTTAACGGTACCGCTGGTGCAATTAATGCCGGTGATAGTATTATTTCACCTACTACTGAATTTTCCAATCCCGGTAAAGAAACTCAAGGAAATATCCGCATTTCTTTTAACAATAATCCTCCTGATATAAAGGTGAACGCTACTGTAAATATTGCTGAAGGAAATCAATCAGTTACATTTGACTTAGCAGATATCGGCACTCAAGTTAGCGATAAAAACAACGATATTACTAAATTAACAATCAATGATATTGCTTCAGAAGGAACATTAAAAATTAATGGAAACGAAGCACAAGCAGGAGATATTATTACTTATGCAGATAGTTTAGAATATATTCCCAATGCCGACGCTAAGGATAAAATAAATGCTTTTAAAATTGTTGCTAGCGATAAAATTTCAGTTTCCAAACCGACTAAAGTTAGCGTAGATATTCCTAAGAAAAAACCAGATACCCAACCCGATACAACTCCTCAAACTACAGTAGATACTCAACCCGATACCGATACCCAACCTCAAATAATAAATACTCAACCACAAATTAAACCAGATACCCCACCTCAAACAATACCCGACACAAAATTAGAACAGCTAGAAACCAAAAATTACCCGCAGATACCCAAACCGCCGGAATCTAAACCACCGCTTTTATCAACATCAGATATAACATTCAACATAAATAATCGGATCGAGATTGATACAACGATGGGTGCAGTAGAAGATTCTTTTACCAATGCATTTAAAAGCTATTTAGGAGTACAAATCGATCCAACAATAAAAGGATTAGTAGCAGCAAATAATATCTTAAATTCTGTAGAAAAAGCTACCGGCATTAAACCGGCTTTAGTATATGCAATGTTTGTACCGGCAAGTTTTGACTCAACACTCACCAATAAAGAAACGAAGCTTAAAAAAGACAGTGACGTTTTAGAAATACTTATTGTGACTGCAAAAGGTAAACCAATTCGCAAACAAGTACCCGGTGCAACCCGTGCAAAAGTATTAAAAGTAGCGCGAAAATTTCAGCGTGAAGTTGCCAATCCGCGAAAAACCAGCACCAAAACTTATTTAGAATCATCAAAACAACTTTATCAGTGGTTGATAGCTCCCATAGAAGCAGAATTGCAAACTCAAGCAATTCAAAATTTAAGCTTTATTGTAGATGTAGGATTGCGTTCGATACCACTAGCAGCATTAAATGACGGTAATAGTTTTCTAGTAGAAAAATATAGCATGGGTTTGATGCCTAGTCTCAGCCTTGTAAATACAAACTACGTTGACATTAAACAAGCCCAAGTTTTAGCAATGGGAGCTTCAGAATTTACCGAACAAAATCCTCTACCTGCGGTACCTTTAGAAATTAACAGTATTTCCAAACAGTGGAAAGGCAGAGCATTCCTCAACAATAGTTTTACTTTAGAAAATCTTAAATCCCAACGTTCAAACCAGCCCTTCGGTATCATTCATCTTGCCACCCATGCAGAATTCCGCCCTGGAAAACTAAAAAATTCCTACATTCAACTGTCAAACGAAAAATTGCAGCTTGATGAAATCAGAAATCTAGGATGGAATAATCCCCCAGTAGAATTATTAACCTTAAGTGCTTGTCGAACAGCATTAGGAGACAAAGAAGCAGAACTCGGTTTTGCTGGATTAGCCGTTCAAGCCGGGGTAAAATCAGCATTAGGTAGCCTTTGGTATGTCAGCGATGAAGGTACTTTAGGATTAATGACGCAGTTTTACCAGCAGTTGAAACAAGCACCAATCAAAGCCGAAGCCTTAAGACAAACCCAAATAGCCATGATTAAAGGGCAAATGTCATTAGAAAAAGGAATATTGCAGCTACCGCAATCAAAAAATAATATCCCCATTCCATCTTTAGCCGGGAAAAGCAGAAAACTCACCCATCCCTATTATTGGGCATCTTTTACCTTAATTGGTAGTCCGTGGTAGGAGAGATGGGGGAGAAATTATTGTTCGTAGTTGCGCTTCAGCGCCAAAAATCTTGGGCGCTGAAGCGCAACTACGAACCCTTTATTTTAAAGCTGCCGGAGGTGAAGATTTTCTAACTAAACTAATTAAAGCTAGTAATGCAATTACGTAGGGAAGCATAATTAAAAATTGATATGGTACGTTTATTCCTAAAGCCTGTATTCTTAACTGTAAAGCTTCGGTTGCACCAAATAATAAGCTGGCAAAACCAGTACCTACAGGATGCCATCTACCAAAAATTAAAGCAGCTATAGCAATAAATCCTTTTCCCGATGTCATGCCTTCAGCAAAGTATTTTATCTGTACCAAACTTAAATAAGCTCCTCCCAAACTAGCCAGACAACCACTTGCTATTACCGCTAAATAACGTACCTTCGATACAGAAATTCCCGCAGTATCGGCAGCTTGGGGATATTCTCCAATGGCACGCAAACTTAAACCGGGGCTGGTATGAAACAAAAAATATGTACTAAAAGCAATTAAAATTATCAACGAATATACAAAAATATCTTGCTCAAACAAAATGCCGATAACCGGTATACTTGCCAGCCAGGGAATACTAACTGCTTCAATTCCCGCTAATCTTTGAGCGCTACCACCATCAAACACCAACCGCGCCAAAAATGATGTTAATCCACCCACTACCAAATTAATTGCCAATCCAGACACCAACTGATTAACCCTTAAACTCACGCATAAAAAAGCATGAAGTAAACCCACCATCCCCCCAGCAACAACAGCAGCCAACACCCCCAGCCAAGGATTTCCAGTGTAAAAAGCAGCCACCGCACTGGAAAAAGCCCCAGTTAATAACATTCCTTCCAAAGCAATATTTAATATACCCCCACGCTCCGAATACATTCCACCCAAAGCCGCAAACGCCAAAGGAATAGCTAAACGGATACTGGATGCTAGGTAATCAGATATTGGGAATTGGGGATTGGGCATTAGTAATTGGGGATTGGGGATTGGGGATGGGGCATGGGGGATTGGGGATTGGGGATTGGGAATTGGCAATTATAAATTTTCTTCCCCTCTTCTCCCTCTCCACACACTTCCCCCTCTTCCCCATCTCTCCTTGTCAATACGAATACTAATATAATTCCTATCTTCCCACGCCCCATGCCCAATGCCCCATGCCCTATGCCCTATTACCATTTTTCGATTCTAATGCTAAACCAATGGCAATAAACAATACCGTTAATCCCTGAATTGCCAACACTACCGTTACCGGTACTCCCGCGCTACGCTGCATGACGTTAGCACCACTCCGCAATGCGGCGAAAAACAAAGAAACTAAAACTACACCCAACACGTTACCACGACTGAGAAAAGATATCGCGATCGCATCAAATCCATAACCGGGTGAAACTTCTTCAAATAACCGATATTTCAACCCCATGACTTCACAACTACCAGCTAAACCAGCCAATCCACCAGCCAAAGCCATGACTAAAATAACGGTACTTTTAACAGAAATTCCCGCATAAGCAGAAGCAATCGGATTAAATCCTACCGCTGTTATCTGATAACCGAAAGGAGTACGCTGCAATAATATCCATAAAATTACGGCAGCTAATAAAGCAAGAAAAATACCGCTATGAGCTAACCCTCCAGGTAACATTGGCAGTTGAGCAGATTTTGCAATCAATTCTGAATAAGGGCTGGGTGCATTTTCTGCTTTCAGGGGATTCTGCACCAAATAACTGATTAAATTAACCGCAATATAATTCAACAACAAAGTTGTAATTACTTCATTGACACCGCGAATTGCTTTTAAATAACCCGGAATCCAACCCCAAACCGCACCAAATAAAAATCCTACCAATAATCCCAAAGGTATATGAATAAATGCTGGTACTTGCACGTACAAACCAATTAATGTACTTCCCAAAGCACCGAGATAAATTTGCCCTTCTCCACCAATGTTAAATTGTCCGGCTTTTAAGGCTATTAATACTCCCAAACTAGTAAATAATAAAGGATTCATCCTAGTTAAAGTATTGCCAAAGCCGAAATAATCAAATAGCGATTCTTGAAAAAGTGCCGTGTATGCCCTGATGGGATTCGCACCAGCAATTAGAATCAGAATTGCACCTACCAATAAAGCCGATGCAATGGCAATTATCGGTGAAAGAATTGGTATTAAGGATTTATAGGAGTTGATTTTTGTCCGAGAGGTCATTTTTTATTCAATGACTTCAAAATTCGTAACTGAAAGAAATAGTTCTTCATCAGCTAACTGAAATTTGTAGTCAATACTAATATTGGTTGGATAACCAAATTTAGCATCATATTCTACATCTAAACGATCCGCTCTGCGATTAATTGCATCCCGAATTACGTTGAAAAGCTCGGGAATTGTATCAAAATTTTGGAAAAAATCGGGATTCACTTTCTCACCGGTAGCTTCAGAAGTGACAGAAACTGTTTTACCGTTACGTACTTCAATAATAACAGGGCCTCTAGCTTCTGGTACGCAAAAACAACTGTTGGTGAGAGTATAGCGATAGTTGGTAATTTTTTGTTTCCTCCATAATCTGCGATTAAATCTTAATTTTCGTATTTCTAATCTCAAAGACTTAACATTACCGTTTAGTTGCGATTCTTCGATTTGCTCTGGAGCTTGAGATATTGCAGGCAAGCTAAAACCGATAGAAAACAGTAGCGCAGAACCAATAACAACAGTAGATAAACGCATATTAAAATGTACTCAAACGAACAACATCAATGATTTTAGTTAAATCAAACTTTAATCAATATAATATTGTCCGGTATTATTCTTTCTTCGACTTAAAAATACTTAAAAACATATTTGTTTTAATGATTGTGATTAATTGAACGTTAGGTATAGGTGTGTTTTGTGAGTTTATAAGTATTTGGTTATTTTCCGAATGTACAAGGATTTTATTTGAGTAAAGTTGATTATTTTACATCATTCTCGATAAACTCAAATAAACCCGGTTTCTAAGAGGATGGGCGGAAAAGTATAGTTTTTAGCTTAAATCTTAGATGATCCCCCCTTCCCCCTTAAAAAGGGGGGTAACGGCTCCCCCAATTTAGCGGGGGATTTAGGGATTTATAGCGCATCCTTACATCCTCTAATCGTGCAATTTTATTATCTAGTTATGTAATCATAAAGAAACCGGGTTTGCGGCAACTTGTGCAAGATGTCAGATAAATACGACTGGACAATACTTTTATTCTGCTCAAGTAGCAAAAGACTATCAAACTTAATACTTTATCTCGAAAGAAGATGAAAATATAAAAATCTTTAAGAGAATGAATTTTCAGCTTCTACTAACAGCAAAATTGTGCTTGCAGTCATATTAAGCTGGTAAGATGCAAAATATTCTGGTACTATAATTTGCTCAGAACCTTGACCATGTCCTCCAAGTTTATTTCTGATGGTAGGAATACCACTTTCAAGGTTTTGTCTAAGAGACGATAATTGGGTTTCTAAAAAAATTGGTATGAGATTATTATTGAAGCAAATACCAATCAATTTTTTAGCTGTATCTCTAGATTCGTATGCCCAACCTTGGTTATCGCAAATAGTTTTCATCGTGCTTTCCAAAGCCTTAAGACAGTCGTTGAGACATTCTTTATAACGTTTATGTCTGTAGTGTTCGTGCGCTTGTAAAAATTCTTCATTTGCACCTTTAAATCTGACATAGCTGAGTAAGTGCAAAGCTGGTTTAACAGCATTATCATGAATAATCTGAGAATCTACTCTTATAATTTGTCCAGATTCATACTGATAGCCGACTCCATGTTCTTTAAACCTCGCATTCAACTCTTCTATTGCTCGATCGGGTGTAATTTTTGGTTGAACGTTATATCTTATTTGTTTTTGTCTGTAATGTATATCGATAACTCGAAAACTTAATTCCACGACATCAAGTGCTTCGTCTGTGTTACTAGTATTTACTAGAAATTTTGTGACATCCTTTCCATATTCTCCAAATAATAAATTGCCTTCCTCCACAAGATAAAATCTGCCGTATTCACGACATAAAACTTCATGAATTGCCTTATAGATTGCTTGATTTTCCGAATCTCTATAATCTCCTAACGCATCATTCATAATATGAACAATTTGCACCCTCAGCGGATTGGGGATACTATCATATTGATAAATATCAGGTACTTCCCCTCGAAGTCTTTTTTGACGTTTTGAGAAAATATCAATAGGCATAATTAATTAATATACATAATTATAATATAATCGTACTATATTTATGTAATAAAAGACGTATGTTTTGCTTATAAAATTAGTTTGAATTACATAACCGCTTGTTAACCTTTTTTGTCTAGTCCTACGTTATTGTGTTAGTTTTATTATTCAATCTATTAAACTATACTTTTTCAAACCGCTGTGACAATACTTTCAATCCGCAGTAACCATTCATTAAAATGCTGACATTCCAGACGTATTTTATCTAACCCGATATCAATGGCAAGTAGCGAACCATGTAGCGGTTTATCGTATCCCTTACAACTATTACGAATTTTTTTTGATGGTGCTGTTAGGGGACTATCGTTAATATGTTCGGGTGAAGAAAAAGCATTTCGTTCGGCTTGCAAAATGCTTACCGCGCTTTCGTCAAACCACTCACCAAAAGCTTGTGGATTACTATATAACAATCCTTCAAATTCATGAACTATTAAATTTGGAATAAAATTTTTGTGTCCTATATCTTTACCCATTTCCCTTTCTAAATATTCTGCTTTCTCTAAAGGATTATTAATTTTTGATAACGAACTACTTCCGGGAAAGTCTTTAGGTAAAGCGTACATATCAAACATTGTGGTAACAAATGCTTTTGCATCTTCCAAACACTTACGATTGATTTGGGGTTTAATTTTTGCGTAACTAACTACACCACCTTTGGCAGTTTTACTAGTTCTGACTAAAATCGGGTTAAGGTATATATTTTTATCTATAAAATATTCGTAGAGGAGTTCTCTGACAAAAGTTTCTTCGGTTTGCCCTTCAACAAAAACGTGAACTCGAATCATTTTGAAGGTCTACCTCCGATAAGGTTTTTCTTCCAAAGTTCTCCTAAACTATACTCTTCGAGCCATGTTTCTAACTCCTGCGGTGCTAATCTACGAAGTGAAGAACAGCCGTGATTGCGGTCAACAACAATTACATCTGAAGCATCAAATTCGTTGAGTAATTCCACTGACTGAGTAGAAACAATCACCTGTTTAGAAACAGTTCTTATCAAAGAAGCCAAAACTGTAATAGCATAAGGATGAAGACCAAGTTCTGGCTCATCAACTAATATTGTCTCCGGTTGGAAATCTTCTGGTTGCAAAAAAACCGTTGTCAGACATATAAAACGCAGCGTACCATCGGAAAGCAAATGCGCTTTGAAAGGAATATCTTGTCCCCGCTCGAACCATTCGAGTTCTATAAAGTCGTTATTTTGTGGTGATGGACGCAGGTAAAAGTCTCCAAAAAATGGTGCAACAAGCCGAATAGTTTTAACTATTTTCTGATAGGATGCTGAATAATTATCGCGCAGTAAATAAAGGAAAGCAGCAAGATTTCGTGCATCAGGACGCAGATAATTATTATCATTAATACCGTGACGCTGTTTTACATAAGCAGTATCGCTAGTGTCATGAAAATGATAAACTCGCCATCCCTGCATCACGGAAAGTATGTATTTATCAATTCTTGTTCCGGTACCGGAAAAAGCCATTGTTTCAAAATGACCTTTACCTATTTCATATTCACCCTTTAAATTCCACCAAAAAGATTCTTTAACGAACATCAAACGATTATCTTGAGTTGCTTCTAAGGTTGCAAAATAACCGTTATTGCCAAAATATAGCTTAAACTCTAACTGCTCCGTTGTTTTTCGTCCAAAGTGCAATATTGTATCCGGGCTACCCTGACGGCTAACAAAAACTTGTAAATTTTCTTCAAGTAACTGCTGCATCATCCGAAAAAAGCCGATAAAATTGGATTTTCCCGCTCCATTAGCACCAATTAAAACATTTATCTTGTAGAGTTCAATATCGCATTCAACGATAGACTTAAAACCTTTTAAAACTATTCTCGACAGTTGTTTTTCATTCATAATCCCCGTCATCGAACAGTCTCCTAATATCCGGGATTGTTATCTGCTAGCTTAATAGACAACAATAATTATTTACCTTTTCCATAATAATTCCTTCACTACCTTGCCCGATAATTTTTTCGCTACTCCTCTTCCTTACCCGGCAATGTAGGCTTATTCAACTACTAGTGCATTTCATAAGTTTTGACGGGATAACATAAAGGCTGAAAAATAATTCCCCCCCTCTCCCCCTCTCCCCCTCCCTGCCCTCACCGATCAATTTTAATGAAAACGATTACTAGTCTCCCCTCCTCCCATCAACAAACCAACTTCCTCTACAGTCGCTGTATTCCCATCCAAAACACCAACAAATTCACCGCCATACATGACTGCAATGCGATCGCTAATTGCCATGACTTCTTCTAACTCTGTAGAAATATATACAATGGCGGCTCCCCTAGTTCTTTCTTGCAATAGCCGCTGCTGTACTGTTTCTGTAGCTCCGACATCTAAACCTCTGGTGGGCTGCATGGCTACAATTAGTACGGGGTTATCGGCTAATTCCCTGGCTAAAACTACCTTTTGCTGATTGCCTCCGGAAAGCTGACTGACTTCTATATCAGTTGCCGCACCCCGAATATCGAATTCTTCGATTGCAGAGGTTGCCCGATTTTGGATTGCTTGGGTTTGCAATAAAAACTGCCGACAAAACGGTAATTTTCTAAAAGCTTTTAAAATTAAGTTTTGAGCAATATTAAACTGCAATATCAAACCCATTTTTTGCCTGTCTTCGGGAATGTAGGCTGTATTTGAATTTTGATGAAATTTAATTTCCCCGGCTTTGAGATTGCGGATTTTTGCTAAAGCATCGGCTAATTCTCGCTGCCCGTTTCCATCTACCCCAGCAATTCCTAAAATCTCTCCTTCTCGCAGTTGAAAAGATATATTATTGACGGCAGTTACACCTCTATCGTCTGCTACTTGTAAATTATTTACCGATAAAACTACTTTTCCAGGAGTCACGGGAGATTTATTTAACTGAAAATCTATTTCTCTACCAACCATTAATGCAGCTAATTCGGAAGAAGTAGTTTCTGAAATTTTTCTATTAGCTACGACTTTCCCCTTTCGCAACACCGTGACTGTATTGCAAAGAGTCATGACTTCTTCGAGTTTATGGCTGATAAAAATAATCGTATTGCCAGCAGCAGCAAGTTGACGCAGAATTTTAATTAAGGATTTAACTTCTAAGGGTGTTAAAACTGCGGTTGGTTCATCAAGAATCAATAATTTTGCTTGACGATAAAGTATTTTAAGAATTTCAACTCGTTGTTGGGCTCCGACTGGTAAATCTTCAACTTTTGCTTTCGGATTAATTTCTAATCCATAAGATTTGGATAAATCCCCGATTATTTGATGCTTCTGTTTAAGATTTAACCGTAAATTTTTATCAATTCCAAGAATAATATTTTCGGTAACGCTTAATTGCGGTACAAGCATAAAATGTTGATAAATCGTACCAATACCAAGTTTTATGGCTGTATTTGCGGATGTAATTTTAACAGGTTTATCCTGTAAATAAATTTGACCGCTATCTGGTTGAAAAACACCGCTAACAATATTCATTAAAGTGCTTTTCCCAGCACCATTTTCTCCTAAGATAGCGTGAATTTTACCAGGTTCTATTTCAAAGCTGATATTATCGTTAGCAACAAAAGAGCCAAAAGATTTTCTAATATTTTCTAAACGCAAAAATGGCATTACATTTATTTATAATTAAAAATTATTTTAACCTCACTCTTAATCCCTCTAAGAGGATATTTGAAAAGTATAGTTTTTAGCTTAAATCTTGGATGATCCCCCCTTCCCCCCCTTTTAAAGGGGGGGGAAAGTCCCCCAATTTAGCGGGGAATTTAGGGGAAACTCAAAAGTTTAGAGTATAATTTATAGTTTTCAAAACATCCTCTGAGCAAAATTAATTGTATATAACCAGCAAAAAATGCCTCCCGATTGCTCGGAAGGCATTTTTATTATGTAGAGACGTAACTTATTACGTCTCCAGAATATTAAATTATTAACCGTTGATTGCGGGAGCGCTAACAGCTACAGGAGCAGAATCGAGCGCAGCCAAGTCTAAGGGGAAGTTGTGTGCATTTCTTTCGTGCATTACTTCCATACCTAAGTTAGCTCTGTTCAATACATCAGCCCAGGTATTTACAACTCTACCGCTAGAATCGATTACAGACTGGTTGAAGTTGAAACCGTTCAAGTTGAACGCCATTGTGCTGATTCCCAAAGAGGTAAACCAGATACCTACTACAGGCCATGCAGCTAAGAAGAAGTGTAAGCTACGGCTGTTGTTGAAGGAAGCGTATTGGAAGATTAAACGACCAAAGTAACCGTGTGCAGCTACGATGTTGTAAGTTTCTTCTTCTTGACCGAACTTGTAACCGTAGTTCTGAGATTCGGTTTCGGTGGTTTCACGTACCAAAGAGGAAGTTACCAAAGAACCGTGCATAGCACTGAATAAGCTTCCGCCGAATACACCTGCTACACCTAACTGGTGGAAGGGGTGCATCAAAATGTTGTGCTCAGCTTGGAACACGAACATGAAGTTGAAGGTACCAGAAATACCTAAAGGCATACCGTCAGAGAAAGAACCTTGTCCGATGGGGTAGATCAAGAATACTGCGGTTGCTGCTGCTACTGGAGCAGAGAAAGCAACACAGATCCAAGGACGCATACCCAAGCGGTAGGAAAGTTCCCACTCACGACCTAAGTAGCAAAATACTCCAATTAAGAAGTGGAATACTACCAATTGGTAAGGGCCACCGTTGTACAACCACTCATCCAAGGAAGCTGCTTCCCAGATGGGGTAGAAGTGTAAACCGATAGCGTTAGAAGAAGGAACAACTGCACCAGAGATGATGTTGTTTCCGTAAATCAAGGAACCTGCAACAGGCTCGCGGATACCATCGATGTCAACAGGAGGTGCTGCTACGAATGCGATGATGAAACAGGTGATTGCAGATAGCAAGGTAGGAATCATCAATACACCAAACCAACCGATGTATAAACGGTTATTGGTGCTTGTAATCCACCCACAGAACTGCTCCCACGCCGAAGCGCTTTCGCGTCTTTGTAATGTGGTTGTCATGGTTCAGATAATTGCGTTTGTTTTTTATATATATCAGTAAGCTTTTTTGCTTACCTATATTTATACATTAACGTATATTTTACGTTTTGTAAAGTTTTTGTAATAAAGTTTGTTTTATAGCATTCATATGTTAAGCCTATCAGT
>JAHCMI010000040.1 GCA_019192545.1 Rivularia sp. MS3 | reverse complement strand
GCTAAATCTGGCGCTGCTGACACCGGATGTATGCCCTTTGAGAACAGTTAATTCCTTGCCGGATATATCCCAAATCCGGGCGGTTTTGTCTTCTGAAGCGGTGAGAATACGTTTGCCGTCGGCACTAAATCTGGCGCTGCTGACACCGGATGTATGCCCTTTGAGAACAGCTAATTCCTTGCCAGATATATCCCAAATCCGGGTGGTATTATCTCTAGATATGGTGAGAATACGTTTGCTGTCGGGGCTAAATATAGGTTGCCCAACCCCTTTGAGTCGATTGCGCTCCTTGATATCATAGAGCATCTCCTTTAAAACTTTAAGGGGACTGGTAACTGGATAATGTTCGACGAAACGACCTTTCCCAACCAAATTTTGTAAACCTTGCCCAGCCTCCATTGCTGAAACTAATTCACCTATTTGGTTAATATCAAATACTTGCAGTGCATTATTAGCTTTTTGTCCTAGTTGAGTGGCTTTTTCGGCATTGAAGATTAATTTTTGAGCATACCAACCCGCTCCAATCGCCCCGACAATTGCTGCTGACAGAATACCTAAACCAATACGACTGGTGCGCTTGGCTTTCTTTTCTGCATCAAAGACAATCTGCTTTGCTCTTTTCTCCGTTTCTGCTAAAGCGAATTGAATTTCTTGCTTGTCCAATTCCTGGCTAGCAGTTAAAAATTGATAATCCGCATCCCCTAAGCTTTTATCTTTTGCCCAAACCAAAGCATCTTGCAAAGCTTGTCCTCGCAACAGCCGCGATTCATCTTTTTTTTGTGTTTTCAACCAAGCCATCAAAGCCTGGGAGTAGGGACGCTGTTGAGCTAATTTATTTTCTACCCAATCTACATCAAAAACTTGTTGGTAAATGCGGTTACGTACTACTAAAGCATCATCTTGTCGCCGCACTACCCCGGATAATTTCAGGTGTGATTTAATCGTTGACTTTTCTTCATCCACAACGGGATGACTACCCAAACTAATTTCTCGGTATACAGTTAATACTTGCTCTTGATTGGGTGCGCGTCTGGTGAGCATATCCCGGACAAACTGCAAGTTATTATCTTGCTTGCTCATTGCTCCCAAAAAATTACTAGTTACCACCTGCTCTAAGGCAGCATTCGACCAATTATCTTCGCCTTGCTCGCTAATAATACTACATAAACGTTGGGTTAAATACGGATGTCCGCCAGTCCATTCCAGTACCCCTGTTAATAATTCCCTTGCTGGCTGACTTGCCAATCCCAAACCCTCAGCTAGAGGCATTGCTTCTTCTAGAGTAAAATCAGTGACATCTAATCTTTGTCCGATATTGAAAGGCGTTCTCGTCGAATTGCGAATCAAGTCCCCCGGTGTTGCTACCCCAATCAACACAAAGGAAAGCCGCTCAAATTGTGCATACTGAGCGCGAGCTACATACAAGTATCGAATCGCCGCAAAAAAGTCATCGGTAAAATCTAAACTGAGAGTAGTATCAATTTCATCTACAAACACAACTACAGATGATGCGACTTCCTCCAGCAATACATGTTGAAAAAACTTAGTTAACCTTTGAGTAACACCCAACTTCTGATTTTCTTCCCACCATTCCTCAACATCGGTATCCAAATTTAATTGTTCTTCAATTTCTATCAATAAACCCAGATACCACTGTTCTAAACTCAAATTAGTACCAATTTTCGGCAAGTCAATAATCACTGACTTGATATCTGCTTGCTTCAACTCAGATGCAGTATTAATCATCAAGCTAGACTTACCCATCTGCCGAGAAGTCAGAATATAGGAAAATTCTCCTTGCTTACACAACTCCAGCAACTTCTCATCTGCTTGCCGCCGAATGTAAATTCCTTTACTAGCTTGGACAGTTCCACCCAGGGAGTAAATGTTGTTTTTATTCATGTAAATGCTCCCTAAAGTATTCTGCATAGAGTTGACAACGGGGTATTACTTGCTTGCCACTGGAGCGTATTAAACCTGCACCCCGCAATTGCCAAAATCTTTTTTGGTCTTCACAGGTATTATCTTGGACTACCTCTAGTAAAGCTTGTTTTAACTCTTGTCTATCATGTAATAACGACAATAAACGGCGTAGATGATCGCCAAAAGCACATTTAGAGCTACCAGCATGATTAAATAATTCTGTGGCGGTTATTTGTTGACTGGCAACCAAATATAGTGCTTTTCTGGTTAAATAGGGATGTCCGTTTAATAACTCCATCAGTTTTTGGACTTCACCATTTTCATGAAAAGGCGAACAATGACGACTGTTAAGGTCAGTTACCTGTTCTAAACTAAAATCTTCTAACTCAATCACCTGTCCCACATTAAAGGGAGATTGGTTGAGGTCATCAATTAACTGATAAGGCTCCGTGGAAGTAACCAATACAAAATCTAGATTGTTCCAAATATCACTCATGGCACGGCTATTATGCCAATTACGCAACATGCCAAAAAAATCATTCCGAAAAGGTGCATCAAATACCTTATCCACCTCATCCATTGCTAAAACCAACGGACTACCCAACTCCTTTAAGATGTAACGACTCATGTAGCGGGTACAGCGTTGAATATTACTAATCTTCTTCTGCCAATATGTATCTACTTGGTCTTCCATGTCTAGTTCTTCGCTCAACCAATAGCAAAACTGACGTAGAAATATTTCATCGTTTTCTAAGTCGGCTTTTCCCAGCAGTTGAAAATCTAAAAATATTACCCGCTTGCTTTCATCCCTTGCTGTTTTAATAACGCGATTGAGTAAAGAACTTTTACCAACTTGCCGGGGTCCCTTAATCGAAATTGTTACCCCTTGCCGTGATATCGTATTTAAGGCAATGCCATCTGCTTTTCGCTCCACATAAAAAGCAGACTTGGGATTCATTGTCCCTTCCGGGATTTCTAGATTTTCTGGTTGTGCACAAGGAGAAGGATGTGATAAATCAGCTATCTCATCAGGTGGCAGCAAATCAACTGTCTTCCTCGGCTTGAAATTCACTTCACTGTTAGAAATAGCTTGCTTCAACTCATTGATTAATTCAGGAGTATCATCATCATTTTCCCAGTATGCCCAATTGATATGATTCAAATAAGCACTTAATGGATAATGAAATTGCTGACGGTACGCCAATCGGATTGGTAAAATCACAGGCTTACCTGCATTCACTTGGGCAAAATCATATGCCATACGGATTTCAGTTTCTACCATCTCACTATGGGCTGAATACTCACTCAACAGCACAATTAAAAAATCAGATTGGCGAATTTCTGCTTCAATTAATTCAGCCCAAGTTGTACCTACAAGAATTTTTTGGTCAATAAAAACTTGGTTTTCTGGTGATAATGCATCTACTATTTGTAAAGCTACTTTTTCATCTGGCTCTACGTTTCTTTTATAGCTGACGAAAATCCGTTTACCTTGGGGATTCTCTGGTTTAACTTTTCTACTTTTGAATACTGGAGTAGAAGATTCCGGTATATCTTCCAAATTAATCGCAACACAACCAAACTTAAACCCATCTTCAATAGTTCTACCCGCTCCTAAAGCATCGTAAAAACCTTCTGCAAATTTCCTAGCTGCTTTATCTCCTATTTCCTGTTTCATCCCAATTACATAATCAATGTATTGGTGAATTGCTTCCGCTTGCACTTCCGAGTAACAAGCATTCATAAGTACGCATTCAAGGTTGGGAAACAGCTTAAATAATTCTACTAAAGCATCAGTACTAACTAGCTTCATTTTTCCAGAACTATCTTCCAGAGCCAAACCTTGCTTACCCATACCATGCCCGGAAAAATGCACGATTTGCGGGTCATAATCTAATAAAGCACGACGCAAATCATCAGTAGTTACTGCTAAATGGGAAATTATCTCAAATTCTTCTCTATATTTAGAACTTTTAAAGCTGGCTTTAATCTCCTGTACTTCCTTGTCCAAGCGCAACTTAGCTGTATTTGTGGGACTTGCTGATAGTAACAGGATTTTTTTTACCATGCGATGAAAATTAAATTTTTATATTTTATATAGAGAATATTATTTTATAAATTTAATCATAAATACTTTCCCTTCGCGAATATTGTTATTTTAATTACAGTTTTCAGAAATTACAGCTTTTCATAAGGTATTACCTCGCTCTATCTTAAGTATTCTCATGCCTTATAGCTCAACCACCTCAAACACATCATGAACCGGAGTTGGAAATTGTTGTCCGGAATTTTCCGTTTCCACCTTCAGCCGATACAATCCCGCTTGCAAATCATCAACATTCAATACCCACTCTTTTTCCCGTTCTTCAAAATTAAAATTAAATGTATTTGCTTCATCAGAAACCGATGTAATTGTTGCCTTTAATTTGCCACTACCGGGAGAAGTTGCAATTAATTTTGCACGCATTTTTATGGGTTCGGAAGTTAAATAAAGGTCATCCAGAGAAAGACTAATAGCCGATTGTGGCGCTCTGACTGCTCCTAAATCAAATTGACTTGTTGCCAAACGATTTAACAAATCTTCTAAAATGAGATATGAATTTTGCAACGAACCATGTTGTTCGGCAATGAAATTATTATTCAAACTATTTGATAATTCTATGGGTATAGCAGATACTTGGGGAACTGTTCCATCACCGTCACTTAAATCTGGTCTAGATTGCAGTTTTTCCGGTAAATCTTCACTTATTGTTAATTTCCCATCTACCAATAATGCAGATTGAAAAGTTGGTTGTTGTATACCAATAATGGGAATCGTTTTATAGTTATTTCTATAATCTTCGTTATTCCAATTTATTTTCACAGCCGCTTCAATTTCCCGGTGAAAAGCTAAAGCATCAGCGGCTCTTTGTTTATCTATATGAGGAAGATTATCTGCTTCTGCAACTCTCTGATAACTATCGCCTATTTTGACAACTTCATAAATCGGGAATAATTGATAAACAGAAGTAAAAGAGCGCATGACTTCTGTAAAATCAAGAAATAATTTTTTATATCCATTGGCAACAGAATTGACGGAATTAAGCGAACCCCTGTAAGGAGTGCCAAAGGTAAATAAAGCCTTACAATCCTGCCATCCTTGTAATACTTCTAAATAGTAACGAGAAACCAATCCTCCCATACTATGAGCCAAGAGAATAACCTTAGCTTCTTGATTTCCGCTAGATTCTCGCCAGGTTTTTAATCTTTTATCTAGCAGTCTTTTTAATATTCTTGCATTAGCCCGGTTATCCCTTCTCCAATCATAGGGAAAGTGATAAAAATTAGCTGCTTTATCATCCGCATCCTTATAAATATCACCGGTAATTACATCAAAATTATCGGTAATTAAACGCGAAGTTTTTGTATAACCATCAACTTTTTCTAATCCGGGAATTAAATGAATATCTCTAGCAATTCTAATTGGTTTAATCCCATCTCCCAAACTTTCCGCTTCCGGGTCATCATTGATTAACTTTAACTGTTGAATTGAATCTCCCAAACTGTTTAAAATCTGCCAGAAAGCTTGACCCGAAACAGCCCAAATATCTTTCCCATCCTTCTGCAAAACACTACCTGTAATTCCTGGGAGAATCACAACCATATCCCGCATTTTGATTTTTTCTGCCATGACCTCTACCCAAATAGAATTAAAGCTGTTTTTCAGTCGCAATAATAACCCAATTGATATAATTTTTACGTTTCAAATTATGTACCACTTCTTACAGTCAAATAGAGAACCTTAAAAAAATGATATTTTTCTGTGAAGCTGGAAAAATTATTTTTATCTTAACTAAACAACTGAAATTAGGGGAAATATCATAGAATATTTAGATAAATAAAATTTATTTAGAAATACGAAGTGCAAAAAAATACTTCTTCATTACTGAAATAACCTAACCCCAACCCCTAACTCCTAATTCATCGCATGGTGAGAAAAATTCTGCTTTTATCAGCCAATCCGACAGATACCTCCAAGCTGCGCTTGGATAAGGAAGTGCGCGAAATCGAAGCAGGTTTAGAGCGTGCGAAAGGTCGAGAAGAGTTTGAAATTATCCCTAAATTGGCAGTACGAACTGAGGATTTACGTCGTGCTTTGTTAGATTATGAGCCGCAAATTGTACATTTTTCTGGTCATGGCACAGGTAATGAGGGCTTAGCACTAGAGAATAACTCCGGACAAATGCAGTTGGTAAGTGCTGCTTCTCTAGCAAGACTATTTAAGTTATTTCCCCAAATTGAATGTGTGGTACTCAATGCCTGTTATTCTGAGGTGCAAGCAGAAGCCATTCACCAACACATTGATTATGTGATTGGGATGAACAAAGCAATTAACGATAAAGCCGCCATTAAGTTTGCAGTCGGATTTTATGATGCCTTGGGGGCTGGTAGAACTATTGAAGATGGCTTTGAATTTGGTTGCACATCAATTGATTTGGAAAACATTCCAGAATCTTCTACTCCTGTATTAAAAACCAGAAAAGATAAACCAGATAATACTATTTCTCCAAATTTCCAATCAGGTAAACGGATTTTTATTAGCTACAAACGCAATGTAAAACCAGATGAGCAAGTAGCTTTACAAATCGAGAAAAATTTATCGCCACATCACCAAGTTTTTATTGATAAGAAAATCCTTGTAGGTACAAGTTGGGCAGAACAAATTGAAGCAGAAATTCGCCAAGCAGATTTTCTGATTGTCTTGCTTTCAGAACATTCCGTCCACAGCGAGATGGTGGAAACGGAAATCCGCATGGCACATGACTTTGCTCAAGCGCAGTCAGGAAAACCAGTAATTCTTCCCGTGCGATTAGCATACCGTCAGCCATTTCAGTATCCTCTCAGTGCCTATTTAGACCATATTAACTGGGCATATTGGAGCGAAGATAACGATACACCACAATTATTGGCAGAATTAAATCTTGCGATCGCAGGAGAAAAATTAACCATCAGTGAGGCACAAACCAAGGCTGAATTACTCACTTGCAGCAAACCATCATCCTTACCCCTGCCTTTATCATCGGCACAGCCAGCGCAGTTGGAAATACCTTCCGGAACAATGGACGCAGAATCTCCTTTTTATGTAGAGCGCCCATCGGACGATAAGGCATTGCGAACAATTAGCCAAACAGGAAGGGGAGTAACCATTGTTATTAAAGGAGCAAGGCAAGTAGGTAAAAGTTCGCTATTGATTCGTACCATGAATGCGGCGGCGAAAGCTGGAAAACACTTTGCTTTTCTAGATTTTCAACTATTTGAACAAGCAGACTTAAACGATGCGGACTTGTTCTTCCGTCGGTTTTGCTTTTGGCTAACCGATGCACTGGAAATGGAAGACAAGTTAGAAGAATATTGGAATTCCAGCTTGGGGAACAACCGCTCCTGTAGCCGCTACATGAGTCGCTACATTTTGAAAGAATTGGGTAAACCTCTAGTATTGGCAATGGATGAGGTGGATAAAATCTTTGACTGTGACTTCCGCAGTGATTTTTTTGGAATGTTGCGTAGCTGGCATAATAGCCGTGCGACGATGCCTATTTGGAAAAAACTCGATTTAGTACTGGTAACTTCTACTGAACCTTACGAACTAATACCAGATTTGACCCAATCTCCCTTTAATGTTGGGGAGGTAATTGAACTAGAAGATTTTACCCCGAAACAAGTATCTGACCTCAATCGCCGTCATGGTTCACCACTCAACCCTAGTGAGGAAAAACAACTGGTGGCATTATTGGGTGGACATCCCTTCTTAGTGCGACGGGCATTGTATTTGCTAGCTAGCGGACAAATTTCTAGTAGTGATTTGTTTAATAATGCTACAGCCCAGAGTGGAGCCTTTGCAGACCACCTGCGTCATCACTTATCGCTACTTCATAATAAACAGGAATTAATACAAGGTCTACGGGAAGTTATTAGTCATAATACCTGCAAAGATAAATTGGTATTTTGGCGATTGCGGGGTGCGGGTTTAGTACGAAGTTCAGGTAAGACAGTAACAACCCGCTGTCAACTGTACGCTGACTATTTCCGGGATAATCTCTATGACTAACCCAAGTATTTACACTGTAGGCGGAACTGTGCAAGCTGGTGGTGGTATTTATGTTCCTCGCCATGCAGATAATGAATTACTGGAGTTATGTCGGCAGAGCATTTTCACCTACATTCTCACTTCCCGGCAAATGGGTAAGTCCAGCTTAATGGTGCGGACTGCGGAGCGGTTGGCAGATGAGGATATTCAATCGGTAGTAATTGATTTGACTCAGTTGGGAGTAAAGTTAAGTGCGGAACAGTGGTATCTGGGGTTACTCAGCATTATTGAAGAAGCTCTGATGCTAGATACTGATGTGGTGGAGTGGTGGCAATCAAGAAATCATCTGGGTTTTACACAACGGCTGACCAAATTTTTTCAAGAGGTTGTATTGGTTGAAG
The DNA here is from genome assembly GCA_019192545.1 of Rivularia sp. MS3. Classification (GTDB taxonomy): domain Bacteria; phylum Cyanobacteriota; class Cyanobacteriia; order Cyanobacteriales; family Nostocaceae; genus Rivularia. Next base: position 73,578 of record JAHCMI010000040.1, on the reverse strand, counting down.
TGACTTCACCCGTAGTAATTTTTGTAGATGAAATTGATACTACCCTCAGCTTGGATTTTACGGATGATTTTTTTGCAGCGATTCGATATTTGTATGTAGCTCGCGCCCAGAATGCTAATTTAAAAAGACTTTCTTTTGTACTAATTGGGGTGGCAACACCAGGAGATTTGATTCGCGATCCCAAACGAACACCTTTTAATATCGGACAACGGTTAGATTTAACAGATTTTAGTTTTGAAGAAGCAACACCTCTGGCAGAGGGATTGGGCTTGGAAAAGGAGCCAGCACAAAAATTATTGAAGCGTGTTTTAGGGTGGACTGGTGGGCATCCATATTTAACCCAGCGTCTGTGTAGTGTTATTAGCGAGCAAGGTAAAGATAGTTGGTCGTCAACGTCAGTAAAGCAGGTAGTTAGCAACACCTTTTTTGGAGAAATGAGCCAGCAAGATAATAACTTGCAGTTTGTACGGGATATGCTCACCAAACGCGCCCCCAATCAAGATGAAGTGTTAACTGTTTTTCGAGAGATTCGTTTGGGTAGACGCTCTGTTGTTGATGAAGAACAGTCAATTGTTAAGTCACACCTGAAGTTATCGGGAGTGGTGCGACGTGAAGACAATGTTTTGCGATTGCGGAATCCTATTTATGAGCAAGTATTTGATCGTAAGTGGATTGATGAAAATTTGTCTGTCAGCTTGCGGGATAGACGGAAGCAGTTAAAGCCTGCACTTCCTTATATCGTAACTTCTTTGGTTATTTCGTTACTTGCGATGGGAGTAGCTATCAACGAGCGACGTTTGAAGCACGAAAATATCCTGGTGGATACAGACATTCTTAATGCAGAAAATAAATTTACATTAGACCCGTCCAAAATTGAGACTTTAGTTGCAGGCTTAAAAGCAGTGAAAAGGATTAAGGAGCTAAAGGAGAATGTAGAAGCTGATAACCGTATCAGGGGAGTAACCACTTTACAGCAGGTAGTATACGGGATTAGAGAACGAAACCAATTAGAAGGGCATAGAGACAAAGTCTTGAGTGTTGCCTTTAGTTCTGATGGGAAGACCATTGCATCTGCGAGTTCTGATGGTGAAGTAAAATTTTGGAACAGGCAAGGCAAGAAACTGGAAACCTTCGATCATGGAATCACAGTTACGAGTTTCGCTTTCAGTCCTGATGTAAAAACTATTGCATCTGGGAGTTCTGACGGTACCGTACAGTTGCAGAACAGGCAAGGCAAGAAATTGCAAACCCTCAGTCATGGCAGTACAGTTTGGAGTGTCGCCTTCAGCCCTGATGGGGAGACCATTGCATCTGGGAGTTCTGACGGTAAAGTAAAATTGTGGAATCGCCAAGATGAGGAGTTACCACGAACCCTCAGTCATGGCGGCACAGTTTGGAGCGTTGTCTTCAGCCCTGATGGGGAGACCATTGCATCTGCTGGTTCTGACGGTACAGTAAAACTGTGGAACAGACAAGGCAAAGAATCACCACGAATCCTCAGTCATGGCGGTACAGTTAGGAGCGTCGCTTTCAGTTCGGATGGGAAGAATATTGCATCTGCTGGTTCTGACGGTACCGTAAAATTGTGGAACAGCCAAGGTAAGGAATTGCAAACCTTTAGTCATGGCGGTACAGTTTTAAGCGTCGCTTTCAGCCCTGATGGGAAGAACATTGCATCTGCTGGTGATAATAGTACTGTAAAGCTGTGGAGTAGCCAAGACGAGGAATTACCACGAAGCCTCAAAGGACATAGCGCTAGGATCTATAGCGTCGCCTTTAGTCCCGATGGGGGAACCATTGCATCTGCAAGTTCTGACGGTACCGTAAAGTTATGGAATCACCAAGGCAAAAAATTATCAACTCTCGAAGATCGTAAAGGTCATAGCGACCATGTTAGGAATGTCGCTTTTAGTCCCGATGGGAAAACTATTGCATCTGCAAGTTCTGACGGTACCGTAAAGTTGTGGAATAGGCAAGGCAAAAAATGGCGACTGTGGCGGCGGCGATTCCTCCGTCATGGCGGCACAGTTTGGAGCGTCACCTTCAGTCCCGATGGTAAGACTATTGCATCTGCGAGTTCTGACCGTACCGTAAAGTTGTGGAACAGGCAAGGCGAAGAATGGCGAACCCTTTATCATGCCGATGAAGTTAGGAGCGTTGCTTTCAGTTCGGATGGGAAGACCATTGCATCTGCGAGTTCTGACGGTACCGTAAAGTTGTGGAATCGTGAGGGCAAGGAACTGCAAATCCTTGGTCATGGCGGTAAAGTTAGGAGCGTCGCTTTCAGTTCGGATGGGGAGACCATTGCATCTGCTAGTGATGACGGTAGGTTAAAACTGTGGGACAGTCAAGGCAACGAATTAAAAACACTCAAAGCTCATCATGATAAAGTCAGAAGTGTCGCCTTCAGCCCCGATGGGAAGACTATTGTATCTGCAAGTGATGACGGCACAATGAAATTGTGGAACTCCAAAGGCAAGAAACTACAAACCTTTAAAAACCATAGTGTTAGTGTTTTAAATGTAGCTTTTAGCCCCGACGGTAACACTATTGCATCTGCAAGTGATGACGGCACGGTGAAATTGTGGAACTCCAAAGGCGAGGAACTAAAAACACTCAAAGGGCATAATAACTGGGTCTTAGGTGTCGCCTTCAACTCCAAAAAAAAGATAATTGCATCTGCAAGTGATGACGGCACAGTGAAATTGTGGAATTACCAAGGCAAGGAACTGCAAACCCTCAAAGGGCATCATGGATGGGTCAACAGCGTTGCCTTCAGCCCTGATGGGAAGACCATTGCATCTGCAAGTTCTGATGGTACTGTAAAACTGTGGAATCACCAAGGTCAACTACTGAAAAGCTTCTTTCATGAAGGCGTTTTTAGGAGCGTCGCCTTCAGCCCTGATGGGAAGACTATTGCATTTGCTAGTTCTAAGCGTACTGTAAAGCTATGGAATCGCCAAGACCAGCGATGGGAAGACCTCGAAGGACATAGACACATAGTCAGAAGTGTAGCCTTCAGCCCTGATGGGGAGATTATTGCATCTGCTAGTTATGACCGCACCGTAAAGTTGTGGAACCGCCAAGGCAAGATACTAGAAACACTCGAAGGTCATAAAAACACGGTCTTGAGTGTAGCCTTCAGCCCTGATGGGGAGACCATTGCATCTGCGAGTTCTGACGGTACCGTAAAGCTGTGGAATCGCCAAGGAAAGGAACTAAAAACTCTTAAAGGTCATGAAAACGCGGTCACAAGTGTAGCTTTCAGCCCTGATGGGGAGACCATTGCATCTGCTAGTTATGACGGTAAAGTAAAATTGTGGAACATAAAAGGCCAAGAACTAAAAACTCTTGAAGCCCATAATAAAAAATGGGTCTTAGGTGTAGCCTTCAGCCCTGATGGGAAGACGATGATTTCTACTAGTGCAGATAATACAGTAAAACTGTGGAATTTTAATTTAGATGATTTACTGAAACAAGCTTGCGCTTCGATAGGTGACTATTTGAATAACAATCCTAACGTAAACGAAGAAGATAGAAAATTATGCGATGGGATTTAAGCGCAGAATCATTGATAGTGAGTTGAATAACTATCTACCGTAACTACTGAAAAATTTTACAATTTTCTTTAATTTTTTCTGAAATAATATTTATTAAGCTATCAAACTACAAGCCCATCACTCCTGTTAGAAAAACTCGTGACTAACAATACCTCTATCAAAACCATTTTAATTCTCGCAGCAAATCCCAAAAAGACCTCATGGTTGCGCTTAGACGAAGAAATACGGGAGATTGATAACGGGTTAAGAGTTTCTAAAAACCGCGAACAGTTTCGGTTGATAACTAAATTGGCAGTGCGTCAACGTGATTTTTATCGAGCAATTCTAGAACATCAACCCCAAATTATTCACTTTTGCGGACATAGTGAAGGAGCAGATGGAATAGTTCTAGAAAATGAAATTGGGCAATCCGTGACAATGGGAACCGAAGCCCTATCTCGATTATTTAAATTATTTGCAGTCAAAGGGGTTGAATGTGTTGTGCTGAATGCTTGCTATTCAGAAGTGCAAGCTAAAGCTATTAGCCAATACATCAAATATGTAGTTGGCATGAATACAGCTATAGGAGATAAAGCCGCAATTAACTTTGCTGTTGCCTTTTACGATGCATTAGTAGCAGGGGAAAATGTCCAGTTCGCCTATGACTTGGGCTGTAGTCAACTTGTTGATTTAAGAGAAGATAATACACCAGTTTTAAAAGTTACAGAAATACATCCTACGGATATTCAGTTTGTCGCAGGTGATATTCCTCCCAATCCATACTTAGGATTATCTGCTTTTGCAGAAAAAGATGCAGCGTTCTTTTTTGGAAGGGAGAAGTTCACGGATGAGTTGTTTGACATGGCTCATCAACAAAACTTAGTAGCAGTAATTGGTGCTAGTGGTAGTGGAAAATCTTCGGTGGTATTTGCAGGATTAGTCCCCAAACTACGGGCAGAGGGAACTTGGTTGATTCAGTCATTTCGTCCCAAAAATCAACCCTTTGATGAACTAGCTTTGGCTTTGATACGCCAATTAGAACCCAATCTTGATGATACACAGAAAACCATTAAGGTTAGTAAATTAGCAGAAAGTTTAAGCAAAGGTACAATCCAATTAAATCAAGTCGCGTCGCAAATTTTAGCAGGTCAACCCAATAAACGCTTCTTATTAATAGTAGACCAATTGGAAGAACTCTACACCCAATCCCAAGATAAAGAACAACAACAACGCTTCATTGATACTCTATTGCTAGCTGTGAATCAAAAAAATATCACCTTAGTTTTTACATTACGTGCCGACTTCTACAGTGATATTCTTTCCTATACTCCATTTAGCAATGCACTACAGCAAATTGAATTTAAACCACTGGGGTTAATGGAAAGAGATGAATTGAAAACAGCCATTGAACAACCCGCTCAAAAACTAGGGATAAAATTACAAACCCATTTAGCAGAAAGAATACTTGATGATGTTGGTCAAGAACCGGGGAATTTACCCTTATTAGAATTTGCTTTAACTCGATTATGGGATAAGCAAAATAATAACGAATTAACTCACGAAGCTTACAACGAAATTGGTGGTGTCAAACAAGCTTTAGTTAAACACACAGAAGAAGTTTATGCCAAACTAAGCAAAGCACAACAGCAGCAAGCACAACATATTTTTCTATCCTTAGTAGGATTGGGAGAAAAAACAGCAGATATCCGACGTGTAGCGACTCGTAAAGAAATTGGTAACTCCAACTGGGAATTAGTCAATTATTTAGCAGGCTCCGAAACTCGATTATTGATTACAGGAAGAGAAGATAAATCGGGAGAAGAAACATTAGAAGTTGTTCATGAAACGCTAATACGAGAGTGGGGAACTTTACGTCAATGGATAAATGAAAATCGAGAGAAATTAATACAGAAGCGCAAAATTGAAACAGCAGCAATTGAGTGGAGAGACAGGAATAAATTGAAGGGTTACTTATCGCAAGGCAAACAATTGCAGGATGCCCGAGTATTTCAAAGACAGCAGAATATTAGTTTAGCATTATCAGATTTAGCTATTGATTTTATCCAACAAAGTGCTAATAATCAACGTAATAATCGTTTTCAATTAATTGGTTTTATTTTTATTCCGATTGTATTTTTAGCAGTATTTTCAGGATTTATCTTGGAAAGAAACATGAGAATAGAAAGGCTCTGGAATACTATCGAAGCTGCCGAAGAAGAAAAATATAGTCGAGCAAGAAATCAAGCACTACAAGGATTAGTTAAACTAGGTGTCAGTTTAAATTCTATACCTCTTAGTACTAAAGGCCTCAATGGTATCGAACTCAATGGTGCTGACCTCCAAAATGCCCAGCTTAATGGTGCCAACCTCCAAAATGCCAAACTCCAAAATACCAACCTCAGTGGTGCCAACCTGAAAAATACTAATTTTAGAGGTGCTAACCTGAGTGGTGCCAATCTCAAAAATGCTAACTTTAGCACTGCCAAACTTGGTGGTGCAATATTCTGGGATGAAACATCAGGTAAAGAAGCCCAAAACATAACCCCACAACAAATCAAACAAGCCCGAAACTGGGATAAAGCAATATACAGTCCAGAATTTCGTGAAAAGCTCGGATTGTGATTATAGACGAATTCATACAACAAGCATTGATTTGTCCCAGTGATGCGGAAGCGAAACTAGTCATTTTCTTCTCCCTCTTCCCTAAATTGCTTCAATGCTTTAAGTTTTGCTGCTTCAAGCCTTTCTTTTTCTTCTGTTGATATCTCTTAATATTGTTTGCGATAGCTTGATTAAATTTCAAAAATTACCTAGTTTCCATACCTATACTGCTAAAGCATGGGGATTAACTCTACTGATAGCTACTGTAGGGTTATTTGGTTTCAGTTACACAAATACCCTTTGGTCCCCGATTATATTTTGTTGGGTTAATAGTTTGGAAGAAATTGCCATAACGCTGTTATTACCAATTTGGCAATGCGATGTTTTGAGTATCTTTCATGCAGTGGAATTGCGTAAAGCATTAATGCTAGAAACAACCATTCAAGATGAAATGTAGCTTTTGATAATTAAAATATAATGTGGCAAGATATTTCTTACTTCCGATTACAAGACTCAGTTCGTTGCTTTGTAAAACCCTATATTAATCCTGACCCTCTGTTTTCATAACAAAGACAAAAACAAGTAGACAATTAAAGTGACGCTAAAATAAGGACTAATTATAGTAATATTGCATTAAACCTATGACTAATATGGTAATCAAGCCTTCCTCTTTATTAACAGAAGGAATTCGTGTTGAGAGAATCAACAATATCAACCTCTTCAAATTTACCGAAGAAATAGGGTTGCGTATGCAAGAACTTCTTGACAAGAAAAAAGCCGACTTGTTAACACCAGAAGAAACTGCTGAACTAGAAGCTATAGGCGAATTAGACACAATATTTAGTTATATAAATGCCGTAAATGCATCACAATCTTGACAATTTCTAATCGTAACCAGGAATTTGTACGCAAGCGTCGTCTTGATTTAAATGATGAGCGTCGTAATGACCGTTTTATTCAAAAATCTCGGCGTTTCTGGGTAAAAGGTGTTTCTCATCCTCCTCATGAAGACCCATGCCTTACCATATAGTAAGTATTATAAAAAATATAGCAGTTTTGTAGAAAACTTTATTCTCATGAAGAGCGCGAAAGCTATTGCTTATAAAAATATTGAACAGCGACAAAATCTGAAGCTGAGTAAAGAAGATTCAGAAGCTTTTATTGAAGCGATTTTATACCCTTCTCAGCCATCAGATGCATTGAGGAAGGCAATTTCACGTTATAAACAATTGATAAAAAACAATGATATGAAGAATTGAGTTTTAAGCAGTTAAAAAGCATAGCCTTTCGGCGTTTACTAGCGGAAATTATACCTTGAATTTGATTCAGCAAGCCCTAATTACCAAAAAAATCAAATATTTTCAATTTGAAAACCACGGGGAATTTTCAAAGTATATCATTGTTGCTGTTTCTACTGTTTGAGTGTTTATTTCGTTGCAATACTCCTATTCTCACTTTCATTTGAGTTGCTTACGTGTAGTATAGTTGCACAGTACCTGCAATAAGCGCCTATCGCTAATAGCCTTCTACTTATACACTCTGGCTGTGATGTAAAATTGTAATACTTCCTTCGGATGTTAGAAGTGATGTCAGCAAAAGATAAATTTCACGATATTGTCAGACTAGCTTTGGAAAAAGATGGGTGGAATATTACAAATGACCCCCTGTATATTGACTTTGGTCAAGTTCAGATGCGTATCGATTTGGGAGCAGAAAAGTTACTTGCAGCTGAGAAGGAAGGAGAAAAAATCGCTGTTGAAATAAAAAGTTTTCTTAATCCATCAGCCATCACTGATTTTCATGTAGCTCTGGGACAATTCCTTAACTACCGAACTGCTCTTCGAGCAAAAGAACCAGAACGCAAACTATATTTAGCTGTTGATATCGAAACCTATAATGATTTTTTTAAGCTTCCATTTCTACAGCTTCAAGTTCAAGAATTTCAATTAAAGCTAGTAGTTTACGATACTGAAATAGAGGAAGTAGTAAGATGGATAAATTAGAAAAATATAGAGAATATGTTCAGCAACTTTTGGTTAAATATGGTAGTTACAAACCTTCCTACGGAGATGTAGAGGTAGAACAGATATTTGATACAGTACGCGACCATTATCAACTTGTTAATGTAGGCTGGGAAAATAAACATCGTGTTTATGGTTGTTCGATACATATAGATATCAAAAATGAAAAAATTTGGATTCAGTGGAATGGAACAGAAATAAATATTGCTGAAGAATTAGTTTCGATGGGGATTCCTAAACAAGATATTGTTATAGGATTTCATTCACCATTAAAAAGGCAATTTACAGATTTTGCTATGGGTTAGCAAGCAATGAATTAAAGCTTGAGCAAAAATAGAAAAAGCTGGACGAGACATAGTGGCAGTTTTAGGGCACCTATATAATTATTGGTTGTTTCGGAAATAATTCAAGCAATAGAAGAAATAACAACAATTTTTGATAAACAGAGGGAAGCGAAGTTGTTAATTGATTTGGGTACCCGAAATCTACTTATTGCATTAAAATAAGCAATCATTAACTTAGATTCGTAAAAAGAAAGATAAATATTAGTTTCTTAAATAAACTCACAAAAATGTAATAAAAATTTACTTCTGACAAAATAGTAAATAATCATACTAAAATAACAAGTATTATCACTTAATTATGAGTTACAGGATCATGTGCAATTAAAGTCATATTAATAGCCAAGTTAATTTAGAATGTTTTGCTTGAGTGCGAAAAACGCTTATCCCAACAATAATGAAACAAGAGATAGACAACGATTCCAGTAAGAAAATATGAATAGCACAAAACAGTTATCTACCTTAAGGGTAAAGCTCTAATCATTACTGCAAAAGGTTTTGACCATATTAGCCTAAACGGATAATGTGGCAAGATATCCCTTACTGTTGGGTAAAATGCTCGGATTGTTGCTTTATAAACCGCCATATTAATCTGCTCGCTTCTGTTTGCATAACAAAGATAAAAACAAGTGCTTAAATTTTATTCAGCAGCCTTTATTACTAAAAAAATTAAATATTCTCAATTTGAAAACTACGAGGACTTTTCAAAACGAAAATCTTATTTTCTTTTGATAAATCTCCCATGCAAACAATAGGTAGTCTTTCTTGATAAGCTTTGATTGCTAAAATATAATTACGGTCTTTAAGTTCAGTTTTGATTTTGCGTAATTTATCAAATACTGGACAAACAATTGTAATTTCACCGCTTAATTTATATTCGTGAGGGGTTGCAATTTGTGTGACAAAACCTTGTAGTTTTAAATTCGGATAATTATTAATAAAATTGCTTAAAACTTCAAGTTGAGAAAGATTTTCTGAAGCTGCTAGTGTTTCAATAGCTTCACGAATTCTTGGAATATAATCTCTTACATCTTTTGTGTTTGGAAGCAAGATTTCAAATAAGCCGCACCTACGGTGAACACCTTCTTCTATTACTTGCTTGTGCCAAATGGTAGCATTATCAAGAAATTGTCCATCTTCATGCCAACCGTGAGATTGCAAATAATCCCTCAGTTGTAGTGGTTCTATATTTTTGATGATTTGGGCATCTTCTACTGTAACTTTCATGGTTAACGTATTAATTCATCATTAAATTCGTAATCAAATTTAGCTGTTCGGCGACTGAAAATTACTTCTTACAAACATTCTTCTAGATCATCACCTTCCCAGTGACCGATATGAAGGAAGATGTTCGGTTGTTCTATTTATCTTCTCAACAGACTATATCTGGACATGAAGTGTCTATTTGTCTATTTATGGGTAGATTTTAAGTAACAGATACCCTTAATAATTGGTTGGTAGCTTCTTAATCATAAAAAACTAGTACAGCGGGGACGTAAATAGCACACCCATATCAAATGATTGAATATTTGATAAAAAATACTTTTGACTTTTAACTTTTACTTTTCCGTAGCGGTACTAGCACGAAGTCTTTTGTTTTGTTGATTCCTGAAAAGCTTTTACCAATTCCCCAAAATTACAGCCATAAAGTTCAAGAATTTTCTCAAATTGGTCTATTCTCATTTTTGGAACAGTTCTACCATTCTCCCAATTATGCACAGTTGAGTGAGACACGCCGACTACGGCAGCTACCTCTTCTACCCGCAATCCTGAATTTTTACGCATCTCTTTTAAATTCATGTCAAAAACTATTAACTGGTTGGACTAACTGATTGACATTTGACTCAAGGGACAAGTAGTATTTACCTAGAGCATAAGCGGTCATCCCTGCTTGCAACTGGAAACAACCGCTTATACTAACCCATTAGTAAAGGTCTTTGTTAATTATGCCTCAAACCAAGTTTGAAGCGCAAGAAGAGTCTTGCATGGATTCAAACAATAAATCTGGTCAAAAAATGTTGTTTGTTTCTTGTGCGGAAGTTGACCAATTTCTGGTAAAAGACTCAATAACAGAATTAGAAATAAAAATATATTCGGCTCCAGATGGAGACTTCGGGGATTTATAGCGAGGAAGGGAAAGCAGGTTAAATTGCTTGGCACTTTCTATGAATCATTTACCAGCGATAACCCGAAAGCACAGCCTGTTGATTCAATAAGGGACTTGCAAGTAATAAATTGTCCCCTTCGGGTTTTGCAACCGCACTCACAGAGATTGCCTCCGGCTCACATGGGGGAAACCCCCCGCTCTGCGTGCTGCTTCATCACCGTTGGTGTCGCTCGGTAGAGCCACATCGCCACACGTCTAGGTTTTGTCCGGAAATTTTGTAAAACGGTGGGACAATTTATTTTTTGGATCTTCCTAAAGCTTATATCTTGCGACAGTCCCGCAATTAGCTCAGATAAAAATCATTGAAAGCTATCTGAATAAGAAATTAGTTTAATCGAAGACGAGGCGATACATTCGCCTCTTCCCTGTATCAATCAATTTTTGTTATGAATCTAATAACTCATGATTGGAATGGAAGTGTAATCGCTCAATTAAGCGAAGCCACAAAGATTGCAAAATATGATGTACCGAGTGGTTACGTTAACTTGACTCAAATGTGTAAGGCTTGCGAGAAAAAGTTTAACCATTATGCATCTCTTAATTCCACAAAAGCTTACTGGGAAGGGCTTTCGTTAGATACCGGAATCCCGGCATCTAAATTGGTTATCACCATAAGAGGACGTGGCGACAAAATACCGCAAGGAACCTGGGGACATCCAGAAATCGCCATTGATTTAGCGCAATGGGTTAGCGTCGAGTTCCGCATCTGGGCAAACCGTAGCCTAAGAAAAGTAATCGAAACTGAAGCAAGCTCGACTAAACTCCAAATATCTCCCGAAGAACTGATAAGAATTTATGGGAATATTCTTGCCCCTACATCCTTATCTGAGGAACTTAAAGCAACCTATCTTCTGCGAGCTATTGAGGCTCAATTTCCAGAAATATCTCCTTCTGTTCAAAAAATACTCCCAAGTATTCAACCAAAGTCCGATGAAGAATACGTATCGCCAACCAAACTCGCGCAAATCTGGAATAACCGCCACGGGACAAACATCAAAGCCTATCAAATCAACAATGCATTAGAGGGAGTGGGATTACAGACGAGTTATTACTCTGAGCGAATTAGCACCAAAACTGGTAAACTCAAGCGCACCAAATGCTACTCACCAACCGAAAGGGGGAATGACTACAGCATATTCATATTAGACAAAGCCGGAAGCAACAAGACAGTACAGCATCTGCGATGGAAGGCTTCGGTATTACAAGAAATTGCTAAATATTTTAATAATGTGGAGGTAGGCAAATGAATTATTAAACTCACATTATTTGAAATGATAATGTGGCAAGATAACATTCATAAAACCACTATCACCGCGAGCTAGACGGTTATGCTCGTAACAGATAAAAATCTACTTTTACAAATACGGCAATTTGCCGTATATAATATAAAAGTTAGTTATTTACATATAATCTATGAGCAACACTAACGTTCCGAAATCAATGGCTCGTTTAGAAGCTCGCGTGAATCCAGAAATCAAAGCTTTATGGCAGAAAGCTGCTGATTTACAAGGAGTAACCTTAACGGATTTCGTCATAGCCAGCGTTCAAGCAGCTGCGTGTAAAGTTATCGAACAGCAACAAACTTTAAAATTAAGTACAGAGGATGCAGAAGCTTTTGTTGAAGCAATTTTAAATCCACCCAAGCCCTCGGATGCTTTGCGAGAAGCAACTTTGCGTTACAAGCAAGTAATGGAAAACAATGGCATTAACGATTGAATTGCTTGATAAAAAGAGGCATAACCGTTCGGCGTTTATTAGCGGAAATGATAGTTTAGACAACTATATTCGTAAAGGCGCATCCCAGGAGCTTAAGAAAAAAGTTTCTACCGTTTTTGTATTAATTGATTCCCCGAACATTGATATTATTGCTTACTACACGCTTTCTTCCTATACAATAGATGCTTCTAATTTAAATGAGGACTTTGCAAAAACTGTACCGCGTTATCCTTTACTTCCGGCTACTTTACTAGGTCGTCTTGCTGTCTCGCAGAGTCATCAAGGTAAAGGTATAGGTGAGTTGGTTTTAATTGATGCTCTTAAAAGGGTTTTTGATGCTACCTCGCAGGTTGCATCGATAGCTGTTGTAGTAGAAGCAATAGATGAGAATGCAGTCAGATTTTACCAACAATATGGTTTTGAGCAGTTTAAACAGTACCCCACTAAACTCTATTTACCCACCAAATCAATAGCTGAAAACTTCAGAGATTAACACTTTTAATTTCGCACTTATTTCAAGTAAATATCAAATTGTTTTGAATTTATAAAAGCATCCAGAGGGGTGACTGCCTTTATAGTTAGTCCTCCTGTCACACAAACCTAAAAAGAGGACTGATTTTATAGTTAGTCTCGGTGTCAGTAGAATTGGGGGTAAATTGGGGGTAAGAGAGTATGAAAAGGGTGAAAGTACTGTGTTTATGTGGTTGAAGTCAGACTGAAAATCCTCGTGTCACGAGTTCAAGTCTCGTTCCTGGCATATAATACGGAACCCCCAGCAGCCAACGCTTCTGGGGGTTTTTTAATGTCGTAAAAACCCCGTTTCAGCGATTCAAGGGGTGTGAATTGGGTGTAAATTTACCCCTACGTTGGACATTTTTGGACGGGTTTGGACAATTTATTGGGGTAAAGTTGGGGTAAATCAGAGCGCGCTGATTCCAAGTCCAGCAAGGCAATGGAGAAATAAGCTAGCAATTTCTCTTTGTCTTCGTTTCTAAGTCCAGGAGTCAATTGTGGGTTCCCAAAAATCTAACAAGAAAGCAAGCAAGGGTACTGTCCAAATCAAAACTTCTAATCAACGTTTACAGCTAGTTTTTAGTTTTGGGGGTAAACGTCATTATTTATCAACGGGTTTTACCGATACCCAAGCCAACCGCAAGCTGGCGGAGATGAAAGCCAAGCAGATTGAGTTGGATATTCTGTGCAATAACTTCGATATCACTTTGGAAAGGTACAAGCCGCAGTCTCAGCAAGATATTTTTACACCATCGGCTTCTGACAAGGAGACTTCCCCAGAAAGTTATGTTTCTTTAGCTGACTTGTGGGACAGCTATACCGAATATAAAAAGTCAAGTTTATCCCCCAGTACTTTGGCGAAGGATTACAAGAAAATTTATCGCTGTATTAACGTGCATCTCCCCGTGAAGACTTTGGATAAAGCTGTGGCGATTCGCGATTGGTTAATTGCGAATAGAAGCCCGTTATCTGCTAAAAAAATCATGACTCAGTTTTGTGCTTGCTGTAATTGGGCTGTGAAGTCTCAATTGATTGATGACAATCCGTTTGAAGGTATGGCGAGCGATATTAAGCTACCCAAGGGAGATTCTCAGGAAACGGATATTAATCCTTTCAGTTCTGAAGAGCGCGATCGCATAATAAAAGCATTCAAGGAAAATCGCTATTATGCCCACTACGCGCCACTAATAGAATTTCTTTTTATCACGGGTTGTAGACCATCTGAAGCTGTAGGTTTGCAGTGGAAGCACATAAGTAAAGACTTTACCTACATTCGGTTTGAGCAAGCTGTGGTGATTTCTGAATCAGGGTTAACTTGTAAACCAGGTTTGAAAACTCAGAAGAAGCGAGTTTTTCCAATTAATAATCGCTTGGCTAATTTTTTAAAATCAATTCAACCAGTTGAAAAGTCAGGTGAAGCAAAAGTTTTTCCTTCACCAGAAGGTAAATGGATAGACGTGCAAAACCTGGGTAGACGAGCTTGGAAGGGTATTTTAGAAACGCTTGATGATGTAGAGTATCGGAAGCTTTACCAAACTCGACATACGTTTATTACGATGGCTTTGAAGAATAGGGTAGATGTGAAAGATTTAGCCAAAATGGTAGGTAATTCGCCAGAAATTATTTATCGGCATTACGCTGGGCAAAGTCGAGAGCTTTTCTTACCGGAGTTTTAGGAGTTGGGGAAAAAATACTTAAGAGTTGAGTTGCTTCTTTTGAAAAATCATATTTTATGTCGTTTTGTTTACTTGTACTTCATGTCTAGCAAAAAAGTATACTGCTACACTTAAGTGTGAACTTATCTGATTATCTATATGAGAGTACCGCAATTCAGTATCCGTATTCTCCCGCGAACTGGAACAGTCCTGGTCTAGGATTAGGGGATAGGTTCTTTTTGGGGTGGAACCCGAAGTAAATGGATACAAGCTCCTAATTTTAATTATGGGGTTCCCTAACTCCTAATCCCTAATCTCCAACTTCTTTCATAGCGATTTTTCACTTAGTCCAACTCGTCAATATAAAAAAGCTTATATGTAAAAATATGAATCTTAGCGCTCCAACAAAACAAAGTATTCAGCTACAAAAAATCCTCATTTTGACTGCAATCCCCCATAGTTTGCGCTTGGATAAAGAAATACGGGAGATTGAAGATGCTATCCGCAGAGCAACCAGGCGAAATTTATTTGATATTAGAACTAGAACCGCTGTGCGTCCCCAAGATATTCGCAGAGCGATCGCAGAAGAAAAACCCCACATTGTCCATTTCTGCGGTCATGGTTTGCAGGATGGTAGTTTACTGTTAGAGGATGATGGGGGTAATAATAAACCTGTTCCACCCCAAGGGTTAGCAACGCTGTTTAAACAGCATGGTGATTATGTTAGTTGCGTTTTATTTAATGCCTGCCATTCAATTAAAACTGCTGATGCTATCAGCGAGCATATTAATTATTGCATTGGCATGAATCAGGAAATAGCTGACAAAGCTGCGATCGCATTTGCTCAGGGATTTTATGATGGTCTGGGGTATGAGTCAGAAGGTAATCAAGATGTATTTACAAAAGCTTTTAATGAAGGTTTAGTCGCAATTGCATTGGAAGATGTTTCTCAAGAATCCATACCAGTTTTAAAAAATAAAGTTTTAGAACCACATTTACAGAAAAAGGAACCTCAAATAAATCCAATTTTGATACAGTTATTGGAATATCCTAATGGTTCTGTGCCCCTTGATTCTCCTTTTTACTTAGAACGGGACGAGATTGAATCTATTTGTTATCAAACAATAGAAAAGCCTGCTGCCTTAATTCGGATTAAAGCACCAAATTTAATGGGTAAAACTTCTCTAGTAAGGCGAATTTTGGCGGAGGGAGTCAAGCAGAAATATCAAGGGGTATATTTAGATTTTGGTGGTATCAACAAGGAAGTAATTACCAATCTGGATAAGTTTTTACGCTGGTTGTGCAGCAAAGTTTCTTTGGAACTTGACCTGGATAATCAAGTAGATGAGGCTTGGAATAACTCATTTTTAGGCAGTAATGATAACTGCACGGCTTATTTTAGAAAGCATATATTAAAACAACTAAATTCTCCTTTAATCTTAATATTAGATGAAGTAGATAGATTATTTCCTTATAGTGAAGTGTTGGAAGATTTCTTTGGGATGCTGCGTTCTTGGCATGAAAAAGGAAAGACTTCCGAGATTTGGAAGCAACTACGCTTAGTATTAGCCCATTCGACGGAAGTTTATATCCCTCTGGATTTGAATCAATCACCCTTTAATGCGGGTATACCAGTAGAATTAAAGGAGTTTAATCAGCAGCAAATAGAAAATTTAGCTACCAGACATGGTGTCAATTCCCAAGATAATCTGTTAGCAGAATTAAGGACAATGGTAGGAGGACACCCCTATCTACTAAGATTAGCAATGTATAATATAGCGATGGGAAAAATAAGCTTTCAAGACTTATTAGAATCTGCTGCTACAGAAGCCGGAATTTATAACAATCATCTACGTTCTCTACTGGAGATTTTACATTCCGCACCGGATTTATTACCAGGTTTGAAACGGGTAGTTAATTCATCTATGGGTGTTGAATTAGATTCAATGCAAATTTATAAATTACACAGCTTAGGACTGGTACAGCGGGAAAATAATCACGTTACACCAAGGTGTCAGTTATATCGTGATTATTTTCGTCGAGTTTTGTAAGGAATTGTCATTATGATAGTCAATGCTTGTACAAAATTAAATCTACATTTGTCATTGCGAGGAGGTACGACAAAGCAATCGCAAGAATGCGAAAATAACGAAAATACTGCGATTGCTTCGCTCCATTATGTCCTTTGGACACGCTTCGCTAACATTATGCTCGCAATGACAATTTTGGTGGGGTAAGTTCTGTATGACAGCAAGCAATTCTAATTTCTATCAAGTCGGAGCAAGTCTCCAGGTTAATGCTCCCAGTTACGTGCGACGACAAGCAGATGAGGAGTTTTACCAGAAATTGCAAGCTGGAAAGTTTTGTTATGTCCTCAACTCGCGACAGATGGGTAAGTCTAGTTTGCGGGTACAGACTATGCAGCAGTTACAAGCACAGGGTAATGTTTGTGCAGCCATTGATTTGACGGGAATTGGGAAGGTAACTCAAGAACAGTGGTATGCGGGAATTGTTTACAATTTATCGGAAAGCTGTCAATTAGAGGATAATTTTGATTTTGATTGGCAGGAATGGTGGGGAAAACATCAAGTAATTCTTTCTCCCGTACAATGTTTGGGTTTATTTATTGAAAAGGTTTTATTAGAAAAAATTCAGTCACCAATAGTCATTTTTGTGGATGAGATTGATAAGGTACTTAGTCAAGATTTCTCTTTAGATGATTTTTTTGCGTTGATTCGCTTTTTTCAAAACCAACGGGTTGATAATCCCATTTTTGAACGCTTAACTTTTGCTTTACTGGGGGTAGCAACTCCTGGAGACTTAATTAAGAATAAGAGCCAAACTCCTTTTAATATTGGTGAGGCAATAGAATTACATGGTTTTACAATTGATGAGGTGGAGCCATTAATTAGGGGGTTAGAAGGAAGATTTAATCATCCCCAAGAGGTTATGACTGAAATCTTGGATTGGACGGGAGGACAACCATTTCTTACTCAAAAGCTGTGTAAGTTTATGGTGGAAGAGTCCCAGAAAGACTATCCCCGTTCTGTGGAGGAGGTGATAAAATCACGGATTATTGAAAATTGGGAATCCCAGGACGATCCGGAGCATTTAAGAACTATTAGGAATAGAATTCTTGCGTCGGAGCAACGAGCGGGTTATCTATTAGAATTGTACCAGCAGATTCAACAACAGGGAGAAGTTGCTGCTAGTAATAGTCTTGATAAGAGTGAATTAAAATTATCTGGTTTGGTTGTTCAAAGAGAAGGTAAATTAATAACTTATAATCAAATTTATCAAGAAGTTTTTAACCAGAATTGGGTAGAAATTCAATTAAATAATTTACGTCCTTATTCAGAAGCTTTTCGTGTTTGGGTTGCTTCTGAATATAGTGATAAATCTCGACTTTTACAAGGAAAGGCTTTAGAAGATGCAGAAGAATGGGCTAAAGATAAAGATTTAAGTTTTCAGGATAAACAGTTTTTAGCAGCTAGCAGGGAAAAAGAAATTCAGGAGAAAATTGCTGCCGAGGAAAAAGAAGCACAATTGGAGAGGGAGAAGAAGAATAAGGAAGCAGCAGAACAGAGAAACCAGGTGTTGAGTGAAGCGAATGTTAAAGCTAAACGACGGATTCGGAATGGGACTGTTGTTTTAATTTTAGCTTTATTGGGAACAGTGGGTTTAGGAGTATTTGCAGCAATAGAAGGGAATAAAGCATTTCAAGCACAAGAAATGTTTAAAGAAGCTAATAAAAAAGCCGAGAAAGCTAATCAAAAAACTGAAGAAGAGCGGAAGAATGTTGTAGCTTTGCAACAGCAAACTAAAGAATTACAAACAGATGCTAATAATGCTCGAAAGGAAGCGCAAGAAGCAGAAGCAAAAGCTAATAATGCCAACCAAAAAGCTGTAGCAGCAATAGAAAAAGCTAAAGTTGAACAGGAAAAAGCTAATAATGCCAATCAAAAAGCTATAGCAGCAATAGAAAAAGCCCAACAAGCGCAAAAAAATGCTGATGATGCTAACCAAAAAGTCACAGAAGCTAGAAAACAAACTGAAACCGAACAGCAAAAAGCTCAACAAGCGCAAAAAAAAGCTAACGATGCTAATCGAAAAGCTATAGAAGCTGGAGAGCAAGCTAAAGCCGAACAACAAAAAGCTGAAACTGCAAAACAACAAGCTAAACAAGCACAAAAAAAAGCTGATGAAGCTATCCGAAAAGCAGAAAATTTACAAAATCAACTTGCTTCAGCAAAGAAAGATATTGAAAATGTCCAAGCATTATCTAAATTAGCCGGAGAGTTACGTAATAAAGACACATTTTATTCAGATAAAGCTTTAAGACAAGCTGGTTTATCCTTTAGAGTGAATGAACATCACCTTAAACAAGCTATGTTATTGGCTGCTATGTCACAAGCTTATCAAAATCTAAAACAGCCAAAAGAAGCCGAAGCTAAGATGAATGAAAGTCTGAAATATTTAAACAATAAAGGGAAAAAAATTAGCTCTGCTAAAGGATTACAAATAAAAGTTTTAGTCAAAGCTAATGAAGGAGAATTACTTGCTGATAAATCAAAACAACAAGCAATAAATGCTTATAAAGAAGCATATAAAATTCTCAAAAATCATCCCAATGAAACTAACCCTTTTCAAAAGAATCAAATTTTGACAGATGAAGATGTTGAATCAGTTTATCGAGAACTACTTAACTTGCAGCCAAATCGCAATCAACAAGTTTGGCAATCCCTCAAAGAACACTTTTATGCCAGATTAGAAAACTCTTTGAGATTAAAAAATTGGGGAGCAGCCGACAGCCACACCAGTGACCTTATGGAGTTTATTGCTGATAGAGAACAAGAAGAAATAGCGTTGATTACTCATAGACAAATAGAAGGAGAACGATATCTCCTCAAAACCTCACAGCTTGAGAAATTTTGTCCTGACTTGAAAAGAATGGATAAGCTATGGGTAAAAAATTCACGTAGCAACTTTGGTTTCAGCGTCCAGAAGGAAATTTGGGGTAAGACAGGAGATAGACTGGATATTAAACTAACGAATTTGCAGTGGAATAGAAACGATAGACTAAATTATTCCCGTTTCGCTAGCACAATAGGGTACGATACCAATTCCGGATATCCAAGACCTGATTTACAAAGTATAAGTAAAGACCCTTTCAACCCTCGGCTGAGGGGGAGATTACCTTCCCCATTGGTTATAGCATATAGAAATATGTATACTGACGGCAGCGTTGTGGGGATGAATTACATAAGGGTAAGAAAATTTAAGGTAGTAGAATTGTGGTTAATTCTCTTCTCTCGCTGTGAATTGTGAAGTACAACATATAAGGCTTTCAGAGAATAATAAATATTTATTACAGCCAGTGTTTCTACGAACGAATAAATTAACATTTCAGCAATCCGACACCTAGCACAGCACAAACCTTTTTTTTATCAAGCATTATCGAAAAACTGAGCAGCAATTTTAGGGTCATAGCAATTAGGCATCACGAATTTTTCCGCTACCTCGCTCACTTCATTATCTACAACTTCCCATATATCCCAACCTTGTATATTAAGAGTGTGGTAGCAGTATCCGCCATGGTGTACACAGAAGTATTTAAAAGCATAGCCTGCCTGGGACTGCAAGTCCCAGTCTAATAGCAGAAGTCCTATAAATAGGACTTATTAATTAGTCGTCTTTAGACAACTTTCGCTATTAGACGGGGGTTTTCAAACCCCGGTGGTGAGGTAAATCGGCTCTTTGATAGTAATTGATTGTTTACTAATGACATCTTTATCATTTTGTGCAGAATGTAATTATTCGATATTAGCGCCGATTTAAGTTAATACTAGATTTTTGCCTTGTATGTTTTTGATTACTCATTAAACTTGCATGATATTTTTCAATAGCTCGATGGTGAGCAATTGGGTCTTGACGATTATGAAACCAATCTTGAATAAGTTCTAAATTATATCGAATACAACGGCTATTTAATTTCACCCAATGGGTTCCTTCAATCCATGTGCCATCTAAACGATATTTTTTTAGTGTCGAAAAGCTCATATTTAGAATCTCTGATGCTTGCTGCTTTGTCACAAACTGAAATGCCATTTATTACTCCCCTAAAAACATATTCTTTGTTTTCTTATAACCAAAGCATAAGTAGATAATATACTGAGAACTTTAATTTTTATTTATATATCACTATAGTGATACGAGTTTTTATGACTATGGTAATAAATTGGTTTACGTCACAGGGAAAGTATTACTTGTAGTGTTTTAATAGAAAATAATTTTAATTGCTTGTATATCCATAAACTAAGTACAACATAAACACAAATACTTGAGCTATGAATACAAATCATCATGAGCGATTCAATCGATAACTGTTTTATTACAGACCCTTTAGACTTGAATTACATTTCCCATGTCGTAAACCAAGTATTAGAATCGAAACACCATTTAGCTGATATAAAAGATTTACAAAGAGCTTTAAAGGAAGTTAGTTTAAAGCATGGTCAAGAAATACAAATGAATCTAGTCTTTGAAGAAAATCAACTGAGTGGATTCAACTTTTCTTTTACCAACGACTCTAGTAAAACGACAGCTACTATTCCTTTCAAGGAGCAGCAAAGCAATATCTCTTCAGAAAAGGGAGATATTATTTCTGGTAAACAAACTATTTCTTCTGTTGTGACACAACCAGAAAATAACATAACAGTTTCTTCTCCATCATCTCAAAAGATAACTATTACACCGGGGTTACGAGTAGAAGACCAACACATTATCAATCCGGAACAACCGGAGAACCAAACAATTCTCAAATCGTCATTATCAGTTAAAGGAAATATCAATCCTGACTTAATAAATATTGCCAATCAATTAGCGAATCAACAAGAAATTAATGGATTGTTATTAACTGGATTACCTCTTAAATCAAGTATTAATTTGAAAGGTACTTTACAACAAGAGGAAAAACCAGATATTCAAACTGCTGGATTAACAATACTTAGACGCTTCGAGCAAGTTCTACCGCAAGAATTTATCGAGCTAAAAGCAGGTGAAGCTCCCAAAGCTTTTAATTGGAAAGACCCCAAGTCAAACAAGCAATATCACTTTTGTTTTGAAGCGGCTAAAACTGATTTAGATGGAAATGTTGTAATTCCTGCTTCTTTGAAAGGATTTGAGACAAAATCTGTAGAAACTAAACAACAAGTATTTGCTGCGACTCTAGTAGATTCTAAATATAACCGTTGGAGTATTGAGCAATGTGATTTCAATAAAAATCAGATTCAATCTTTAAAGAAAGCATCACAATCCACACTCCCCAATCATTCAACCGTGTCATTGGATGCGGTTGGTGATTTTTCTTATGAAATGTAAAATTTTTAATCTCTTACTCATTAACTATGTATAGCAAACATAAATTTGATTCGAGAAATGAGTTGTACGAAGAGCAAACATTAAAAACTGCTGCTGCTAATATTTATTATTCTGGTGTTCTGAGATTATTCACAAACTTTTTATGGACGAAAGCAGATATTAGATTAAGTTTAGTTTTAAGATTTGGGTTAATTTATTTAACTGTAAAAGAACCGCTCCTAATTTCAATTATTTTATCTATCAGCTTATTCTTCTACTGTTTAAATAGGGTAATTAAACTAATACCTTGGCTTCATAAAATAGTTAACGCCAAAATTAGTTTTTGGCATATCGCAGGGTTAATCATTGCCTTAACTGCGACTCTAACAGTATTTGAATTACCAGCACAGGCAATCTTCTTAAGCGGATTAGAAGAATTCTTAGCAGGAATTGCTGAAGAAAGTTCTACAGGAGGAGCAAGCACAATATCACCAGAAGCAATAACTTTAGTATTTAACGCAATTCGTGGAGTCTTTCTGCTACTAGTTGGAGTCGCAGCACTATTTGCTTACAACCAAGCACAACAAGGGAATGACTGGCGACCAATTGCAACTCAAGCAGGTTTAGCGATTGGGATTATTCTTACGATTGATGTAATTACTTTCCTATTTATTGGCGACGGAACCGGAACTGCTGGGGGATAGGAGTGGGGGAGTGGGAGAGTGGGGGAGTGGGAGAGTGGGGGCGTAGATTTTCCTCCTCGTCAGGAAATTGTGCAACAATATCAGAACAATTCCCCCTCTCCCCCCCTGTCCCGCTCCCCCGCTCCCTCAAACATGAAAGGTAATCGTAAGCGCGGGAAGGGAGTAATGGATTGGAAAAAAGAGCCAATTAAAGTAAATAAGATATTAGGTAAACAAGCAGGGTTTGGTCCAATTCCAGCGAATCAAATTCTGCCTTGGTTCGCGATTATTACCATAACTTATTTTATTTTTGATGGATTACTTAGTTGGGGAATACCCAAAGTCGCAGTTATCAGTTTTTGGTTAATTCTAAGTTGGTGGTTCGTGACAGGAAAAGACCCCGATAAATACATTAATCTTTTTCGTAAACCCAAAGGTAGCAACTGGATTATCGGTGGTGCAATTTATATATCTCCTTTACTTTCTAGGAATATCAGAAAGCAATTAAAAAGGCAGAGGGCAGGAGGCAGGAGGCAGAAGGAATAAAGTAATAAAGTTAAAAGTCATATAAGCATAAAGAAGTAATGAATAATTTAAATCTCCTATCTCTAGTCCTAAGTAATACTAATAAAAAACCTTCTGCCTTCTGCCCTTTTACTCCTGCCTTATTAAAATGAAAACTCATATTCAAACGATAAATTCTATCAACCAAAATAATGAGAAGTCACAGTACATTCCCTTTGAAAATGAACTCGACCTCTGCTGTATGGTTCGCATCGAAAGGGATAATCGTAAAGTAGGAGCATTTTTATTAAATCAAGGTGATATCAAAGATGAAAACCAATTTCAAGTAGTTTTCGCTTTCCAAATCAAAGGTGTTCACAATCAACTATACCCAGAAGAAGTAACATCGATATCAGCTTCTATTTCCGAAGCAATGAAATCTATTCTCCCAGGAGAAAAATGTACTTTTCTTCTAGGACGTTATTCGGATGACTCTGTAAGACAAGAACATCTTAATAATCTTGCTCAAAATTGTTCGTTAAAACTACCAGCTATCCTAACTCGTAACGAACAAGCAAGAGTACAAGAATTAACTCGTAGAGGAGCAAGGTCAACTTGGCAACAAATTGTATTCTGTACTTGGACTGCGGGTACTTTTGGAAACAATAAAAATGACCCTTTGTCCAAGCTAATATACTATTCGGGGAAAGCAGGACGTTTTTTCTTGGATAACGTTACCGGACGTATTTCACAAAGACAAGAGCAACTTCTCAATATCTTATTGATGAAAGCGTACACCCAAGGATTTATTCAGTGGGAAATGCTTTTCAATACTAAAGCTGGGTTAGAAGTTTCTCCGCTCAACGATACACAATTATGGTCGTGGTTATGGAAAAAATTTAATAAATACGAAGCACCACCGACTCCTCAGTTACTAGTTATTTCAGAAGATAAAGATAGCGGTATTAAATTAACGGAAACCCAAAATTCTCTCAAACATTCCACAACTATCTTGATTTCTGGAGAAAAAGGTAGAAGCTCATGTCCGGAACACCGTCAATGTACGAATCGTGTTTATGTAAAGGATAAAGTTTGTGGTGTCTTGACGATGACTGATACCGTTATCGCATGGATTGATGCAAAAGAACAACTTGCATGGATGTGGAAAGTTCTGAGTGAAAATCATGTCCGCGATACCGAAGCTTGGGTAGAAATTTCAGCAGCGAACCGATATCTAACCCAAGATAATCTTCATCGTCAAGCCAAGCAAACTAAAGCTGCTAGAGAACGAGCTTTATTTAAAGGAACTGGTAGAGATGTAGGTGCTGAAATTAAGCAGGAGGAAAGTTTTGATGCACAAAAGAAACTATACAAGGGTGCTGTTCCTCTTAACTGTGCGGTAGTATTTTTAGTGTACCGCGAGAATGCAGAAAGTTTAGACCTTGCTTGTAACTTACTCTGTAACAGTTTCGGTACTGCTAAAGTAGTGCGAGAAAGAAACATTGCTGCTCAAATCTGGTTAGAAACTTTACCAATAACTTGGCGGAGAATTTTACATTCTAGTTCCATTCTTAGCGAACGACGGCTGGTATTAGAAAGTGAAACCATCGCAGGTATTTTACCACTGACTCTACCTAAAAAACTTGATAATCAGGGTGTAGAATTTCTAACCAATCGAGGTGGTAAACCCGTTTGCGTAGATTTATTCACTCATACCCAACACGCATTAATCACGGGTAAAACTGGTTCTGGTAAATCAGTATTATTGTGGCGATTTATGCTCGATGCTTTATCCCAAGGAATACCAGTGGTTGGAATGGATATCCCCGCAGCTGATGGGGAAAGTTCTTTTAAGACAGCTATTGAATTATTAGGAGATGCTGGAGCTTACTTCGATTTATCCCGCGCTTCTAATAACCTAATGGAACCCCCAGATTTACGGGACTTTGATGCTCCAGAACGGGCTTCTAGGATGAAATCGTGGCGTTCTTTTATAAGAAATGCTTTGAGCGTGATAGTTATGGGACGCTTAGATGCTCCCCACTTGGCACAACGAGTAGATGCAATCTTGATGCAAGCACTGGATGTATTTTTGAGCAACCCCGATATTATCGAACGTTATAATCTAGCGTTTTCTAAAGGTTGGAAATCATCCGAATGGCAGGATATACCAACATTAAAAGATTTCTCTCGGTTTTGTTCTATTGCTCGACTAAATATTCAAAAACCAGAAGCAATTGACCATCAAGCAATTAACCAAATCACCAGCCAAATTACCGCACTGTTGGTTAGTCCTTTAGGTACAGCTATAGGTAAACCCAGCAGCTTTTCACCAGAACCAATGGTTAAATTTTATGCTTTAACAGGCTTAAGTAACGACCAGGATTCTTACACAATGGCTGTTGCTGCAAAGGCTGCGTGTTTGAGGGTAGCGCTTTCCCATCTTAAAAGCCTTTTCATCGGCGACGAGCTTTCTGTATTGTTCCGTAAAGATGGTTTTAGTTCAATGGTGGGAGAACTTTGCGCTACAGCGAGGAAGGATGGATTAAGTATAGTTTTATCCAGTCAAGACCCAGATACAATCTGTCAATCCTCAGCAGCGGCGATGATTATGCAGAATATAAGTTACAGAATAACTGGCTGTATCACTTCAAATGCCGTTGCTTCATTTGAGAAGTATTTGTCATATCCAGTTGAAATAATCGCTCATAATGCTTCGGAATCATTTTTTCCTCGTCGTTCTGATTTGTATTCATGCTGGTTAATCGAGAAAGGGGGACGGTTTTGGCAAACCAGATTTTATCCCGGAGAAATGGCTTTAGCAGCAATAGCCACAAATCAAGAAGAACGCAGTACTCGTCGAGCAATTTTGTCTCAATATCCTAATACTACTAAAGGACAATTACAGGGGTTAGCTGAATTTACCAGGATTTATGTTTCATCCATTAAACAGAATAAAAGTTTATCCAATGTCAATGGAGAAGGTAAAAATGTATCAGAAAAAGATAAAGTTGAAGACAAGGAAACATATACGTAGATTTCCAGGTAAGAGTAGAGAAGGTAGGAGACATAAAGCAAAAGCCACGAACAAAACAACTAATTCAGATAGTTTTGCACTCTCTTACTTCTACCTTCTTGTTAGAAGTATTTCAATCATTGGAATAACAGTTGCAGGTTTGAATGTGATTAGGGTCAGTTCATCATTGGCAGCAACTTCAGATATATCTGACAATAATGCTGTTGCTCAAACTCAAGGTGCGACATTTAATGAAAACTCATCAAATGAAATTCAAGGATTTATTGATGATGTACGTTCCTTTGTTCGCGGTGATTTTTTCGGTAACATCAAGCAGCTCGTTCAAAATTCAATCGGTTCGGTTGATATCCCCGATTTGGGCGAAGTCGTAAGCGAAATCATGAAAGGTTCGCTCCCCGAAGATGGAATTACATCTAATAAATTAGAAAACAACCTTCCTAACTCCTATGCGATTCGCCAAGATTTAGCTAATCAAAGCGAAAGAGTAGGAGCAGTTGAAGTTTCACAGAGTAAAACTCTTTCTAAAAATGCTCAACAACAATCTTTTGAAACTCTTGAATTAAGTGCTTTTGAGGAAATTGAATCAAGTCAAATGTCAGATGATTCTCAAAATTCTGATACTTCGCAGCAAATTCTTCAGAACATCTCTCAACAGCTAAAAAATAATGCTACCATTGGCAATCTTCAATATCGAGAGGCTTCACAAGCCAGACAAGACAGGGCTTTGGGGCTAAATTTGACTGCTCAAGTTGCACAAGAAC
Source organism: Rivularia sp. MS3 (assembly GCA_019192545.1). Classification (GTDB taxonomy): domain Bacteria; phylum Cyanobacteriota; class Cyanobacteriia; order Cyanobacteriales; family Nostocaceae; genus Rivularia. The sequence goes on along the minus strand of JAHCMI010000040.1, from coordinate 46,681 downwards.
TTAATGCTGCTAATATTGGCGATCGCCAATCTCAAATTGCAACTGGTAATCGTGCTGTATCGCAGGGTTCTTTACTGATGATGCCGGGAGGAGCCGTCTTAGGAAGAGTGAGGGAGTGAGAGGTGGAGGGAGTGAGGGAATCAATTAATTGTGATTGATAATAATCCATTTTGAGGAAGTATTCATCATGCAAATTAGTAATTTTATAGTACCATCTCACTATTGCACGTCAGCTTATTCCCATTTCACTTCTCTCCTTTCCTCACACTTTCTCTCACTCACTCACTCTCTGCCTCCCTCACTCCTTGCCCAAGCGGATAACTATTCCGACTCGGCTGTTGGCATCAGTTTAGTCAGAAGCAGTATCGAACTGAGTCAACAAACCGTTGAATCTTGGAATAAAGTTTGGGGAGACGTAGTTAACCCGTCTGGAGCATTATGGGCGGGTTTATGTAATTTAGGTACGACACTTGCAGCATTAAGTATCATCATCCTTGCCATAAAAATGGCTGCTGATTATCAAGAAAAGCGGTTTTTATGGTCGGAATTAGCTGCATCTGTTATTTACCCTTTGGTAATTGCTCTTTTTCTCGGAAGTAACGGTTATTTACTTTCCCAAACCGTACTTATCATCAGAAATATTGGTCATCAACAAGTTGTTAGCGTTCTGGATATTCAACTAGCCGATACAACTTTTAAAAGTGCAATATCTAACGTGACTTTAACCCAAAATGTAAAAACTCAAGTGTCTACAATTTATGCTGAATGTCAAGGAAAAACTGGTAAACCTCTTACAGATTGTCTCCAAGAAAAAAGACCGATAATAGAAGAAATTCTCGAAACAGCAGAACAACAAAACAATGCACCATTGGAGCAAGCACGACAAGCTGTTGCTGAATTAAAAGATTTTGTACAAAATCCTGGGACAGTTTTTAATGCTTCTATTTCCCTTATACTAGTTACCTTTTTATATGCTCTCCAATGGGCTTTTGTCAATATTTTAGAAGCTGCATTAATGATGACTGCAACATTTGCACCAATTGCTTTGGGATTAAGTTTATTACCTTTAGGTTCAAAACCAATATGGGCTTGGGCTAGTGGTTTTGTATCTTTGTTTGGTGTTCAATTGGGATACAACATTGTGGTGGGTTTAGCTGCAACTGTGATTGTTTCTGCTGGGGCACAAAGCGCTTCCGATTTAGCATTTCTAGCATTTATCAGTATCTTTGCTCCTGCGCTTGCTCTGTTGATAGCAGGTGGTGGAGGAATTGCACTTTATACAGGTATTAATAGTAGAGTTCCAGCACTTGTAAATGCTGCTTTTGATGGTGTGGTTGCCGTAGCTACTGGTTTTGTAGGGAAGATGTAACTGATGCTCAAATCTTTAAAGCAAGTTCGACGACCAAAATTATTAATCGATTCTAAAGATATACTTCCCTTATGCTTTGTCGGGCTAACAACATTTAGCTTGATAAGTTTTTTGTTTCTCTTATTCTTAAGTTCTAAAGTTAACCAACTAGCTGCTAGAAAAACAACGTTTGTGCAATTAGTTAACGGTCGTGCTTTAGTTATTTCGGAACAGCATTATTTATATCGTCATCCAGAAGTAATCAAGAATACTGTTAGAGAATGGGCTAATTTAACTTTTAATTGGGATGGTGTTATTCCTGGAACCAAAGAGTTAGATAAAGGAAGAAATTTAGGTAAAGGTAAACGTGTTACCACAAATGCTTATATTGCTTCGTTTTTAATTCAATCAGGTAAACAAGGATTTCGTAATGCTGTATTAAAAGAACTTGCTTCTATTACACCTGCTCGCGTATTCAACGGTCAAGTTCGTTCAAAAATAATTATTTCTTATTTATCTGCTCCTAGACAGGTAAAAATGGGTGAATGGGAAGTAAATATGGTGGCAACAAGGGTGTTAGTAAACTTACCTGGTGGTACGGATGAGGAAATTAATTTCAATCGCACTTTTAGATTACAAGCCGTTGATATTCCTTCTCCACAATTAAATGATAATTCGGCATTAGAGCAGCAATTATACGAGATAAGAAGTGCGGGTTTGGAGATTACTAAGATTTCTGAGTTTACGGGGAAAAGAGGAGGGGGAGAGGGGGAATGATGGAGTGAGGGAGTGAGAGAGGGAGAGAGTGAGGGAGGGAGGAATTTATGTATTTTTTAATTCTTTCTGCTTTTTAAAACTATTAAATAGTAATTTTATATGAACACTAATCAAGAAAACCATCATTCTTCACTTGTTGATGATGAACTAACTCCGGAAGAGGAATTGGAGATATCGGGATATCAACCCGAACAAGTAGCTTTGATTGACGAGGAATTTTTAATTGAGCAAGATAACGAACAAGCAGAGCCGCAATTGGGAAGCGAAAATCCTTTAATTAGATTTGCGATCGCCTCTGCGGTAGTCGGTGGTGTTATGGGCTTTGGTTGGATGATTTGGTCAATTTTCTTCTCTCCTAAACCAGTTGTAAAAGTTCCGACACCAAAGCCAACATCAAAAGTTTTTAATGAGGAAAATGATGAAGCAGCACGCCTTAAAGCTGAATTAGCGCTACGGAACCAAGCCAGTCGGAATCTTGAACAACCAGAAAAAGAAGTACCACCACCAAAACCAAAGCCCAGTAAACCCGTAAGAACCGCTCGCAAACCAAAACCCCCGAAACCTAGAATCATCCGAGAAAAAGTCCCATCACCACCAAGAATCATTCGAGAAACAGTACCATCACCACCAAGAATAATCCGAGAAACAGTACCAAATCAGTTTCAACCAAAGAGTACAGTTGCCAAAACTTCTCCCGCTCCCTCTCCAACTAAAATTGAAAAAATAGACCCCTTTGAGCGTTGGAATAAACTAGCTACATTAGGACAACAAACAACATCACTCAATAATAATTTTTCAAACAATAATCAATCATTTGAACAAGCACAATCGTTACCAGATAAATCTGAATCAAAAAGCAATTACACGAGTGCAAATACCGAAAGTAATTCATCTGAAGTTATTTTTGCTAACGCTTCCAATAGAGTGAAAGAACCCCGAACATCTACTCTGTCAACAGTAACAACCAATGGCAGTAATAATTTAAACAGAAAGTCTTATGAGAATCAAACACCTGGAGAATGGGGGATTTTAAATCGAACTCCTCCTAATTTGCAGCAAGAAACTATTACTGCTTCCAATTCTCCAATTCAAGTTCAAATAGGAACAAGTGCAGAAGCATCTGTTTTAGTACCAATAATTTGGAATGAGGAAGATAACAATCAGGAACGCTTTGCTGTTGAACTACAAGAAGACGTTTTATCTATGGATAAACGTGTAGCATTAGCAAAGGGAACTATTTTAATTGCAGAAATACATTCAGTTTCTAAAATAAATAAACTTGTTAAACAAAGTGTTGTTGCAGTTGTTTATAAAGATTCTGCTGGTAGAATTCAACAAAAAACGATACCGAAAAATACGATTTTAATTCGAGGAGAAAAAAACAAACCTTTACTTGCAAAATCTATTGCTGATAAAGGTAAAGCAATTGCTCAACAAGATATTTTGATTGGATTGTTAGGAGCAGCAGGTCGTGCTGGAGAAGTCTTTAACCAAAATCAAAGTCAATCTTCGACGGTCATTTCTAATAATAGTTTTAGTAGTCAGACATTTAACACTAAAGCTAGAAAACCAAATCTTTTAGCCGCAGCTGTAGAAGGATTTTTCAAACCCATGTCACAACGATTAAGCCAACGTGCGAATAAAGCTTCTAACGAAATTATGAATCGTCCCGATGTTGCGGTTGTACCAGTGGGGACGAAGGTTTCGGTTGTTTTTAGTAACTTCTTTGAGGTCAGAGAGGAGGAGGGGAGGAGTGGGGGAGTGGGGGAGCGGGGGATGAATCAGTAAACGATTCTTCTACCTTCTAATTCTTTACTTCTGTAACTCCCTCCTTTCCCCCACTCTCCCCCTCTCCCCCTCCTCCACTCCTTTTTAAAACGGATATGAAAAAACTAACCATCTTCTCTCTTGGAATATCTACAACTATACTCCTAGCATCTCCAAGCTATGCTCAATCCGCTATCCTAACAGTCAATGCGAACCAAGCTAGAGGTTTAGACTCAAAAGCTATTGACGTAAAAGTTTGGACTGGTCGAGCAACTGCGATTGATTTTTCAAAAGTTAACGAACGTATTACTCAAATTTTTCTAGCAGACCCGACTCACTTTACTTATGCTACTGATACACCTTTAGATAACGGACAAGCCACAACTATTTTTCTACGTAAAATAAAGCCTTTAAAATTTCCTAATTTGACAACAACGAATGTTACAAATTTATTTGTAAAAACTAGAGCTAGTGACGGTAAATTTCATTTATACACTTTTAACTTACTTCATAGTAATAGCTCACCTGCTTATAGTGGCTTAAATATATCCAATCAAACTCCAAATCCGTCGAGGAGGGAGCCGACTTTACGGGTAGGTTCTTTCAGGAGAGCGACGATTAGCGATATTGAACGTGGTTTGGTTTCTGCTATTCGTAAGGGTTATACTCCACCATCCGACCCAGTTGTTACTAAAGTGAGAGAATTTATTACGTTGGCTCGAAATACCTCAGATAAATCTTTGGTTGAAATTGCTCAAAATACAAAAGTTAGTTTACCTTTATTAACTGAATTAGGATTATTAGGAATTGAAGATAGTTTAAAACAACCTTTACCCAAACAACCTCAATCAAATAATTAATACCAATTTTGAAATCAATGGCAATTAAGTGAACCAGTATTATCCTGCAATATTTTATCCCCGTTTAATACTTAAATTTATTGCAGAGAATCCGACAGCAAATTTTAAGCAAGATTTTCATCGAATTGATAGTAATCAAACCAATTTACCAAACAAAGAAACAAATGACAGTAACTATGTTTTAAACAAAATATTTTATATATTGATTTATATCAATTTATTTATCTCTATTTGTTTTTATTTCTTTGGTTTATATCCGTTCTGGCTAATTGTTGCTGTATGGGCTTCTATCAATTTAGGCTGCTCATGTTTTATATCCAACTTACATAAACAATCAAGCAAGAAAAATATTCCTAGTTCTATTCAACTAAAAACTAAGAAAGAGAATAAAGTAGTAATGCGTTTACCGAAGCGTGAAGCAAAACTAAATCTTTGGCTGAATGGAAAAGTATTACAACCAGTAGGTGAAAGTGATGCTCAGAATGGTGTTTCTGAAAAAACTTTTTATCAAATTACTAAGCGCATCTTTCCAAATATTGTTCAAGGAGTAGCATTTCATAACCCAAAATTCCCCCACCCTTACTCAGCAGATTTTTTAATAGTACATACAAGCGGTTTAAGCATCGATATAGAAATTGACGAACCATATGTAGGTAATACCAAAGCACCACATCATTGTATTGACCAAGGAAAAGACAAGATTAGAAATCAATTTTTTAATAACAATAATTGGGTGGTTATTCGTTTTAGTGAGAAGCAAGCTGTTAAATATCCTTATAGTTGTTGCAAATTGATAGCTCAAGTTATTGCTAGAGTTTCAGGTGATTTTACTTTCTTGAGTCAGTTAAATAATGTACCATCATTACCACCCGAACCCATGTGGACTATTAAGCAAGCGAAGAAGTGGGCAAAGGACAATTATCGAAAAACTTATTTACAATAAATACGAGAAAATTTTATTCTTATATGAAATAGAATTTATTACCCAAAATTAACTCATTTTATTGTCATTAACCTGCCCTGCGGACAAGCGGGTACAAGAGTATTTGCACCACGCACAGACCCACGCAATACCTACGGTAGCGACCCTAGCCGCGTGAACGCTCCCACATTTTCAAGCAACAGTTGCAGCCCTTGCTCTCAAATATGGTATTGATATTGAAGAAATTGCTATATGGAAAACTGCAATAGTTTTAATTATTAATGATAAATAATATACCAGAGCTTTTGCAGCTAGATGACCTTTGTCGATCCAAGCCAGAACGACCTGGATGGTCGCTGACCTTTGGAGCTACCTGCCGAGACGCTGCGGCAGTTTGTTTGGACGACCAAAATCATCCTTTTCGTGTCAACCTTCAAATCAATGGTATACAAGACACTGAGGTCGAACTGCAATGGAATCCGATTAATGACACTATACGTCGCTTTAATGCCGATCAAGAAGTTGCCACGGAGTACGGAGCCTATGGAATTGCCGCACTTATTATGCCATATCTTACAGGTCTGACCGTAATTGAGCGCTCTATCAAAGGAAAAAATTTTGGCTTTGATTTTTGGTTAGGTTCTATTGACAACCCAAGCACTTTGTTTCAAAGAAAGGCTCGTCTCGAAGTCTCCGGTATTCGTAGAGGCTCCAAAAGCATTGTTGAATCAAGAGTTAAAATGAAGCTAGAACAGATTAGCCCTTCGGATACTTTGTCACCTGGCTACGTCTGCGTCGTTGAATTTGGTACACCAGGCACCCGCATAATTGAAAAATGCAAGACGTAGAAATTTTACATAGAGAAGCAATGGAACTTGTTGACCAAGCAGCGAATGCGCGTCAACGGGGTGATACTAACATTGCCAAGGAGTTAACCAAAGCTGCCTTTGCTCAAGAACAAGCTGCCGCAAACCTAGTGGCGAACTTATTAGACCTTGAACCTACTAGATCCGTTCTTCATCGAAGTGCTGCAATGCTTGCTGTAGAATGTTCAGAATTACGAGAAGCAGAAAGGCTAATAGGACGTGCACTCGCGGGTTATCCGCCCTCGGATATTGCCAATGAACTACGAGATTTACTTCTAGAAGAGATTTATTCTCGCAGGCAAGCTATTGGAAACTAAACTTAGAATCTTAGGATTTTGACAAATATTACTATACATTCCCTATTCCCCGAAAAAATCACATCTAAAGCTTACAAGCAGAGTTTTAATTACCGAAAAACTTATTTACAATAAATACGAGAAAATTTTTTTTTAACATGAAATAGAATCCTAATCCCACCAAGCAAATAAATATTCTGAGGATACTTCTATTTCATCACATCCTTGTACAAATTTTATAAATTCCCCTGCAAAATCTAAATCTTTAACTCCAATAACTTTTATCGCGTCAATAACTACATCTGAAGTTTGGTTTTTAAAACCTACTCCGTCAAATGTTGCCACTGCTCTCATTTCAACACAACGTTTACCAAACTCAATAAATTTACCTATGGTGGGTGAACCATTGAAATATTTATCCTCTCTTGTATAACCTTTATTAAGTAATTGTTCTAATACATCTAAAGATAAATTACTAAATTTAATTGCGTTGGGAGTATATTCCGTGATTGTTGTACCTAAAATCTGTTCTAAACCTTCGGTATTTTTGCTCATTATTACCTATTAGATTGAAACCGTATTTTCTCTTGTTAGGAGCATACACTAATTATGAATTTAAATGATTTACCATTACTATTTGACAGTAAACAAAATGTTGTTGCAATAGAAAGCCCTATTACTGAAAGATTTAAAATACTAGAATTTATTCATGAATTAGCCCAAAAACTTTGTTTACCTTTATATTTTTGGAATGAGGGCTATTCTCAGTTACAACTGTTCAATAATAATCAACAACTTATATCTACTCAACATCAATGCATTTCAGGATTAAATTGGTTATTACAACATCCTGATATACCAGGAATATTTGTTTTTGAAGGTACAATTTCACCCGATAATATGACAGGTAAATTGTCTGTGCAAACGGAGATGATGCTGAGTAACTTAGTTTATTACTTAGCTGCAAATTCGGTGCCAAGGTTTCTCATATGTATGGAAAGTTATGTTGAACTTCCTCACTCGCTAGCACCTTTAATTCCAATATTAATTAATCCATTACCTAGTCCGTCAGATATTAAAACCATTGTTCAAAACTTTTGTAATGATAAATTTTCTACAACTAATGTCAACATTTTGGAGTATGAAACTTTAGTCCGCACTTGTTTAGGTTTACCGCTTGGTGAATTAGAAATGTTATTGAAACGTTTATCTGAATTTACTTATACCTTAGAAGAATTAATTGGTGGAGTATTGGATTATAAGAAGACCAAATTAAAAGGACAGGGTGTGGAATTTATAAATGAACCAGATGTACCGAACGCTGCTGGTTTAGACTTATTAGAAGAAATTTTAGAACGTGCTGCAATACTACTAAAACCAGAAGCACAACAACATAACCTTAGCTTCCCAAAAGGTATGATTCTTTGGGGACCACCGGGAACGGGTAAATCTTTGAGTGCTAAATTAGCAGCCAAGAAAATGGGTGTTCCAATGGTTGCTGCTGACTGGGCTGGATTACGGGGTGCTACTGCATACGAATCAAGGAAGAATTTACGAGAGTTTTTACAATTTTGTGATGCGAATGGAGAACATGGTTTAGTTCTATATTTTGATGACTTCGAGAAGGGATTTGCTGGTTTCGATTCCGATTCGGACGGTGGTGTATCGCGTCAATTAGCCGGGAAGTTATTGACGTGGATGCAAGAACGAACTTCTCAGGTTTTAGTTATGGCTACCGTTAACAGGTTAGAATTCCTACCTCCGGAATTGATACGCCGTTTTGATGAGATTATTTTCGTAGACCTTCCTCATGCTGGAGCGAGGTATGAGATATTCAAATTGCACCTAGCTAAATATTTCCCAGGATTAGATTTTTGCGAAAAAGATTGGTTGCGCTTGTTAAGAGAGACGAAGCTACTTACTCCGGCAGAAATCGCGCTGGTGGTGAGAAAAACTGCCGAGGAAGTATTTTATCGGAATACTAAGAAGTTTCCAGCCCATGAACTTGGGAAACAACCTTTGAATGTAAGTGTGGGAGACTTTTTGAAAGTGCGATCGCAATTCACACCCAGTATGATTCGGGAAGAAGATAAAATTGTAGAGATTCGCAATAAAGCTGCTTACGCTCGTCCGGCTGCATCACCAGATACAAGTAGGTGGGCTAAAGAACCTTCTTGCTTATTTGACTGTTGAAAATAATAAGCTAATATTCAAGTCCCCTGCCTCGCTAAACTGACGTATATATGGCTCATGAAAAGCTAAGGAATATCCTGCTTGGGTACTCCCATTTCAACCAATTGATTAGCAATTCTAACTTCAGTACCATTTTGTTTGACAGTTATAAAGCATTAAAAAAAGGTACTTCAGACAATATTATTAAAAGAATTTCGCTCAACAATCCCTACCAAAACAAGCATTAACGCTTCTAAATCATCGGGTAGCGAATAAATTTTAATATCTTCGGTAATCCGTTTAGCTTCGACATCTAGTAAACCAAAACGCCAAACATCTCCAATTGTTACAGCCCCATACTGAAATGGCTGTTCTTCTATTTGAGACAAAGCAATTAATTCTACAGCCATTTGCGTAAATCCTCTGGTGATATCATCCTTTTTTGCTTCAACTACCAAAAGACTTTGATTTGCACGCAGCAAATAATCCAAGTTTCCTTTTAACCATTTAGTTACTGCTAAGGGATATTCAATACGCAACTGACAGTCACAATAATAAGTAGCAACTTCTAATAATAATGGTGCAACAAGGGTTTCGCGACGAGCAGTTTCACTTGTTAGACTAACACGGGGTAAAGTTCGTTCAATACGGTCTTTTAAATCCGCAATTCTATCAAGCGGTTTTTGAGTCTTTGGTAGGGATAATTTAGACCTGACCAAGTTATACCCAAATTCAGCTAAAATCTCTTCTGGCTCGTAAGTCATTTCAAAGTACGAGCGAAATGTATAATCTTTATTTTCTTGAAGAATTTTAGGTTTTGACATGCTTTTACCGTTCTTAGCAATAATATTTTTTGTATCATCTTTATTTTAATGAGGTTAAAAGCCGTTGTGTTGCGGTAGTTTACCTGCGAGTACATGAAAATATGACTTTTGTGATAAATACTTTTACGTCAATAGGGAATTACTTCCATGCTGATAATTAACTAAAAATAAGAAATAATATATCAACACAGATGAATGAAAATTGCTCAATTTATAACTTTAAAAGCTATCCCTATTCTCGCCGCTTCCATTAGTATCTACTCAAGTTCAACTTTTGCACAAAGCCCAACTAATTTACCTACCCGTATGATTTCTTCAGAGGGAGGTCAACAAGTATTAATACCTGATTGGCAGAGGATTTCATTTAATAATATGCCACCAATACAAGAAAGTGGTTCAATAAAAGCTAACGGATTATCTCGTGAATGGAATGTGGGGGATACTCCAGACAGATACCTGACATTAGGCGATATTGATGAAGCCTTAAAACCCCAATTATTTAGCCTTAGTAATATTACAAGTGTTTCTAATGATTCCAATTTAAACACTTCTAACTTAGAAGATTTTCCATTATTAGGAGAACAAACAATTCAACATTTAGCAGAAGTAGTACCCAATTTAGGGCAAACTAATACTTCGGAAATCCCACCCATCAATACGCTATTAAAAGCCGAATCTCCTCAAACTAATACTAATACAACTCTATCAAACCTTTTATCCCAAAATCCGACTTTAGAAAAGTTAAAACTTAATCAAATTGACTTATCAACATATACAATTTCTGATATCCCTAATCTTGATGCAGTACAGTTATCCAATTTCAATGCTTGGGAAAATACTTTAATTGAAGATGTTCCGGGATTAAACGCTGTACCTTTAGCTTCTTTCCCCCTTCCCTTAACAGAAGTAGGTAATAGAGTTGCCAGAATTGATTTTATTTGGGGTCGTGCAGAAAAACGTCGTCAACGCACGGTATCTGGTTCGGATGTAGCAGGCTTTTCTGTGCCATGTGAAGGGGAAGATTGTCCATATATTGAACTTGATGATTTAGAAAATTCAGGACGTAACATTAGAAGCAAATTTGAAGGACGTTCTTGGATTAGCGGAAAATACCAAAAAGTAGAAGGTGGTTGGGGTTGTTTAAAATCGGTAAATGCAGGAAAGGAACCCACTGGAAGATTGCCTTATGGAAGCGCTTTTAAAGTAGTAGTTATGGAGCCGTCGGAAACGACTGATACAGTTAATACAGCTTTATTCTTTCGCTTCAAAAATGCCTGCGGAGCAACACCATATTTTATTGGTCCAGTTCCGTTTTTAAATTACGAAGTTAATGCGCCTATTTTTATCGGAGACTGAAGACGGAGGAGTGAGGGAGAGAATATAATTCGTAATTCGTAATTCGTAATTAGCGCCCATAAATATTTTATTGGTGAGGGATAAATTTTTATAGCAACCAGGAGCAGGACATGAATAGTAGTTTTTCTTCTAAAATTGTACGCTTTCTTATCTATTTTAATTTTAGTTTTGGAGTTTTATTACTAATAGCGACCTTATTTTTAAAAGATTGGAATAAGCATTTTTAATCAAAAGAAAAATATTCTAGATGAAGCAAGATTTTTTATTATCTGAAAATATTACTAATAAAACTGTCATTGAGCAAAAATCAGATGGAATAAAATCAAGCCTTGATATTAACGGACTTATAAAAACTTTCGCTAATCCCGAAGGTTTGGCAATGATAGGAATTTTAGTATTCTTATTCATATTAAGTCAATTTTCTAATGGTAAAAAAGGAAAGATTTCTACGGGAAGAGTAGTAGGAATAAGTGAAAAATTAGCTGCAACAAACCTCGCTCTTAAACAAATTGAAGAACGCAAGCACAATAAGGTGACTTTTTGGTGTGGTTCGCCTCGCTATTGGTTTTCTGGTAGATTCAGAAAATTTGGTGCATCACTTCAAACCTTCCTTGGAGCATCACCGACTGTTTGGATTCCCCATGCAGAACGTTCTACTCTTGTTCTTGGCGCTCCTGGTTCTGGTAAAACTTTCGGCACTATTGACCGCATGGCAGAAAGTTGTATGATGCAAGGTTTTCCCTTAATTGTCTATGACAAGAAAGGCGACCAAATGAAATTACTCGCACCACTCGCAGCCTGCTATGGTTACGATGTGCGAATATTTGCTCCTGGTGAACCGTACAGTGAAGTAATCAACCCGCTTGATTTCATGGAGAACCAGGAAGATGCGGTGAGTGCAGGACAAATTGCTCAAGTCATAAATGCAAATGCTGGTGGTAGCGGTAAAGGTGATGAGTTTTTTTCAAAAGCTGCTGATTTATTAGCTAAAGCACTAATCCAATTAGCTAAAGCTAGCGATTGTCCGGATTTAGCCACCGTTTACTGCATCCAATCAGTTGATGACTTTATTAATAAATTACACGCAGCAGTACAAGCAGGTACAGTTTCTCGCTGGGTTGCAGCTTCGTTTCAACAGTACTTAAAAGCAAAAGATAGCGAGAAAACTATTGCAAGCATTGACACAACTACAGTCGGAATATTTTCCGCTTTTATCCAGCGTTCGCTTCTTTCTTCTTTCATTGGTAAAAGCACAATTTCTACTAAATTATCAGGCAAACAAATCCTGATTTTCAAATTAGATGACCCCAGACGCGATGTGGTAGGACCATTGCTTGCGGCAGCGCTTCATATGACAATTGTCAGCAATCTATGTACTCCAAGGAAAGACCCAATAGGAATATTTATCGACGAATTGCCATCGCTGTATCTAAAAGCATTACCTCAATGGATTAACGAGTACAGAAGTAACGGAGCTTGCTTTGTTCTAGGTGTTCAATCTTTAGAACAACTAGCTAATACATACGGTGAAAATTTAGCCGCTGCTATCACTAGTGCTTGCAGTACAAAAGTTCTCTACAACCCTGCGAATTACTCAACTGCGGACAAGTTTTCTCAATCATTTGGGCATAAGGAATTCATTGTCAAAAATAAATCTATCAGTGATTCCAAAGAAGGACGAACGGTAACTTGGACAGATAATTTACAAACAATGCCGATTCTCACTCCAGACGAAATTATGCGCTTCCCGCAAGGAAAATGCGTGATTACCAATCCCGGTTATAAGTCTGAAAGCGAAGGTTCAATTCCCTACCCTTTAACTATCCCCATTCCTAAATTGGATATAGAAAGAATAAACAAAAGCGAACAACTTTGGTCGGAGCAAGTTTATCCAAGATTACTTATGCGCTCCCCCATTGGCGATATTAATCAATTAGATGAAGCTATAGATTTGAGAGAGCGGATTGCACAGCAACTTTTAACTACCGGGGAACATTCAGTATCTACACTCAATCAACTAGATAGCAAAGAAATAGAATTAGTTAGCCCTCATAGCAATGAGGTTTGGTAGAGAAAAAACTCTATTTTTATCATTTAGAAGTCGAATACAGTTAATATATAGCAGTTAGCTAGATACTTGATATTGCCAAAAACGCCGTAAAAAGCCAAATATTGACTTATTTTCACAGTATTTATAACTATTGTGCAACTTTATTAACTGTCACCGAAGTATTTTGTATTACTATTATCTTGCATCCAGAATTATATAAGCATAGTTATAAAGTTTCCTCTTGCAAGGAATAATTCTCAGTATATACCTTGTTTTTATCCAGTTAAAGAAAAAATCGCATAGTAAATTACTTATCTCTTAATTATTCTTGTTTTGTTACAGATTTGACGAGTTATAGCAGTCACTTATCTTATTTTTCTACTTGCATAGAATTTGAAGATTTTCAATATAGTTTGTATATCAAATAATACATCCAAATAGTATTTTCTTTGTATCAATAAAAACGATAAGACTACACAATTTTAAAATAATTTGATTGATTAATTTTTGTCGTATTTTTTTGTATCACTTATGATGGGTAAGAACATCGAAATCCGGACAAATTGGAGTTTCGTAAAAACGTAAAGTTTTCGAGTCGGAATAAGAATTATTTATTCATCAAAGTGCATCCATAATCATCAGTTAATCAAGAAATTTGTCTGGATAAAAGTTCGATGTTGCTCTCCTAAATCCGCTTTGTGTTTATAACTAATTACAACCAAAATATATAGCGGTGGTGATATGTTAGGTTGCTGCAAGATTAAACAATTATATGGAGGGCGCGTTTTTCATCACTATGATTTATGGTGGAATGTTCGCGTGAATAAAAATGACAAATTCGAGTCAACTATTCTCTAAAAAATATCTTCAAGATGGGGATTATTTGGTAGCTATTGAGCGCATAAAAATAAAGCACAAATTATTTAGAGTCATTGCTTATAAATTAGCGACTGGTGAAACTGCTATTACAACTCGACAAATGGCAGTTTCTGTTAAAAAGCCATCTTATACAGCTCGTCAATTTATGCGGAAGATGGGAGTTGAGCCAGTTCGGGTTCAAATGCCCAATCGCTCGGTGACAGATATGATTCCCATTTCAATTGTCATGGCTTTTTGGAAACATCTTAACGAAGAGGGTGAGGGAAATCCACTTACCAAAATAGGTCAAAAATATTTGGACAAATATTTAACCGAATCCGAAGTTAGTTAGAGAGGAGTGGGGGAGTAGGAGGGAGGGAGTGAGAGAGGGAGGGAAGGAGTGGGAGAGTGGGAGAGTGGGGGAGTGGGGGAATAATTAATACTTCTTACCTCAAGTAAATTAAAGGATTTTAAATGTATGACACTTCAAGAAAGGGCAAATGCTGTCTCCGATGGCATTCATAAGAGTGTGGAAACAAACGGTTTTTATCAAACACCTAATTCAATGGCTATCAAAGCTATTCGTGGAAAACTGACTGCTGCTGATTGGGCTTTATGGTCTTATTTACAAATGATAGACCCTTTTGGAGATAAGATGATTGAATTACCGAAAATTCCCGAAATATCTTCAGCAATAGGAATCAGCTCGCGACAAATCAAACGCTCTCTTTCGCGCTTGGAAGAACTAGAACTTTATGTTTGGGAACCGATTTTAGTTCGTGGTCAGAATTTAGCTGGTAAGAAAGCGAAAGAACTTTGTCACCAGAAAAGAATAAATAAATCCTCTGAAAAAATTAAAATGACAGATTTGTCCGACTCTGGACAATCCTGTCCAAATGATGACAGATTTGTCCAAGTTATGACAGATTTGTCAAAAAATGGACAGAATTGTCCAAATCGAGAGCCAGAACCCTTGCCTAGCAATGGCTCCAAATCCCCTCAGACTTATTCAGACTTTATACAGACTCTCTCAGAAGGCGAGAGAGAAAATTTTTTGGAATTTTCAAAAAAGAAAGCAGCTTCATTACCAAAACCTCCGCAACTAACTATCAAGTGGATTGAAGCCAACTTTGAAGAATTGCGCTGTGAGTGGCTCGACACGAAGAAGCAAAATTGTAAATATAACTTCGAGGCTTACAGCGAATCGCAACACCAAATGTGGTACGGACAACTGCAAGTTGTTGTGGAAGGAGCAATTAAGCTCGGTGATGATAAGAATTTACAGCTATTTTTCAAAGACGATTTTTACAAGTGCTGGTTCAATTGGGCAAAGTCTAGTCGTGCAGATGTCCGCGAACTTTTAGCAAATAGTCCAATATTGCAACAGAAGAATTATGGCTGAAAACTTAAGTTTTGTTAGAAGTGACAAAATACCTCCTCAAAATATCGAAGCAGAAGAAGCAATTTTGGGTGGTATATTGCTTGACCCTTCCGCGATTGCTAGAGTCAAAGACATTCTTGTTGCAAAAGCTTTCTACATCAGCGCCCATCGCGATATTTATATCGCTGCCCTAGAACTTCATGACAAAGGCAATCCCACGGATTTAATCGCAGTTATTAATTGGCTATCTGACCATAATCAACTTTCATTCTGTGGTGGTAGGAATAAATTAGCTTCGCTTGTAGACCGGACTGTATCCGCAGTTAACATTGATGCCTTAGCCCAGTTGGTGATGGATAAATACTACCGAAGGCAATTGATTCATGTAAGCGGCGAAATTTTCGAGTTGGCGCACGACCAAACTCAAGAGATAGGTAAACAGTTAGAAACAGCATTTTCAAAGGTTTTAGAGGTAAATAACAGCGCTATCGCGTCACAATCGGAGCCAACCTCATTGTCGTCTATCCTGATGGATGCCTTTGAACGTATTGAAGAAAGAAATATGGGTACAAGGTCATTCGGGATAACAACTGGATTTTGTAACCTGAATGCAATGCTAGGAGGATTCAAACCAGAAAAACTTATAACAATCGCTGGTCGTCCTGCTATGGGTAAATCATCATTTTTAGGCAATTTAGCTTTTAACATTTCATCGCTAGAATCACTGCCAACCGTAATTTTTAGCCTTGAGATGGGTAGGGAAGAATGGGGTGATAGATTTTTATCTCAAGATGTTTCTATTGAATCGATTCATCTGCAAAACGGTTCTATTAGCAAATCCCAATGGCATCCTTTAGCAAAATCGATTAGCAAGTTAAGCGAACTGCCTATTTACATTGACGATTCGCCTGTATTAACAGTTAATTTGATTCGTTCAAAAGTTAAACAACTTATTGCTAAACATAATCGCATTGGTATGGTTGGAATTGACTATTTGCAATTAATGGAAGGCACGGATGGTGATAATTATAATTTGGCTTTTCAAATAGGAAAAATTACCCGAGGATTAAAACAATTAGCACGCGAATGTAACACTACTGTTGTCATATTGTCACAGTTAAATCGCGGTGTAGAAAGTCGAAATATCAAACGTCCTATGATGTCAGACTTGAGAGAATCTGGGCGAATTGAAGAAGATTCGGATTTAGTATTACTCCTTTACCGTGATGAATATTATCACCCCGATACGGTTGATAGAGGTATTGCAGAAGTAATTATTGCCAAAAATAGGGGTGGGCCAACGGGAACTATAAAACTGCTATTTGACGCACAATTTACTTGTTTTAAAAATTTGACTTGAGGAAGTGAAAAATGGCGATGCTTTTTGATGTAGAACAATATGAGCAACCCAAAAAACAAAGTTATACAGGCGATTGGAATAGTGTTAGATATGACCCCGCCTGGGACGAACCCGATAATATTCCTCTTGAGTGCAAAGAAGTTTCCACAGTTGTGGAAGTTTTACAAGAAAGTCAATTACAGGAGAATTCTATAACCAAGAATGATTTTACCTCTTCTCGACTGCCTAATTTTCAAGAAAGAGAAGAAATACCTCAACATACCTCCTCACACTCCTCAAACCCCGCACGTAAGAAAAAATCTTCCGACCGCTGGTACACACCGCCCTATATAGTTGAACTAGTAGTCCAGGTGCTTGGAGAAATAGACCTAGACCCTTGTGCAGATGATGGTAAACACATCTCTTGCAAAGGACATTACACTGCTTGCGATGACGGATTGATTAGAGAATGGGAAGGACGTGTATTTATGAATCCTCCTTATTCCCAACCGAGTGTATGGATGGAGAAACTGCAAGCTGAAATTAAATCGAAACGAGTTACCGAAGCTATTGCACTTGTCCCGGCTGCCACAGACACTAAATGGTTGTCTCCAGTATTGAAATCTCAACCCGTTTGTTTCTGGACGGGACGGATTAAATTTTTAAGTGAAGATTATCAACCTAGAAATTCTGCACGGCAATCTCATGTATTGGTTTACTGGGGGTTAAGAAGCGAGTGGTTTAGGGAGGTGTTTGAACCGCATGGTTTTGTGTCTTTACCAAGCCATTTCCTAGAGGATAAGCTAACAGATAAGATATCCTCTAGGAAAGTACGTGAAGATGAAGAATTCTCCTTAGATAAGTCAGATGAGAATATATCCTCTAGGAAAACGAGTGATAGCGAAAAGTTCCTCTTAGATAAGCCAGCAGATAAAATATCCTCTAGGAAAGTCTATGAGGATGAAGAATTCCCCTTAGATAAGTCAGCAGATAAGATATCCTCTAGGAAAACGAGTGATAGCGAAAAGTTCCTAGAGGATAAGCCAACAGATAAGATATCCTCTAGGAAAGTATGTGAAGATGAAGAATTCCCCTTAGATAAGTCAGATGAGAATATATCCTTTAGGAAAACAAGTGATAGCGAAAAGTTCCTAGAGGATAAGCCAACAGATAAAATATCCTCTAGGAAAGTCTATGAGGATGAAGAATTCCCCTTAGATAAGCCAGCAGATAAGATATCCTCTAGGAAAACGCGCCGACATAAGGGTGATGGCAGCGGCTGCATTTATTACCGCACTGTTACCAAGAAAGGTAAAGAATATTGTGAGGCATATTATCAATACGAAATCTGGGTAATGGGCGATCGCCTAATTAAGTCATCAAGGTACATTCCCAAGGGAACTTTATCCAAGGTACAGCGGATGGAGGTAGAGAAAGCACCTGTAAAAGAAATATTAAGGGTGTTAAGAATAAATTGTTAATACGACTGTTTCCAAATCTAAGCTACTTAAAGATTCCGTCTTCTTTAATCGTCTTTGCTAAATACATAGTTTAATCACTATGATTTTCGCCTTAGATACCTTTTTCTTTCAATCAAATTCTATTTGGGAATTTTTGGAACGTGTAGTCTTATTAATTTTCGATAAAGATGCAACATCATCTTGTTCTTTGTCATCTTTACCAATGCATCTTGTTAATGCATTTTCATCATATTCTAAATCAAATTTAATACCTCGCATTGCTAACCCTTTGAGAGTACAAGCTTGTTTATTTCTACCTAACTTACTTCCAGCAAATGTAACACCATCTGTAGAATATGAAATACCTTGAATTATACCTTCCGAGCTTAACTTTAACGATGTTTCTACACCATTCACTTTCAAATGTTCAACAAATTGAGCAAACTTCATTCCTGGTTGAATAGTGTCTTCTATTACATCTTGAATTTTTTCAACCGCGCTTTTGTCTGCTGGCTCCGAGCGCAATCCTAATTCAAATTCTTGATTTTCTCGAAACATACGTCGCTTTTGTCCGGTAGACGGTGCTGTGCGGTTTACTTCCCATGAATTCGGTACGGAGGTCAAATTGAAACGGGATTCTAAATTTCTCAAAACCTTTTCTAAGCGTCGTTTATCGTACCAGTCAGATACGCACTCACCATCGATATTGATGCGACTTGCCGCGATATGGAGATGGAAATGATTACAGTCATTATGGGATGCTGCGAAATAGAGGTTTTTCCCAAACCCCATACCTTTGAGTGTTTCTTCTGCAATTTCTTCCAATTCTTCATCAATTGGTTTTTCGTGAAATGGGAAGCTGATACTAATGTGACTGACTGGCGATCGCACTTTACAATTCAGTTGTTTTGTAGCTGCTAGTTGTCTATAAAATTCTTGTGGTGTCTCTCCTGCAAGGTTTGTGCAAATTAATTCTGCTCCTTCCTTCTCAAGAATGTATTTAGTTAATCCCGTAAAGCTTTTACCTTTTTTAATCTTGCCAATCATTGCTAATTTCTAGTTCATCATCTATTTCATCATTGTTTTCCAAAACCAAACACAAGCGTAAGGAAGAAATCTCTTTGAGTAAATCTTCAAAAGGAATAGATTCAACAGGTGATGGAATTAAACCATTTGTAATCGCAATATTGTGACAAGAAGCTAGTTGACTAATATCCTTACTAATTTTCGATAGTTGCCAGTAACATTTCCAATTGACTTCGGGGATACTTTTTATGTGACATCCAGACATTCTACGTCTAATCAATTCTGCTTTACTGATACCGCAGGATTTCGCTAGTGCTTGCCAATGGTCATTCTGCTCCTTTGTCAGCACCATTTCAAATCGAACTGTATGTTTTTTGTATTTCGGTGACATTATGATTGTGAATTATTTTTTTAGTGAACTATCTGAATTAAGAAAACGAATAAGGAGAAAGTACTTTCTTCAATATTCTAATTGATAACAAAAAAAGGCAGGAGGCAGAGGGCAGGAGGCAGAAGGGAATAGCCAATAGACTCTTCTCGGCTAGGCACCGAATTAGAGTACTGCTCGAAAGATGAGGCAAGCAATAGTGCGGTAGGAATCTTAAACCTTTATTCCTTTTTTGTATAAGAATTAAATAAAAACCTTCTGCCCTCTGCCTTCTTACTCCTGCCTTCTCAATAAATACGTATAACACCACTGCTTGCTCCCCCAGCCAGCAGTCTGAAGAAGAGAAACTGCATCGTTGTGGAGTAGTAGTGATGAAGAAGGAAAGACTTGTCAAACAGCTTGATAGCAGACACTTTTACCATACCAAATACCAAAGCTTAAACTTTACATCAATAGTGATAGAGCAAATAACTACTTTAGTTATAACTTGAGAAATATTGTTATTTGCTACTTTAATAGAGATGCACCGAGGAGCGCGATAACTTATGGGCAGATTAAACAAACAAGCATACCCGTTAGTTACTATATCGATAGATTTTGGTGGAAGCGGCACCAAAGTAGTAGTGCAGATTCGTGGTGGTAAGGCAAAGGCAATCTGGATGGAGCCAAGTGTAATCAAAGCGAACTATGAGTCTCTAGTTTTTCAGACTCGTAATTTAAACAATGCTTATCCCGAAAACGCGGCTTGGGTTGGAATTGGTGAAGATTATCGAGCAATCGGTTATTTGGCAAGAAGTGCCTATGGTGCAACACCAAGATTAAAACCTCGTAAATACGAACTTGCCTTATTCAAAACTCTAGCTGCGGTGTGGGTAATAAAGCAGAAATTTAAGTTATCTGAATCCTTTGACGTTTCATTAGCATTGCTTTTACCACCAGGGGAGTTTGAAGATTCGGCATTACTAAAACCTATGCTCAAGGAAGCTTTAGCTCAATTCGATACGCCAACAGGAAAGGTCAATGCCAATTTAATTGGTTACGAGTGTTTTCCTGAAAGTGGTGGAATTTATGCGATGTATTGCAAAAATACTGGTGAAGCAATAAGACGTAAAGTCATCGGTTTAGTGATGTTGGGATATCGAAATGCTTCTGCAATCATATCTCGGCGCGGTATTTTGAATCGGGGTAAAACTGCGAAATTGGGTATGGCGAAAATGGTAGAAAAAGTTATCGAAGGTACATCAGGCTTAGAAGCTGGAGAGTTAATTGAAGCGATTGTCGCTGCTGGTGATGAACCGAAAACACAACATTTTTACCATCTATGTAGTTCTGGTAATCTTCAGGATGCTGAAATTGAAAAGATTATATCTGTTTTAAATTCTTCTAGAGCGGAATATGCGATTGCGCTTGTGAATTGGTTAAAAGAAGTACTGCCGAATAACAATGAATTGGATGAATTAATTATCTGTGGTGGTACGGCTGATTATTTGCGAGAGGAGTTAGATGCAGTTTTTCCGACAATACCTATAGTCTGGCATGGTGATGTGAAAATTCCGCAAACACTTAACGAACAATGGTTGGGAAATCGTCTAGCCGACGTATGGGCGCTGTCGGTTTATCACGGTATTAAAGTTAAAGCAGTCATTAGAGGGGGGAGGAGTGGGGGAGTGGAGGAGCAGGGGAGTGGGGGAGCCGAGGAAAGTGGCTTCTAAGAGAAGTATTTGTCTCTAGGAAACTATTACTTATTCCGACATTCCCCCACTCTCCCACTCTCCCTCTCCCCCACTCCTTAAACTTCAGGAATATGAACAAAAAGAAAGACTTCACATGGCGCTATCAGACAGCTTTCGATTCAGACAGAGCAAAAATGCTTAGTTACATCCAGAATGAAAGCCTGCATCCATTTCAAAATAAAACCGTAATGATAATGACTGCTCTAAACGCATACTATATAGCGTTAGCACTTTACAGTGAAGGTAGTTATTCTCGCGAAACTTTGGAATTGATATTTTTGGATTCGGTAAAGGCGATCGCAAATCATCTTCAATTCGTCAGCATTGCAATAAAAGTAGATGAACACGCAGTTACAGATGTTTTATGTACCGTATTTGGAGGTTTGGAAAAAACAAACATTCAAAAAGATGCAACATCAAATTATAGTACTGAGTTATCACCACCAGACCGAAATGAAGAATCATCTGATTCTAATTTGCAAGCATGGAATTTAGCAGGAATGACAACAGATAGCGAAACTTTTAACTAGCAAATTGGTTATGGCAAGAATACATTTGATTGATGGTGAAAAAGGAGGAGTTGGGAAGTCGCTGTTTACTCGCGTTATGGTTCAGTATGCAATTGACAATAAATTGGAACACACCTTGGTAGATGCAGATATAACGAATCAAGATGTGAAGCGTTTCTATGATTATGCTGTTGATGCTGAATTTAGTGAAGCTGTAAACAAAGGGGATAAAGCCGACATAATTTTTGAATTAGCTAGGGGAAAACCCG
This sequence comes from Rivularia sp. MS3, assembly GCA_019192545.1. Classification (GTDB taxonomy): domain Bacteria; phylum Cyanobacteriota; class Cyanobacteriia; order Cyanobacteriales; family Nostocaceae; genus Rivularia. The sequence continues at coordinate 24,480 of JAHCMI010000040.1, read as the reverse complement.
TTATAGTCAATCTTCCAGCGAACGTGTTTCCAAAAGTTAATAATTGGATAAAAAACGGACGTTTACTAGAGGTAGCAGATAAATACGGTGTAGATATCTGTAAGTGGTTTGTCTGTGATGGTGGTTTTGAATCTATAGATTTATTCAAACAATCCATAAAATTGTACAAAGATAAAATGCCTCATGTGTTTGTCAAGAATTTAGGTAAAACAGATGATTGGAGTTTTTTGAAGGATAATCCGTCCTTTAAAGAGTTGTGCAAAAAGCACGAAAAGACTTTAAAAATAATTGAATTTCCGCTTCTGTATCCGGGAGATAGATATTTTATTGACTCTAATAAATTTCGGTTTGATGCAAAAGAAATTGAAAAAACAATGCCTATAATGTCGCAGCAAAGATTATCTACTTTTTTAAGTGAATCAAATCAAGCTATTGAAAGGACTCAAATGTGGAAAAGAAAGCAGAAGGCAGAAGGTAAATAAAAATTACTCATACATGAGGTAAGTAATATGAATTACGACCTTCAAATTTTATACGAAACAGATGAAGCTTTTAACTGCGATGTAATCACTGCTGATGAAGAGAAATATATGGGAAGACTATATATTCTTACTACGGATGATAACACCTTGAAAACTTTGGGAATTAAAGAAGAATGGTATCTTGCCCACGAAGAAGCTGATGTATTAGTAAGCGGACATATTAATAGTGAAGGTAAATGGAGTTTATCAACCTGGAGAAATTTAGAACCAAGTTTTGAATATACAACTCGTAACAAAATCTTTGACCAAGTGTTTAGTCCTGAATATGTTTGGAAATTAATGCATTTTCGTGAGGAAAATATTATAAGTATATCTCAAAAAGCAAGTATTCCTGACAGCTTTAATGGTAGTGATGATAATAATTCAAATGGAATGAATAGAAAATATTTAGGTATTATGCCAGGACAACTAAACATTACTACAGAGAATTTGAATATATTACAGGGTTTAATTATGCATTCAAATGATTCGGAATTGGTTGCTTTAGAGCAAGATTTAGAAACCGAGATTATCTCTGTATACAACGAGCAAGAATCAGCAGTAAAAAGCACAAACATAAATGAAATTATGAACCACTTTCAACGAGAATCTGCTCCTTTATTAGATGAAAAGGAATTATTTCATGCTCAGATAGATTTAACCGAAAGAATTATGGATGAATATGAGAAACAAGGGAAAGATGAGTTTGTCTTTACACCTTTAGGAATTGTCACAATAAATGCCGAAGAAAGTTGTTGTAGTTTAAAAGATTCAGAAGATGGTCACACTATATTTACTGCGACTTTTGATGCTGATATTATCCACGGATTAAACGATACTGATGCTCTTAAAATTGAAATGATTTTACATCAGTTTGATAGAGAAGATTTTCGACGAGCGAGAAGTATGCTTCAAGAAGAAAAGTTAATTCATCAAGATAACGGTTCCCAACTAAACCGAAATGCAGGAATAGATTATGATTCATAGTTTACGAAAAGCGAAAAATGAAAGTTATCTGAATAAGTTACTTGAAGGAAAAGATGCAGATTTTCAAAGAAGAGTTTTAGCAGTAGCTGTTGAACATGGATTATCTACAAGTGACCCTTTATTTCTAATAATGCTTTCTACTGGTCAACTTCAAGTTTTGTTGGAAGATAAGCCGTCAGAATTAGACCAATTATTTAAACGTTGGTCGGAAGCAATTTACGAACATTTGGAGAAAGCAAAGCGTACTGCTGTAAGTGGTCAGGAAGTGGAAATCCGTTCGATGGTAAACCGACTTATTAAGCATTGTGAGTCGAAAGAGCGAAGCCGTTTAGTTGTAATGTTACCAGCGATAGGGCTAATAATAGCAGCAATTGGGTTTGGTGTTTTAACTGGGTTATCTGTTCCGGTTTGGCTGGGTGGTGGATATGCATCTGGAAAACCAAAGTTACTAACAGTTGAACAAGTTGAAAGTTTACGGTGGTTAAAAAGTCCTCAAGGTCGGTTAGCAAGGAATATTGTTACTTGGAATTCTGAAAGTTTGAGCAATTTAAATTGTACTAATAATCCGGAGCAAAGGGCTGTAGTTAATAATGCTAAAAGTAAACATATTGCTCGTAAAAGTGATTATTGTTTATTGCGGGTTAAATCACCTTAATTCAATAAAATTCTGTTTTTAATCAATGTATTTCGGAGGAAATGATGGAAGAATTAACTTGTTACTATAATCAACAAGAATATTGTCAATCAAAAAGGCAGAAGAATGTTCGTGAAACGTCTCCGACAGGAGAAGGCAGAGGGCAGAAGGATAAGGTAGAAAAAGGAGGTACTTCTAACAACCAAAAGGTAATGCAAGGAAAGTCTGTTCCTTTTCAGGAGTTACCCCTTCTGCCTCCTGCCAACTGCCATCTGCCTTCTTCACAATTACATACTAATTCGCCACTAATTTATGCAAACAGTAATTTTCAAAACATCGATAAAATTCGTGCAGTAGTTGTTGAAGACCAAGAACTGATAGTTATTGGTATAAAGAAAGCATTAGAACAATATGAAAATATAGAAATTATTGGAGATGCTTTTAATGCAAAACACGGTTTGACGCTATTAAATAAGTTAAAACCTAAAATTGCCATTATTGATATTTGTTTACCGGACTGTGATGGGATTCAACTAACCAGAGAAATAAGAAGAAAACATCCAGGGGTGAAAGTCATAATCTTAACTTCGCACTCAGATAGAGAGACTGTTCTAAAAGCATTTGCTGCGGGTGCTACTTCTTATTGCATGAAAGATATTAAATTTGCAAAATTAATTGAAGCGATATATCTCACCTGTCTTGGCTACAACTGGATAGACCCGGCTGTTACCCATTTTGTACTCCAGCAAGCTCAGAAAAATCCCATATGTTTCAACCGGGATGGCTCCAAAAGTTATGACGATTTAGATGAAGAAATGCTTGACCTGTATACCCTGACAGGTAGGGAATTGCAGATATTAGACCTGATTGTGAATGGTAATACTAATGCAGCGATCGCCAATCAACTTCATATCACAATCGGAACCGTAAAAAGCCACGTTCGCAATATTCTCAACAAAATCGGCGCAGAAGACCGCACTCAAGCAGCAGTTCATGCTTTGCGTTACGGTTTGGTAGATTAAAAATTTCTTGGGGGAGTAACTGTTAGCTAATTTCTACCCCATAGTTTGGTGGCTTACAATTAGTGCCAGGTCTTAATCCTCCACTAATTTGTTTATAAAAGCCTCCTGCCTCCTGCCTTCTTCAAAAATAATAAGACAGCAATCGCCCTTCGCCAGCGAAGAAATGATATTAATTCCAATTAGCAATCTGCTGCTCGACAATAAACCGATGAGCTTGGAGATGCAGGTAGTAAGGCTTCCACATTACCTGATATATGTAGGAATGCAGCATACAAATTTCTTGCTCCAAACTTCGCCGCAGCCAAGCGAATAATTTCCCACAAGCATTCGTCATCACGACTAAAAATTTCTTCTCTGTCGCTATCCAAGGCATCACAAAAGTCTTTACAGGCAACTAAACAGCGTTCGAGTCCGTACTTTTGGGCAATAAGCTCACAATCGGGAAGGGTATGAATGAAATTGTCAATACAATTCGCAATTAACAATTCGCAATTCGCAATTATAATCAGTGGGGGCTTGGAACCTGCGGAGTTAGGCAATCCCGAGCAATTTGCGACGGCAGTTAATATTATCAATTGCGAATTGCGAATTGCGAATTGCGAATTGGAGTATAGGAGTCACAGCAATGACAAACTTAACATTTTCTCAAGAGTTAGCAATGGCTCTGTACAATTCCGATGAACAGTTCCCGATTGATTTTGATGAGGCTTGGGTGTGGCTTCGTTACAACAAAAAGCAGCAAGCGAAAGAAAAATTGGTTAGAAATTTTGAAAAGGGATTAGATTTTGAGGTTTTCACCCAAATGAGTGTAAACTCTACGCAGCAAGCCTCTCAGCCTCCGAGCGGTCGTCCCAAAGAAGTAATCAAGATAACAGTAGAATGTCTGAAATCTTTTGGAATGATGGCAGGTACCGAACAAGGGAAAATTATTCGCCGCTACTTTTTAGAGTGCGAAAAAATTGTCCGTGCCAAAGTAATTGCTGAGACTGCACCTTTAACACCTGCTATTGAAAAAATCAAGGAAGCTACCGTTACAGTGCTATCAATTGCTAGCATTCACCCTAATTTGATTGCTGGTGTGGTTGCGAATGAAATTGGTAAGCATCATCCAGAGTTAATAGGAACGATGGAGGAAGCAAAGAAACTTTTACCGCTGCCAGTTGAAGACCGCTTGCTTAGTGTTACCAAACTGAGCGAATTGTATAGTAATCGCACTGGTACAAAACTGAGTGCGAGAAAAATGAACCAGCGACTCAAGGAGTTAGGCTTGCAATATCAGAATCCCAATAAAGAACCAGCGTGGATGCCAACAGAGTTAGGTGAACCTCATGCTAAAGTTATTTTGCAAGAAGCAGCTGGAAATAATAAAACAGTCCAGCAGTTGCGCTGGTTCCCGTCAGTATTGGAACTGATGAACTAGTATTCATCAGGCTTTAAAGATGCCCGTTGGGATAGTGATGTGTGTAGCAATTTTGTTCTACTCCTGTTGCAAAGCTTTTTGTTCCTGTATCGGATTACGCTCAAAGCTTCTTTTCTCATCCTCAGTAAACTTGCATACCTCAAAGGGTTTCCCTCTCTGCGCTTTATACAAAGTCCCGCGATGATTTTCCTTCTCATCAACAATCCGCAGCATTTCTGAAGGTACATGGTGAATAACTCGATATTGACCATCTGAGAACGTAGCTGTTTGTATTTCCTCACCAGCATTCGCGGGATTTTCTTTTAAACTCGCAAGAGCCTGTTTTAACATTTGTTTTTCCCATTCTTCGCGTTTCACTTTCATAGAAACTTCTCTAGTAGATTTCTGAGTCGAATTTGAATTATCTTGTATAGGAACTGCTGCGCTTACATCTTTTTCGTCAGTTGCTTTAACTTCAGTCGGTTGCGTGGTCGAGTGTTTTGTTTGACTTTCAGTTTGGTTAATTAATTCTTGTAATTCATTCAACTCAATTGCGATAAATTTAGTTCTTTGTCCATTTTGTAACTGGTCGTATTCTAGAGGGAAATTTAATGTATCGTTGATTCTAGCTGCTGTCTTCTGTTCAGAAATCTCTGTAGGAACAGTAACACAAAAATAAAGTTCTTCAATATTGTCCTTGTTAGCGATACCAATCAAGCTTTCAACACCAAATTTTTTATCAATCTCCTCAGATAGTTTCTGAAAAACTTCTGGTTCTATATTTTTTTCTTTCAAAAAAGATTCAAAATATTCATTTTTTATAGGTAATACACCTAAAGATGCTTCCGAGTCATGTAATAAACCTTTGTTTTGTTTTTCCTGATATTTTTCTTTAAGAATTGGTTTTAATTCGTATAATAAACTTTTTTTATTCTCTGTAACTAAAGGTTCTTCTTTAATCCAAGTTTGAGGATATTGAATTGTTTGGGAGTCAACTTTGATATGAGCAATAGTAGCAGGTGATGATTCAAGTTTACCTTCAAACTTAAACCCTTCGATTTGAATACCTCTTGAATTCAATTTCTTGCTTAATACTTTAAATGATTCTTTATCAATTACCCCCAAAGGTTTATCATCAACTAAAGCAATGGGTTTAACGAAAGAACCAACGTTAGATAGTTTAATTGTTATCGTTCCTTCTTCTTGGTTCCATTCTCTTGGAACTGCTTCATACTTTTTCAATTTTCCTACTTTTAATTGATTGCCTTTGCTACTTGTGATAACAACCGATGCACTTGGTGGAGAAGTAATTTCTGCACTAAAAGAAGTACCGATAGGTAACTGTGCTGATTCGCTACGAAATACCCCCAATTTTTTATCTTCAGCTACTAACCACCGTTTATTCTGTGTCGGATTAGCAGGGTCGGGTGCTTGTTCGATAGTACATTTAACTTTTTCTCCTATCCATTTACGTCCCAAATGTTCGTTACAGGGTTTGTGGGTTCCCACAACAGCGAATTCGGTAAATTGCAGTTGTTCTAGTCTTCCAATTATTTCTTCTCCAAATACAGCGAATGCAGCTGATGTTTTACTAAATTCATATCTTGCATCATCTTTGCTCGTTGTTGAAATCTGCCACATTGCAGCTGCAATTGCTTCTTTTTCTGAATCGGGGATACTTTCACGAGTTGCAGTTGCGAACTCTTTTACTTGTTTGAATGCTGCTCGAACTTGACTTGATGTTAATCCAGGTTCAATTTTTTTAGTTAAATTATTGAATTCGGTAAATGGCTTAATACTACCTTGAAATTGCTTTAAAGAAGTTTCTGAAATATACCCCAGGTGCTTAAGCTGTTGTTGACCGTTGCTTTTAAACTTCGGTTTTCCATGTTCATCAAATACAGGTGCTATCGCTATCCATTTGTTGTCAGCTTTATTAAAGTTATTTTTATTTTCTATTAATGAAATATTAAGTTTTCGATTATCAAAAATATTTGGATGTTTTCTCTGAGCTAAACCAACAATATCTATTTGAAAACCTTTAGGACTAGTTGCAACAATTTTTAAACCTGGTGCTTGTTTAACTTCTTTACTAATTTGAATTGCACGACGAATCAATGAATCGTATATTTTCTTAATATTAACTGCTTTTTGTTTTTGTGCAGGTGTGAATTCAACTCCCTTAAAAAAGGTTTGAAACTGTTGGGTTGAACGCGGTACGATTGCGCTTTGTGAAAATGCTTCATTAGTCCGGCTTGCCATTTTATCAATAGCGGAGTGACCTTTGACATTCATCGTCTTTTTAGTATAAATTTCGTTGTTATTTCTATCTTCAACCCACGGAGCAACGTCAAAGCTTTTGATAATGGTATTACAGGCATTTACTATTTTTGGGTCGGAGCGATTAGCACTTTTACCTCTATCGACTTCTATTTGTAGCTGTCCCCCTAATATCCCAACAACATCATGATAAAACTTACCAATTTTTTCTAAAACCTTTTCAATCTTTGATTCGGGGATTCTAGGTAGACTTTTATTATTTTCTGGCAGTTTATTAAATTTATATATTTGAGTTTTATTTTGAGTTTCTGGTTGACACAATTTTGTTAAGTCAACTATTTGCGTTCGGAGATTTTCTGGATATTGAATTGTATGAGTATGATGGTTTTCAGCTTTGAGCATTTCTATGGCAGCGCAAGAAATATCTTGAATAAACTTCTGAGCTTCTTTTAGTGGAATCGAAGTACACTCGTTTTCAAGAGCAATTCCTTTCATGCATAAATTGGCAACTATACCAATTTTATTCTCCATCGCATCTAACGCTATTTGCTCAAAAGAACCCTTGTATGCTTTTTTATCGGGTTTGACTATTTCATAGTAGCGATTTTCTTTTAATTGCTTCTGTTTAATCTCTTCTGCTGTGTGGGGAAAGTCCGATGAAAGTGCGTTAGCGGAGCTTATCGGAGATATCGCCATTCTATCTCCGTCACAATCGGATAGCGAATGCTTTAATCCTTGGGGTGACATCTTTATCGTGCCAATATCGTGTGGTTCATTTGGTAAATGGCGATTTATGTAAACGTCCACCGTGTTGGAATTAGCAGTGGGACCACGATAAACAATCAATTCTGCACCGTCTGGGAATTTGGGATAACAAACTTCATTGTCAGTCAAATCATGACAGGTTTGCGCCATTGCTGAGTCAAATTTGATAAATCTTCCCGTAGCGCAATCCATATACTGTTGTTTCAAGTGTTCTTGAAGTTTATCTATGATTTTAGGATGCTCTAATAATTGACAGTGTTCTTTCAAATCCGCTTTGAGAAGACGATATATCAAGTTTTGCTCGCAATCATTTGACAAAAACATATCATCGATTAGATTCTCAATATCTCCTAAATCAAAGCTTTCAAAATCAATCAAATCTTCCGATTCTGTCTGGGCTTGTATTTGGTGAAAACATTTAGCATCAATTGAATCAATATAGTCTTGAGCAATTTTTCTGGGGTCATTAGCCATATCTTTGAGTTCTTCCAAACGTCTTTGTAATCGTGGAAGAACATCATCTTCAACCCCTTTAGGAAAAGAATTCCAGAATTGAGCGCCCGTGGAAGTTATACCGTGGTAAGCATTGGTCTTGTTTCCAATTCCTATTTTCATTAAATACTCCCCAGGTTTTAGAGGAGTGGGGGAGGGGGTGATGGGGGGAGTGGGGGAATGGGAGAGTGAGGGAGTGAGGGAGGTGGAAGTGAGGGATTGCTCTACAACAATATTCGTTCTTTCTGTACCTGTTGTATACTCTCGTTCATTCCCTCTCTCTCTCCCTCCCTCACTCTCTCGCTCTTTCCCCCTCTCTCCCGCTCTCCCACTCCCCCACTCCTCTTTCTGTACTCGTCCTTTAAGTTGTTCGTTAGAAATTACCAAATCATACCCATTCCCTACCTGACTTAAATCCCTTGGTGCAAATGTACCTTTTCCTAACTGCCAAGTTTTATTAACATCATTATTTTGGTCAAGTCCAGCACTTCTTTCTTTAATACCAAAACGAGTTTGAAATGGTGTTGCTGGCTCATTACCTAAAGACTTATGTAATCCAGCATCTATTTTTCCATCGCCATCACCAACTAACTTAATTGCTTCAGAATTTGGCATCACCCCACCATTCTCACCAGTGTCAGCATCCACTACTAAAACTCGCAAATTTTCTCTTTCAGAAAAACTTTGACAGGGTGTGAACATATTTGAGCCATATGCAGCACCGAAGTGGGGTTCGTCAAAAATCTTTTCTCGCAATTCCTCATCCATAAAGTAGAAGCGATTATCGGCTGCAAATTGCAGTGTTAATCCTTCTGTTGTAAATTGCTTGAGGTCTTCTTCTGTTGATAATCCCTGATATACTATTCCCAACTTGAAGGTAGAACTTGGAGCAAAGTATTCTGCCAAGCAGTGTTCGATAGCTTCTGTGATTGGTTCGCCTTCAGCGATAATTGGTTTACCCGTTTTTGTACAGAAGTGTTGTAGGGTAATAGCCATAAGCTTCTATATATTGATTCATCATTTCACTTTTAAATCTAGTTTTTATAGATTGATGCATAGTAGTTCTTTAGTGAACAATATTTCTATCACTAAAGTAGTATTTTTGTTCTTCAATGCCGAATTTTTATTTATTATGGGGATTAAGTAACAAGCATTCTTTAAGGATATTGAGTTATGGATAGTGCGAAAAAGGTAGTTTTACAACCGAATGTGTGGGATACGGATAATTTAGGAGATTTAGTTGCTGAAGGGGTGTTGGATAGTGATGATTTAGTGTGATTCGTTGGCTAGAAACCAAGACCCACAAGGGTCAAGGGGGATTAGTCGCTAGGTGAAAACCTTGATAACTGAATGATAATATAGGTGAGAATCCTATCCCGTAAGTGCAACGGTGAAAGCACATCCCCCAGGTTTGAGACTGGTCATCAATGCCTGAAGCGGGGATGAAAGGTGAAATCCACTGGAAGCCATATCTGGGGAACGCCAAGCAAGGTGTCCATGAGTAAAGATTTCTTGAAGATGCGTCTGAATCGTCGTTACACTGAACTAGCGAAAAGGCTGATACGCTAGAACCAAAAGGTTAAAGGATAATGGAGTTGGCAGTTTAAATCCTGACCAATATGCACCTCCGATAAACCCGGCGAAAAGCATCGCTCTAAAGACATATAGAATTATCATTCGGAACGAAATAACCTGTCGAAGGTTCTCAGAGGTCGATTCTGAGTAGGTACCAACCGCAAGCCTCCAATAGGAAAGATTGAATCAGAAGCGAAAGCTTGGAGTAATGTCTAAGATATGCTGACGGATTCACGATGATTTGGAAGATAAAGTTTAAAGTAGAGGAAAAATGTCTAAAACGAGTTTAAAGACTACGGTAGAATGGCACAAGATAAACTGGCGAAAGCTAGAACGTCGTGTGTATAAGCTTCAAAATAGAATTTATCAAGCCGCGCAACGTGGAGATATTAAAACATATCGCAGGCTACAAAAGCTCCTCCTAAAATCATGGTACTCAAAAGCACTAGCAGTGCGACGAATATCGCAGGATAACAAAGGGAAAAAAACGGCAGGAGTGGACGGTGTTAAATCACTTACCCCTCCTCAAAGACTCAGATTAACTTTGAGCCTTTCCTTGAAAAACAAAGCGGACTCTATCCGACGAGTTTGGATTCCCAAGCCCGGAAAAAAGGAGAAGAGACCACTAGGAATACCTACGATAAGAGACCGCGCCCTACAAACTCTTGTAAAAATGGCTCTAGAGCCAGAATGGGAAGCCAGATTCGAGCCAAATTCATACGGATTCAGAAGCGGTAGGTCATGTCATGATGCAATAGAAGCAATCTTTTTATCCATAAGACGGAAGCCTAAATACGCTTTAGATGCAGACATAGCTAAATGTTTTGACAAGATTAACCACGAAGCCCTTCTATCAAAAATAAACACCTTCCCACAACTACGTCGTCAAATCCGGGCATGGTTGAAAGTAGGAGTTGTAGATAAAGAAAGCTTCACTACAACGGAGACTGGCACACCACAAGGCGGGGGTTTAAGTCCTCTCCTCGCCAACATCGCCCTGCACGGCATGGAAGAACGAATCAAGCAATATGCTGAAACATTGGACATTAAACGTTCAAATGGAAGACAGCTAAGTAGAAAAAACAAACGCTCTGCTATATCGTTAATTCGTTACGCCGATGACTTCGTGATTTTACACGAAAGGGAAGAAGTGGTAAAAAATGCAAAAATTATTATCTCCGAATGGTTAAAAAAATTGGGTCTTGAACTCAAACAAGAGAAAACAAGCATAGTCCACACACTGAATCCATATAACGGAAAGAACCCAGGTTTCAACTTCTTAGGCTTCAACATAACACAGCATTTTGTTGGAAAAACCCACTCAAAAAACGGTTTCAAAACCATAACCTCACCTAGTAGAGAAAGCTGCAAATCTCACTTAAGTGACATTGAAGCGGTTATCAAATCTCACAAAGCAGCACCCCAGTTGGCTTTAATAAAAAAATTAAATCCAATCATAAACGGGTGGGCTAACTACTACTCAACAGGGGTAAGTTCAAAGATTTTTCAAAAACTAGGATATATGGTTTATGAAAAACTAAGAGCATGGGCGTGGAGAAGGCATCCTAAGAAAAGCAAGGTAATGTTTTATATCTTGTTCATTGAACAGAATTTCTTGTTTTTGTAGCCATTGAGAAATACTTTCATGATAATCAGCTAAGAACAATGCAGGAAAATAAATTCTTCCAGTTTTTACTCCTGTTTTTGGATGAGTTAATATTTGAAATTGTGGTTTACTTAAAACTTCTGCCATTGGTATTACACCGCGAAAATACTTTGAATTATATTGAAAGCTTGTGATAGATAAATTGAGATGATTTATCACAAGCTTTCATTTAAATTAATTAGATAAAGACTCGGAATATTTCACGAAATTTGAGATTTTCCATTTTAATCCATGAACTCTATCAGCAACATTTGGTTTTGAAGATTTACCATCGCAAAGAAAACAGTTGTCACATTTATTCCTATCATCTTCAGTGTTACGACAAAGTATTTCATTTTGAGTTAAAGGAGCATCAGGAGCAATAATTCTAAAGGTTCTCCAACCTCTATTTTGAGCAATACGAGCTTCTCCCAAGCTTTGGACTGAAGCCATTAAATATTGTTTCCACGAGTTATCACAAAATAACCAATTATGGGTGTAACCTGTATGACTTCCTGATGCTAAAATAATCGGTTTCCATACATCAAATGGTACTGCTGTAGGGTCGCCATAGGAACCAATTCTGATTGGATAACGATATCTTTTCAAAACTTCTATTTCGTTTTTGCTAAAATAGGGGTAAGCTCCAGTTTCGTACTTTCGGTAAATATTATTGGTCACAGCGAGATTAACATAGCAACTACCTAACCGACTTAATTTCATAGGGCAGTCTCCACAAATTGCTTTATCGAAACCCTTCTTTGCAGCTTCCGTTGGTAAAATATTTTGTTTAATAATCCAAGACTGTAATAAGTAACCTGTCTTGCGATTAGACGTGTGGTTGACGAATCCCGTTAATATCAGAACTATAGGAGAACCGTCAATCAAAGATGCTCCTTCCCAAACGATGTAACTATTTTTCAGCATACTAATAACGGAAAATTATTTTGATATTTATGAAGCGAAAAGTGTTTGAAGTGATGATGTATTTGAAATAATTTCTGACACCAAAAAGGGGAATAAAATCTGCTTTATTCCCCTTTAATTTTGTTTGTATATAATTCTAGTATTAATTCTCGGCTTTCATTCGAGGATTAACACTTGCATTTACTTGTGCAGCATATTCTCGTCTTCGCTGCCAAGATAATTCGTTTAGTACTACTAAATCTTCCTTAGTTTTGCCAAATTTACGGTTAGCGAATTCAAGCAATTGTTCAAGGGAATAGCGCTTTTCTTCTACTTTTCCAAAATCAGTTGCAAAACGTTCTTTAAATACGTCCCAATTAAAATCTTGGAAACTGTTTTTGGCAAGAAGTCCGCATAAAGAGCGTATGGAATAGTAGACTTTGGAATAAAGCCTTTCAGAGTAATCGCTAACTGCGTATTCACCTAAAACGGAATCATCAATTGCTTGAAATTCAGATGTTGAGGATTTACGTGAAGCCATAATACAGATATCTCCTAATTAATTCATTTTTCTAAGGAGCGTAAGCTCTCCTATTTTTGAGTGTTGCAGTTGGTTAAGTTTCGGTAATCAGCACCAAGAGGAATCGTGATAATCTGCCATTAAATCCTTGATTTCGCAGTTGTGCTGATAGTCAATTTCTAACTGTTGCAAGTCTGTATCTAAAACTAAGTTTTTAAGTTCTTGCACTATCTCTCTCAGATGATTTTCATCGCTGACACCTGAGTAGTAGATTTTGATGAACTTGTCAGCTTTGCTCATGAATTGTTCTAGATTTGTAACGAAACACTGTTCTGTATCAATTGCTTGAATCATGATTTTCTCCTATGAAATATTTGAAGCGATTTAGTATTCGTTTGGAAGCATGAGTACTTTTTCAACCAGATAGAGCTTGATATGGTTTAAAGGAAAATCTGTATATTCAATTTCTTGGCGTAATACTTCTTGATTCGTATCCCATTCGCATATCAAAACGCCAGAATTCTCTTGAACTTGTAAATGCCAAATTTGAAATTCTCGGAGTTTTGGATTTAATAGGAATTGTTTGGTTTGATGTGAAGCGATTGCATCTAATAACCAGTAGCAATTTGCTTCTTGCGCTAGGTATTGAATACCCTCCGTATATCTCAAGCCCAGCCAGTGTTTGTAGAGAGTGGCTGAACCGTAAAATTTCTTTAATTCGGTAGTTATTTCTTGTGAAGTTTTCATTATTTCAAAATCATTTTACGAACTTCACAAATTCATCGGCGTGAGCCGTAAAACGATAACTGCTGATAACAAATACCAGCAGTTGGAAGATTTTTATTGATTTTCTAAAAGCCTTTAACTCAAGCGCTAGGTTATAGCAACAATGTTTCCCTCCCTAGAGTTTTTGTATGCTAAATATCTAGTTAATAGTACTTTTAAACTATAAACCGAAACGCTGCCAAACAAGCATTTAACAAATATCTTACGGGTACTAATTTTACCGCCAACCAAATCCGCTTTCAAAGATTTCCTCTGCATGGGTTTTCTCTTGTTGCCACTCCATATACTGCTGTTTAAATTTCAGTTTAATCATTTCGATGTCTTCCTGATACGCAGCTTCTAGTTCCCTAGTTCTAATTGCTATCCATGCATTTTTTTGTTTTTCTTGCTTGTCCTGGTGATACTCTTCTTCGGTAGGTGCATGACCCGCGATATTCATTTTTGGTTTAACCCATTGTTCTTCTAATTTCAGAATTTGTTGGCGCAGTTCTAATTGACGCTGGTTAATTTCGTCAATATAAAGCTTGGGGAGTTGCTGTAATTTTTTATTTGCATAATTTATCTCAAAATACGCCCGTGCCATGCTGAGGTTTTTGATTCGACCTGTCACATCACCTTCTGCAACATATTTGAAGGAATAATCTAAACTTTGAATTTGTCGTACTTCTGTTTCTGTGACTTCCGCAGAAAGTAATAATGGCTCGTATTTTTCAAGTATGTTAGCGCAGTCTTCGGGAAAGTCGAAATATTCGCTTTGATACAAAACTGCTGCCCAAGTTAGAGCTACGGGGAAGCAAGCAGCTAATAATGCCAAAACTACACCCCCAGGAAGGATAAGCCAGAAGGCTGTTCCACCCTCTACAATGCTGAGTAATACTGAAACAATAAGGTCAGCCTTGAATTCGGTTCTGAGGTTTTCCCCTTCAATTTGTAAAAAACGTATTTTTTGTTCGTTGTAGAAAAAACCTACTAATTCACTCTGGGAATGATGGCTGGTATATTGCTCTTCTAAAGATTCCCAAGCTTGTTGAGAGTTGTGACGGCGGCGTTTTTTAGTAATAGCTTTAACTCCTAAGTCATCGACAAAATATGTTGCAGCAGCACCACCCAGGATACCAGCAGAAAAAGCTAAAGGACCACGAGCTGTTCCAGAGGCTAATAATTGTGGTGCTACGCTGAAGGTGACAGCACCCACAAAGGTTAAAATCATTTTGATAAGCTTCTTTTGAAACGGATTGCATTGTTTGGCTTTAGGGGACAAATCATTAATGCGAGCTTCGGCTAATTCTGCATCGGCTGTTTGGGTTAATATTTTTTTTATGTCAACCTTATCTGAGTGGGCTAAGCGTTCAACTTGTTCGGGTTGATAATTCAAGAAACTGTTACAAGTTTGTGATAATTCTTGCCGAGAAGTATGTTCTGGTAGTGTAATTTTTGGTTGTAGTATCATGACTAAGTAAATTTTATTCTTGTTGTAATTCTCTATCGAAAAAAAATACGTATTTATGCAACGCTATTCTGATTTTTTACTTATTGACTTAGAAGTAAAGCCAGCCTTTTGGATATCTCTCTTTTTATAGAAGGGAGATGCCAAAAAGTGTCATTCCACTATTAATGTAAGAACGAGGCAAATATACCCTTAATTTATCTATTTCTATCTATTTGACATACTACGTCCTGTTTCAAAAGACCATTCAACACAGTGTGCAATATCGTTAATCGCACAAATCTTGGTATTATTATTGTTCTGGAGTGAGCTAGATAATTTACTCTGCAAATCTCCGTTAGTTCCCATAATTGTTACTAACGCTCGGTCAGATGTAATTTTTTCGACTAAAGTTTGAATCCGTTCAAAATTTAACTTTGGCTGTCCTGCTCCCGGTTCTGCTTCGTGTAGTGTAATTGTCACCACAATAGGGTTTTTGAAACCTTTGGTTCGTTTTTCAACGATAATAATTTGAATGCGTTCTAGTAATGATACTATTGAAGTTCCTGGATATTTACCAATTCCTGATTTAGGTTTTTTACTGTCAAATTTGCTTTGCTGGCATTGACCTAAAAGAAAGAGAGTGTTATTTATTTTGGTGTCACGAATAACTTCTGGTTTGTCGGCGAATTGAATCTCTACAAGTGTGTCATCTTGTTTTAAATGGCGGGCTTGTGCTTCACAATGTTGTTGTTTTAAGAATGGAAATTCTTGGGCTGATAGGGAAACATCACTGGCTTGAATACTGATGACTCTTTGAATAGTGCTATCAAATAAAAGTGGTAATGTTAATAAAATTATTCCAATAAAGCCAGTCACCAATGTAGCCGGAGATTTCCAAAAAGATTGTATTTGAGGTGTATTTGCTTGCCTGTTGTGGCTATGATCTACCTGTGGACGATACCGTCTTCCCATCTTGATACTTTCCTGTATTTATCGCTTCCATGTACTTATCGAAAATGGGGTAGTGGTTTATGCAAATTGTTCTAGAAAATTTTTTGGGAAAATTTGGGCTTTATTCATATTAGATGCTGAAAAACCTTTGATTAGGCTTATGAAAATGCTCTCATAAGTCGATTAACTTCAATAAACTTGATTTTTCGTCGTTAAATCTGTTTTTACCGCATACCTTGGCAGGTAAGTGCTGCCCAATACATGGGATGATTGAAGGGTAAAGCCTGCTGACATGAGTCAGTAAGTCTTTTTTTACTTGTGCTAATTTTTATTACAAGTTTTGCTATTTTCTGATACTTATCCTCTAATTCTTTGTAAGCAGCAATACCTTTTAGGATTTGTATAAAAACAATTTGATAAACTATGTTACTTAAATCTAGCCAAATCAAAAGCTTCAATAAAAAAGTTACGCAACTTATTTTCACAAGATTCCTTGCTTGCTGTTTTCGTTGATTCCTAACCGCTTTTCTATCGTTCTCTGCTTGCTTTTTTTTCTCGTCCAGCATACTTTCTAATTCTGCTTGGTATTTATTTTTCAACTCTTCTCCAGAAAAACCACGCAATTTAACCTGTGCTTTCCTTACTGCTTCCGCACGGTTGTAACCCAACTGGCGATATTCATAATAAAAGATGGAAAATAAGGCTGTGGCTAAATCATCTACTGACCACAGAGTATTAATAACGCTTCTTGCACCTGCACAAAGAAAGCCTGCGGAGAGGGTCAAGACATCATCAGTGATTGTACTTAATCCAAAATTTGTTTCACAACAGGAAAGAAACACTTCCGATAGTTGCCGAAGTCGCCAACCGGGAGACATAAGTTCACCTAAAGTAATGTCTCCATCGCCTAAGCACAATCTTGACTGTAGAGGATTATTCAATCGAGATTGGGCATGGTGGCTCGAATGAAGTATGTTAACTGTTTTTGCTAACTGACGGTAGTTACGAACTATGGCTTGTTGGCTACCTTGCAAGCGTTGGCTATTAACAACTATTTGGGCGATTTTTTCACACTCGAAGCTGGTGAAGCATAGATCATCGGTAGCATTTTCGACTATGCCATATGGAGAAGTTTCATAAAACATCTCTATAGGTTTTCTCTCATCGCAGAATTTTAATATTTGACAACTGGGAGCGTAACGTATCAAAAATCTGTCTCCGAGAAGCTCTCCTTGGGGGGAGTTTATAGGTAAAGCAGCAAAGGGTATTTGATGTAAGTAAAGATGAGGAATAAGGATAATTTCTTTAATGCCTTCAAGGTGTTGAGCAATCAAATCTTGGATATTTAAACGTTCTGCCAATTCTTGAAGAAAATCACCTATTTGGTTCTCCCATTGGGTTTTATCCTGAATGTATGGCAATGACCAATTATTAAAAATATATTCTCGATGTAATGTGTTTAAACCTTGTCCAGTACAAGTGTGTAAACGAGGTTCTTCATTCTGGCGAAGAATAAAGATATAGGTGTGATTGTCGGTAGTATAAAAACTGAGAATAGCTGTAGTTGGGGTGTCAATAAGTTGCTGCATGGCTGCAAAGTCAAGAGTATCGACTTGAATTTGTCCTGCAAGCACATCATCTGAGCTACGAATATTCTCCCAAATTTGCTGTTTCTCTGCTTCTAAATCTTTAATTTTTTCTGTTTCTGCGTCAAATACAGCGCGACTATAGGAATTGTCAGTTCCTAATATCGCTTGATTTTTCTTATTAGTATTATTGGATTGATTGCGGAAGTATTCTCTTTCTCGGTCAATTTGCTGTTGTAAGCTTTCAAAGTGCTGTAAATATTCTTGGACATCTGTTGATATTTCCCCTTGACTATAGAGGTCATTACTTGCTATTAAGTCTACCAACATGCGAGAACGAGAACTTTCTATATATTCAATTGCTTTCCTTAATTTTCCAGTGTTAATCAAAGCTTGCACTAGATTTTGATAAACTGTAATAGATTCTGCTAAAATCTCTTGGCGACGATTGTCAGAACTTGTCCAACTGCGGCTGAGTTCTATAGCCATTACTGCTGTTTGATATTCTTCTATTGCCGTTTCCCATAATCCTTCTTTAAAGGCTAGATCGGCTAAATGTACTGCTGCGTGTAAACAATCTAAAGGTAGAGTCGTTGGAGTATAGATTTCTAGTGCATTTTTATAAAAAGTGATTGCCCTTTCTAAATTCTCAGCCTTGCTTCCCTTCATTCTTTGACTGTAAGCATTGCCCAAATTATGTTGATTCATTGCCCAATCAACAGGAAAAGCGTCGCGGGTGCAAACTAATAATGCATTCTCAAAAAAAGCAATCGCTAGTTCTAAATTATCCGCTTTGTTTTCTCGTATTCTGTGATAGTAAGCGGCTCCCAGATTATGTTGAGTAAGTGCCCAATCAACAGGAAAATCATCACGGTTACGAACTAATAGTGTGTTTTCATAACAAGTAATAGCTAGTTCTAAATTATCCGCTTTGTTTCCCTGCATTCTTTGACTGTAAGCGGCTCCCAGATTATGTTGAGTTGCTGCCCAATCAATAGGAAAATCATCATAAGTGCGAACTAATAGTGCGTTTTCATAACAAGTAATAGCCAGTTCTAAATTATCCGCGTGATCTCCTCTTATTCTTCTTCTGTAAGCCAATGCCAGATTACTTTGAGTTGCTGCCCAATCAATAGGAAAAGCCTTGTAAGTACGAACTAGTAGCGAATTTTTACAGTAAGCGATTGCCTGTTCTAAATTATCTGCTTTGTCTCCCCGTATTCTTTCTGTATAAACATATCCTAGATTACTTTGAGTTGCTGCCCAATCAACAGGAAAAGCATCATAAGTGCGAACTAATAACGAATTTTTCTGGTAAGCTATCGCCTGTTCTAAATTACTCGCTTTCTCTCCATCTATTCTGCCTAAATAAGCACCTCCCAGATTATTTTGAGTTGCTGCCCAATCAACAGGAAAAGTATCATAAGTGCGAACTAATAACGAATTTTCATAGTAAGCGATGGCAATTTCTAAATTATCTGCTTTGTTTCCCCGTATTCTATTAGCGTAAATAACTCCCAGATTATTTTGAGTTGCTGCCCAATCAACAGGAAAAGTATCATAAGTGCGAACTAATAACGAATTTTCATAGTAAGCGATGGCAATTTCTAAATTATCTGCTTTGTTTCCCCGTATTCTCTCACAGTAAGCACCTCCCAGATTATTTTGAGTTTTTGCCCAATCAACAGGAAAAACATCATAAGTGTGAACTAATAACGAATTTTCATAGTAAGCTATCGCCAGTTCTAAATTATCTGCTTTGTCTCCCCGTATTCTTTCTGCGTAAACAACTCCCAGATTTATTTGAGTTACTGCCCAATCAACAGGAAAAGCATCATAAGTGCGAACTAATAACGAATTTTCACAATAAGCGATCGCCAGTTCTAAATTATCTGCTTTGTCTCCCCGTATTCTTTTTGCGTAAATATATCCGAGATCACTTTGAGTTGCTGCCCAATCAACAGGAAAAGCATTGCGATTACGAACTAACAGTGCATTTTTATAGTAAGCGATCGCCTGCTCTAAATTATCTGCTTTGTTTCCCCGTATTCTTTTATAGTAAGCCTCTCCCAGATTATTTTGAGTCTTTGCCCAGTAAGCAGGAAAATTCTCGTAAGTGAAGACTAACAGTGTATTTTGATAATAAGTGATAGCTAGTTCTAAATTATCGGCTTTGCCTCCGTGTATTCTCTGAAGGTACGCGGCTCCCAGATTATTTTGAGTCTGTGCCCAATCATAGGGAAAAGCATCCTGGGTACGAACCAATAGTGCATTTTCACAAAAAGTGATAGCTAATTCTAAATTATCCGCTTTATCTCCATGTATTCTTTCACAGTAAGCACTTCCCAGATTAGATTGAGTCTGTGCCCAATCATAGGGAAAAGTATCCTTGGTATGAACCAATAGTGCATTTTCATAACAAGCAATAGCTAGTTCTAAATTACTTGCCTTATCTCCATGTATTCTCTGAAAGTAAGCGGTTCCCAGATTATTTTGAGCATTTGCCCAATCAACAGGAAAAGCATCATGGGTGTGAGCTGATAATGAATTCTTATAGAAAGTGATCGCTTGTTCTAAATTACCTGCCTTGTTTCCCCATATTCTATCACGGTAAGCATTTCCAAGATTATTTTGATTCTGTGCCCAACTATCGGGAAAAAAATTACGAGCGTGAACTAATAAAGCTTTTTGATAACCTGTGATGGCAATTTCTATATTTATCGCTTTGCTTCCCCGTATTCTCTGATAGTAAGCATTCCCAAGATTATTTTGAGCTGCTGCCCATTTTTTTGGTAAAGCATCGCGGGTGTAAACTAACAAAGCTGCTTGGTAACCAGTGATGGCAATTTCTATATTTATCGCCTTTATCCCTAGAGGAAATTCCTGAATTAAATCGCATAAGTAAGCAATAGATAATGCAATAGTTTGCGCTGTTACATTATCTACTTTTGATAGATTTTCTGTTGCCCATGTTTGTAAAGTTTGGGCAAATTTATCATCGAGTTTATCTAAATTATCTTGTAGTAAGGGATATACAAGTTGGGAATTACCTTGACTGTTTGCGGTTACTTCAAGTATCTGCATTAAGAAGAAAAGATAATCTTGTGTTGTGTAAATATCTGGTTGGCTCTCCTCTTCCATTTTTTGTATTCTGTGTTAAATATTACTTCTAAAAATGAGTCGATTTTCCCTATTCAAGTTATGCCGCACCATCCCAAATTTCTGCTAACTTCTCCAACAAGTCTTCAGCAAAATCTCTCAATCCTATCTCTACTTCTTCAGTATCTCCAGATTCTCTCACATTTGCCTTTAAACTTGCCTCACCGACATTTCCTCCAGCACCAGCAAAACTAACAGCCAATGCCTTTCCTCCCTTATCCCACCAATCGCTAGGATCATAATTCCGATAAACTTCCTCTAACTGCGCTACAATTTCTGCAATTGATCTATCTTTAAGTATTTCT
Source organism: Rivularia sp. MS3 (assembly GCA_019192545.1). Lineage (GTDB taxonomy): Bacteria > Cyanobacteriota > Cyanobacteriia > Cyanobacteriales > Nostocaceae > Rivularia. Next base: position 3,518 of record JAHCMI010000040.1, on the reverse strand, counting down.
CGCACACTTTCTTTTGCTGCTTCTAATTCTTGTTGTGCAATTTCTTCAATTGCTGAACTTTTCATCTCTAATTGAAATAAATAATCAATCATTTCTTCAATTTCTTGCAACTGATTAACTTTTATTTCTTCAGGCAAATCACCCAACTCACTAGCTGCGATAAACCCTCTTAATTTTATCTGTTCTGATTGTTCTTCAAACTGAACAGCCACATAAGCAATACGATTTTCTCTTACCTCATTAGGTAAATAAACTACCTCATCTTCAGCTTTTATACTCCGGCATTCTAATATTCCCAACTCAGGAATAATCAAATCAGCTATATCATGAACCATCCGCACCACAGGATTCCAACAATCTCCAGCTTTTAAATCAGTTGTATAACCCAATTCTTCTTGCACAAACTCTTTGACAGCACATATAGCCAAAGTATTGCGGTAAACTTGCCGTGCTTTTTCCTCAGATGCTTGTTGCCTTGCAAATTTATTTGCATATTCATAGGCTGTTTCGCTTAAGGTTATAGTCCAGTAATAATTAATGGTGTTATTCATAATATTTACTCTCCTTCAAATCCAAATTTTTTACCGATTTCTTTTAATAAAGGTTTACATCTTCTATCGAAATGTGACTTCACAGTTCGTAAACTTTCAATTCCTAATGCTTGGGCAATTTCTTTCAAAGTTTCTCCTTTCGGCTCATTTAAAAATCGCCTTTTACACAATTCCCAACAAGTACAATTAGGATATTTTTTAGAATAGCAATTGCGTAATATTTCTTCTGGATCTTGTCTGACATAATCCCATAAAAGTTTTTGCTGATGTTTATTGTCATCAAAAATTGCCTGTTCTATTGGAGAAAGTCTTTCTGTATCACGAATCATCTCTCCCCTAGTAATGCTTCTATGTTGTCCAAATAGTTCATCATTAACAAATTTTGGTTGATATTTACTGTTACGATTTTTCCATTTGTCTTGTAAATCACCTATTATTATCATTTTGTGACATTTGACAAAACATCTCCTGATATTTTCGGGTTCTGCTTTAACAATATCAAAACCATAATTTTTGATATACCTTTCAAGGTTTTTTGTAATATCATCTGCTGTAGTATTTAAGGCATCATCATAATATGAACGCATACCTTTGAATTTACCCAATCGTTCTTTACTGAAAGCTTCGGGTAGATAATCAATTAAATCAAGTAGGGCTTTGATTCTTTTTTTTCGTTCTAAACTATCAGGTGTATATTGGAGTGCTTGTTGAATTAAGTCCTTTACTTTTTGATCCAGTTGCTCTTGATTACCCATAGATGCTTAGGTTAAAACTGATTTGTGCTAATCCTTTATACTCATTCCCTCAATACAAATACCAGCTGCCGAAATATCTGAATTTATGGTAAGCAAATCTTATTGGCAGCAAACCTTCACTGCTGAGGGATTTATCAAACATTGGCTATCGTTAGGACATGTTCAATAGAGAGTGATTACTGCGGTCATACCAGTATGTTGCCTTTACTTACCTTTCTAATATTCCTGATATAGTGTCGAGTTTTGCAGGTAGGTTTATGCTAAATTTATAAAAATTTTTGGAAATTGACCGCAAACCCTTGTGGAACAAGATGTTCAGGCATTAACTTTTCAAAACCCAACATCTAACCACCAAAGGCGATCGCTCTATTTCCCCTCTATATAATTTCCCATCGCAAAAAAAAATAATATTTTTGCATAAATTAAATACCTTTTAGCGATTAGACGGTAACGAGCAAGCAAAAGCAAAAAAAATAAAAGATAACTGCCAATGCTGCTCGACTCAATCATAAATACAAATTTAGAGGTAATTATGAGTCGTCAAGTCGATCTTAACGAAGTCCGTAACCGCTTTATTCGCAACCGTCAAAGCGATATTGACCTACCTTCTTCCCAAAATCGTGCTGTTTATGCAGATCGTGAAGGTAATATCGTTACTCAACCTCAAGCTAGTGAACAACGCCAGCTTTCCCAAGTTCCTCAAAAAGTCTTTGCTGTCATATGATATTTGACCGGCTGGTAGTAGCCCAGAAACTACCGAGCAATGCTCAAGAAATGAACGTTAACGGTGTTACGGGTTGGGTTTACGATATAGTCTGCGAAATTGGCAATCAATATACCATTTTCATCTATCACGACGGCAGTTTATATCAAGTGATGGTGCTGTTTTCGGCGGAGGTAAACTTGCTTTACTTCTCCTGATTTTTTAATTGTGCAAGTATAAATCGGAAAAACCTCTTCAATGTCAAAAAATCCAGATTTAATTTTTCCATCAAATTCAAAATTTCAAAGTGTTTTCGAGATAATCAAATCTAATTATCATCAATCAATTAGCCTGAAATATATAGCAGAGAAGCTAAGTTATTCTCCTGCTTATTTAACAACAGAATTAAAAAAACACACGGGTAAAACGATAAATAGTTGGATTAATGAATATCGCATAGCTGTTGCGTGTAAAGAACTTTTAGAAACAGACAAGTTGATTGAAATAATTGCTAACGAGGTTGGCTATCAATCTACCGATTATTTTTTTAGACAATTTCGTAGACATCATAGTACAACTCCTCATGTTTGGAGAAAACAACAACGCAAATAACAAGTATTTGCCTAGTTCTTGTTTGGCACAACAAAATAAAAATAGTTTTTGAAATGATAGTCAAAACCTAAAAATTGCCTAGTTTACACAAATAATTTTGCCAGTACTATAAGAATCAATGGATTCAATCAATAAAAGGAAAAACCCATGACTTATAGATTCTATACACAGTTACAAAAATGTAGAGATAACCTAGAGACATCATCACAAAATTTTACAAGTCCCCCATCAAATAGTGAAGCTATTGGTGTAGTGGAAGGAATTAGAAGCAAAGGAAAGGATGCTTTGAATCGCAAATCTCATGATGATTTTGATTCTGCTGTTGATAGCATAATAGCTTGGATTAGAAGTCTCAGAGGCTCCGGTTCTAGCTATAATGGCAATGGTGATATATATAGAAAAACTTTTAATTATGGTGGAGAAGAGTACCGTTTAGATATAGGCGTAGGAGGCGAAATGTCTGGTAAATGGTTTGTCTAATAATTTGGTAAGTTGACAAATAGAAAAGTACTGAGTCGAGATGATTATAATTCCCTACAATATAGTCTAATAAAGCTAATATTGTAGGGTTATAAAAATGATGCTTCAAACAGCAAACTATTACTCACAACAAAAGTGAATTGTTTTGAACGCTTGCCGCAGATTTTATATATCTCGACTCGATACTTAATTATAATTAAAAACTTTGGATAGATATTTTCAAATCTTTTGGAAATTATATCTAAATTTTAAAATTAAATGACCGCTAATTATGATTACACCTTCTACTATAATAGTTGGTGTTTTTTTTATTATTAATTTTTTATCACACGAGCTATCGTAGATAGCATAGATTATTAATAAGGGTTTGCTGAATAAATACGAAAATGTGATGCAGCATACATTTCAGACTAAAGA
>JAHCMI010000039.1 GCA_019192545.1 Rivularia sp. MS3 | reverse complement strand
GCACCCTGATAACTAACTCCCCCGGTAAGCCTACAAGCGCGCTGGGGGTTTTTGTATGCAAAATATCTATACTCAAACAAATTTATACAGTTTTATCCGGAAGTTATCAGTTAAATACAGTACATGTAATTGGTAGATGCACCCTGATAACTAACTCCCCCGGTAAGCCTACGAGCAAGCTGGGGGTTTTTGTATGCAAAATATCTACACCCAAACAAATTTATACAGTTTTATCCGGAAGTTATCAGTTAAATACAGTACATGTAATTGGTAGATGCACCCTGATAACTGTCTCCCCCGGTAAGCCTACGAGCAAGCTGGGGGATTTTTGTATGCAAAATATCTACACCCAAACAAATTTATACAGTTTTATCCGGAAAGTGACTGTTCAAACAAGTACATAGAATTGGTAGATGCACCCTGATAACTGTCTCCCCCGGTAAGCCTACGAGCAAGCTGGGGGATTTTTGTATGCAAAATATCTACACCCAAACAAATTTATACAGTTTTATCCGGAAAGTGACTGTTTAAATGAGTACATAGAATTGGTAGATGCACCCTGATAACTAACTCCCCCGGTAAGCCTACAAGCACGCTGGGGGTTTTCTGTTAAATTAGCCCAATATAGATTCTTGTTGACTAATCTGTCTGGAGAACTGAGTTTTAGCCAGGTACATGAATTTGTTGAATACAATTTGATTGCTTTAAACAAGAAGGTCAAATACCACTAAGGGTTTTTCCTTAAGTAGAACGACTTAAATTCACTGCTTTAGCTAACTTGTCACTAAAGTATAGCCTTTAATAAACAATAACTAGTAAAACTTATTTAAGTAGTGTGTTTAATGTAACACAGAATAATTGAATATTTACACCTTTCTCAAAGCTTTTAGATTTGCTTAATCTAGCTTAATCTAATTTAATAGCCTTGATGCATGGACTTTCGGTAGAAGCTATGTAAAAGTAGTCAATCTATCTATTAAAGCTATTGTCAGTTTTTGACAATAGTTCAATATTATTCCGCATTTATGCTTGTGTATATTATCCGGGTAGACGATTGGTAACGTATATTTACGTAAAATATTTCCCTGTATTTACGTAGAAAAGGATAATGTACTTTAAGGAAGAAATAGCTGTCAATAGCTGGTAGAAAATATGAGAGGTAAATCGCGCCCTAAAGGTTGTTGTGAAATTTCGTAGAGTGGCTACGCATTACTTGTGCTAGATAACTTGCGTCTTAACGAATGGTTATTCCAGGTTTCAGCGTGCTTGTGAAGCCACATATCTTTCTTACTTGATATCACCTGTCGATTTTAAGAGATGAAAAGTTCCCCGGTTTGAAATTACTTTGTATGATATGATTTCGTTCTGTATTTAATAAACAGCGCAAACAACGAAATAGCTTCAAAACTTTAAAATTATGACTTTAGCTGTAATCAAATTTTCTAGTGAAGATTGTGGCATCTGCCATAAAATGTCTTTTTATGACAAAAAGGTAGCTCAAGAGCTTGGCTTGGAATTTATTGATGTCAAAATGCAGGATACCGCGACTTACCGCAAGTATCGTAAAGTTTTATTAACTCAGTATCCCGATAAGTCCGAAATGGGATGGCCTACCTATATTATCTGCGATTCTCCAGAAGAAGAAGTCAAGATTCTCGGTGAAGTGAAAGGAGGACATCCTAAAGGAGAGTTTAGAACTCGCTTGCAGTCAGTTATTGGCGAAAACAGCAATTAGTTAGACTTTGTTTCCACTAAATTTGAGATTTTTGGAAATTTTGTAGATACACATCTTGCACCATTCTCAACAAGCATAAAGAAACCGGGTTTCTCGTCAAGGTGCAAGATATGAATAGAGATGCGATATAGCTTCTTGCGGACAGATTAATCTAACGCATCTCTACAGAAAGCATTAATTAGTGATGTTAAAAGATTTGACTTCTAACATCGGTCCAATCATTGCAGCACTCATTATATCTTCGCGTACATCGCCGGTGACTTCTGCTTTTTGTCCGGCTTGTAGTAAGGTTTTATCTGCTCCTCTCATAATTTCATAAGTTTTACCGTCTTCACTGACAAATGCCCAAGCGCCCATGCCAACATCACGACGTTCAACAGTTCCTTTGACTTTAATGCTCATTTTAGTTATTGGTTGTTAGTTTTTAGTTTCAGGACTTATGCAATTGTCACAGTCCCGTTGGTGCGTGACACTAAAAATATTGTCACTACGTTCATAAATAATCAAAGTGTCACAGCACCCTACGAAAAAAATATGCTATTTGCGTAAGTCCTGAGTTTTCAGAAGTATGTGAAAGGCAACTATAAACAGCGAACAGTTAATCTGCTGCGTATTTATTTTGTATAAAAGAAGCGGGGTTGTTGCCCGCAGTCGCTACTTACTGCGGGAACTTCCCCTGCTGCTACGGTTGGGAATAAAACTGAGAACTTGATAACTGTTTGCCGCTCATCTATTTAAACTGGTTGTTCTTCATTTTTGACTGCAAAGCGAGCCAGAATGAAACATAGAAGTGCGTTAGCTATGAGAAAACCACGAGCTAAGATACCACTTCCCAAGCCCCAAACAGCTGGATCTGTTACAGCGCTTACGGCTAAACAAGCTGCAACACCCAAGCTAGAGCCGATTGCAAACCATTTCCATTTAGAATTACCTAAAAGTAATGCCATTAGCACAAGAGGAGCTAAAACGCTGGCAAATAATGGATTGAAAGGATTAGTTCCCTGTAATGTATTACCTAATTCCGGAATCGAGCTACCTAGTAAGCGGAAAGGCCATTGAGGAAGATCGAAGATATAAAATCCTTTCAGGAAAAATAATCCAGAACTACCAGCAACTAAACCGCTGGCTAAAGTCCAAGTCATGGTAAAGGGGAAGTAAACTCGTAAAAACCAAGCTAACAAGTAGGAACCCACTACCATCAAAATCTTAGGTAGAAGCGCTACCATACCTCCATCAATCCAAAAACCAGGATTTAGATAACCGCTATCGCGTAACCAGCGAAAGAAGTCTTGGAAACTAATTGTTCCTTGCTCGGCAAGGGATACTGCGGCTTCAGCATTTAATTGTCCGGCTCCGTAGTAGTTTAAGCCGTCATCTTGAATAACTCTTGCTGATTTAGCTAGAACCTTCACGATTTCTTCTGGCTCTTCTACTCCAGCAGCTTTAACTAATGCAGCAACACCAGCAACGTGAGGCGAAGCCATACTTGTACCCTGCAAGCCAAGAAAAACTTCTTCACCTTTGCTGTCCATATCAACAGTTGCTTGCAAAACTTTGCCAGCATCGCTACCACCAGGAGCAGAAATATCAACCCCAGCACCATAATTAGAATAAGGCGCTTTTTGTCCGTCAGGACCTAAAGCAGAAACTGCAAATACATTAGGATAACGGGCGGGATAAGAGGCAGCGTTTTGGTTTTCGTTACCAGCAGCAGCAATAATTACTACTCCTTTGCTATGAGCATAATTAATTGCATCTTTCATGAGTTGGCTTTCACCGCCACCACCCAAGCTCATATTAATCACATCTGCACCGTTATCGGCTGCAAATTTAATCGCTTCAGCAATATCGGCAATCGTACCACCACCGTAATCGCTAAGAACTTTCAAAGGCATTAAGCGAGCTTCGTAAGCAACTCCGGCTACACCGTAGCTGTTGTTAGTTGCTTGAGCGATAGTGCCAGCAACGTGGGTACCGTGCCCGTTGTCATCTGAAGCGTTTTCTCTATCGTTAACGAAGTCATAGCCCTTAACAAATTCAGTTTCAACTAAATCGCGTACCTTGGTAACACCAGTATCAATTACGGCTACCGTTATGCCTTTACCTCTATTTTTATCCCAAGCCCCTTCAACGTTAATATTATGTAAATGCCACTGTTGAGCGTAAAGCGGATCGTTAGCACCTTTAAGGCTTGGCTTAACTTCTTCGATGATATCTTCAGAAGACTGTAAATATTCAGCTTCTCTAGCAATTTTATCTGCTTCCGGATTGCCCGATTCGGGAATTTTATATATGTAGTTTGGCTCTATAAATTCCGTATGTTGAGCAAATTCTGACTGACGCAGGTTTTTGACTCGCTGTCGATCCCCTTTGATAATATAAACATTATCCTTTTTGGAAAATTGATTATCTAATCGGGGAGTTACGTTGTACTTTTGTGCTATTGCTTGCAAATCTTGCTGCAATTCTTCAGAGGAAATACTTTCCTGAAAATCCAAGACAATTGTTTCAAATTCACCACGGGCAGCAAGTCCCTGTAGGTTAACAAAAGTTAACAAAACAAAACTCAACCCGATGACAAACAAACAAAATAATATGAGTTTTTTCATTTGATTTTAAAAGGTCGCTCTTAGTCAGTTTGAACACTACCATAGCTTACACATAGCCATCTTGCTTGAAGATGGGAGCGTATTTACCAGCGTTACAAGTACCACGAGGGTGCAAGCCTGGTTTCTTACGAAATGAAACCCAACCGAATTCTACATTTTCTTTATTGTTACGTAAGTTTCATTTAAGACGGAGTATTTGAAGTAAAAGTTTAGGTTAAATCATAGGTTACTTTATGGAACGCGGACTTTTATGGCTACCTTTGCTAGTGGCATTTATCTGGCTAGCTTGGCAAGGTTCTAGAGAATATAAAAAAGTTGAAGGTTATCGTATTTGGGCACAAAATTTTGACAGAGCAAAATATGATATTTACGCAGTTTTAGCTCAAAAAGACAACGAACTTACCTGGGGTAAACCTACCGTTAAAGGTATTGCGGATTTAGAAAAGTTTTCTTTAGATAATGTAAAAGATATCAATCTATTGATAGATGACAAATCCATAAATACAAATGATTTACCTAGAAAGGCCCGAAAAGTTGAATTGGAATTTGTATTTTCTGAAGATTCTAAGGTTATTCGCGTGCCTTTTACAGAAATTCCCTTAGCGGGAGAATGGGGAAAGTTTCTTCAAGATGAATTGCAAAGAATTAAAAATGTAGAGTAAATAAGTAAAAAAACTTAACCATCTTTTATCGGCAAATTGAACATTCTGATAGAAGATACAATTTGAAATTGTTACACGTTGAACAAGATTAAAATGCCTTCAATCATGTATTTTAATGTCATAGTTTATCATGCGTATTTAAAAATAGATAAATGAACACCACTTCAACATCTAAGGTGCCCGTTGCTTTAACTATTGCTGGTTCCGATAGCGGTGGTGGTGCGGGGATTCAAGCTGATTTGCGTACCTTTGCTTTTCATTGCGTCCACGGAGCTAGCGCCATTACTTGTGTTACCGCACAAAATACTTTAGGCGTAACAAGAGTTGATGCAATGCCAAAAGAAGCAGTTGAGCAACAAATTCGGGCAGTATGTGAAGATATCGGAGTTCAGTCAGCTAAAACTGGAATGTTGCTCAATCAAGAAATCATTGCTACTGTTGTCAAACAAATAGAAACTTTGCAAATTCCCAACTTAGTGGTAGATCCGGTAATGGTATCGCGCACGGGAGCGCAATTAATTGATGACGCAGCCGTGAAAACCCTTCGCGATTCTCTCATTCCTTTAGCTACTGTTTTGACACCTAACCGATATGAAGCACAAATTCTTAGTGGCTTAGAAATTAAAACCCTTGACGATATGAAAGCAGCAGCCCAAACCATTTACGAAAAGTTAAAGGTTAAAGCTGTTTTGGTTAAAGGTGGTGGAATGCAGGGAAGTTTGCGGGGAATCGATATTTGGTTTGATGGCAAAAACCTCGAAACTTTGCTTATACAATTAGTAGCTACCAAAAATACTCATGGAACAGGTTGCACATTATCCGCTGCGATCGCCGCTAATTTAGCACGAGGTTTTAGTTTATTTAAAGCAGCACGTCAAGCAAAAGAATATGTTTCTTATGCATTGAATCATTCTTTAGATATCGGCAAAGGGCAGGGACCTGTAGGGCACTTTTTTCCTTTATTAAGAGAATAAACTATATGACTTTAAAAATATATTTCGTATAGTTAGCTATCACGTTCTATTTGTCACCATATTGCCTGGACAATTTGATTTTAAATGATAAGTTTACTGGTATGCTTTCGTTGTAAAACTCAGTAAACATATTTTTTGTTTGCAAGGCTTTCTTGTATGATTTTCATGTATATTTAAAATTTTCTCATGCTTGCAGATTATGTTTGTAGTAAAACATTACGGCATTATTTTTTGATACCTTATACCTATGCGAACAATTACAGACTCTGCCTACAACCAATCGCCAGAATCGCTAGAGCGGCCTTACTCTGCTTCCGTACCGCTGAGTGTCTACCGCGAACTAGCAGCAGAGTTGCAAATGGCACAAGCTGCCATACATCAGCTGAATCAGCAAAACGAATATTTAGCCCAGGAAAATCATGTACTTCGTCAAGAAATTGCTAAAACTGTGAATGCTGTGTTGCATTTACAAAATGCGGTAAATTCTTCAAGTTCTTCAACTGAGGCTGTTTACACTAATGCGCCTACAGAGACTTTTCACCAAACATCAACTAAAACAAGAAAGAAACAATACGCACCACAAAACAGACATTATAGACATCACGAAGCACCTCAAAAACAAGTAAAACGCTCGCGAACTTCACAGGTTGCCCCTGATGTCACTGAATTTGTTGAACCTCTACCAGAACCAGTTTTTATAGAGGAAGAACAGGTAAGCTATTATTATGATGATGAATCAGAAATGTCACAAGTCAGCGGTTGGTGGCTGATTTTTGCAATTGTTTTTATTATTGTTATGGGTTTCGGAGCAGGTTATTTAGTTGTACGCCCTCTGTTGGAAAATCATACTAGTTCGCAGTAACTAACTCATAGATTTGTATTTTAGATTTCAAGCTTTAAACTTAAATATAAATAACAATGTTTGATTTTTAGATATTGAATTTATGATTTAAAGCTGATTAAAGAAGCTAAAAAATAAGCTTATTTTCTCAAAATACCTGTAAGTGGCTGACCGAGCGATTGTCTCTATACTGCCGAAACTAATAGCAGTTAATACATAGAATAATTATTTACTTAGTGCTTAATCGTATTTGATTGATTTTAGATAATTTTCTATCATCAGATAAAATTTATCTATGATTAACTATTATAGAAAATTTGTAATAATGTAACTCAAGATAAAATTTATAAATTCCAATGATTTCTAGTTAATTTATCAAATGAGTAGCAAATGACCTGAGTTGTGATTTTATTGATAGTAATTGTCTGATACTTAAAAGCAATCAGGAATGGTCGCAAGTGTGACAATAGAGGCGTTGGTGCGTGACACCACAAGCCTTATTATGACGTTGAAAATTAGTCGAAGTGTCACGGCACCATACAGCAAAATATTCTCCTTGTGGTCATTTCTGGCAATGTTACTTTTTGCCCCAATCAAAATGGTACATATTGATTGAATTGAGTTTGTCAGTTATCAGTTATGAGGCTGGGAATCTGGTTAGATATATAAAGCTAATTAAAGTTAAAGTAAGGAGACAGTTCGATGAAAAAAGTGGAAGCGATTATTCGCCCTTTTAAGCTCGATGAAGTGAAAATCGCTTTAGTCAACGCTGGCATAGTTGGTATGACAGTTTCAGAAGTACGCGGGTTTGGACGGCAAAAGGGACAAACCGAACGTTATCGCGGTTCTGAATACACCGTAGAATTTTTACAAAAACTCAAAGTAGAAATTGTTATAGAAGATGCCCAAGTTGATATGGTGGTAGATAAAATTATTGCCGCTGCCCGTACTGGCGAAATTGGGGATGGCAAAATTTTTATTTCACCAGTAGAGCAAGTGGTAAGGATTCGTACTGGAGAAAAAAATACCGAAGCTGTATAACCAAGCTATGAAGTACGAAGCGTTGGGAATAAACAATAAATTCCTTGCGCTTCATTTTTTCATACTGTTAATTTTTTAATCTGGGGAATTAAGCTTTCGAGAGCTTTACCTCGATGACTAACCGAGCGCTTTATTTCTGAACTCATTTGAGCGAAGGTTAGCTGCAAACGCGGAACGTAAAAAATTGGATCGTAGCCAAAACCACCATCACCCCTGGTTTCATTAAGAATTTCGCCCGGACATACACCTTTAGATTCTAAAGCAATTGTGCCATCAGGACGAGCGACGGCGATCGCGCAAGCAAATTGTGCGCCTCGATTGGTTTGGTTTCCTAATTCTTTTAATAACCTGGCAATACGTTCGGAATCGTTTGCACCGTAGCGCGCAGAATACACTCCAGGTGCGCCATTTAATGCATCTACCTGTAGGCCAGAATCATCTGCTATTGCCCAACTGTTAGTCGCAATTGCCACTTCGCGAGCTTTTAAACGAGCATTCTCCTCAAAAGTATCGCCAGTTTCCTCAACTTCTAATTCTTGAGGTTTGAGAACTAAATCCCAATTTAAATCCGCAAGATATTTTTGCAATTCTTTCAATTTACCGGAGTTTGAAGTGGCTACGACTAATTGCATGGTTAGAGATTAAAAATTAAAGGTTAGCATTTGAGCATGGGGCATGGGGGATTGCAAATTAAGAATTAAAAATTCATAATTCTTAACTCTTAAGTTTGAACTCCTAACTCCTTATTTTCCCTCACACCATCAATTCATTCCAAAGTGTCCAATTACTCTGCCCAATTTTTCGCCCAAGCTAAGGTTTTATGCACTTCATCAAGGTTAGATGCCTCGCAGTACAAGCGTAAAACTGGTTCGGTTCCGCTAAAGCGAATCATTAACCAACTGTTGTCATCAAGACGGAACTTATAACCATCAATTGTTTTACAATCAACTACTTGCTTTCCTGCTATTTCCTTTAACGGCTCTTTTTGCAACTGTTGCAAAAGTCTTTCTCGTACTTCCATACCAGAAAGAGGTAAATCGATACGGTCGTATGCTGAATTAAAATTAACTTGTTTTTGTAAATGACTGTAATAGTCACCTAAATCCATTCCTGACTCTACAATTGCTTCTAAAACATATAATGCCGAAAGCAATGCATCTCGTTCGGGAATATGGCTTCCATAACCGATTCCACCAGACTCTTCACCACCTAATAAAACAGGTGCATCCAACATCCGGTCGGCGATATACTTGTAACCTACAGGGGTTTCATGTAGCGATAAATTATGCAGTTTCGCAACCAAAGGAATTAAATCGGAACCGCTGACAGTTTTAACAATTTCACCAGTAAATCCACGTCGCAAAGTTAAATGATCGATAAGTATCGGAATCAAAATTTGCGAACTGAGAAAGTTTCCTTGCCCATCCACAGCAGCAATTCTGTCACAGTCTCCATCAAAAACTAATCCTACAGATAAACCTTCAGGATTAGCTTTACGGTGATTTTTGATTACATTTATAAACTTAGAAATATACTTCGGTAAAGGTTCGGGGGCACCACCTTCAAATAATGGGTCCCTATTACTATTAATTTCTTGAACTTTATCTCCTAAAAGCATTCCTAATCCACCTGCGGATGCACCATGCATTGCATCGGTAAATAAAGTCAGCTTACCCGAACTAATGGCATCTCGAATTTTGTCAATATTGACTTTACCTTCTAACCCCTGGGTATAGCTCTGCCAAGGATCGAAAGTTTCGATTTTACCTTTTTCTCTATTGAAAGACACCTCTTGTGTCAGCAAACTTTCAATTTCCTTTGTAACTTCCGGAGGTACGGAACCACCAAAGCAACTTTTTACCTTTAATCCTAAATATTTTCCTGGATTATGAGAAGCTGTAATTACCAATGCTCCCAAAGCATTCTGAGCCTTTGCTGCCCAGCTAAAAGCAGGAGTTGGTGCAAAAGCTTCAGTCAATACAACATCAAAACCCGCATCCCTGACAATGTCGGCGACAAATCGAGCAAAATCTTCTGCCATAAATCGGCGATCGTGACCAACAATAATGGTACGATTACCTACAATCTCACCGTATGTATTTAATAATACTTGCGCGGCTACTGGCGCAACCAAGGCTAAACGTTCAAAAGTGAACTCCAAGCCAATAACGCCGCGCCATCCGTCGGTACCAAACTTAATGGATTTATTGGCAACTGGCATTTGATTATCCTATATTTAAATTCTACTCGATGGATTCTAGCATTTACTTCATATAAAGGTAAAAAAAGTTTTACGTAAAATTGTGAAACCTAAGTGAAGATTTTGAGATTATAGCCATCACAAATACTAAATATGGTAATATCATGATTTAAATTCTAGATAAAATTAAACTTGGGGAAAATTGCCGCACATTCACAATGCCCCGCCGATAGCGAACAATGAATACGACTATCGATATGCATTCATTTTTATAGATGTCTATTAATGCATTCAGAATGAGGATATTTTCTAAGTACAATAATTAGGTCTAGCGAGCAGCCATTAAAAATTTTTCCTGACAATCTAATGTTAGCTGTAACGTTATAAATCTTATTAAAACGGATGTTGAAGTAAGAGGGAAGAAGACCCCAATTGCAATGAATATTTAAGTCCCAAGGCAATTATTACACCGTAAGACAGTAAAAAATTCAAACCTTAATCAGAACTTAAAAGCATTATTCAATAGCAATTAAATAGCGATAAGAGTACAAAATTTGAAAATTGATGATTTCAAAGACGATTTTCTATCATTGTTATTTGCAAAGAAGTAAGTCTTAAAAAACTGAATCAATAAAATAGCGAATCATAGTAAAAACCGCAATCAATCCAAGTTTTTGATTGCTTATTTACCTAGGCGGTTGCCTTCAGCATCAGTTGAATCTTGTTCGACTCCTGACAATTAGGAAAAAATATAAAAGTATAGCTGTCAAACATCAACATCAGGTATTGCTTATTGCATAAATAAACTAATGCAGAGCAACCAACCGCAATCGGGATGTTTGACAGCAACACAAAACTAAGGCACCCTGTTTGCCCTTAAAAATCATCCACTAATTCACTCAAGCGGCTAATTAAGGGGTCTTCCTCCTCATGAGGAGTATTGATTTCATAAGCGGACACAGAAGTATTACTTAATACTTCTGGTGCTGCCGATTGACTTAAAGGCTGAACGACTGAACCCTGATTGACCATCATCGCCAACTGAGCCACTTGCTGACTAAGCTGTGTCAAGTGTTGTTCCATCGTTGCCAACCGATTTGATTCCCTAGTAAAGAAACGTTCCTCAAGGTCAGCTATTTTTCTTTCCAGGTCAGCAATATATTCTCCCACATCAGACGGTGGTTTTGGTTTCGGTATTGGTGTTGCTGTTGGTTGCGGATCTGGTCGTACAGATTCAGGTACGCATAAAGCTTGCCATAAAGCTTCTTTACAGAGGTCGCTGAAAGTCTTATCAGGCTCTTTTTCTAAGTGCCTTTCAACTACATCTAACAAGCTTTCATCCGCTACCCCTGGATTGAACGTAACCGATTTAACTACTTTTTTTGACCATTGGAACATTAGTTTTAAGACCTAGAAGAGCGACTGGCAGATAATTGTGCCTCTCCATAAATATACTGCCCTAAGGCGTTAGCTTGTCGGGAAGGTGCAGCTAAATGAGCGTTAATTTTTGCTTCTTTAAGCAAGCGCTGAACGTCTTCCCAGAAAAACTCACCACCACCACCGGTGAGAATTACATCGGTAACACGTTCTGGCAACCATGCTAAAACACGAGTGCAAATTTCACGCGAAAACATTTCTATCAAATTAGGTAGAAAATCATCTAGATTAGTGGGCTTACTCGAACCTCTAGGACGATAGAAGCGTTCGCCTTTTGGCTTGTTTACCGCTGCAATCAAAGACAAAGATTGACTATCAGCACCTTCGATTTCGGCCGCTACTAGTTCGTAAAACTTACTCATCCCAAAGTCTTCACTTTTAGAAGCACCTCTTGCAAAACGGAAATTGTCTACCATTAAGCAATCTGTAGTTTGGTGCCCGATATCCACAATCGCCGCAGAAACTTTGGTAAAGTCAGGTGCCCCTGGTGCTTTCTTAGGTTGAGATTCGCACCATAGTAAGCTACCGTAACCTTCTGGCATAACCCAAACCTTAGTCACGTTAACTGTAACAGGTTCGCCACGAAAGTTCATTACGTGAGGCCCGGTAACCTGGGATATAAGTTGTGCTTTTTCTTTTTCAAACTGTTCTTGAGAAAGGTAGGGAAGACCCAAAATTACTGAAATGTCGTCTTTGAGTTTGAAGTATCCCGCAGAAGCCAATACTTTAATTAGCGCAGCTTCAACTTTAGATTGCCCTACTCCCAAGTCGGCTCCAAAGTCTGCTGCTAATTGACCAACAGCATAGCCATTACCTTGATATTCAAGCCACAAGTCCATCAAAGGATCTGTTGCACGAGCTTCAAAAACTCCTCCTCGTACTTGCTCCATTGTCATTTGCTTAACATTGGAAGATACGAAAACCACACTACCAGGCTCGCGGCTCACAGTGGTTTTAGTAGAAGTTCTACCTAGGTCTACGCTAAGAATATTCTTGCTCCCACCACCACCGGTATTGGTGAGCTTGGGAGTTGTATTAATCGGAGTAGATGCCGTGACTCTATTCATCGGTATAGCAGCGGCATTCATTGGGGTAGCAGCGGAAGGTTGGTCTGTCATGGAAATTCCTAGTTTCTACTTAGCTCTAAACAAGTTACCATGCTAATCTTACTTGCATTTATTTATCATCCGTTTACAGTTGCGAGTCAACTCTAATTAAGACTCTAGCAACAATTACTTAGGTACCTCAATTAGAGCTAGTGCGACTGTTTGCTGTTTCTGGATGATTTCACAAATTACAAACGATAACAAAGTTATTTGAAGCCCGTTTCAGAGGGCAGTAAGTTTACTTAAACGTTAGTGAAGACAATTACTTGTCTTCTCCTACCTAAATAAGACTTTTGCTTTATCGCTTTAATGATAAGCGACATAGCCATATTATCTTTGTAGAATTGCTTAGACGAGTGGCAAGCGACTGAACAAACTACTCTATAACTGACTACTGAAAGCGCTTTTTCTGAGTA
The DNA here is from genome assembly GCA_019192545.1 of Rivularia sp. MS3. Taxonomy (GTDB): domain Bacteria; phylum Cyanobacteriota; class Cyanobacteriia; order Cyanobacteriales; family Nostocaceae; genus Rivularia. The sequence goes on along the minus strand of JAHCMI010000039.1, from coordinate 68,977 downwards.
TGTTAGCAAACCTACCCATGTACCGCCACTATATATGTGTAAAGCATGTAGGTTATTTTAAGGATAGGGCTGGGTAATTTATGCATTTTAAATTACATAAATTATCCGTAAGCGACATATCAATATTTACTTAGACTAACAATCTACTGTTTTTCCGTCTTTATGACTGGTTTTAGTATTGACTCAGCAGGGGACTTGATAGGTGATATATGACTGTTCTTATCATAAAGCGATTAGCCTAAAGGGGATTTTACGGTCAGATTTTTGTTCCTTTTGTTACTATATATAGCTCCCAGTAATTAAAATTTTAAGATGAATACGATACACTCAGCCTCAATACGATATTTTAAATTGTGCCGGGATTCTTTAAAGATAAACTGATTGTATGCTCCATAAAAAGTGCATTATTTCTGTGTTAACAATCAAGTTCAATCGAATACACTACAGAAATTTTTTTTAATTTATTCAAAAATAAATATCAAATTTATCTTATTTATCTTAATTTAAATCCTTACAGCCAGTATTTGATATCAAAAGCGAAAGAAAAAGGAGTAGTAAATAAAATTAGCTTCATTACCACTCCTTATAAGGCTAACAGAAGATAAAAACCAATTAGCTATAGCTACTTATATTGTGGAACTAAAGGACTGCATAATTGGCTCGGATTGACTATCTAATGGGTTCCAAACTTTATCAGATACAGCCATTTGCTCGATTAAACTTGCTAATCTCAGAGCCTTTAAAGCTTGTTCGCCACCTACTGAGGGCTGATTGCCGCCACGAACACAATTAACAAAATGTTCTAATTCTGCCCTTAGCGCTTCTACATTAGAAGTGTAGACTTTTTCAATTAAACCATCTTGCCTATAAGACTGTTGAGAATCTGTTGTGGAGTTAGATATGGGATATCGGTGAATCCAAATTTCATTTTTAAGGAAATCTGCCTCAGCGAAGGAATTTTTGCAGTGAGCTACAATTCTACGTATTTTACGGTGAGTGATTTTACTAGCAGTCAAGGTAGCAACAATACCATTAGCAAACCCCAAAGTAGCGGTTACATAATCTAAGTAAGTAGAATTTGGAGTACGAGTACCACTAGCTGATAATTTAACTACTGGTGCAGCAGCTAATTCTAACAATAAGTCAATGTCGTGAATCATCAAATCTAGCACTACTGAAACATCATTTGCCCGATTTGAATAAGGACTCATTCTGTGAGCTTCTAACGCCAGCAATTCTTCGTTTTTGAGAACCTTAGTCAGTTCTGCGAAAGCTGGCTTAAACCGCTCTATATGCCCGACTTGTAAGATACAGCCAGATTCTGCTGCGGCATTGACTAAAGATTCTGCTTCAGAAATATTGGCAGCGATTGGCTTTTCAATCAGAACGTGGATTCCTGCTAGTAAACAATTTATACCGACGGCATAATGTAAGCGAGTAGGAACGGCAATACAAACCGCATCTACATGAGGTAATAACTCGCAGTAATCCTCGAAAAACTTTATTTTGTAATTACTAGCAATTTCTAACCCCCGCTCAACATCAACATCGGCTACACCAACTAGTTCCACATCTTTCATTGAACTTAGTACACGGGTATGATGTTGTCCCATGTTGCCAACACCAATCACGCCTATACGAATTGGGCGCGGTTGATGACGCTGTACGTATCCATTTTTTTCTCCCGCTGACATGCTGCTATCTTGCACTCTAATTTTCTCTCCTCAACCACCAACTTCAAAACGCTACAATCGTTGGCTTTTATACTTTATTGCCAAAAAAGTAGCCACCTGAAACCATCCAGATGGTAACATAGAGGCTCTATTTATGAAGAATTTCAAAGTTTGCTATGAGTTCCCGGTTTTTATCTTTATTTTGTATAATCCGGTCTTATGGATGATTTTTTCATTCTTTACAAAAAAAATATAGCCTCTTTTTCTGGGCTTCAAACTTTGAATAGTATTTTGTAGTTATTTTTTATGCTACAAACAAACAAAAATCCTTTAAAAAGAATCAATTTATACAGTTTTACTGGTCATGATTCTTGGTTTAACAATATATTAGACAAGGCGCAACTAATTTTAGTTACTAAAAAAAATCCATTTTGAATAATTTGGATAAACATCTTATCGATAAAAACAGCGATTTATTTTAAAAATGCCTAAAACATTAATTTTAATCGTTATTTAATATAACCTATTCCCAGGCAGCAGTCAAAAATATCTGATTCCATTTATTCTATATAAGTATATCTGGCTTATTTTGAGATATTTATTTTTGATTGATTGCTGATTATTAGTATTGCAAGAGTTAAATTGCAATCACATGCGATGGCGGTAGTTGAATTAAACACGAGAGTTAACTTTTAAAAATGATTTTAAAAGAAGAGCTTTTATTTATATAAACAAATATATTTGTGCTGACTTACTAAATATGAATAAAACTCAAAATTTGGGTAATAACCAAAAGCAATTACTTCTGTTTAAAAAACTTTATTTAAATAATTTAAGATAAAGTAATCTTGCAAATAATTAGTTCTTGAAATGAAAGCTGTAATTTTATTGTCAGGGGGACTTGACTCTTCTACTGTTTTGTACAAAGCGCTAGCTGATGGTTACGAATGTTACGCTTTAAGCTTTGATTATCAACAAAGGCATCAAAAAGAATTGCATTCAGCAGTGTCAGTAGCAAAAAAAGCAGGTATTGTCCAGCATCAAACGATCAAATTTGATTTAAGGCAATGGGGTGGTTCAGCACTTACAGATAGTTCGATTGATTTACCCAAACAGCGTTCCTTACAGGAAATGTCTCAAGATATTCCCGTGACTTATGTTCCTGCAAGAAACACTATATTTCTCAGCTTTGCTTCAGCATATGCCGAAACCATTGCGGCCCAAAGAGTTTATATTGGTGTTAACGCTTTAGATTACTCTGGATACCCCGATTGTCGTCCCGATTATATACAAGCAATGCAAGAAGTATTTCGGTTGGGAACAAAACAAGGACGTGAAGGCAATTCTATCGATATCGTTACACCTTTAATAGATTTGAAAAAAACTGAAATTATTCAATTAGGTAACAAACTAAAAGTTCCCTGGGAACTAACTTGGTCTTGCTATAGCGGTGGTGATGTAGCCTGCGGCACTTGTGATTCTTGTCGCTTACGTCTGGCAGCTTTCGACGAATTAGGATTAACTGACCCCTTGAAGTATAAGGTTAGAGGTTGAAGGTTAAAGGTTAAAGAAGATGGGAAGAAATTAGAAATATTAAATATTAACTTCTAACTTCTAACTTCTAACTGTTTGCTGTTCGCTGTTCGCTATCTAAAGTCTTCTTACCTGAATTTGCTGTAAGCGGGGGCCGGTTACTGATGCTACCGTAAATTCTAGGTTTTTATAGCGGAAACTTTCACCAATAATGGGAATTTTTTGTAATTGATAGAGCATAAAACCTCCAAGTGTTTGATATTCTTTTGTTAGAGGTAAATTAAGTTCTAATACTTCGTTTAGGTCTTCCAAGTTTATTTGTGCCTGAACTAGAAAAGTTTGCTCATCTAACATCTGTATGAGCAAATCATTATTATTTTGAGTTTCACCAATATCGCCAATAATTTGAGCAATTATATCTTGAATAGTAACCAGTCCTACAGTGCCGCCAAATTCATCGACAACTACAACCATAGCCAGCTTTTCTTGCTGCATCATAGGCAATAATTCGTTAAGGGGCGTATGTTCTGGTACAAACCTAGCAGGACGCATGTAGGAGTGAATTGGTGTGTCTAAGTTCAACTGTCCTAATGCTAGCGGCTGTGTTAGGTCTTTAAAGTAAACAATGCCACGAATATCATCTAAAGATTCTCCGAATATCGGGTAGCAAGAGTGTCCGGCATCTGCCATTTCTTGCAGAAAAATTCTTAAAGTTGCATTTTTGGATAAAGCTACTATGGTGCTGCGGGGAACCATCACCGCTTGAACTGTTACTTCTCCAAACTCAAAAATATTTTTTAAGAGTTCTCTTTCTCTTGCCCTTAAACCTGTAGATTCTCTTTCAGTAGAAATTATTAACAATAATTCCTCTGGAGTCACAGGTGGTCTCCAGCTTTTACCGGTATATTCGATGCCGAATAGCCTTAGTAAGAAACGAGTTGATTGGTTCAGAATCCAGATAAATGGGCTGAAGAATCGGACGATCGCTGTAACAGATGGCCCTAAAAATCTTGCTAACTCTTCCGAGTAAAGCATCGCTACGGATTTAGGACATAATTCTCCCAAGACAATTTGTAAATAAGCTAGTAAAAAAAAGGTTATCGGAATTGATAGGGAATGAGCGATAAATATGTTTAATCCCCCCAGCATGGAAAAAGATTCCAGCCATACATTAATCAATTCGACAATTGTACTTTCTCCAATCCACCCCAGCGCCAAACTTGAAAGAGTAATGCCTAACTGAGTTGTGGATAGCAGTCTATCAATGCTACGTTGCAGCACTTCCACCGCGATCGCCTGGATATCCCCAGCTTCTACTAGCTGATGAATTCGCGATCGCCGTACTGTCACCATCGAAAATTCTGCGGTTACAAAAAAGGCATTGATGACGATCAGAAGTAAGACTGAGAGCAATCTCAGTCCGACTTCCGTCCAATTTAAATTATGAAGACCATTCACCGCCTTTTCTCATGAAAAACACAAACCCCAAATTCCTTAATTATTTGATGCTGAAATTTTAAATTAAAGATATTCATGTTGAATTAAAAGACTTAATCTAAAATCCAGAATCTCACATTCAATATTCCCACTATCTACTTTTGTACAGGAATATTTGATACTTCCAAGCGTAATTTCTGTGCCGGATAATCTGTAAGGGCTAAGGAAATCTTTTTGACATCATCAAGTAAAGCAGTGGGAATACTCACGGTACCGTAATGCGTAGAGCCATTTGAAGCCAATTCAGATGGTAAACCTTCAGTTGAAGCGCTTAAAGTCCTTCCTTTATCATCTGTAACATCAAGGAAACTATAAAGGAAGCGCACTGAATCATCACTTTTATTGTTCATTTTTACTTTAAGCAACAAAGCTCCTCCCGAATAGCGGGCTGATTCGACTGAAAGAGTCACGCCTTCGCTTTCGGCCTTTACAGGAAATCCGGCTTGAGGTTTTTCCTGGGCTTGGGGAGGCTTCTGCTCTCGTTTACGCTTAGTATTTTTTTTCCCCTCTTCTAAATCGTTGAGTTTTTTTGACTTAGCTGCTTTGGTTTTGCCTTCAATGCGTGCTTTGACAATTTTGAGAATTTCTTGCTCTTTAACAAACACTACCCCTTCTTTGCCTTGACCACCATTTGTCCCTTTTCTAGCAAATTTGGTAGTAGGACGAGCATCTGGTGTTGTCACACCTTTGAGAGCCGCACTTCCTAAAGTAAAACCCCAAAAGGCACTTACGGAACCAGCCCCTAACATTAGGGTTAACAAAATCAATGTCAGAAGTACAGTGGAATTTAGTTTCATCGCCCTCGTAAATGTAGCTGTTTGCTGTAAAGATAATTAAAGTATGGTGACTCAACATTAGTGCTGAACTTAATAAATATTAGTTTGCCCTATTTTGTTGTCAAATGATGTAACATGAAATCTGGTAATTAATTAATGAGGTTACACAAAAGTGTAAACTTACGCTATAATTATTTATCAGCATCAGCCAGGGTTGGCCGAGCGGTTGAGGCAACGAACTCATAATTCGTGTTAGGCAGGTTCAACTCCTGCACCCTGGATTTTAGATTATATTTTCAAATACAAATACTTACCTGATTTAGTACGCCTTAGTCATTAGTACTTTTCCCAAAGAACTAATGACTAACATTTATGTATGAGTATAGCGTTCTATTTTACCTGGATGGTAAGCTATCAAACCGGAATTCGGTTCCAACTCTCAATTGATTTGCTCTTAAACGAGGAGAAGCCAGCAACGACGTATTATAAGGACTTGGTAAATCAGGAGTCCGAATATACGGATCGCTAGTGGTCTGCTGTTTGAGTACATCTTGATAAACAATGTTAACTAACTTAGCATCTCGTTCAATTTCATTTTCTGGATAAGAATTCTTAAACAAAGAACCAGGCCCGAGCAGCCAATCTATTTCTCTAAATAAACCTTGGTTACTATAAAAGTCAGGATAATTTTCGTAAAAAGCTTTTTCAATTACTTCATTCGCTGTTTGATAGCTTGATGTTTCTGTCTGTGCTGCTGCAATACCTGATGTACCCATCGTAGCAGCCAATATCAGTAAACCACTTACAGCTTTTAAATTAAAAGGCATATTAACAACTCCTGTATTTTGGTGCGAATTTTGACTTATGCTAAATGTCAGAACTCGCATAAGTTCGACTAGTCCGGTGTAACATAAATTTTAATGTTTTGTAATGGTTTATTACGCTGAAAAGTCTACTCAGAAAGATTCATGGGCTACTGATACCGATTTAAATGTTCTTCGCCAAGGCTTGCTGGATTTATTTTGTCAACTTGCTTATCAGGAAGGGGATTTTATTCTTTCTTCGGGAGCGCGTAGCACTTATTACATTAATGGGAAGCAGGTAACTCTTCATCCCCAGGGTGCTTTAGCAATCGGTCGTCTGCTTTTTAATATGCTCTCCCCAAATACTAAAGCTGTAGCGGGTTTAACCTTGGGAGCCGACCCCATCGTTAGTGCTGTAAGCCTGGTTTCCGCAATAGAAGATAGACCCATACCGGCTTTGATTGTTCGTAAAGAAGCCAAAGGACATGGAACGAAGGCTTATATTGAAGGTCCAAGTTTATCGGAAGGATCTGAGGTGATAGTTCTCGAAGACGTTGTTACTACTGGACAATCGGCAATGAAAGCTGTTACTAGGTTAAGAGATGCAGGTTACACAGTTAATCAAGTAATTTCACTTATAGATAGACAACAAGGTGGAGCGGAATATTATAAATCAGTAAATTTACAGTTTGAAGCTGTTTTTTCCATCACCGATATCCAGGAACGATACAAGCAGATTGCTGATTAATTATTTTAGTTAATCCCAAACCAATTTAGTATATTGGTTTGGGATTAACTATTAACTTTGCGTTACCGCTTCCTCATGGGTTTTTGCCAAGAATTTTTCTAGTTCGGTTAATTGATCGGCATCAACTTTGGTCTGCATGGGACAGAATTTAGGCCCGCACATAGAGCAAAATTCAGCAGTTTTGTAAATATCGGCCGGTAAAGTTTCGTCATGATATTCTTTGGCTCGGTCGGGATCGAGTGATAATTCAAACTGACGATTCCAATCAAAATTATAGCGAGCCTTAGAAAGCTCATCATCTCTATCTCTGGCACCAGGACGATGTCTGCCGATATCTGCTGCATGGGCCGCGATTTTATAAGCGATTAAGCCATTACGTACATCTTCGGCATTTGGCAAACCTAAATGTTCTTTTGGGGTTACATAGCACAGCATTGCAGTTCCGTACCAACCAGCCATTGCTGCGCCAATTGCCGAAGTAATATGGTCGTAACCAGGTGCAATGTCAGTAACTAAAGGTCCGAGAACGTAGAAAGGAGCTTCGGAACATTCTTCCATCTGCTTTCTGACGTTGAATTCAATTTGATCCATCGGTACATGTCCCGGACCTTCTACCATCACCTGTACATCATGTTCCCAAGCTTTACGGGTTAACTGTCCTAAAGTTTTTAGTTCGGCTAATTGTGCTTCATCCGAAGCGTCATGAGTACAACCAGGACGCAAAGAATCACCCAAGCTAAAAGAAACGTCGTATTTTTTGAAAATCTCGATAATATCTTGGAAGTGAGTATAAAGTGGATTTTGCTTGTGATGGTGCAGCATCCATCTGGCTATAATACCACCACCACGAGACACAATACCCGTGATGCGGTTTTTTACTAAAGGTAAATGCTCGATTAAAATTCCAGCATGGATTGTCATATAATCCACGCCTTGTTGAGCGTGTTTTTCGATAATGTGGAGAAAATCATTAGCAGTTAGATTTTCAATGTTGCCATGAACGCTTTCCAAAGCTTGATAAATTGGCACCGTTCCGATGGGAACAGGTGAGGCATTGATAATAGCGGTACGAATTCGATCTAAATTCCCGCCGCCTGTAGATAAATCCATAACGGTATCAGCGCCATATTTAACCGCTAACTTAAGCTTATCTACTTCTTCATCGAGATCGCTAGAGTTGGGGGAAGCACCAATATTCGCGTTTACCTTGCATTTGGAAGCAATCCCAATACACATTGGTTCCAAATTGGTATGATTAATATTTGCTGGGATAATCATCCTTCCCCGCGCCACTTCGTCGCGAATCAATTCCACAGGAAGGTTTTCCCGTGTAGCGACATGGTGCATTTCTTCAGTAATAACACCTTGACGAGCGTAATGCATTTGAGAAACATTACCTTGTCCGCGTCGCTTAACGACCCATTGTGTACGCATATTCGGTTTCCTCAATAAACAGCTTCCCTCCGCCGGTATTATCCGGACTCAGGTGCAAAGGGTCTAATCTCAGCCCGTTCAAAACAGGCACCCCTAGCATTGAGAAATTATACTATCACTTTTTTTGCTGATAGAGGAAATACGTTAACATTTCTCTATTTGAAGATACAAATTAAGAATTAAAAATTTAAAATTTGCAATTTTTAGATTACCACTTACCAATGCTCAATTAACAATGCCTAAGAAAACATACCGTTACATACTGTTTTATAAACCTTATGGTGTTCTGAGTCAGTTTTCTAAAGATACGCCCACTCAAAAAACCCTTCAAGACTATATTTCGGTTCCCGATGTTTATCCTGTGGGACGTTTAGATTGTGATAGTGAAGGATTATTGCTGCTTACAAATCACGGTCAATTACAGCACAGACTTTGTCACCCCAGCTTTGGGCACCCTCGTACATACTTAGTTCAAGTGGAAAGAATCCCCGATAAAACAGCTTTAAAGAATTTAGAACAAGGCGTGCTGATTAAAAATTACCGAACCAAACCAGCAAAGGTAAAACTTTTATCTCAAGAACCACTTTTACCTGCACGCATTCCGCCAATCAGATTTCGTAAAAATGTACCTACTGCATGGCTGGAAATGACTTTGAATGAAGGAAAAAATCGTCAAGTTCGCAGAATGACCGCATCTGTAGGATTTCCGACTTTACGACTGGTGCGAATTCAGATAGCTCATCTCAATTTAGGTAACCTACAGATTGGAGAATGGCGCGATTTGATTGCTGAAGAAGTCAAATTACTACACAATTTCGCTTTCTAAGCTTAGAGAGTGCATAAAAGGGGATAACAACCATCATCCCTTAAAGTGAAAAAATTATTAAAATTTTTAATAAGTAAGTTAATTACTAAAAAAAAATATTTACACGGATTAACGTATTAGATGTATCATGCAAAAAATAAATTACTATGTTATCTATTTGACATAATTTTTCACCCTTCGGGTTCAACACGAAGGCTTATGCCGGGGAACCCGTCTACGGCAGTTGTTTCACAAAATACCTTTGACAAAAATCAAGCAAAAAGCTGTATAATACTTTTTTTTTATTCATAATCATTTTATCGTTAACATTAGGGTGCATTATATTATGAGCTTAAATCAGTCATTTAACTGGTATCAAACTCGGCTAAAACAAAATCTTGTATCTGCAAAATCTGCAAGCTTGGAACTTGTGCCTGAAATAACTTCGGATTTGGAAAATTATACGACGGAAAACTCAAGTTGTACCCAAGAAGAAATTAATTGGTATCGTACTTTATACGACCAAACTCCCGGTATATTTTTTACTTTAGATAGTCTTGGAACAATTCTGTCGGTAAACCAATTTGGTGCTAACTATTTGGGTTATGCACCAACTGAACTGCATCAAAAATTAATCTTTAGTATATTTGCTGCTTTAGAACGCGAAAGACTATCTAACCTGTTAATAAAATTATTAGATAATTCTTCACAAGAGTTAGAAGGGGAAGAATTTTATCTCGATTGTGCCAATAGTAAGGTTAATTGGGTAAAAGTCAAAGCACGAGCATCATTGGGAGTAGATAAAAATCCAATTATTTTGATGGTTTGTGAAGATATTACTGCTGATAAAGTTTCTCAAACCTCAAAACAACACGAACAAAATTTCCGTGAGTTAGCCGACAGCGCACCAGTGATGCTATGGATGACTGATGATAACGGCGTGTATAACTTTTTCAATCGTTCTTGGTTGGAGCTTACTGGACGAAAAATTGAGCAAGAATTAGGTTTTGGGTGGTTAGATAATTTATATAGTGACGATAAAAATTTATATTTAGATGTTTATTGTCAAGCGCTTAAACATAAGGAAAAATTTCAAATTCAATACCGTTTAAAAAATTTAGATGGCGATCGCCGTTGGATTTCGGATACCGGAGTTCCGCGATTCTCAGCAAGTGGCGACTTTATTGGTTATATCGGTTGCTGTATTGATATTACTGAGTGCAAAAAGGCGGAGATAGCCATAAGGGAAAGTAAAAAAGCAGCAAAAGCTCAATTAAAAGAGATGGAATCTCTCAATCGGCTTAAAGATGAATTCTTGAGTACGGTATCTCACGAGTTACGCACGCCGCTAACTAATATGAAAATGGCGATTCAAATGCTGGGAATTTCTCTCAAGAAAGAGCAGCAGAATTTAACTAAAACATCGCCATGGGAGAACAACTCCTTGAAAAGCTCTAAGATATCTCGTTATTTTCAAATTTTGAATAATGAGTGCGAGCGAGAAATTAGCTTGATTAATAATTTTCTAGATTTGCAGCGACTTGATACTAGTGCAAAACCATTGGTATTAGAAAAAATTGAAATCAACTCTTGGTTGAAGCGAGTGGTTGAGTTGTACAACGCACGCAACCGCAATTGCTGCAAGCAGAAATTAAAACTGATTGTAGAATCCAACCTACCAGCTATGGTTTGCGATCCATTCAGCTTGGAAAGAATATTGGTAGAGTTGCTGACTAATGCTTGTAAATTTAGTCCTATTGATGAAGAAATAATTGTCAACGCTAAGAAAAAATCCCATAACATTCAGTTTCAAATCATCAATACTGGAGTCGAAATTTCTTCTAAAGAATTACCACGGATTTTTGAGAAATTTTATCGGATTCCCAGTAACGATCCTTGGAAACAAGGGGGTACCGGCTTAGGATTAGCATTAGTGCAGAAGCTTACTTTTCATTTAGGGGGGGCCGTTGAGGTTGAAAGCGCTTCTAATCGTACTTGTTTCTTGGTGGAACTGCCTTTTGAGAGATAATTTATGTTTTTGATTATCTGCAACAGCGAATCCGTGATTAAGGGCAAATTATATGTTTTAGAATAAATTGACCGATCTTTCCTTCATTACGGTTAATATACGTCACAATTAAAACAGCCATATATATTTCTTGGTAAAGGCATAATTATTTTATTGTTCTGTAGCAAGCAGAAGCTAAACTACCAGTTATAAACTAATCATGGCTAGCACCAATGAGCGGGAATTAAGGACGCGGATATAATGCTGATTTGCCCTCAGTGCAATTTTGAAAACCCTAATAGTAACAAGTTTTGTCAAAACTGCGGCGCATCCTTAACTGAAAAGGAATGTCAGCAGTGTGGTGTCTTTCTTACTTTAGACGCAGTTAAATGCCATAGCTGTGACGCTCCTTGTTCGGAGATTTGGCTGGCGATCGCGATAAAGGAAGGTAGCTCGGAAGTAGTTGAAGTAGATAATCAACAAGAAAAAATTAAATTAGAGGAAGATTTTCCGCAAATAGAGCCACAAAAGACTTCTCAAGAAATTTCTCAATCATTTGAAGCCGGTTCTTATCTGGATTCACAACAACGCTATAAAATGCTTGAATCGCTACCAACTTTCTTTGAAAATGCTGTTAATGCCGAAGCCTGCGTGAGAGTTGTTGATTGCCAACCCTATCAAGTTTCACCAATTGATGCTATGTTGGCAAATCCGCAATTATCGAAGTCGATTAAAACGAACCTAGGGGAAGACAAAATTCCTAATGTTGCTAAAAGTTATATAGCTTTACAAGCATACTGTAATTTAGGTATTCCTCCTATTCATGATGCATGGCGGCTGGGAAACATGCAGGTTATTCTGCTTGAAGACCGTTCGGATTGGCTTTATTTATTAGAAATATGGCAAAATGAAGCAACAACATCGTTGCAAATTATACATTACTTTTATCAAATGACTCAATTATGGGATTTATTAGAACCCTTTAATTGCAGTCAAAGTCTTTTAGATTTAACTAATTTACGAGTTGATGAAGACGAATCTCTGGCATTGCAACGCTTGCATCTAGATATACAAAAAGAATCACCTCTTGGGAGCCAACAGGAGGATACACCTAAAATTGAAGATTTAGGAAAAGTTTGGCAAGCATTATTTAGAGAATCTCAACGTACTCAATTTGGTTCTTTATTAGAGCTTTTGGGGAAACTCGAATCTGGTGAAATAGAAACCAACGAAGAACTGCGATCGCGATTACAATTAATTGCTACAGAATTGCAGGGCGATTCCGAGCAGCAAAGCCAAGACAATTTACAAGACGACTTTATTGTCGCAGAGCAAAAAAACGTTTCTAGTCCTACAATTTTGCAGCTAGATGAATTAGAACAAAGCCCAACAAAAATCGATGATACACCTACGGTAGTCTTGCCGATGCAGCTAGCCAGTTTAGAAAATGCAGGGCTTAGCGATGTAGGCAAACAAAGAGACCATAATGAAGACTATTTCGGCATTGAAACAAAAATTAATAAAGTTGAGTTGCCTAAAAGTAAGGTTGCAGGGGCGCAGGGCTTATATGTTCTATGTGATGGAATGGGGGGACATGCTGGCGGCGAAGTTGCAAGTGAATTAGCTGTAAGTACTTTACGAGAATATTTTCAAAAACATTGGAAATCCGATAGTCTTCCCAGCGAAGAAGTGATTCGTGAAGGGGTTTTCCAAGCAAATAAAGCCATTCACGATATTAATCAGCAAGATGCTCGTTCCGGCGTGGGTCGTATGGGCACTACTTTAGTGGTAGTTTTAATACAGAATACTCGTATGGCTGTAGCTCATGTCGGTGATAGCCGTCTTTATCGCATGACACGTAAAGGAGGTTTGGAACAAATTACCGTAGACCATGAAGTCGGTCAAAGAGAGATATCCCGGGGGGTAGAACCGAGTATAGCTTATTCTCGCCCAGACGCTTATCAGCTAACTCAGGCTTTGGGGCCTAGAGATAATAACTTTATCGCTCCTGAAGTGCAGTTTCTCGAAATTAATCAAGATACGCTGTTTATTTTGACTTCAGATGGTTTATCAGATAATGATTTATTAGAAAAACACTCGCAAACCAATTTGCTTAATTTAATTAGTTCGGAAGCCAATTTAGAAAAAGGTGTAAGAGATTTAATCGATTTAGCAAATAAATATAATGGTCATGATAACATCACTGCCGTACTTATACGAGTAAAGGTACGTCCGAATTTAGAAAGTCAAACTCCTAAAGGAAAGTAATTTCTATGAATTTAGGCACTAGTTTGAATACAAATGTAAAAAGTTTGACAGTGAATTGATAATAGCTGATAAATTATTTTGACCAAGTTCTAAAACTTGCAGTAATTGCGGACATAAGAAAGAAGTTTTACAATTATCGCGACGGATTCTTAATTGTAATAATTGTGATTTTAGCCTATATAGAAATTAGAATGCAGCTAAAAAGCTGCGGACGTGAGGATATAGCGTTTAAGCGAAAGTATGGGATAGCTGCTCCCATGCTCCTGTTTAAGTAAGAAGTTACTACCGGGAATTATTAGATATTTCGATTAATTACCATGTAATAACATATCAGGATAAATAACCAAAATATTGTTAAAATCAAAATCTAATGTCTTTGTCGAGACATGACTTAGTATATTCCTGCATAATTACCCGTACACGGGTTCGAGAAATTAGTTTGATAAGCTAAAACGCATTTAGATTTGATTAGCTGAAATTGCTATTTTCTTGTGGGATGGAGAGCAGCCTGCTGCAAAGAGAAGTTGGTAAGGAAATATTCTTCCCGCCTTCTTTGAGCCACATATACAGGGGAACGAGAGGTTCCTAAGCTTCTTGCGTAGGGGTCATCCGGTCGGTCTTTCCCGCGTCTTCTACAAGTGCCGTTGCAGCCACTGCGGGCATCCTTTCCTAGTAGAATATACAATTTAAATGCAAAACTTAAATGCAAAACAGCTTAATTAAATAAAGTACTAGTTAGCCTTCTTATTATCATAGGTATGCGGGGAATCTGCATCTGAAGGTTTCACCCTTTATAGTTCAAAATTTATCCTTAATCATTTATAGTTTCTAAGTATCGTGATTACTCTAACCCTATTAGAAGCGCAAAACAAAACACCCTTGCAAGACTGGCGCTTTGATGAATCATCGGTGATTAGGGTGGGACGAGCGGCGGATAATGATATTGTTTTAGATAGTAATTTAGTTTCTCGATACCATTTAGAAATAATTAACAAAAGTTCTGCGGGTAATGCTGATTCCTGGGAAGTTATTAGCAAGGGCACTAACGGCACTTTTGTTAATGGCGTGCTAATTACTCGAGTTGCATTACCCGATAACTGTTTTCTGCAATTAGCTAGGGGCGGCCCTATTTTGAAATGGATGGTATTAAACCGACCAAAACCCGCACAATCTTCAGATGCTACATCTCCCGTCTGCAATCATGAAGGAAATTTACCTGATAACTTATTCTGCATTTATTGCGGTAAACCTCTCTCAATACAGCTAACAATTCGCCACTATCAAATATTACGAACTTTAGGAAAGGGAGGCATGGGCACAACTTACCTTGCTTGGGACCCAACCGGGATAACTACAGGTTGTCCGAAATTATTAGTACTAAAGCAGATGAACGCCGATATGGCGAAGATTGCCAAAGCAAGAGAATTATTTCAACGAGAAGCGCATACTTTGGGATTACTCAATCATCCGGGAATCCCTAAATATTATGACTTCTTCGTGGAAGATAGGAAAAAATACTTGGCAATGGAATTAATCCACGGACAAGATTTAGAAAAATTTGTTTATCGCAAGGGGCCGGTAACACTAAATCAAGCCATAGAATGGATGATGCAAACCTGCGATATTCTTGATTATTTGCATAGTCAAAATCCGCCATTAATTCACCGAGACATAAAACCCGCTAATTTAATGGTACGAAATTCTAATAATCGTATAGTTGTCTTGGATTTCGGTGCTGTTAAGGAAATCGGCACAGCACCTGGAACTCGCATCGGTGCAGAAGGATATTGTGCCCCCGAACAAGAACGAGGACAGCCTTTAACCCAATCTGACTTATATGCTATAGGTCCAACTTTAATCTTTCTGCTAACAGGTGAAAACCCATTTAAATTTTATCGTCAACAAGGACGACATTTTCGGTTTGACGTGGCAAAGATTCCTACTATTACCCCTTGTTTGAAAGAAATAATAGATAAAGTTACGCAACCTTTACCATGCGATAGGTATCAAACCGCGAAAGAAGTTGCAGCAGCCTTAGCAGTCTGCGAATGAATCAGCTTTTGTAATCAAATTATTTGAAAAAAGTGAGGATGAAGCGAATATAGTTTACTGTGACGCAGACAAATCTCATCTACGCGGACTCTACAAACTTACAATCCGCGTAGGCAGATTTTAATTATTTAGCAGCGTTATCATTGCAGCGCTTGCAGTTGAGCGTCACTCAGAGAAATATCTTAATTGCTTTTCGCTACATATATTCTTCTAAAACCAATGTTTTATTCTTCATCCCATCCTTCAACTGCAAGTAACTCCTTAACGGGGTCTTGCATAGTAAAGCCGAAATCTACCAGTTCGCGTTTCCAGTGCTGCCATTCGTCGCCATAAAGTAAAGCAATTTTCCAGATGCTATCTGTAGGCTTGATGATCTGAGAATCTACGAGCGATTGAACATTGCGTTGCAATTTCACCATTGGGTGAATTACTTGTTGAGTCATAACCTCAATTAAAATTAAGATGAAAATTTGGGTAAATGCTAAGGGCAAAAATGCTTTCCGTTTTGCAATTATAGTCTCTGCGTAGAGTTCGGTAATGCACGCAAAGCAAGTCTCACTATTCTTGAATATAGCATAACTATTCTACATGGTTACTGTTAATTTCGGTTTTGTTCGGTAATCACCACTAATAAACTTTGGAACTCAGCAAAATCTATCACTGTTTACTTATCAAACAAAAAAATACGTTAGCAACCCGGTGGATTTAGTACGGCTAATTTCTTATCCCTAATTGCTCAATTCACTGCAATATGCATAAATCATGACAATTTTTCTAATATATAGATAATTACTTCCATGATGAAGGCATAACAGTAAAAATTGAATAGTGAGTTGCAAATATCCACCGTTTTTTATTAATCGTTATCTACATTATCGCAAACATCCAGATTTTCATACCATCTGAAGATTATTTTAATATTGTCTTAACAATTGCGATTAAATAGTCTTGTCTCAGAGATAACACAAGCTAAGTCGCGGTTAAAACAAAAAAAATGAATCAAAATATGTTTGTATCTTTATTCGACATTATGGAATTAAAAATAGTTTATAACTTACATTAATTTGTCAAATTTTGGTTAATAGGACATTTGTTGATCATCTTTTGTGAAATGAAAATTTGGAGTTAGATAAGCAAGACAGCTTTGTTTTATTAAATCATCTGCATTTACCAAAATAATCGGATATCGGCAGGCGTAAAGCATATTTTATAAAAATCCCTAGATAGATACTGATATGCTTTCTAGAGAAAGAAGTAAAATTGAAAATAATATGATATGAATTTCTTTCGATAAAAAAGCAAGCAAACAGAAAGGTTTACCCAAGCGAAGTATATCTGTTCTGTTCGGGAAAATTTAGCAATCCTTTTTAAGATAACTAAGTATAGTAGAGTTTGTATTTCTCTTCAAATATTTATAAGAATGGCCGCAAATAGCATCTTTACTTTTTAGGGTGCTGTAACGCTATGCTTACTATTAAACGAAATAATCAGGTTTTCCCGTCACGCATCAATCGGGGTTATGTGCCAATTGCGACCATTCCTGATTTATTTTTAACATTGCGATCGGCTTTTGATTAAAAATTCGTTTCGTAAAGTAGCGAAAAGCGCTCAGATTATAAGTATAAGGCTAAGGCTGATATTATAAAGCCCATGTTTATGGGCTAAGAAACCTTGAAACCTAAAAAGGTGGACTTTGTTTGCATAGCTGCACCCATGAAGGGTTGAAGGTAAAAAATAGGGCTTAATGTTAATAGTGGAAGTTGTGAATTCAAAGCAATCTGAATAAAAAATAGCTCATATGATAGTTTTACCCTTTTAAGGGGCATCCTGAGAATGGAATTATTTTCGATCTCAAGTAACTGAATATAGCATGGATGATTCTAGGGAAGAATACGTAGTTCAAAATCGCGAGAAAGCTAAGAAGCGACAAAAAATATTAATTTTAATATCGATAGTAACCTTTTTTGGTTCTGCGGTTATGGCTGCAATTCCTGCCATACAAGAAATTGCTCAGCAGGATAATGCTTCGGTTATTGAGGGAGAAGAATCAATATTAAAGCAGCAGGAACAGGGTTTTGAATTAGTATTGCAGCGGGAACCTAATAATCAAGTAGCTTTAGAAGGTTTAGTAAAAGTGCGATTAGCTTTAAAAGATGTTCGAGGTGCAATAAAACCTTTAGAAAAGTTAGTGGAGTTAAATCCTCAAAGGGAAGACTATAAAAGAGAATTGAACGATTTGAAGAAGGATGTTAAGAAGTAAAAATATACAAATTGGTGCAGATACAAGTATGAATATGAAATCCAAGATTATTGATTCCCAACTTAATTATTTAATTCCTTCAGAGATTAAAAATGATGAGTTTTATCTAGCAATTCAGAAGATTTGTAGAGAAGAAGATATTGAAACAGTTTTAGAAATAGGTTCATCTTCTGGAGGTGGCAGTACTGAAGCTTTTGTAACCGGGCTTAAAGATAATCATCATAACCAAGAATTATTCTGCATAGAGATTTCAAAGACTAGATTTGCAGAGTTAGAAAAAAGATATGCGAACGATAGTTTTGTAAAATGTTATAACGTTTCCTCTGTTTCGTTAAAAGATTTCCCCACACAACAAGAGGTGATTAATTTTTATCAAAATACTCCAAATAAATTAACTTTATATCCTTTAGAACAAGTATTAAGCTGGCTGGAACAAGATATAGACTATGTCAAGAATGCTGGTGTTGCTGGTGATGGTATTCAACAGATTAAGAAAGAAAATAATATAGATGTCTTTGATTTAGTATTGATTGATGGTTCCGAATTTACTGGTGCTGCTGAGTTAAAGCAGGTATACGGTGCAAAGTATATTTTATTAGACGATATTACTACATTTAAAAATTACTACAGCCATCACAAGTTGCTTGCAGACAATAATTATGTTTTGATTGCAGAGAATAAAAATATACGTAACGGTTATTCTATATTCAAAAAAGTAAACGAAGCTGATAATTTTCATTTCGATAACGAAGTTACCGAGCAGTTACTTGTCAGGAATTTTGTTCAGCCTGGAATGACTGTATTTGACGTAGGCTCTAATATTGGTGATTATTCAGTTTTATTCAGCAAAATTGTTGGAGCTAAAGGTAAGGTATATGCTTTTGAAGCTACTGAAAGTACTTATAATAAACTTCAGCAGCGGCTTGTACAAGAAAAATGCCGTAATGTTTCTGCTTTTCATAATGCCGTTTATTCAGAAAATAAACAAATTGAATTTAATCAGTTTCCGGAAGATTATTCTGTATGGAACAGCATTGGTACCCCAAAAATGCTTAATCCCGATGGTTCTGGAGAATACGTACCTATTGTTAACACAGAAGTAGTAGAAGCAATTTCTTTGGACTCTTTCTGTCAGCAGCATGACATAGAAGAAATTGATTATTTAAAGGTTGATGTTGAAGGAGCCGAATCAGATGTATTGCAGGGAGCTAGCCAGCTTTTGAAAAATAAAGCTGTGAAGTTTATTCAATTTGAAATTTCCCAAAAAATGCTAGAGGGTTTAAATAGAGATGCTAAATCCACTTTTGATATTTTAAATAAAAATGGATATGAATGTCATCGAATCAGCCCTAACGGAGAAATAGGAGAAGAGGTATCTGATTCTAATTCTTTTTACGAAAACTATATTGCTTTTCCTAATTTACCCGTCCACTTCTTTACTATAGTTTTAAACGGTCAACCGTTTATTAAATATCACATTGATATATTTAAACAACTACCTTTTAAATGGCATTGGCATATTGTAGAAGGTGTTGCGGATTTAAAGCATGATACGGCTTGGAGTGTTGGAAATGGTGGACGTATAAGTAGTGAAATTCATAATTCGGGACTTAGTATTGATGGTACTAGCGAATATATTAATCAACTAAAACAGCTTTATCCAGATAATATTACCGTTTACCGTAAACCGGAAGGTGTTTTCTGGGAAGGTAAGCGAGAAATGACTAATGCTCCTTTGGAAAATATTCAAGAAGAATGTTTGTTATGGCAAGTAGATGTAGATGAACTATGGACTTTTGAACAGCTATCTACAGCCAGAGAATTATTTATCAAAAATCCCGAAAAAACGGCAGCTTTTTACTGGTGTTGGTATTTTGTTGGAGATAATCTACTGATAAGTACTCGTAACTGTTATGCTCAGAATCCGCAACAGGAATGGTTGAGAACTTGGAAATTTAAACCGGGGTATGTTTGGGCTGCACACGAACCACCAGTGTTAGTTGAAAAGCTACCTGATGGGAAATTAAAAAATGTTGCTGCGGTAAATCCTTTTAAACATGAAGAAACGGAATCGCACAACTTAGTTTTTCAGCATTTTGCATATGCGACACAAGAACAATTAAAGTTTAAAGAAGAATATTACGGCTATAAAGGTGCTATTTCTCAGTGGACAGCTTTGCAGCAACAAACTAAATTTCCAGTTTTATTGCGCGATTATTTTGCTTGGGTTGGCGACGATACTTTGATAGATAAAGCTGATTCATACGGTGTATTACCGATTGCTCAAGCAGAACAAAATTCTACTGAATGGCGATTTTTGCAGCAACAGGAAATAGATAAACAAATTGTCAGCGATGAAAAATCAGTTCCGACAATCTTAATTGACGGTGTATTTTTTCAATTATATAAAACGGGAATTGCTCGGGTTTGGAAATCGCTTTTGGAAGAATGGTCAAACAATGATTTTGCTAAACATATTATTGTTTTAGATAGAGCGGGTACTGCCCCGAAAATTTCGGGTATTAGATACCGCCAAATTCCCGAATATGACTATAACGATACGGGGCATGATAGAGAAATGCTTCAACAAATATGTGATGAAGAAGAAGCCAGTTTATTTATTTCTTCTTACTATACAACACCTTTAACAACTCCTTCTGTATTCATGGCATATGACATGATTCCAGAACTTATGGGTTGGGATTTAAATCATCACATGTGGCGAGAAAAGCATCATGCAATTCAACAGGCTTCGTCATACATTAGCATTTCTGAAAATACAGCCCAAGATTTAGTTAAATGCTTCCCCGATATTAATCCAGATGCTATTACTGTAGCTTTGTTAGGAGTTCAAAATTATTTTTATCCGGGATTGCCAGAAGAAATTAATGCTTTCAAAACTAAATATGGTATCGTTAAACCTTATTTTCTATTAGTTGGACCTTCTACTGGCTATAAAAATAGTACTTTGTTTTTTGAAGCATTTGCCAAACTTCCTTGGAGTCATGCTTTTGATATTGTTTGTACGGGTAACGGTGGTGTTTTAGCACCTGAGTGGAGAACTTATACATATGGTAGTACGGTACACATGCTGCAACTGGATGATGAAGAGTTGGCAATGGCTTATAGTGGTGCGATCGCGCTGGTTTATCCTTCTAAATATGAAGGTTTTGGTTTACCCATCCTTGAAGCAATGGCTTGTGGATGTCCGGTAATTACCTGTAATAATGCTTCAATTCCTGAAGTTGCTGGAGAAGCTGCAATTTATATTAGTGATAATGATGCTGAAGAATTAGCAAATGCCCTTTGTGAAGTTCAGAAGCCGAGTATTCGTCAAATATTAGTTAGCAGAGGAATTGAGCAAGCGCAGAAATTTACTTGGCACTCAACTGCTAAAACTGTAAGCGAAGTGTTAATTAACACTACAATTGAGGCTTTAAATCTCAAAGAACTTAATTTAATTATTTTCCCGGATTGGACGCAGCCAGAAGAAATTCTGGCAGCAGAATTGGAAAAAGTTATTGGAACTTTGGCGACTAGAGATGATGCTCGGTACATAACTTTACTAATTGATATTAGTAACAGCGATGATGATCTTGCCGAAATGCTGCTAGGAGCAGTTAGCATGAATCTGCTGATGCAAGACTTAGATATCACTGAAGGTTTAGAAATTTCTTTGGTGCCACAGTTAAGTGAAATGCAGTGGGAAGCTTTGTTACCTCGTATCAAAGCTAAAATCAGTTTAGAATGCGATAACCAAAAAGCTTTGTCAACAGCCACAATTAAAAATTTAGTAAGTTGTAAAATTGAAAAACTTGATGATGTAATATCGAAAGAGTTTTTTTTTAAGTTAGCTTCGAGGTTATTTCAACAAGGCAAGTGGGAAGAAGCAATCGTACAATATCAAAGGCTCATAGCTATCCCACCAGCCAAGCCAGAAATTTATTATCAAGTAAGCGAATGCTATCTCAAATTAAATTTAAGGGATAAAGCTTTTAATATGCTGCGAGAGGGTATTAAATATTATCCTCAAGATGGCAACTTGCACTTTGCATTAATCGTCGGTTTGCGACGCAGTGGCAGAACCAGCGAAGCTATTGATAATGCCCAAATTGCAACAAACTTATTACCCGAAGACTATACTTTTAAACTACTCAAATATTTAACAGTTCCTACAATTTACAATGAGCCAGAAGAAATCGATTTTTATCGTTCTCGTTATACTCAAGGACTGCAAACTTTAATTAAAGAAACTTCTTTAGAAACAGAAGTAGACAAAACAAATGCTTTGGCAGGAATAGGTAGACTTACCAATTTTTACTTATCTTATCAAGCAAAAAATGATGTAGATTTACAGCGTCATTACGGTTGCTTGGTTTGCTCGATTATGAGTGCTAATTATCCCCAATGGTCGAAGCCGTTATCAATAGAAAACCGATCGAATCGGAACGGTAAAATTCGCGTTGGTTACGTTTCTAACTATTTACATTGCTATAGCGGAACCTTATGGTTGACTGGTTGGTTGCGTCAGCATAACCATGATGATTTTGAAATTTACTGTTACTACACTGGCAATGAATTCGATGCAGTAACTCAAGAATTTGAAAAATACAGCGATGTTTTTTACCATATTCCTCACAACTTAGAAGCAGCTTGTCAACAGATAACTAAAGATGAATTACACATTCTCGTGTACTTCGAAATTGGCATGAATCCAGCCACAATGCTGTTGGCTGGTTTACGTTTAGCACCAGTACAATGTACCGCTTGGGGACATCCCGTTACAACTGGTTTACCAACAATCGATTACTTTTTATCAAGCGAATTAATGGAAGCACAAAACGCTCAAGAACATTATTCGGAAAAATTGATTCGCTTACCAAACATTGGTGTTGCTTATCCCAAACCATATATTCCTCCCCTCGTTAAAACTCGTTCAGATTATCAACTACCGGAAGACGCAATTATTTACTTGTGTTGCCAAGCACCTTTTAAATACCTACCGCAATATGACTTTATTTTCCCAACAATAGCTCAACAAGTACCCAAAGCTAAATTCTTATTTCTACGCGGTACTTTATTGCAAAAACGATTAAAACGTGCGTTTGATGCAGTTAACCTTGATTATCAAGATTATTGCTTGTTCATAACCATTCCCGAAAGATTTGATTATTTAACGATTAATTTATTGAGCGATATATACCTAGACACAATTACCTGGTCTGGAGGAAATACTAGCTTAGAAGCAATAGCCTGCAATCTTCCTATCGTAACTTGTACTGGAGAATTTATGCGCGGTCGTCATACCGACAGCTTCTTAAAAATGTTAGGAGTTACAGATACCATAGCAGCCAATACAGCAGAATACGTCGAGATAGCCGTTAAATTAGGAATTCAAACCGATTACAAAAGGCAAATTTTTCAAAGGATGAGCGAATCCCACAATCATCTTTACGATGACAAAGCTTGTGTGGTGGGTTTAGAAGAGTTTTATAAGCAGGTTGTTGGGTAAGAACAATGTAGAGACGTAGCATTGCTACGTCTCTTGTTTTGATTAATAAAAACCAAATTTCTACTATTACTATTTATCCGCTGATATAATTTATCCACATTTGTTCGTAAGCTTTTTCCATTTCGCTGGTGAACTGTTTAGCATCCCATAATGGTGAAGTTTTGCGAGACTGTTTGAGTTTCCAAGATATTTCCTGTCTTAATTTAATATCTCTACCTAAACGAATTCCCCATTCTAAATATTCTTCATCAGTCCATGCAATACCTTCACTTACACCAGCATTCATCATCATACTGTAGCTGTTACGTGCAGCGAACTGTTCGCCAACTTTGGTAACTAAAGGAATTCCCATCCATAAAGTTTCTAAAGTTGTAGTTGCACCATTATACGGATAAGTATCCAACACAATATCAGCAATTTCCAAATTAGCGCGATGGGTTGCTTCTAGATCGACTTGAGGTAAAAATATGATTCTGGAATAATCAATACCTTCATCTTCTGCAATTTGGTAAAATAATTTTCTGATTGTTTCTTCGTTGTTTTGTCCTTTAATCAGTAAATAACTTTGAGATACTTTTGTAAGTATTTTGATTTGCAAACAAACATGAACTGGATGACGTTTATAAGAAGTTTGTGAACTCAGATAAACAACTGCATCATCGGGAATATTTAATTGTTCTCTTCGTAAAGTTGGTACACCAATTTCAAAACCATCTACAGCAATATATGTATTTGGTAATCGCCAAATTTTAGCAGCATAATAATTTTGCGCTGATTCTGGCAAGACGTAAGGGTCGGCGATAAAATAGTCTATAGCTGGTAATCCTGAAGCGTCAGAACCAAGCCAAGTTACTTGAATAGGAGCAGGTTTTAAAGCCATTACCCCGCAAACTTTTCGAGAAGTAACGCTGTCTAAATCAATTAATATATCAATTTCATCTTGATTAATTTGTTCGGCAATTTGAATAATGTCTTGAGTTTGCGATAAATCGCGAAATTCTGATACTTGGTAAGAAATAAATGATTGTAAACTATCATCAGTTTTTCCTAGAGAATAAGCATAAACCTGAAACTTTTTTTCATCATGATATTGAAAAATCCATCTCGAAAGCCAACCTACAGAATGACGACGCAAGCAAGTTGAGATATAACCTATTTTTAAAGTTTTGGTTTTGACAGAATTAAGTTTGCGTGGATGTTTTGGCTTTAATTGAAATAATTTACTATCTTTATTTAAATGATTCTGACAAAATTGTGCTACTTGATTGCGAAACTGATGGGTATTTTCCGGTCTATCTTGAAAATAAGGAGCAAAAGCAACAGTTGTAATTAAATTAATTAAATGTTCTTGCCTAATATCAATAGCACTATCACTTGTAATTAATTCGCTTAATAGATTTTCATAGTTATGATATGCTATTTCAGCTTGCTGCCAATGTCCTCCCGCTTGCATTAATCCCCTAATAATAAGATAATTAGCAGCTATTTTATCTAATAAATCTGAAGAATAATCAATTATTTTTTGGAGAAAAGCTAAACTTTCTATATTTTTATCAGTATTTTGATATAAATTAGCTAAATTTACCAAACACCCAATATGCTTATCTACAGTTGTTAATAATATTTCTGTTATTTTATGAGTTTGTTGATTTGAAATACTTTTAAAAAAAATAAGTCCCTGATTGCATAATAATTCTGTTAAATATATATAGTTACTACTGTTTAAAATACAAGCTTCAACAAAGTCCAAAGTATGCGGATGTCGTGGATAAAATTTTAAGACTTCTTCGAGGGTTTCTAATAATAAATAATTTTTTATATTCAATTCAGAAATTGAATTTATTAACTTAGCTATTTCTAATAAAGGTATTTCCCGAACATTTGATAAATCTAAAAATACGGATAGCTGAATAATATGCAGTAAATTATTTAAGTACTCTGGATTTATCTCTTTGATATGTTGTCTAATCAACCAAGATGTTTGATAATCTTGAATGTCTTTTCTTCTTTCTGCTTCTGCTTGTAATATTTGTGTTAATTCTGTTATCCAATTTTCAAACTGTTCCGGTTCCGCTTCTGCTAAGGGAAGCATCCAAGTCATTTGTGCTTCTATTTCTTCACCTTGTAAAAGTAGAACTAATCCTAGATACCAATAATTAGTAACTTTTAAAGGGTCGGTCTCGATTGATTGCTTTATTAACTTAATAGATTGGTCGTATTTTTCTTGAATTAAATATTGATATATCTCTTTTCGTAAAATCATAATTATAGTTAATCCCGGATTATCAACTCATACGAAAAAGTGAGTATTTTATAATACTCACCCTCCAAACTTGTTATCAAAATAATTTCAAATTAATCAGATGCTAAATTATTTATTTGACAGGTTTTTGAGTTGCGCTATCACATTCAATACCGGTAACATCAGTACCAGTTTTCACTGATTTGGGTTCGGTAAACTTATCAGTTTTGATCATAGGATCGAGACTTTCGCATAATGCAGTAATTGTAGTAGCATTACCACCTGCTGATGTAGTTCCAATCGCAACTTTTCCAATAAATCCTTTTAGAACAGCAGGCTTTTTAGAGGTTGTTGGTGTTGCTGTTGCTAATGCTGAACCATCAGTACCCGCATCAACTGCGTATATATAGTTTTCTGTCTGAGTTTTAATACCCATCTCTAATTGATTGAATTTTTTGTTGTCGGTAATAAACTCTGGGTTAGCTAGAACATGAGCTTGCTGTGCGCGGTTAATTGCACCAACATTTGATTTTGCTTCTGCTGCACGAGCTTTATTTGCTTGGTTCAAGAAGGCAGGTAACGCAATAGCGGACAAAATACCGATAATAATGATTACAACCAACAATTCAATTAGGGTAAAACCTTCGTCTTCTTTCTTCTTGCTGAGGATGTTTTGTAAAAATTTTGCTTTAAGTTCAGTTTTCATTAGTGTTTCCTTTAGGTGGGGATTGGTTATTGAGTTCTAGATGTAACTTACCCACTTCGACTCGGGGAATTAACATTTTTGAAAAAAAGATTTTTGAAAATGCCCAATTATCTACTACTTCTTTTGTAGGCACTCGGTTTCACAAGCTTTTCAACTAATTCAAAATGAATATGCAATCCTTAAAATAGATAAAACTGCAAAAAATAACCAGTTGACATGAGGTATTTTCAACATGGTGGCAATCTCAACACCAGCAGAAACCAGAACTTTACTTGAAAACATTAGCTGGCTAACTTTCAAAGCCATGCTAGCGGACATGGGAAACTCAAGAAACACCAGATTAGCTTACGAAAATGGGGTATTAGAAATAATGGCTCCAGATATGCCACACGAAAACTCAAATCGTGTTATTGAAGGTTTTGTTATTGCATTATTTAATGCTGCGTTAGAGCATTTCCGAAGGTATTTGTAAATATCTAACATTTTCACCGTCACAGCACCCTACAAAATATTGTCTCTTATGGTGCAGGCACCCCTGCCCGCTTTATAAATCAAAACTGCACAAGGTAACATAAATTTGCTATGCTTGATAAAGCGTAGTGGTTATGAGTTTATTTAAATTATTATGACAAATCCAAAGGTTGAGAATTTAGTAATTATTGGAAGTGGTCCTGCTGGCTATACTGCTGCTATTTATGCGGGACGTGCGAACCTCAAACCTGTTGTATTTGAAGGGTTTGAAGCAGGGGGGCTACCCGGCGGACAGTTGATGACTACTACTGAAGTAGAAAATTTTCCTGGTTTCCCCGCCGGTATTACCGGGCCGGAATTGATGGATAAGATGAAGGCTCAAGCTGAGCGCTGGGGGGCTGAACTATATACTGAGGATGTAATTTCTGTCGATCTAAGCCAGCGTCCGTTTACCGTGCGCTCCTCCGAACGCGAGTTTAAAACTCATAGCATTGCGATCGCTACAGGTGCGACAGCAAAGCGTTTGGGTTTGCCCAGCGAGCATACATTTTGGAGTCGCGGTATTTCTGCTTGTGCAATTTGTGACGGGGCAACACCGATATTTCACGGTGCGGAATTAGCTGTCATTGGTGCTGGTGATTCGGCTGCGGAAGAAGCTATTTACTTAACTAAATACGGCGACACTGTAAATTTATTAGTTCGCAGCGATAAAATGCGGGCAAGTAAAGCTATGCAAGATCGGGTTTTGAGTAATCCCAAAATTAAAGTGCATTGGAATACAGAAGCCGTGGATATTTTCGGTGATGATAACCACATGCAGGGAATCAAAATTCGTAACAACAAAACTGGAGAAGAAAGTCAGTTAAGCGTTAAAGGATTATTCTACGCTATCGGACATACACCTAACACATCTTTATTTAAAGGACAGTTAGAACTTGATGATACTGGTTACATTGTCACAAAATCCTCGGTAGAAACTAGCGTAGAAGGTGTATATGCCGTTGGTGACGTACAGGATCGTGAATTTCGTCAAGCAATCACCGCAGCAGGTTCCGGATGCATGGGAGCAATGTTAGCGGAGCGTTGGTTATCAGCCCAAGGATTGCTGCAAGAATTCAGTCAAAAGCCAGAAAACAACGAATTAAAGCCCCAAGAAGAAGAAAAAATTGCTGCCGATACAGAAGAAGATTTTGATATAAATGCTACACGTCACATCGGAAGTTACGCTTTGAGAAAAATATTCCACGATGGCGATCGCCCATTAATGGTGAAGTATGTTTCTCCCGGTTGTGGCCCTTGTCATACCCTTAAGCCGATATTAAACAAAGTAGTGGATGAATTTGACGGTAAAATTCACTTTGTAGAAATTGATATCGACAAAGATAGGGAAATTGCCCAACAAGCCAACGTAACCGGAACACCTACGGTACAGATATTTAAAGATAAAGAATTGTTACAAGAACTAAAAGGTGTCAAGCAGAAGAGTCAGTATCGGCATTTGCTCGAAAGCGTTCTTTAATTAAGGTTAAAGGTTAGGAATTGGTATTTGGGATTTATTTATAGGGTGTTTGACTAAATTATTGGTTTTGTTTGTAGTAAGAACCGTATTGTCTCAGATTAAAGGGCTAAAGCGCTTACTACCGGAACCGCGCACAGTGCCCCTAGTTTCTAACTATGGGGGTGTAGTGCGCTAGGGTTCCCATGAGAATTTTTTAGGAGAAAAAATTCTCAGTAGATGCCCGAAAAACTTCTCAAATATGCCCTAACTGTCAACACGAAACAGGCAAGAAAACTTTAGCTGAACGTGTTCATAAATGTGATAATTGCGGCTATACGACTGATAGAGATATCGCAGCCGCTCAAGTAGTTCTAATTAGAGGACTTGCAGCCGTGGGGCACACGGTCAAGATGCTTAGTGAGGGCAAGTACATTGGTATCCCTGCGAACTAAGAATCCCCATCAATAAATTGAAGGGGAGTGTCAAAACGAACATTATTAGCCCGTGAAGACGGGCTTTGTTTGTGTAGCCCCACCCTTCGAGGGTGAGGGCGTTTTAGATTTCGTGTAGATTATCAATGCCCGA
The DNA here is from genome assembly GCA_019192545.1 of Rivularia sp. MS3. Taxonomy (GTDB): domain Bacteria; phylum Cyanobacteriota; class Cyanobacteriia; order Cyanobacteriales; family Nostocaceae; genus Rivularia. The sequence goes on along the minus strand of JAHCMI010000039.1, from coordinate 40,106 downwards.
TTTCCAATGCCCAATGCCCCATACGCCATGCCCAAATTTCAATTAAATATTAATTTTTAAGTTTTGAGTTGACAAAGTGACCAGAAGGCATTAAAACTCTTAACTCATAACTCTTAACTAAAGAATCAACCTATGACTGCTGCTAAAGGTTTCTTGCCAAGATTTTTACCTTTTATAAATAAAAAACGTACTCTTTCTCAACAGCTAATGCTTGTTGGGATAATTATTACTTTAATATTTATTTTCTTAGCTTTATTTGCTCCTTTACTTCAAGCTTTGGGATTGCTGCAAGATCCAACGGAATTTCTGGATAATCCAATTCATACACCGCCTTCATTGAAACACTGGTTTGGCACTAGTCGTCTAGGCTACGATATCTTTTCTCGTACTGTTTTCGGCGCTCAAGCTGCGTTGCAAGTAGTTTTAATAGCTACTGCATTAAGTATGCTGGTTGGCGTGCCTTTGGGTATGCTCAGCGGCTATATTGGCGGTAGGTTGGATAAAGTATTGCTATTTATTATGGATAGTATTTATACCTTACCGGGGCTGCTGCTTTCAGTCACACTGGCATTTGTTGTCGGGCGCGGGATATTGAATGCGGCGCTGGCAATTAGTATTGCTTACGTACCGCAATATTACCGGGTTGTTCGTAACCATACAGTTAGCGTTAAAACTGAAGTTTTTGTTGAAGCAGCCCAAGCTATTGGTGCTAATACCTGGCAGGTACTTTCAAGATACTTATTTTTGAATGTAATCCAAAGCGTACCTGTATTATTCACCTTGAATGCTGCTGATGCAATCTTAGTATTAGGTGGTTTGGGATTTTTAGGTTTGGGGCTTCCCGAAGAAGTTCCAGAATGGGGACACGATTTGAAACAAGCCTTAGCTGCACTACCCACAGGGATTTGGTGGACTACTCTTTTTCCCGGATTAGCGATGACAACAATGGTAGTAGGGTTATCACTACTTGGTGAAGGGTTGAATGAGTTTGTCAATCCGCGTTTAAGGCAACGAAAATAGTCTACAGGTTAAAGGTTAAAGGTTAAAGGTCAAAGGTCAAAGGTTAAAGGTTAAAGGTGAAGAGTTAGGAGTTTGTAATTATGACCCTTTCACAACTCCCCTTTTCGCCCTATTCTCTTGTTTTCTTATGTCCAATACCCGATGCCCTATATTATTGAGAGAATTATGGTAAAAGATAGAATTTCGTTAATTGCGGCTGCCGCTGGTGGTTTTATGTTGTTTGTGGCTCTAAGTGGTATTTTACAGGGGGCACCTGTAACGGCTTTAGGGAAACATGATAATTTTGCTTCAACTAAAGTTGCCGATTTACAGTTAGAAAAACATCAAGCCCAAAAAGATTTTCAAGGTTTTGTAAATTCCTTAACTAGCCTTGATTAAGTTTCAATCTTATTGATAACTGCTCACTGCTCACTGATAACTCAAAAGTGTTAACTCAAGTAATTGGTATTGATTTGGGAGGAACGGCAATAAAGTTAGGACGATTTACGTCTGATGGTGATTGTTTAAAATCTTTGAGCGTGCATACTCCCCAACCAGCGACACCGGAAGCAGTAGTGGCAGCTATTGTTGATGCTGTCGCTCAATTAGATCCAGAAGGAAATGCTGTCGCAATCGGTGTTGGAACTCCTGGCCCAGCCGATGCCCGGGGACGCATTGCCAAAATTGCGATTAATCTTCCTCAATGGCGGAACATTCCTTTAGCGGATACTTTGGAAGAGAAAATCGGTAAACCGACAATTATTGATAATGATGCAAACTGTGCGGGCTTGGGTGAAGCTTGGCTTGGTGCGGGGCGTTTTTATAAAAATTTTATTTTACTGACTTTAGGTACTGGCGTTGGTGGAGCTATTTTTATTGATGGTAAATTATTTACAGGAAAATTTGGAGCTGCTGGAGAATTAGGTTTAATTGCTCTAATTCCTGATGGCCCGCAGTGTAAAAGCGGTAATCGAGGTTCTTTGGAACAGCATACCTCGGTCATAGCAATTCGTCGCCGTACTGGAAAGGAACCAGCAGAATTAGGCGCTTTGGCTAAAAATGGCAATCAAGAAGCGTTGAAGTTTTGGCAGGAGTACGGTAAGAATTTGGGGATTGGAGTAACAAGTTTAATTTATGTACTAACGCCTGAAGCTGTTGTAATTGGAGGCGGCGTTAGTGCAAGTTTTGAGTTTTTTCTACCGTCAATGAAAGCAGAAATTGAGCGGCGAGTCATGCCTACATCTCGGGTAAATTTGCAAATAGTAAGGGCGCACTTAGGCAATGGCGCGGGGATGTTGGGTGCTGCGAAATTAGCGATTGAAAAGTTTGTCAATGATTGGGAATAGGGTATGGGGCATTGGGCATTGAAGAATTAAAATTTTGTTGTTTTTAGGATAATAGTACAAAAATTTTAGTTAACTTGAATACCCAATTCCCTACTATTAACTATTAGACAAGGTATATCCCGTTGTTTGATGGATGTAATGTACCACTTTGTCATATGATTCGGGATTGCTGGCAGGATTGATAATTACCGGTATGCTGCTGTCGGGTAGCCAAAAGGTAATCCTACCGTTTGCTTCATGACAAAATGATGAAATACATTTGAGGTTAATAACGTATTCATTTCTTTCATAAGAGATTTTTACCCAACAAGCACCATCTAATTCAGAATTATTGACTCTTTCAATGTATTCCAAAATTTTTTGGTAATCTTCTTGATTGTGGTGGGGGATAATCACAATAGGTATAGCACTATTTGGCAACCAAAATGTCACTCGACCGTTTGGTTCGCAGCAGAAAGCTGTGACGCGCTGAAAATCAACTACATATTCTTTTTTTTCGTAGAAGATTTTTACCCAATACGCCACAACTTCTCCTTTCTACCTTCCTTAAACTTGGACGACACATTTTTGCAATACTCCTGTTTCAGAGTATAAAGCCTTCACCGCCTTCTCGTTGTGGGTAAATACTCTGGAAAATTTACGATACTTGAGCGGGTGCAGTCAAACCATCGCGTTCGCACGAACGAGTAATGGCCGCTTCTAATAAACCTTTAAATAAAGGATGAGGTTCGTTGGGGCGCGATAAAAACTCTGGATGAAATTGACAAGCAATAAAGAAGGGGTGATCTGGTAGCTCTACCATTTCTACTAATCTTCCGTCGGGGGAAGTTCCTCCGATTAGATAGCCAGATTCTAAGAACAAATTGCGGTAGGCATTGTTGAATTCATAACGATGTCGGTGTCTTTCGTAGGTTACTTCGTCACGGTATAGCTTATAAGCTAAAGTATTAGGCACCACATGACAGGGGTATACACCCAAGCGCATTGTACCGCCTAAATCCACTACATCTTGTTGTTCCGGCAGCAAGTTAATTACGGGATTAACACTTTCTTCATCAAATTCAGCGCTGCCAGCATTTTTCAGTTTTGCGACGTTTCTTGCCCATTCGATTACGCAGCATTGCATTCCCAAACATAAACCGAGGAATGGTATTTGCCGCTCCCGAGCGTATTTTATCGCCGCGATTTTACCATCTACTCCGCGAGAACCGAAACCTCCCGGTACGACTATTGCATCTACTCCCTTGAGGTGCATTTCTGGTGGTTCGGTTTCTAATTCCTCCGAGTTGATCCACCTGATATGTAACTCTCCCCGAGTGGCAATCGCCGCGTGACGAAGTGCTTCGACGACTGAAATATAAGCATCGCTTAACTGGACGTATTTACCAACTATGGCTATTTCAATGCGATGCTGGGGATTGTACATCCGTTTGACCAAAATCTGCCACTGCTGTAAATCTGGTGGCTGTTTGACCATATTCAGCAATGAAAGCGTTTGAGTTGCCAATCCTTCTTGCTCTAAAATTAACGGTACTTCGTAAATGCTTTTAGCGTCGATGCAAGGAATTACGCACTCAACTGGTACGTCACAATTTGCAGACAACTTTTCTTTTATTCCTTCTGGCAGTTGACGGTCGCACCGGCAAACTAGTATATCTGGTTGAATTCCAATAGACCTTAATTCTTTAACCGAATGCTGGGTTGGCTTGGTCTTCATTTCTCCAGCAGAAGCAATCCACGGTATTAAAGTTACGTGCATGTACAGCACGTTTTGCCGTCCCACATCTTTACGAAATTGACGAATTGCTTCTAAAAACGGTAGAGATTCAATATCCCCTACCGTTCCACCAATTTCCGTGATTACCACGTCAGGGTTAGTGTTTTGAGCTACCCTAGTAATCCGGTCTTTGATTTCATTTGTAATGTGGGGAATCACCTGTACGGTACCGCCGTTATAATCGCCGCGACGTTCTCGGTTGATTACGGATTGGTAAATGGAACCAGTTGTAACGCTGTTGAGACGGGACATAGAAGTGTCGGTGAAGCGCTCGTAATGTCCCAAATCTAAATCGGTTTCAGCACCATCTTGAGTAACGAACACTTCACCGTGTTGAAACGGACTCATGGTTCCTGGATCAACATTAATATATGGGTCGAGTTTGAGTATCGATACCGAATAATCACGTGATTTTAGCAATCTTCCCAGACTTGCTGCTACAATTCCCTTACCGATACTGGAAACTACTCCACCAGTAACAAATACGAACTTCGTCATACGATTTTTAAGTCTCAAGCAACTTCTAAAAATTACATCCCGTCATTGTGCCACAGTAAATGTTGAGAATCTTGTTGTAAACTACAGACGTGAAACCATTATTAGGATTCGTAGTATTAGCTTCCATAGCAACTCCCAATTTAGCTTGGGCACAAGAACAACCCCTGAAAGTGGTTTATCCCCCGACAAACCACAAAACAACGTCAGATAAAATCTTTTTCATTGGTACGGCTCCACCAACCGGACAGGTTTTCATAAATGGTAAGCCAATTACTCGTTCCGAATCCGGTCATTTTGCACCTAGCTTTCCCCTGCAAATAGGAGAGAACACATTTACAATACGACATTCAGACCAACAAATTGAGATCGAAGTAATCAGAACCAGCACCCAACCCGAAGTACCTCAAGGGTTAAACTTCGCGAAAGATTCTCTAACTCCCAAAGTTGATATTGCCAGACTTCCAGGAGAACTTATATGTTTTAGCGCGATTGCACCTCCAAGCGCTACAGTATCCGTTAATTTGGGTGACAATAAACGGGTTCCTCTTCTGCTCCAACCACCGCAAGCGCAGTTACCGAGTAACTTAGCGGCTTTAACGGGAACCAATCAACCCCAAAATGCTACAAAAAGCGAGTATTCTGGCTGTACCGTGGCAGAAGCTAATCAATTAGCAACACCAAAATATCAGCTAACGCTTAATTCACAAACAATAACTCAAGAAGCCCCTGGAAAAATTACCGTTTTACAACCTTCACAATTACCGGTTGTAGAAGTTAGTGCTGAGTTTGGTGTGGCTCGCACTGGCCCTTCTACTAATTATTCTAGACTAACGCCATTGCCCAAGGGTACACGTTCGGCTGTAACGGGAAAAACTGGTGAGTGGTTGCGTTTGGACTATGGCGCTTGGATTAAAAGTTCGGAAACTGTTGCTCTACCAAATGCAATTGTTCCCAATACTATTATTCGCAGCGTTGCTTCGAGTCAATCGCAGGACTCAACTAAGGTGAGTTTTCCTTTACAAACTCCCGTACCGGTAAGCGTTAAGCAGGAGTCAGATCGGTTTACTTTAACGTTGCACAATACTACTGCCCAAACAGATACTATTCCATTCAATGACAATCCGTTTATATCCGGCATGGATTGGCAGCAAATACCTCCATCCCCAGGAATAAATTCGGGTGCAGTCCAATATATTTTTAATTTGAAGAAAAACCAGCAGTGGGGATACAAGTTGGGATATGAAGGAACAACTTTAAAGTTAAAGTTACGTCATCCTCCCGAATTACGTCGCAGCAGACGCAAACCCTTGTCTGGAATCAAAATTTTAATAGATCCCGGACACGGTGGTAAAGAATTAGGGGCTGTTGGGCCGACTGGTTTACCAGAAAAAGATGTCAACTTAACCATATCTAAGCTGCTGCGGCAAGAATTAGAGAAAAAAGGCGCAACCGTAGTCATGACAAGGGAAGAAGACAAGTTTGTATCTTTAGGCGATCGCCAAAAAATAATTGCCTCAGAAGAACCTACCTTAGCGTTGTCGGTTCACTACAATGCTTTACCAGATTACGGTGATGCGGAAAATACTAAGGGTATCGGCATGTTTTGGTATCATCCCCAAGCTCATAGTCTGGCGATATTCCTACATAATTATCTAGTGAAAAAGTTAGATAGACCTTCTTATGGCGTATTCTGGAACAATTTGGCGCTAACCCGCCCGGAAGCAGCCCCATCACTATTATTAGAGTTGGGTTTTATGAGTAATCCAGAAGAATTTGAGTGGGTAACCAATCCGAAGCAGCAAAAAAAATTAGCTCGAACTCTTGCTGATGGCATTGTCAAATGGTTAAAAGACAACCGCTAAAGGTTAGATTCTGGCTAAAAAACCTAAATTGATTGGATTATTTTTTTAGTGTGGGCTAGTACAATCTTTGAATAATTAAGGTTGAAGCCCACACTATAAATATTAATCGAGGTTGTTAAGTAGGTCGGCGTTGAGAATTGTAGTTAAGACTAGTGAGTAGTAAGTTGCAAGTTGCAAGTAAGTAATAAGGGTTTAAGGAGAATTTACCTGCATGTTACATAGCGATAGTTTATTCGTGCCGACTTAGTTATTCATCTATCTATATGACTTCATAGCTATTAACTAAAATTAATTACAAAAAGTAATCAGAGATTTTATATAGGTATTTCCTTAGAGGGATATGTTAATTATTTGGCTTCGTTTTAATTGATAGATATGGCGAGCTAAAAAGCTAAAATTTCTTTCACTTTAAGAAAATCTGAAGATTTTTACTCGAGAAGCTGCTTAACTTATAGTCTATATCTAATTAGATTATGAGCTTATTTACAAGTTTGATGACTTATCAGTACAAATACAAGCTAGTAGGAACCCCAATGTGGATTTCACTTAGCTATAGGGGAAAATACGATGAGATATAAAAAAAAGCCCGAGACTGGATCTAATCTCAATATTTTTTTACGAGCTTTCACGGTAGCTTTACAATTTCTTTACTGTAGAGGATGGCTTCTATACGCTAACTTTATAGTAATTGGTTTAAATTATTCCAATTGAAGTTATATTAAAGTTTGTTCGTGAAAAAATGAAGAAATCGAAATAAACCGTCATAATTTGTATCGATTTGAATCGTTTTTCAAAAAAATTCTTTTGGTTTACATGGTTTTAAATGACCCCTTGATAAAGGTTTTAGGAGAATTATAGTACCGAACCTGGAAGTACGGTACCTTCTTTCTATACACGGAGAATAGTTAAAAGCTATGCAATGTTCCATTTACATTTCTAATCAACAAATTCGGTCCTGCTTACGCATACGTGTTCTAAAATACAAAAGTATGTTTGCGTATATATATACGGGGTAAGATTTTGGGCAGGTAAATGCTTCCTGCGAGGAGAAATTGCTATTGGTGAATTGGATAGTCTTAACTTCTAATGCTCGAGCCCGGTGTCTATTTTTAGTTTGCGGTAGATTAATCGGCATCGGCTGAAATAATCACCGTCAGAGGTCTGGATTATAACCTCGCGCTTGGCTAAATTTTCTGTGGATTTTTAATAGTGTTAATTGAGTTTCCCTAGTTATTGGCCTCCCCTGGCTAGTCATTGATAGACACTTTATTTTAAACGTATTACTGCTGTTTGGATACAGGTGATGACACAGGTGCAGTTGCTGAACGTAAACATCAACAATGTCGCCATGAGTGACTTGTTAGAAAAATTGCAAAGCGGTGGTCTCGTAGTAACCCCCAACGTAGACCATTTGATGAAATTGCAAAGAGATCGTGATTTTTATGGAGTTTATCAGGATGCAGAATACCGAGTTTGCGACAGCAAAATATTAATGTATGTATCTCGTTTTTTAGGAACGCCCATACAGGAAAAAATTTCCGGTTCCGATTTGTTTCCAGCTTTTTACGCTCATTACAGACATGACGAAAGGATAAAAATTTTTTTGCTTGGTGCTGAAGAAGGAATTGCTGAAATTGCCAGGAGAAAGATAAATTCTAAAGTAGGTAGAAATATGATTATTGATACTTACTCGCCTCCTTTCGGTTTTGAAAAAGATGAGCAAGAATGTCGAAAAATTATCGACTTGATTAATTCTTCAGACGCAACTGTCTTGGCCATCGGAGTTGGTGCCCCCAAGCAAGAAATGTGGATTGCCAGACATAGAAAATATTTGCATAAGGTCAAAATATTTTTGGCAATTGGAGCAACAATTAACTTTGAGGCTGGAAATGTCAAACGCTCTCCTAAATGGATGAGCGAAGTCGGTTTAGAATGGCTATACAGGCTGCTAAGCGAGCCGAGACGGCTTTGGAAAAGATATTTAATGGATGCAGTTCCATTCCTAATCTTGATTTGTAAGCAACGCTTTCAACTGTATCGAAATCCTTGGTCGAAAGCTCAACGAAGTCCAGTCAAAAATATTCTGTCTGTAGTAAAAGGTTTAAAGAAAATGTAGAAATAAGGCAATGTTTGTCTGAAATAAAACAAAATAGCAAGTAATTACGACTTGTTATTTTTGTATCTATTGTTCTTCTTGTAATAAACACACGCGGATATCACGAACTATGGAAAATAGCAACTATCCAGAAGAGATAGATGTACAGAAATATTTAATAGTTTTAAAACGCCGGTGGTTGGTATCAGCAGGAGTATTTGCAACATTCGCGGGCTTGGCGATGTTTGCTGTTTCGGTTCAGAAGCCTGCTTACGAAGCAAGTGGAAAGCTGCTGTTTCAATCAAACCGGACATCTTCTCTTACTGGAGCAGGAGAAAAGATAGGAGACTTAGAAGCTTTAAAGCGCGAGTTTAACCCTCTCGATACTCAGGCTTTGTTGGTAGAATCAACTCCGCTCAAACAAGAAGTAATTGATTCTCTAGAGTTAAAACATAAGGATGGAGAACCTTGGAGTCCAAATTCAATTAACGTCAACGCAGAGGCAGTTCTAGGTACAGACGTACTAAAAGTATCTTATATTTCCGATAAACCTGAATTGGCTAAGAAAATAGTCAATCAGGTAATGAAATCTTTTATAAAGAATAATATTAACGTTAACCGTTCCGAAGCGAGTGCTGCTGGCGAATTTATTCAAAAACAAATTCCTCAAGCACGTAAGAATTTGGAAGAAAAGGCTGAAAATTTACGCGGTTTTAAAGCTAGAAATGGGATTATTGATTTAGAGCAGGAAACCGCAGGTACTGTCTTAACAATAAATAAGCTTAATGACGAGTTAAACCAAGCTCGTTCGGAATTAGCAGATTTAAAAGCTAGAGAATCTGAATTACGCACTCAATTAAATTTACCGGGAAATTTAGCTGTAGATATTACTTCTTCTCAAGTACCGGGAGTACAAGAAGTTTTAAGAGAGTTGCAGAAAGTTCAGTCGGAATTAGCGACGTTAACAACCCGGTTAACCGAATCTCATCCAGATATTATTGATAAACAGCAGAAAGAAGCTAAATTAAAAGCTTTATTGAAACAAAGAACTAGGGATGTACTGGGATATCAGCCAGAAATTGCTCCTAGTAGGTTACAAATGGGCAGAATCAAGCAAGATTTGACTGCTGAGTTAATAGAAATTCAAGCCCAGCGCTTGGGTTTAGGTGAAAAAATAGAAGCTTTAGAAAAACAAAGAAACTTATTCCGGGATAGAGCTAATATTCTACCGAATTTAGAAAAACAACTTAGAGAAAGAGAGCGGCAGTTAGATGTAGCACGTGGCACGCTAGAAAATCTACTGACAAGATTGCAAGAAATTAGAGTCGCAGAAAATCAAACTGTGGGTAACGCTCGCATCATCGAATATGCTGATGCCTACCCAAGCCCTCGAGCTGCGAAAAGGAAGTTGGGAATTACAGCAGGCGGTATATTCGCTGGACTATTGCTTGGTGTCGCTGCCGCATTCTTTGTCGATTTGATTGATAGAAGATTGAAAACGGTTAAGGAAGCAGAAGCGCTGTTTGGATATACGGTACTGGGCTTTATTCCTAAATTTGAAACTAGCGATAATAGCTTAGCTTCTGAAGAATATTCTAATTCTGAGGTTTCCAAGCGAGTGATAGTTGCAACAACGCCGCGCACCGTAATTCACGAAGCTTATCAAATGCTTCAAGCTAATTTGAAGTTTATTAGCTTGGATAAGAAAGTTCGTTCTATTGCTGTAACAAGTTCTATTGCTAAGGAAGGAAAAACAGAAGTAGCGGCTAATTTAGCAGCAGTCACTGCTCAAGTTGGGCGGAAAGTGCTTTTGGTTGATGCAGATATGTACAATCCATCCCAGCATCATCTTTGGGGTTTAATTAACTCTATAGGATTGAGTAATGTGATGGTTGGTGAAAATGATTTTGAGAGTGCGGTACAGAAAGTAACTGATAACTTGTCAGTGCTGACATCTGGAGTTATGCCACCCAACCCTTTAGCATTAATTGATTCCGAGCGGATGACTAATTTTATAGAAATGCTGTCGGAAACATATGACTGTATTATTTTTGATGCTCCTAGCTTAGTCGGAACCGCAGAAGCCGCAGTCCTATCGCAGATGGTAGATGGAGCTTTAGTTGTAGTTAGACCGGGGAAAGTTAATTCAGCAAGTGCTGCGGCTGCAAAGTCTCTTTTAGAAAGGTCTGAAGCTAATGTACTGGGAATTGTGGCTAATGGCGTAAATGTCAAGTACGAGCCGAATAATTATTTCTACTACAACAATCCTCATTCCGAATCTAGCATTGAAAAAGTTGATGAAGAGGCGGTACGTTCTTCTTAGATTCAAGCAAAATTTTTAGTTAGGAATTGTGGAGATGTGGCAAAATTACATCTGTAGGCAAATGAGGAATTTCATTAGGTCATGTTTGTTTGCAGTTCTCCTCAATTACCTAACGCCGCATAAATCGTTTATTGTTTTTTATTGCTTATTTAATGATTGAGATATAAACATGAGTGCCCAAGTCAGTACAGCAGCCGAACGCAGGCGATTAATATTAAAAGAACAAAGTTTAAGTTTACCGCAGCAGTTAAAAGAAGATTGGATTGCTCACGGTAAAGATTGGACTAGACCGGGATTTCGAGCAATAGCGGTTTATCGCTTTGGAGTTTGGCGAATGACTGTAAAGTACAGGATGCTGCGATCGCCTTTAAGCATTTTATATAAAATGATGTTTCGCAAGATTCGTAATGGTTATGGAATTGAAATACCATCTACCGCTCGATTAGGACGAAGGGTAGTTATCGAACATCAAAGTGGGATAGTAGTTCATGGATGCTCTAGTATTGGTGATGATTCGATTATTCGTCAAGGTGTAACTTTGGGAAATCGCTATTTGGATCGTCCGATGGACGCTCCGAAAGTTGGAAAAAGAGTCAATATAGGCGCGGGCGCAAAGCTTTTTGGCGACATCTCGATTGGAGATGGTGCTGCAATTGGTGCGAATGCAGTCGTTTTACGGGATGTTCCGAGCGGAGCTACGGCAGTGGGTATACCGGCTACTATTGTCAAGTCTAAGGTAAGTCAGCAGGATGAGAAAGTTTAAAGTATGGACGAGTAATCAATGCCGATTTTAGAATTTTACTATCTATTTCGATTTAATACCTGAGTTTTGTATTGATTAACTTCTGTTTGAAAGCCGAGACAGAAATTTTTTAGGCAATCCTCTTTCAGGCTTGATTATCGCTACCTAAATACGAAATAAATAGGATTTTCTCTGGCAAAATTGATTTACTAATCTGAATTATAAAATAGATTTGACAATTAGGTTGGTGTTGAAACTAGATAAGCTGTTGTGTATTTAATTCGTATATTGGAAGCGGGCAGGATGCCCCGCAGTCGCGACAACCGCACTTATCAGCTATCTCAAGAAGGCACTATGGATAAACTGACGCTGCCGATGGTGATTCGTTCGCAAGTAATGAGTAATACCTCTGTCTGAAATCAAAGTATTCAAGCATTGATTTGAATCTAATTTCTTGTTGTCTGCTGTGTACGAGGCTTTATACCATTTTCGGGCAATATTATTACTTATTACTTGTTACTTATTACTTAAGCCCGTGCGCGGAGCGTCTCAGTTAGGAGAAAGGGCTTGGTAAGTCTATTAGAGAGCGGGTACAAAGCAACAGCCGTTAGAAGTCTAAATTCACGGATTATTGTTCTTGACAAGTTGATTTTATAAGACTGACATTTTGCATTAATCTGAGAAACCTGGTTTCATATTGATTTGATAAGTATTCCTGGGTTTGTTTGGGCAGAGAATTATGCAAGATGCAAATACGAACTACTACCAACTACTTAGATAGAGCAATTTTGATTTGTAAAACTGATTGAGGGTGTGTGAGCTATGATAATTGGATTTCTTAACAGTGTTTTACTAGTTATTGCTGGTGGATTGTTTATTCTATGCAGCATACTTTTTATTGAGTCTATAACTGCACTGCTACCGGTTATTCCGGTCAGAAATAATCAATGGAAACAAGCTAAAGATATTAATTTTACAGTTTTGATTCCCGCTCACAACGAAGAACTTGTAATTCGTTCGACTTTAGAAGATTTGAAAGCGAAGTTAAATAATTCACAAGATATAGTCGTAATTGCTGATAATTGCACGGATGCAACAGCGGAAATTGCTCGCTCTACAGGTGTTAAAGTTATCGAGCGTAAAAACCCCAATCTCAGAGGAAAAGGATACGCTCTCGACTATGGATTGAATTATCTTGAATCTCAACCGCCAGATGTAGTTGTTTTTGTTGATGCCGATTGTTTAGTTGCTAAAGATGCTGTAGAGCGGGTAGCTCAAAAGGCTTTAGCTACTGGTAAACCGGTGCAAGCAACTTATTTAATCGCAAAATCTAATAATCCTAGTCCTAAAGCATTAATTTCAGCATTTGCTTTTAAGGTTAAAAATTTAGTTCGTCCTTATGGGTTAAGTCAGTTAGGACAACCTTGTTTATTAACTGGAACTGGAATGGCTTTTCCTTGGGAGGTAATTAATTCTGTCGATATTGCTAGCGGTGATATTGTCGAAGATATGAAACTGGGTTTTGATTTGAGCTTAGCCGGTTATCCAGCAGTTTTTTGTCCCCAATCAAATGTCACCGGATATTTACCGCAAGAAGTGCAAGCGGCTAGAGGGCAAAGAACCAGGTGGGAACACGGGCATTTACAAACTTTGTTAACTTATGTTCCTTTGCTGTCAAAAGAAGCAGTAAAACAGAGACGACTTGATTTGCTTGTTAGTGCTTTAGATTTGTGCGTACCACCATTGTCGTTATTGGTAATTGCTTGGTTGGGGATGACCATTTTTTCGTTGATAACGTCATTGCTATTAGGAATATGGTTACCGACGATTATCTTAGGTTTAGCCGGAAGCTTGCTATTCGTCGCCATAATATCGGCTTGGGCAAAGTTTGGACGTAGCGATTTACCGTTGTTCCAGCTTTTAAGCGTTCCTTTCTATATTCTGTGGAAAATTCCTCTTTATTTTCAGTTTCTAGTTAAACGTCAAAAAGCGTGGGTTCGTACGCAAAGGGATTCTGTAAATACTTAGCTGAGGGTTCAGGAGATATGAATGTACGGGGTATTAAGTAGAGTAGGTTGGCGTTGAAAGTTGTAGTTAATAGTGGCAAGTAGCAAGTAGCGATAAGGGTTAAATGAGAATTTACCCGCATGTTACATAGCTATACTTTATTTATGCCGACTTACTTAGAGTCAACCATATTAGTTTTGAGGAGTTGAGGAGTATATTTCTTTGATTACTCATCAAAATTAATATGGTGGATCTACTATCATTATTCCACCACATTAAATATGATAGATAATATCAGGAATGGCCGCAATTGTCACAATGCCGGTTGGTGCGTGACACAGCCTGCATGTTATTACTACGTTCAGAATTAGTCAAAGTGTCACAGCACCCTACGAGAAAAACATGCCAGTTGCGGCCATTCCTAAATATATTTATCTACCACTGCTTGAATAAATAGCAAATGCCCGCCATCTGTGGTAAAAGACACGATACCTCATCATAATTCCCAACTCATTTCTATAATTGATTTAGCTCATAAATATGAATTATAAATATTTAGAAATAGCTGAAAAATGGTTTACAGTTTTAGCTTTGACTTTTTTTTCCGGAGGGCTATTAGTAGGAGGGAACCAAGCTTCAACCCCACCAACTCCAGGTATTATTCCGGCATATATTATTACTTCTATTAGATATTTTATTTGGGTTAGTTCGACTATTTTAGTTTTGCTTCGTTGGAGAAAATCTTTAACGGTTGCTTCTAGGGATTGGGTGCTATGGGTATTAGTCGTATTAATTTTACTATCCTATATTTGGTCGGATATACCAACCTATACTTCTCTTGTCGGTCGTGAAGTATGGCAAATGACTACATTCGCATTATATTTTGCTTCGCGTTATACGTTAAAAGAGCAAGTTAGGCTGGTTGCTTGGACTTTTGGAATAGGTTCTGTATTAACTTTAATATTCGCTTTAGGAATTCCTTCAATTGGTAAACATGGAGCCGACCATCCCGGTTCTTGGAAGGGAATTTACGATTATAAAAATACTCTTGGCAGCATGATGCTTATTGGCTCGCTGTCATTTTTTCTATTGCCTGTAGAAAATCCGAAAAGAAGTTTTTATAAATGGTTGGGGCTATGCTTACCTTTATCTGTAATTGTGCTTTCTACTTCTAAAACAGCAATGGTTGTCTGCGTTTTGCTCGCAGTAACGTTAATTTTTTATCGCACTTTTCGCTGGCAAGGAAAAATATCTGTTGTTTATTTGGACTTAACAGTATTAGTAGTAGGAATCGTTGGGACTTTTATTCTAACTAACTGGACGGCACTTTTAGGAAGTATGGGAAAAGACCCGACTTTAACCGGAAGAACGCCAATGTGGGGTATGATGATTAAGTTCATTATGGAAAGACCTTGGTTGGGATACGGTCGTGGAGCCTTTTGGGCACCAGGAACCAAGTATCCTGCAATTGTTGGCGGTACCCTTTCAAGTCAATTTGTAGCACCTCACGGTCATAATGGCTATTTAGACTTTGCTCTTGACGTAGGGTTAATAGGTTTAGCACTGTTTTCATTTAGTTTTATAGTGGCTTTTGCAAAAGCGTTGAAAAGAGCTTATGCTGCAAGAAGCCCCGAAGAAATTTGGCCTTTAGCTTTTCTGTTATTTTTAGGTCTAAATAACATTATGGAAAGCTATCTTTTACGTTTGGCTAATATATACTGGGTTTTATTTGTGGCTACTGCTCTTTCCGTGCCTCAGAAAAAGCCTCAAAAGGTAATAAATGAAAATCAGCATCAAGGCTTTAAAAAAACGAAATTAAGGCGTAAATATCGAAGATATAGATATTAGCGTCAGTTTAGATAATTGGTGCTTCTACCAATTGTAAATATCAAAAAAATATTCATTTACAAACAATAAACCAGAGAACAATGCATGTAGCTTATGCCAAAGCATCGGAATGGGCAAAACATAATTCATTCGGTAAGTCTTGGCGTTTAGAGCGGATGAAGCGGTTTTTGGCTTTAGTTAAACCGCCGTCGAACGCTAGAATTATCGATTTAGGGGGACATCTCCCTATGTGGCAATGGTTTGACCATGATTTTGATGTTACCTTAGTTAATCTACCAGGTTCTTACAAAAACACCGGAAGGTTTGGCAAATATACCCTGGTTGAAGGGGATGCAACCAATTTAATCAATACTTTTTCAGATAAATCCTTTGATATTGTATTCAGTAATTCTGTTATCGAACATGTAGGAGATGAAGCAAAGCAGGCTAATTTTGCATCAGAAGTGATTCGCTTAGCTAAAGGTTATTGGGTACAAACTCCAAGCAATTATTGGCCGATTGAACCTCATACGGGGGTTATTGGTTATTGGTTATTGCCGGAATTAATGCGGCAAAATTTACATCGCAGGTGGGAGAAGGAATTACCAGTCTGGACTGAAATGGTAAGAGGTACGAGAGTGCTGTCTAGAAATCGGATGGAGGAACTGTTTCCACAAAGCCAGTTTTATGTAGAACGAAAATTATTATTAGAAAAGTCCTACGCTGCCTATAAACCTTTTGAAGCTGGTTAGAAAGGTTAGAGGTTAAAGGTTAAAGTTATAAAATTGCTTTGCAAAATGCGTTAACCTGCTCCTAAACGTAAAACAATTTCAAATGCTAGTATTCCACCATATTAATTTTGAGGGGTAAAGACATCTCGAAGGTAGGTTGGGTTAAGCTCCGCGCAACCCAACACCCGAGTTGGGTTTATCTGTGTTTAACCCAACCTACGATTATAAACTCTGTACCCCGCAGAATTAATGGGAAAGATTAGTACAGTAGGCAATAGATGATTAAAAAAAGGAGAGTAGGGGAGTGAATTCAATCGGGGTAGTTGTAATTGGACGCAATGAAGGAAATCGCCTCAAACAATGTCTATTATCTGTATTGGGGCAGGTAAAAACGGTTGTTTATGTCGATTCTGGCTCTAATGATGGCAGCGTAGATTTAGCTCGCAGTCTCGGCGCTAACGTTGTCGAATTAGATTTGTCGATTCCTTTTACTGCGGCGCGGGCAAGGAATGAAGGGTTTGAATATCTACTGCAAATAGAACCATCTACTGAATTCGTTCAATTTGTTGATGGAGATTGTTTGGTAGTAGAAGGATGGCTAGAAAAAGCTATCAAGGTATTTAATGCCCAACCTGAAGTTGTAGTCGTTTGTGGCAGGAGAAAGGAAGAATTTCCGACAAACTCTGTTTACAACCGATTGTGCGATATTGAATGGGATACCCCTGTAGGTGAAGCAAAAGCCTGTGGTGGTGATGCAATGATGCGTGTCACCGCTTTAAAACGGGTTGGAGGCTTTAATCCAACTTTAATTGCTGGAGAAGAACCAGAATTATGCGTGCGCTTGCGGCAATCTGGCGGCACAATCATGCGTATTGATGCCCAAATGACTTTACATGATGCTCAAATAATGCATTTTAACCAATGGTGGAAGCGTTCGATTCGTAACGGACATGCTTATGCCGAAGGGGCTTGGCTCCACGGTAAACCTCCGGAAAAACACTGGGTTAAAGAAAGTCGCAGAATTTGGGTTTGGGGTTTAATATTACCCTTATTAAGCTTAATTACTGCGTGGTTTACTGGAGGTGCAAGTATAATTTTACTTTTATTGGCTTATAGTATATTATTTTCTCGCGTATATAAATATGCCAGGGCTAAGGGAGTTACTTCTGTGGATGGATTGTTTTACGGTCTATTCTGTGTTCTGGATAAATTTCCCGGACTTATAGGTCAGATTCAGTTTCATTTATCTCGGTTATTAGGAAAGAAACGCGCCATTGTTGAATATAAAAGTGCGGCAGTTAGTTGATAAGAGTTAGATGCTAGGAACAAAGAATAACCATTAATCATCAATAAAAGTCTATGCTGCTTAAAAATGTATTCAAAATTTCTAACTTGGTTAGAAAGACGGATTCAATATCTGTAAAAAAGCCTACATATTCAGCCAACCAAAATGGCAATCGAAATAATTTGTCCTATAAATCTATTGCTATTGTTGGTTGCGGTTATGTTGCCGATTATTATCTAAAAACTCTCTCGATGCATCCGCAGTTGAAGCTAGTGGGAGTTATGGATAAGATTAGCGATCGCTCTGCTAAGTTTTCTCAATACTATAATATTTCTCATGTTTACGAGAGTTTAAACGATTTACTTGCTGATGATAAGGTTGAGATAGTATTAAATTTAACTAACCCCCGCAGTCATTATGAAGTGTCGAAAGCTTGTTTGGAAGCCGGGAAGCACGTTTATTCTGAAAAACCTTTCGCTATGGAAATGGCGCAGGCTAAAGAATTGGTAGACATTGCCGAAGCTAAAGGTTTATATCTTTCCTCCGCACCTTGTAGTTTATTGAGTGAAAGCGCGCAAACTATATGGAAAGCATTGCGAGAAAATAAAGTAGGGAAAGTTCGGGTAGTCTACGCGGAAATGGATGACGGGCTAGTTCATCAAATGCCTTATCAAAAGTGGTTGAGCGAATCTGGCACGCCTTGGCCATATAAAGATGAATTTGAAGTAGGCTGTACTTTAGAACATGCAGGGTATTATGTGAATTGGCTGACGGCATTTTTCGGCCCGGCTGAAACAGTTTCTGCTTTTTCCTCTTGTTTAATTCCAGATAAGAAAACTGATTTACCAATAGAGGTTGATGCTCCAGATTTTTCTGTGGCTTGTATTAAATTCGCTTCTGGAGTAGTTGCTAGATTAACCTGTAGTATTGTCGCACCTCACGACCATTCTCTAAGAATTATTGGAGATGACGGCATACTCGGTATTGATGACTGTTGGTTTTATGGAGCGCCAGTTTATATTCGTCGCAGCCTGACAATTGGACGTAAAAGGCTTGAAGGTGTTTGGAAACAAAAATATCGTTTAGTTAAGAAAGCGCCGAAACTTGGATATAGAGGCGCACAACAAATGGATTTTTGTCGTGGTGTTGCAGAAATGGCTGATGCGATTATGGAAAATCGCCCCTGTCGGCTGTCATCTCGATTTTCGCTGCACAATAACGAAATTGTCTTGGCAATCCAAGATTCTTTAGAAACTGGCTCTCCCTATAAAATGACTACTTCGTTTGATTCTGTGGAGCCTATGGACTGGGCAAAGTAGGAATAGGGTTTGTAGTTGCGCTTTAGCGCTATTCTGTGCGCTGTAAACGAAGTTTTCTCGTAGAGTAGCGCAACTACGAACTTGTCATATTTAATGAGACAAACCACTAACTTTTGATAACTGTTTGCTGTTTACGGTTAACTGCTCGGTTGGAGTTAATGCTTTATTCATTACCTGATAGAGTTTTTGAGCTTCCAAATTTATATTGAATTCTTTTTCTACTTTATTTCTGCCTGCGGTACCGAATTTAGCTCTTAACTCACCGTCGCTTAATAACTTTTCTATGCTTTGGGCTAAAGATGTTTTATCACCTGCGGGTATCACATAGCCGCTGAGATTATCTTCTACTAATTCGCTGATTCCGGCAATTTGGGGAGCGACTACCGGAACTCCTGCCGCCATTGCTTCCATTAATACTACAGGTACTCCCTCGGCAAAGCTGGATAAAACAAATACATCTGTTTGTTCAAAGTATTCACGTACTTCCGATTGCGATTTATAGCCAACAAATTTGACATTATCAGTCAATCCGAAATCAACAGTCATTTGCTCTAAAGCAGCGCGATCGCTTCCGTCACCAACTACTGTTAATAGGACATCTCGATAACGTTGTTTCAAATAAACTAAGCTTTCTAAAAGTATCGGTAAACCTTTAGCAGCAGAGAGTCTACCGACATATAGCAGACGATTTCCTTTGCCTTGATGAGATACTGATTTAAATAATTTTGGGTCTATACCGCAGTGAACTATCTGCATTTTTTTCCATTCTGTAAACGGTGCAAATATCATTCCTTGGCTGCGGCAGTAGTTACTAATGCAACTTACAAATAAGGCTCGATTAATTTTCTCATCTAGTCTCCAATGATACGGCTGAAAGAAAATATAGGGGCCATGTAATGTAAAACTATAGCTAAAGCCTCCTAATTCTGCTGCTAACATGGCAACGCTACAGCTAGAATCTCCGAAATGGTTGTGCAGGTGGGGAATTTGTCTTTTATTTACTTCTCGGGCAAGAATACCCGCTTCCAAAAAGTAAAACAATTGATAAAGATTTCCCCGCAGCCCGTGCAATCTGGTTGAGTAAGCTAATTTCAGGGCTTGTAAATATCGTTTCGGCGAAGCGATTAATAAATTAAAATGCGCCCTTGCTAATTTCAAAGGGCTGGGAGGCAGAATATAAAAAGTTTGGCTGCGCTCTTGTTTTTGTTCTTTTCCTACCATATGCTCTTCGCCGGTAGGGCGTACAGAAAATGTATGTACTTCTGCTCCTTGTTGGCGAAGTGCGGCAACTTCACGTTGAATAAAAGTATCTGTAGCTCTAGGATATTCTCCCGTCAGGTAAGCAATACGCATAATTTTTATTTTGAGTTTAAAAATTTGGTTTATTAAAAGTTGTTAGCTGTTAGCTTTTAGTTGTTAAGTAAGTCGGCAGAAAAAAACAGAACTATATAACAAAATGTAAATTAGCCTTAAACCCTTATTCCCACTGCCGACTGCCGACTGCCGACTGCCTTGCCCTAATTACAATTTTCAACGCCAACCTACTTAAATTATTATTTGGCAATTGAGTAAATCAAATTTTAGTTTTTAGTTAAAAGATAGCAGAGGAGGTAAATATAATTCGTAATTATAAATTTCTCCTCTCCGGCTTTTTCCATTTCAACGTTGTGTTATTAAGAAACAACCTTATTCCCGTTTGCTGTATCTGAAAGTAAATCTACATCGCTACAGCTACGCTTTAAAGCTTCGTCTAAAGAATATAACGGCTGCCAACTCAGCGCCTTTTGAGCATTTTGATTGCTATATTGAAATGGCTTGAATCGGGCTTCTAGTTTAGCCGGTACAAAAATACCCGGTAGCTTCAGTTTTCCTAAAAATAGCATTTTATTGGACAGCCAAGCGCTGCGAGATAATAAACGCATAACGCTCCAATTGATGCCAACTGTAGAAGGTTGATGCGGCAGCAGCTTTAAAATTTTCTCAGCATAAACTTTTTGGGTTGGTAAATCGTTATCAACAATATTCAAAGTTTTACCGATTGCTTCTTGATGCTCGCAGGCATTAACTATTGCTTGAGCGCAGTTTTCTACATAAGTAAGCGGAAGTATAGCACTGCCGCCAATACGAATCCACAAACGATTTTTAACGTTTACCCCTAAATGGGCATTCCATAGATTGTTTCTTCCGTAAACTATCCCCGGACGTAAAATTGTGACTTTTCCCTGATTTATCTGTTCAAAATCTCGAAACAGGCTTTCTTGTAGCAGCTTAGTTTGAGCGTAAACATCTCGATAGGAAGGATTGCTATCAATAGGCGAATTTTCGTTAATAGTTTCACCGTCAGAGATGTTCGAGTAGTCAAATACGCTAAATGTACTTATTGCTACTAACCTTTGGATATTTGCGGCTGCAATTGCTTTGAGTAAATTATCGGTAGCGGTAACTGTATTTGCATATTGCGTCTCGTAGTTGCCCTGCTTGGCTGCTGCTAAATGTACTACGGTATCTATTTGGGCTAAAGCATCTTGTAAACCCTGCGGTTGGGTTAAATCCAGACGAATTAATTCTAAATTTGGATGATTGCGCCAAGTTAAACGTTTTTCGTCGGAAGTATGCCTGATTGCGGCACGTACTTGAAAACCTCGTCGCAATGCTTCGGCGACTACATATTTACCTAGAAATCCAGATGCTCCAGTAATCAGTATTTTCATGCTTTCATCGCCTCCACACCTTTAACAAGCTTGATTTTGCGACTTAATTTAATGGCTGGTTTTTCTACAAATTCGCAGAAAATCGTACCAAAAACAAGACTAGCAAATACTGCTACAGTCATACAGATAAGTTCGGTAACTATGCCAGTTCCTAGAAGTTTAAACCCTAAAAATAAAGTCGTACCAACTACAACGTTGTGAGTCAGATAGAGACTATAAGAAATACGTCCTAAAAATTGTAAAGCTTTCCAGTTTAACAAATCCTGCATCTTTGAAGCTCTACCTACTTCTAACAAAAGAATGGAAACAACCACGCAGGTGACTGTAAACCCTGAAGATTGCATTATTCCCCCAGCTAATACAACCGCTGCATAAAGGTAGAAATAGATAGACTTGAGACTATCTTGCCAACACCAATAAGCGAATATCCCCAATAGAAAACCGTAATACAAGGGGAAAAAGAACAAAGCGCCATTACCGTTATCTGGCAATACACCCAAAGGATAAGCAGCCGCAAAAATTGCCGCAGGCACAAAAACTATTGCCCTTCCCCATAGTTTCTGACTGGATTTATTCAACCACTGCGCTAAACCTAGCAACGCACAGAATACAAGATAAAACTGAATCTCTAAATTTAAAGTCCAATAAATATTATCGAAAGGTTTAAATCCAAAAAATTCGTGTACGTAAAATAAATGTGCGATAAATCTCCCCGTTGAGAAGGATTGATTCATCGGCGCGAAGGCTTCATTTTTTACCATTGATGAGAACAGAGCAAACCCTAACGCCAGAATCATTGCTACATAGTATGGAGGGCTAAGTCTGATTAGACGACGCAGGGAGAAACGCCCGACATAAAGCGGACTAATCGTTGCTTTACGTAAGGAATGAGCAATTACAAAGCCGCTTAAAACAAAGAAAATGGCAACACCTAAGCTTCCCCATTTAAAGGTAATATTTTCTAGCCAATTCGGTAATATCGTACTTAATTCTACTAGCTTTTTTGTTGCATATATATGGTATAAAACTACCCATATAGCCCCAATTCCACGCAAGCTATCTACAAAATTAAAATGGATTTTTTGTTTTGTGGTTGAAGTGCGAGATAAAACTGATGCATCCATAATCTTTATCAAACTTATTTGACGAAAAATGAACTATGAAAGGTTTGACTATCTTGTGAAATGGAAGCTATGGCACAAATAAGTATTAATTAATACTTTTGAGTTCGTAAATGCAGTTTATGAAGCTGAACATGCTCTTTGAATTGATTTACGAAGCTTTTTGACTATAGGCTGCCATATTTCAAAGCGTAAAAACGCCAATGGAATATTTTATTTATGGTTGTTGAAGCCGTGGAATAACGAAAAGATTTTCTGCGAAATTCTGTAAAGCCTTTTTAGTAGAGCTACAAAAACCTCGACAACAATGTTAAGAGTTCTGTAAAAAATTACTATGCTTATGCTTATAGGAAGCGCCTATATTGATAAGACGTATATCTTTACAGACACGGTCATTAAAAAGGGAAAACATACTCGTTTAAGATTTAAGCACTTAAATAGACTATTAGCTACTATTGGATTTTGAGATTGAAATAACTGCTTAAACATTTGACTTTCAATACTTTTTTACTCGATTGAAAGAGAATTTTTATGCCATTATGCCAATAATCTTTACAATAACTTTAAAAAAGCTTTTTCCTCTATATAGAAAATTTATATTTCGGCTCGAAAAAACTATTTTACTTTGAAAAAAGATTATGCTATTGTTTCAAATGTTTAAAGATTATGTAAATATGATTAAATCGTCGTAATTTATATTTACATCAGGGTTTAAACATGTTTGATGCAAATTTAATCCAAAGTTTATTGGTATCTATAGTCATTTGAAATAAGAAGTATGATTCGATGAGGATAAACAAACCCTAAAGATTGTAATAGTTTAGGGTTTGTTATTGGATAATCGTGGTGGTTATATATAAATAGTTTTTCAGTATCCAAAGTGTTCCGGATTGGTAGTTTAAATGGACAGCTTCTGCCAGGGTTATGTGATGATATTGGCTTGGTTTAATTAGGATAATTGAATAAATCCTCGGTTAACTGGTTCAGCTTTGAAATAGATTTGCACGGGTATTTTAAATAGTTATGACATCTTTAAAAAAGCTTGCTTACCGGGGCGCATTCTGGACAATAGCGGGTTACGGAATGAGTCAGGTAGTTCGTTTCGGCGGTAATTTAATCCTGACTCGTTTACTAGTTCCAGAGTTTTTCGGTTTAATGGCTGTTGTAAATACGTTGAGGCTGGGTATAGAGTTATTCTCTGATATAGGAATTTCTCAAAGTATTGTTAACAGCAAGCGCGGTGAGGAACCTGCTTTTTTAAATACCGCTTGGACTTTACAGATAATTCGCGGCTGGGTAATCTGGCTGTTGTGTTTGATACTGACCTTTCCAGTGGCCTCATTTTATGAAGAAAGCCGTTTGCTTTGGTTAATCCCGATTGTGGGCGCGTCTTCGGTTTTGGATGGGTTTAGTTCGACGAGTATTTTAACTCTGATGCGGCGCATAGACGTAAGGAGATCGACTTTATTTGATTTAAGCGTTCAAGTATTTACTTTATTCAGTTTAGTTGCTTGGGCTTCTTTTAATCCGAGTATTTGGGCTTTAGCATTTGGTGTTGTGTTGGGTGCTGTATACAAAATGTTCGGCAGCCATTTTTTAATACCTGAATATCGGAATCGTTTTACCTGGGATAAAGAAGCAGTCAAAGAGATTCTATCTTTCGGTAAATGGATGTTTATGTCATCGGCGCTAATGTTTGCATCCGAACAGAGCGACCGTTTAATCTTAGGTAAGTTGCTTTCTTTTCAGATGTTGGGGATTTATACCATTGCTTATACTTTGGCGAATTTACCTCGTCAGGTGATCAAGCAACTCAGCTATAAAGTCATCTTTCCTACGATTTCCAATCAAACCGAGCTACCTCGTAAAACTCTTAGGGCTAAGATAATCAAACAGCGTAAATTTTTATTGATGGGTTGTGCTGTTGGTTTAGCGGCTTTAGTTACTGTAGGGGATTTGGTAATTGGTACCCTTTACGACGACAGGTACGCTCAAGCAACCTGGATGATGCCGCTTTTGTGTGCTGGTATTTGGTTTTCGTTGTTGTTTTACACGATTAGCCCAGCATTAATGGCAATTGGAAAACCTTTGTATTTAGCTCAAAGTAACTTAGCTCGATTTGTGATGATTGGCTTGGGATTGCCACTGGCATACTATCGCTTTGGTTTGATAGGCGCAATTTTAGCGATCGCATTCGGCGATTTACCTTTATACTTCGTCAATTTATACGGACTTTGGCGAGAAAAGCTCTCCTGCGTTATGCAAGATATTCAAGCAACTATCTTTTATGTAGCAGTTCTGTCATTATTTCTTTACATTAGATATTCTTTGGGTTTTGGAATTCCAATTCAATCTTTTTTAAATTATTAATTGTAAGTTATTAGTTTTTGATCTAGGTTAGGTATTGTATGACACACCTGATTCAAATATAAAGCAAGTATAAAGTAATATTTTGCTGAAACAAGTAGTAGTTAGTTAACTTATTTCGGAGCAATATACTAAAGTTATGGAAACATTGCATCAAACTAAAAAACCATTGCGAGTCATATTAGTGGCGGAGAATGTATCCCGACATATGGGTGGCGAGTCGGGAAAAAATCTTTACTATTTTCAATTATTTAAAGAGCGAGGAATTGATTTACAAATAGTTTGTCATGCAAGGGTTAGAGACGAGCTTCGCCAAGAGTTTCCCAACGATGAAGATTTTAATAGATTTCATTTTATAGAAGATAGCGGGCTGCAAAATTTTGTTTGGCGACTGGGTAAATTGTTCCCCTATAGAATCGAGGATTTAATCTTTTTACAAGTAGTGCATTGGATTACTCAGATCCAAGCCAAGAAATTGGTAAAGGAATTGATTGCCAAACAAGAGGTTGATATAGTATTTCAGCCTTCACCCATTACTCCCAAAGGTTTAAACTTCATGTATAACCTTGGCGTACCGGTAGTTTTAGGACCTTTAGCTGGTGGAGTTGATTTTCCTCCGGCTTTCCGGTATATGGATTCTAAATTCGCTAATTTGTCGGTTAGTTTGGGAAGAATTTTTTCTAATGTTTTACATAGATTTGTACCTGGTAAACTGAAAGCCCAAACTTTAATTGTTGCCAATCCTCAAACTAGAAAATCTTTACCGATTGGATGCCAGGGAAAGATTTATCAGGTGATAGAATGTGGTGTTGATTTAGATGTTTGGCAGCCCAGAGAACAACCATTAAAAAACTCAGACGAGCCTGTTCGTTTTGTATATGTAGGGCGTTTTGTTGATTGGAAAGGAGTTAATTTTTTAATTGATGCTTTTAAACCAGTTGCCGATAAAACAAACGCTATTTTAGAGTTAGTTGGGGATGGAGAAGTTCGTTCAGATTTAGAAAAGCAAGTTGCCGATTTAGGTTTAGAAAATAACGTAATTTTTCGAGGCTGGCTAAAACGCGAAGAAGCATCGAAACTAGCTTGTGAATGTGATGTATTTGTAATGCCTTCCCTACGGGAAGCTGGTGGTAATGCAGTTTTGGAAGCAATGGCTTTAGGTTTACCTGTAATTGCCACAAAATGGGCAGGGCCAGCAAATACGCTACATCCTGACTGTGGTATCTGGGTAGAGCCAACTTCCATAGAAGCTTTTGTCAACGGCTTTTCTGAAGCAATGATTAAACTTGCAACAGAACCAGAAT
Organism: Rivularia sp. MS3; assembly: GCA_019192545.1. GTDB lineage: Bacteria > Cyanobacteriota > Cyanobacteriia > Cyanobacteriales > Nostocaceae > Rivularia. Next base: position 13,792 of record JAHCMI010000039.1, on the reverse strand, counting down.
TACGTTGTAGGATGGGAGAAGCTGGTCCGCAACGAGTTCTTACCAACTATTTGGATTGGGATTCAAAAGCAGATAGGATTATCGAAATTTTCCATGAAACTTTGAACGCTCAGCCAAATTTGGATACTGGCAAGCAACAGCAAACTATTAACAAAATTGCATCAGGGTACTAATAGATACTTGTATCTATTTCATTTCATCTATAGATAAACCTTCTTTAATTTAAAAGAAAGTTTTGGAAAAATAGCGCTTTTCGGTTGAAGTTCTCTTTATCCCCAAAGAATGTATTCTACTAAGGGTTAAAACCGCTATATAGCAGCTTTAGATTGAGTAAAATACAAATGCCACTTTACCGTATCTCTTCTACCTTTATAAGAAGAAGAGTGTGCAGAGGGCGGGGTGAGGAATCAAACTGTATTACAGTGACAAGAAAACCGCTATAAATTCACCAGTAACGGTTCATCTACCAAAGGCAAATATGATAAATACTTTACCAAAGCCAAAACTAATTGACGTTTTAGCTTGTCCTGGATGTAAAAACCCTTTAAGCTCTACTGTTAAATGCGACAATTGCGGCTTGGAATTCGCAGAAGATAGCGGAACTCCAAAATTATTCGATCCAAATTTTAGTAGAACAGTTCAGTTTGAGTTTAGTGCAAATAGAGCAGTAATAGAAGAACAAAAGCTTCAACAATACTTTAATTATCCTCCTTCAGTAAAAGTCAGCGATAAACTTCCTTATCATTTAGAACCGGCTCAGTTTAAAATCATCAACGAATTGCCAGCCAATCAGAAAGTTTTAGAAATTGGTTGTGGTGGCGGGCAAATGCGAGAATGGGTTACGCAACAAGGTCATCAATATATTGGTGTTGACATTTCAAAAACGAGAGTACATGATTGGTTGCAAAAATTTGGCGGCCCAGATATTCTTTGCGATGCTCATTCTTTGCCTTTCGGAGATAATCAAGTTGATTTAATATATTCTGCTGCCGTAACAGAGCATTTAGCATGTCCTCATTTAGTAGTTCAGGAAATAGCCAGGGTATTAAAACCTGGTGGTTATTATTTAGGAAACGTTTCATTTCTTGAACCCTGGCACGATAGTAGCTTTTTTCATATGTCACCTCTTGGTGCAATTGAGTTATTGACTCAGGCAGGTTTTGAGATTAAATATGTATGGCCGGAAAAGGGTTATAGTGCATTTCGCTCTATGTTTGCTATGGGTAACGGAGTAACTAAGAATATGCGTTTCATTGGGGACATGGCATATTTTGCTTACTCAATGGAAAATAATTTCAAAAATTTGGGAAGAAAGATATTAAAACGTCCCGAAAAAAGAGACATTAAGCAAGCAGCTAAAGTTAGCGGAGCAATTTTCTGGATAGCTACGCTTCCAGCAGAATAAAACATACAAGCGTTACTATAAAGCCAATCCTCTTCCCCTCTCCGATAACTTGGAGAGGGGTATCCGTATAGCGGGGTGAGGTTTCAAATGTATTGCACTCAATCGGGAACTGCTATATACCGGTTTTGTGTTGAAATTTTGACGGGCAGGGATGCCCTTGCCACAGTAATTTTCGGTAAGTTAAATAGACTGACATCTAAGTATTTTTGGGGTTGCTGATTGGAAGTGTTAATTAGCAACCCCAAAATGTGCTGGTTTCATTTATCGCCGTTTTCGGCTATGTAGAGGACAAATTATCACCTAATCTTACTACCAAACTCAACAGCCTAAAAACTTGCTCTATTAGAAAAATATGGCAGTTATGGTGATTCTTAATTTAAGTTTATAGCTGCATCAATAATATTAACTATACAAATTAAATAGTTTGAAATAATTACTTATAAGCATAAAGATAGAAAAACTTCACATATATTTTATATTAAATTTTAGGTAAACATAATTTATATATCCAAGTAATATTTCAAACGAAACTGCGTTGTATTTTTTAATATATAGCGCTCTGTATAATTAGTGTTTTGGCTGAAAGTCTTTTGTATCAAGCTTTTCAAGATTTATAATAAAAGTTTTTTATTATAAATAGATTAACTTAATATTTAGTTTTTTGCTTTACTAAAAATAATAGTTAGCTATATTACAAAGATAGATAAAAAATGATTTGTTTTTTTGTTTTTTTCTCTATCCGGATAAAAAAACTTTAATTAAATAGAGGAACAATATTATTAAGATAATATTCATGACTTAAATTCACTTTAATAAGTTGAATTGATAATTCGTAATGACGTATCATTTAGCGCTCAGCAGTGTCGTAAATTTGGAGGACATTAATAAAGATGCTCAAGTTGGAAAACGTCCGGCTCACGTAATATTTGATGTTAGTCGGCGTTTAAATGCAACAATACACCAGGCAAGTAGTGGCTTCTTTATACCAATGCATTTAATATGTGAAAATATCATAGGAGCTAGAAAAGACTGGCATTTAGCGCACAATTTATCTTCTCAATTAGGAAGCAAAGATGTTATATTCTGTGCTGATGAAACAGTAGGATTACCGATAGCAACGCTGTGTGGAGGAAGAAAAAAAGGGCCGAAGGTGGTTGTGTTTACACATAATCTCAACAGAGTGCGAGGGCGCTTAGCTTTAAAGCTGTTTGAAATCCGAAAAAAAGTCGATTTGTTTATGACAGCTAATCCACAACAAGTTGATTTCTTACGAGATTATTTGGATTTACCCGAGCAGCGAGTCAGCTTGTTTCCCTATCAACCTACAGATATATCATTCTTTAGTCCAAAACTTGGTTTAGCAGATAGATTGCGTCCGTTAATTGTTAGTGGTGGTTTAGAACAACGAGACTATCAAACTTTGGCAAGAGCAACAGAGTCTCTTGATGTTGATGTGAAAATTAGTGCTGCATCTCCAATTAAAACTGTAAATTCTCAGACTTTTCCGGAAGTGATTCCAGCAAACATGTCTTACCGCTATTACGATTGGAATTCCTTAGTGCAGCTTTATCAAGATGCTGACATTGTGGCGATCGCGCTGTATGAAAACAATTACCAAGCGGGTTTATCTACTTTGTTTGAAGCGCTTGCTTGTCGCAAACCGGTAATCATCACTCGTGCGCCGGGAATTATCCAGGAACTAATTGATGCAAAAGCGGTTTTAGGTGTCAATCCAGGTGATTGGCAAGGCTTAAGTCAAGCAATTAACAGTCTGTTAAAAAGTTCTAAACAGAGTGAAGCATTAGCCCGAAAGGGTTATGAATTGGTACGCGAACGATATAATCATCAAATTTATATCAAAGCTTTGATAGAGCATTTGACTAACGTTTAAAAGAAAGTATTTTTTTAGCTTCCGCGCTACATATACAGGGTTGCATCGCTTTATTTTTAAGATTTTAAAGATACTTTAATTTTATTTGTGTTTGGCAAGGGATACAGTATTACATGCTCTGCCTAAGCTGTTGATTTTGTATGGAGTTTGTCCCAATTTATTCATACTTTTTCGTCGTTCAACTCGCAATGACAAATATACAATTAATTTTGATAGGTTAAAAAGTCGCTTTATAACAACCGCAGAGAGCGCAGAGTAGGCAGAGAAAGAGGGTAAAAAGGATTAGTCTTGTTAGCAGTAAAACAATTGTCGTTGTAGTCGTTGTAGGTTGGGTGAAACGCAGTGTAACCCAACTTGGGTGTTGAGTTGCGCTATGTCTTTACGGACAAGCCGATCCCAACCTACGTAGCGACTTCCTAGCCCCCACTCCTAAACCTCGCCCATCACATTTAATGAAAACGAGTAGGAGCTTCTTGAGATGGCATTCCAAGCCTTTGGCTTGGAACGAGTTAATTCAAATTATTGCTAAAATTTATATGCGGACGGTCGATTTTACGTTTGACGAACCGTGCAGAATCGGCATTGTAAATAATCCCCAAGCTAAGCCTGTAGTTAAGCCAAAGGGTATGACAATTAAATTATGAAAACTCCACCAGCCTAAAATTTGCCCTGCCATTTCTAAGGGATAAGCCATCATTAATACAGTCGCTATTGCTGCACCATTCCAGCCGTATTGATGCAGCCAGTAAAAAGCTTTTCCACCATCGGCAGCGTGCAGTAAGCGAGTGGCTAATAAACCCATAACTGTACCGTAACATCGCATACATACAGCCATAAGAAACGGTGACGCTAATTCTACTCCCATCTGAGGTTGAGGGCAAACATGATGACCCATAAAATAAATTATGTCGGCAATTTGAGGCAAGATTGGCAGCCCAGATGCAGCTAGAAAAGGAGCGACAATCGGCCCGATTACCATTCCTGTTAACAGAAAGTCGGCAATAAAGCTGACGGGGTTAATTTGTAGTTGCTTGTTGTGGATTGTTAGTTGCATTTGATGAAAGTTGTTTTGAACGTTGGTTTCTGAGATTTTTATTTGAAATTATAGTTTTTGACTTTATCTACAGCTAATAATCATATTCATAAGAATAAATCATGAAAAAATATCTGACAAATTTTCTTTTAATTTTGCGACATTAACGCACAATAGAACAAAAAAACGAGCAAATTCTCAATTTATTAGCGATAGTTTCAACTTGAGTCAAGCAAAATTTAATCGTTTATTATTGATTTAGTGGCCGCTATAGGTAAACATTAGAAATAGGCTTTGATTATGCTAATGAAGGAATACCTTGCCCACCAACTAATTGGCACTCCTTTAGAAAAGCCTGCCATTAAGTTGCGCGATTTAACGAAAATTTTCAAACATAGAAAATATCCCGAACTACAAGAAATTTATGCAGAATCTGCCCGAACTGAATTAGCAATGAGTAAAATTATCAACAGTTCAACAAACTGCATTGATATTGGCAGTCATTTAGGTTCGGTACTTAATCTGATTAATAAGCTTTCACCTAATGGTAAACATATTGCCATTGAACCGATTCCCTACAAATATAATTGGTTAAAGCGTAAGTTTCAAAATGTAGAAATAATCCAAGCTGCCTTGGGTGAGATTAATGGTGAAGTAGACTTCTATTTACAGTTTCCAAGTTCTGGTTACAGTGGATTACAATTTCATAGTTCTACTAATGGTAAGCATAACTTTAAGATTATCAAAGTAAAATGTAAAAGACTAGATGAAATTGTGCCACCGGATTTATTTATAGGATTCATTAAGATTGATGTAGAAGGAGGTGAATTAGCAGCATTAAAAAGTGGCGATACTTTATTAAAGCGCTGTCATCCAACTATTCTTTTTGAATGCGTTCAATCTGGTTTAAAATCTCATAATGTTTCTCAAAATGAAATTTACGATTTCTTTCAGGCTCATGGTTATTCGTTGTTTTTAATTAAAGACTGGCTTGCACAAAATAAACCACTGACTTACGAAAGATTTGTAAAATCAATGGAATACCCATTCCAGGGTTTTAATTTTCTGGCAACTTGTTGAAATTAACACTTAGAGTGCTATTTATCAGGTTAAAGGTTGTAGAAAGGTTTAATAATTATAGGTTGTGAGTGCGGCAAGCGAACTATGTGGGATTAATAATCAGAAAAAAGTTCTTTATTAATTTTGATGGTTTTAATTAATATAACCGCAGAGGACGCTGAGATAAGATTAGGGAGACGTAGCAGTGCTACGTCTCTACATTGACTAGTTAACCAACTTGTGCGGTATAAGGACTAGTTAATTTATCAAGTTGCTGTACTAACAAACTTAAAAATAGTCCCACATCTGTAACTACACCAACTGATTCTACCGAACCTCTATCGCTTAATTTTGTAACTACTGCCGGATTGATATCAACGCATACCATTTTCACTCCCGCAGGGGTCATATTCCCAACTCCGATGGAATGCAGCATGGTGGAAAGCATCAAAATCATATCTGCTCCTTTCAGTAAATCTGCGTATTCTTGCTGTGCTTTAATTAAATCCATCTGAGTATCGGGTAACGGACCGTCATCTCGAATCGAACCGGCTAAAGCAAAGGGTACATGATTTTTTACACATTCGTACATTACGCCTCGTTTAATCATTCCCGCCTTTACGGCTTTAGCAATACTGCCATGACGGCGAACGCTGTTAATTGCTTTGAGGTGATGGCGATGCCCTCCGCGTACTGAAACTCCTCGCTTCATGTCTACACCTAAAGATGTTCCCATGATCGATTGTTCGATGTCGTGAACCGCGATCGCGTTGCCACCTAATAAGCCCTGTACGTAGCCTTCTTTAATTAACTGTGATAAATGTTCGCCACCACCGGTATGTATGACTACGGGGCCAGCAGTGACGATAACTTTACCTCCAGAATCACGTATTTTACGTAATTCCCAAGCGACTTGTTCCACAATTAATTCTACGCGACGCTCGCTGGAAACACCGGCAGACATAAAGCTGAATTCTTCTGTATTGCGTTTCTCCCGCGATTCAGTTTTACGAATGGTGCGGATACCTTGTACGTCTACGACTACTTTTTCCCCTGCTTCTAAATCGCGGAGTATTTTACAGCGAGCGGTAATTCCTTTGGGGGTTTCGGTAATCGCGATTGCGCCATCCATACGCTGCGAATCAACTTTTATCCATTCGCCTTTAATCCGAACTTCGGTAGGATAAATAGTACTAACGTAAAAATCATCCGGTGCGACTCCGTTTTGAATCACGGGTTCGAGTTTAGCGTCTCGCTCGTCTTCTGGTAAGTTCATCGCACCCAAGTCAATTAGATGGGATACAATGCTTTCCATAACTTCGTGGGAAGGAGCGGAAACTTTTACTTCAGCAGCAGAAGTACTTTGACGCTGTTCTCCCAAAAGGAAATTTTGAACTTTGAAACTTCCGCCATTATCTATAATTAAATCCAAAGCGCGGTTGATTAACCCCGAATCTAATAAATGTCCTTCCATGCGGACAACTTGACTTTCTACCCCAGAATTAGCATGTACATCTTCTAATACGGGTTCGGTTACTCGCAATGTCAAACATTTAGCAGCACCACCTGCTTTGAGGAATTCGGTAAGTGGAGTTTCAATCACCTCAAAACCAACTTTGGCCAAACGTGCTTTAAGTGCATCGGAAGCTTTGTTCATGACAACGATATTTTCCATATTCACCGTATTGCAAGCAAAATTAACTGCATCGGCTTCTTCTATGGCAATGCGTTTTTCCGGTGCCACACGCATTTCAATTACGCGGTTGGAATAGGAGTCAAAAGCTTCGGGGTAGTAAAGTAAATAGCCGTTAGCTAAAGGACAAAAGCAAGTATCAAGGTGATAAAAACGTTCGTCAGTTAGTCGTAATGATAATACTTCAATATCCAGCCATTTTGCCAAATAAGGATGAGAATCTAATTCCGAACGAAAACCATAGCCAGCCCATAGCCAGCGCCCTTCTCGATCTAAAAGTGCATCACCCGCACCTTCAAAAGGCAAATCTTTAGGTAATTCATAAACAGTAAAGCCGTTTTCTTCAAACCACGCTTTAAAATAAGGCTCCTCTCCTTGACGCTCTTTGTGTAAAAAGCGACTTAAAACCACGTTGTTACCCAAAACCAAACCAGCATTGGCGGTAAAAACCATATCGGGGACACCTTTGTGAGGTTTTACCAAATCAACAATGGCATGTTCCTTAAGTACGTGATGCAGTTTCTGCCATTGCTGTACGGCACGCTCTTGAGATGACTTGTGAATATTCCCTTCCATCCAAGGATTGATTACATAATCTACATCATAATGTTCCGGGGCACACATCAAAAAGCGGATTTCAGAAATCGTCATAGGTAAGTACCTTCTTGGTGAATAGATGCAATTATCTTGTTTATTCTATTACCTAAGCCAGGGGAGAGAGGGAGAGAGGAAAAGTGAACAGTTAACAGCGAACAGTTAACACTCAGCAGTTACCCATTACCTAAGTAAGTCGGCACGAATAAAGTATCGCTATGTAACATACAGGTAAATTCTCCTTAAACCCTGATTACTACTTACGACTTACTACTCGCTACTTACTAGTCCCATACTACAATTTTCAATGCCGACCGACCTACTTATTACCCAATGCCCAATTTTTGATTAAATATTTTTCTAAGCTTAAAAGAGTGTTACTTAAGAAAGGATTTGTGAAAGTGGTTGATAGCATAACATTATAAAGATAATTATTACTCAAAAGTAATATTGGAACGGTGATAAAGAATTCTAATCAAAATTTTGACCGTGGTCTTAAAAACGTACTTAGTCGGTTAACTGAGACGATAGAACGAGATACCTTAATTACGGAAACTACATCTCGCTTGCGAGATATATTTGATGTTGACAGGGTAGTTTTGTATTATTTTTATTCTCAGTGGGATGGACAAGTTACTTTTGAAGCTTTGAGTTCTGAAGAATTGTCTATTCTTGGTTCTTCTGGTCCTGATGAATGTTTTAATGATGGGTATGCCGAGTTGTATTTACAGGGACGAGTACATGCAATTCCGGATATTGAGTCAGGAGAAATTGCTGATTGCCACCGCGATTTTTTACGCAGTTTAAAAGTTCGTGCAAATTTAGTCGCGCCTATTTTGACTGCTAAGGGTTTGTGGGGTTTACTAATAGCTCATCATTGCCAAAAACCACGCTTATGGACTCCATCCGATATTCAAATGATGCAAAATGAAGCTCAAAATTTAGCTAAGTCGAATGCTATTCGCGATTCTTAAATGTTTAAAAATCGGGTATTGGGCATTGCCAAATCATAAATACTTGGTTACAAGAATATTTTTAATTAGTTATTTATTGATAATTCTTATCTCGTAATGGTGTCTTGCCAGATTAATTTTGATGACCCCATGATAAGAGTATTTTGCCAAAGTGTTTTTTCTCACTGATATGTAGCGGATTTTTAATACGGTATTATAGCAGTTTTTGATTGAGTACAGTACGGTTTAATAGTTCACCTCGTCTTTTTAACGCTCTTTTTTTGTATCTACCGAAGATGGGAAAGGGCAAGGTTATGATTTGTATTCTATTCAAATAAAAACCGCGAGACTGTATAGGTTAATTTAAAAAAAATAAAATTATACTAATTACTGAGAGTAAACAGATACGGCACTACAAATAAATTACATACAAAATGCTAACTTGGGAAATTGTAACTTGGTTACTTTTGCCCAATTTTTTTAGGGAATATTGCTCAATGCCTTACCTAAAATCCGGTGACGAAATACGTTCTATCGTTGCTAAATATACTCAAGCTCAAACTGTTTGGTTAGATACGGAAGTTGCCGATTACGATACTCGCAATCCTAGACTATCGCTGATTCAAATTTTGGATGATAGCACGGATTTAACTGGGGAAAGTGTCTATATTTTAGATGTACTTGACCAACCAGAAATTGTCACCGAATTTATAGATACAATTATGGTAAATTCCTCAGTAGAAAAAGTATTTCATAATGCTAAATATGATTTAAGATTTTTAGGTAAAAAGAAAGCCAAAAATGTCACCTGCACTTTGGAGATGGCAAAACAGATACCTTACTATGTTTTACCTTTACCTAATTATCAATTAAAAACTTTGGCTATGACGCTTTGCCATTTCCAAAACATTGATAAACAGCAGCAAAGCAGCGACTGGGGAATTAGACCTTTGAGCGACGAACAAATAGAATATGCTTATCTTGACTGCATTATTCTGGCTCAAGTTCACTTACGTTTATCAGAATTAACTCAAAAGATAAACTTTGATGCCGCAACGGAAGATTTAACTTTGCTTGGTGAAAAATATGTTGAATTAGAACAGCAGTGGAAGTTGTTAAAATCCGAGTTCGAGCATTTACAGCAACGGATTAAACAAGCTATGCTAGCTCAAAATTTATCTGAAACTTCAGATTTTAAACTTAATAGTTACGAGCGCACAACAACTAAAGTGCCATTTTCCGAACTGGTAAGGCTTGTAGAAACTCAAAATGTAGATTTAGATTTCGATATTACTTTAACCAAGGATATCCAAAAGAATTTGGGGGATAATTTACAGCAGCTTGCTGTAGATGTTTCTAAAACTAGCAGTTTGAGGTTAACTTCTAAACAGGAAGAAAGTGAAGAATAAAAGGTAAAATGTAAACAAATTAGTTATATTAACCGTGCAAAAATAGTCGATATAACCAAAAAGGAGTCGAATAGTAGAGAAAGTAAAGAAAAATGAACTTTTTTCGTCATAATGTCAAAGTTGTGGGTGTTTTGATAGACAGTAAATTATGAAACAGTGGTTGTTTGAGCAAAATTTGACAGGAGTACCCAAAAGATTTGGTGTAGCCTTGTTGAGTGGATTTATCGCAACTGTAACTGTTTCTTGCAGCAACGATAAAGACGTATTGGTAACGGAAATAGGAGTTAGTCCTTTAACGACTCCAGTTGCTAACCCATCAACAGCGAAGGAGTTTTATGCTCAGGGGCAGTACAAGCATATTCAGGGTGATACCCAGGGTGCGATCGCTGCATATACAAAAGCTATAAGTCTCGATCCAGACTACGTTCTAGCTTATAACGGGCGGGGATTGGTACAGTTCGATACTGGAGATAGGCAAGGTGCGATCGCTGACTATAATGAGGCGCTGCGGATTGCACCAGATAACGCTCAGGCTTATAACAATCGCGGCAATGCTCGGGCTGCCCAAGGTGATGTTAGCGGTGCAGTTACAGATTACGATAGGGCGATTGAATTAAAGCCAAATTACGCCGAAGCATATAACAATCGTGGCAATGCTCGTGCGGCTGATGGAGATAGAAACGAAGCGATAGCCGATTATACGGAAGCAATTCGCCTCAAACCCAATTATGCTGTTGCTTATAATAACCGGGGAAATGCTCGCGCAGCCCAAGGAGACAGAGAAGGAGCAGTTTCTGATTACAACGAAGCAATTAGACTCAATCCCAACTTTGGCGCTGCTTATAACAATCGGGGAAATGCTCGCGTCGAATTAGGAGATAAAGATGCTGGATTAGCAGATTTGCAGCGAGCCGCAGAAATTTTTCAAGAGCAAGATAATCAGCAGCTGTATAACCAGGTTATGGAGAATATTAAGGAAATTCAGTGAACAGTTAACAGTTAACAGTGAACAGTGAACAGTTAGCGGTTAATAGCGTTTAATAAAAAGATTTATAACAGGGAACAGGGAATAAGCGAAAGAAGTTCGTTAATGGTAACTGCTCGCTGCTCGCTGCTCGCTGCTCGCGGATACAAAGTATAGAAATAGCTTGATAATTATTTACCTGGGGTGTATAAAAAGTCTGTGATTGCAAGAATTTAAATACCCAGCCGAATTCCTAGTTCAATATTATGAACAAAACAATCGTTCATTCAGTTGTTGGCTTTGAAAATCTGACGTTATTGGTTTTTCACACACAAGAAATGGAATGGCAATTTAGAGTCATAAGTTCAGGTGGAGAAGTTTTTGGTGAAAGGAAGCTTTACTATACTCCTGAAGCTGCCGAAAAAGCTGCAAGAGAATGGCTTTCGTGGGGGGATTAGTAAAGGTAATTATTAAAAATTATTTAATCCTGATTAGCTATTCTCGAAATATTTTTATGAATAAATTGTAGTACTGTTATTAAATAAAATTTAGGGGTGCGTTGCGCCTTCGCGACAACACACCCTACAGTACTCAAATTTTTAATATAAAATTATTGATATTGCCAGATTTTAATAGTTTTATCGTCGCTACCGCTGTATAAAGTTTTTCCGTCGGAGCTAAAAACCAAGGAATTAACTTTACCTGAATGCCCGGTTAAGGTACATATTTCTTGTTTTGTATTCGTGTCCCATAATTTGATATCACTATCATCACTACTGCTAGCAAAAATCTGTTGTTTTGGGTTAAAAGTAACGCACCTCAAACCTGATGAGTGCCCGTTGAAAGTACAAATTTGTTCACCGGTATTTACTTGCCAAAGCTTGATAGTAGAGTCTTCGCTAGCAGTTGCAATAATTTGACTATCTGGGCTAAATGCAACGAATCTAACCGCTGCTAATATTTCAGTATGATAGAAAATATGAACTATATTACCATTTAAATCCCAAAGTATAGCTCTTGTATCGGTACTACCGCTAGCAATAAATTTTCCATCGGGGCTAATAGCAACGCTACAAACCGAGCTATCATGTCCTCGAAGAGTGTTAATTATCTTTCCTGAATTTACATTCCATACTTTCACGGTTTTGTCACCACCAGCACTGACAAGAATTTGACCGTTAGGGCTAAAAATTACGGAACTAACTCCAGTAAACCAACCTGTATGTCCTTTTAGCGTGCAGATTGTTTGACCGGAATTAACCTGCCACAATTTAATAATATTGTTATCATCACCCATAGCAACAAGGTTCGCGATCGCGGGATTAAAAGCAACAGAACGAACAATTGTTCCATGATTTTCAAAAGTCCAAACTAAGCTATTAGTATTAATGTCCCACAATTTTATTGTGCAGTCATCGCTTCCACTCATAAGATACATTCTATCGAAACTAACAGCAATAGAATTAATAGAGCCAGAATGAGCGGTAAAACTATTTATACATTGCCAAGTAGATTTTATAGCTTTGCTAATATTTGTATAGCTGAGTGGTTTGTTCTCGAAATTTAACGTCTGGTGTGAATTAATATCTGTTAAAACTTCACTTGCAGATTGATAGCGGCGACTAATTGCATTTTCAATCAGTTTATCTAAAATAATACTAAGTTTATTGCTAACTGGATTATCAACTAAATACTCTCGCCAAACCCAATTATTTTCATAAATATCAAATAAATCAAAAGGGGAAATTCCGGTTAATAAATAAATGCAGGTTGTTCCCAAACTATATAAATCGCTGCTGTAATTTGCTTTTCCTCTTAACTGTTCTGGTGCAACAAATTCGGGAGTGCCGATGCTAGTTCCCGTTTGCAATATTGCGGTTCCGGTGACAACTTTTGCAGCACCAAAGTCTACTAAATTTAATTTACCATTCTTATTACGGATAATATTTTGCGGTTTAATATCTCTATGAATAACGTCATTTTTATGAATAAACTCAAGTACGGGTAATAAGCTATTTAATAATTCCCAAATTTGGGCTTCGTTAAAAGTACCTTGTTCTTTTAATATTTCGGCTAAATCATATCCATCAATATATTCTTGGACTAAATATTGATGTTCGTCTTGGGTTAAATATTCTAATAAGTTGGGTATTTGATTGTGGCTGCCCAAATTACTTAATCTTAAAGCTTCTTGTTGGAATAATTCAACAGCTTTTTGATTATTATCGGTACCCTGTGCTTGTACAAGAAATTGTTTGATAACGCAGGGTGGCTTTAAAGGTTTGCTTTCATCTACAGCTAATAAAGTTCTGCCAAAACCACCTTGTCCAATTGGTTTGATGGCACGATAGCGTTGTTTTAATAGTAATTGAGTTTGACAGGTTGAGCAAACTAAAGAATTCTTTAGATTTTGTGGTTGTTGACAATGGGGGTTTAGGCAATAACTCATACTAAAAAAATATATTATTTATATACTTATTATTCCCTGGGTTTGCTTGAGGGTAACTATAATTCTTGTTTAACCTTACCCCAGCCCTCTCCTTGTGAAGGAGAGAGTGTAATAATTATTAGCCCACGCAGGTGGGTTTGGTAATTGTAGCGATACCCTTGTAGGGTATTGCGTAAAATATTGTTTATATTCGATTTATTTGTATACTTATTATTCCCTGGGTTTGCTTGAGGGTAACTATAATTCTTATTTAACCTCACCCCAGCCCTCTCCTTGTTAAGGAGAGGGTGTAATAATTATTAGCCCACGCAGGTGGGTTTGGTAATTGTAGCGATACCCTTG
>JAHCMI010000038.1 GCA_019192545.1 Rivularia sp. MS3 | reverse complement strand
ATATTTTTTATATTTACGATATGCCCATCAAAACTAACGGGACAGACTACTAGTTAATTATCAATTTAACGATTCCACAAGTTCCATCACCTGGGAAGGTTTTACTAAGGAATTCGCGCATAGAATACCGCTAGCAGCGACGGCGGGAACTCCAATTCCGGGCATTGTACTATCTCCAACCCGATACAATCCTTTTATCGGTGTATTTTGGTTGGGAAACATTCCCTTACCAGCGGCAATTGCAGGGCCATAAGTTCCTTGATATCTTCTTAAATAACCGGCATGAGTTAATGGCGTACCGATAAGTTCCAAAACTACACGCTCTCTAATGTCGGGAACTACTTTTTCTATAGCTCGGTATAAAGTTTGCGCTTTTTGCTTCTTCTTGTGTTCGTAACCTTGGTTTTTTTCCCATCCTGCAAATGGTTCTAAAGTATAAGCGTGAACTACATGATGATTTTTTGGTGCTAAAGAACTATCCCAGACAGTAGGAATCGATATCATGCAGGTATTTCCCGGTACCGTAATATCCTGCCCGGAATCGTGAACTACAACATGATGTCCCGTCAAATTTTCTAAACCTTCACCCCGAAAACCCAAATGTAAATGCATAAAGCTTTCTACAGCAGGAGTATTCAAAGCTGCTTGACGATAAGATGCCGGTAAATCTTGGGGAAGTAGCAATTTAGTATAAGTATCCCAAATTGTGGCGTTGGAAATTACCACGGGAGCTTTGATAACTTCTTCTTCACCCCCATTTTTTAAGGAGGGCTGGGGGGATAAACGCACGCCGGTAGCTTGATTGTTTTCAACAATAATTTGCTCTACATGAGTGCCCAAACGTAATTCCCCACCCCATTTTTTCAACCCATTTACTAAAGCATTTATAATTGCACCGCTACCCCCTAAAGGATATTCAATTGTAGTATTAGAACGCTCCCCCAACATAAAAGCGACTTCCGGAGCAATAGTACCGCTAGCTTTTAAACCCGAAAGCAAAAAGCATTCCAAGTCGATTAACCGTCTTACCCAAGAATCTTTGAGTGTGCTATCCATTACTTTGCCTACGGAACTTTGCACCAAAGGTAAATTGGGAAGCATTTTCCACAGAGACGGTAAATAACGTCCTAGTAAAATCGGAATTAACTGAAAATCACCCCGCAAAGCCAAAGTGGGAATACCCTTCATAGCATCGTAGAGCGGTAGCAAACGCTTTTCAAATTCTGCTAACTCCCTTGCTCCTTGGGGTGTAATTTGAGCTACTTCTTGCCGATAGCGTTGGTAATTACGGTAAACTGCAAAACTACCTTCAGGAAAATGATAGTGTCCGAGGGGGTCATAAGGTACAGTTTGGAGAGATTCTCCTAAAATATCTAGAACTTGTTTTACAGGATTCAAACTTCTAGTGTCACTCAGTCCACAATAGAATGAAGGCCCAGAATCAAATTCAAATCCTTGTCGTCGGAAGTTATGGGCAGCGCCACCCGCTACCGTGTGACTTTCGCAGACGATTACCCGCTTGCCGTATCGACTGAGCAATGCAGCAGCAGTTAAACCCCCGATTCCACTACCAATGACTATGACATCAAAATTTTTCACTTTTAGTTCTCCCGAAGTTTGGTCCGAAGTTCATCTCCCCCAAAGTTCTATGAAAGTTGTTAGTTGCTAGTTGAATATTTGGTGGTTGTTAGTCGAAAGGCAGCTATTAACCACTATCTACCCCATACTATCTCTTATTTGCTAACTACTATCTACTATTTACCCGTACTATGGTCGTAATGAAAGAACAACCACTAGACAAACCATTAGAACAACCATTAGAACAACCGCTGATTGAATTAAAAGGTGTTTCTAAATCGTTTGGTAGCAATAAAATTTTAGATAAGGTCGATTTTACAATTCACCGGGGAGATTCATTAGGGATAATTGGCCCTAGCGGTACTGGTAAATCTACCATCTTAAGAATCATTGCTGGGTTGACTGCTCCCGATGAGGGAGAAATTTACGTGCAAGGCAAATTAAGAGAAGGTTTGATAGAAGATGGTGCGGATGCAGTGGGAATTGGTATGGTTTTTCAGCAAGCTGCTTTATTTGATTCGCTAACAGTAGATGAAAATGTGGGATTTCTACTTTATCAGCATTCTGACCTTCCTAAAAAAAGGATTCGGGATTTAGTTGAGGAAAAATTAGAAATGGTTGGTTTACCCGGTGTCGGTGATAGATTTCCCGCAGAACTTTCTGGAGGAATGCGGAAGCGGGTAAGTTTTGCCCGTGCTATTATGTCTAATCCAGAAAAACCCGAGGAAACACCAGAAATTTTGCTTTACGATGAGCCAACAGCCGGATTAGATCCAATAGCTTCGACAATTATCGAAGATTTGATTCGGCAATTACAACATACAAATGAGATTTGTGGCAGCTATGCTATCGTTACTCACCAGCACAGCACCATTCGTCGTACTTCCGATAGAGTTGTGTTTCTTTACAAAGGTAAAGTTCAATGGAGTGGAAACGTTGGCGAAGTTGACACCACTGATAATACTTCTATTAGACAATTTATGAGTGGAAGCGTTGATGGGCCAATCAAAATTGCCGGTACATAAAATATTTACACGGGCATCATCGCGATTACCATTAAACACAAATTTAAGCACAAACTTATTATCAGAAACTATAAAAAAATGCATAAATACTTATTTACAAATTTAAGTTCTAATTCTATGGGAGGTGAACAATGCGATCGCGATTGGTAAGAGAAGGCTCTGTCGGATTATTAATTTTGCTCGGTTTGGGAGTCTTCGGAGTAATTTTCCTTTGGCTGAACAGAATCAATGCTGCCGGTCGTACCTATAGCTTCATCGTAGAGTTTAAGGACGCTGGTGGAATGCAAAAAGGCGCTGTTGTCCAATATCGTGGTGTTAAAGTAGGCAACATTTCCGAAATTAAAGCTGGGGTTAATGGTGTAGAAGTAGAGCTTGATATCAACAAACCCGATTTGGTTATCCCCCGTGATGTCAAAATTGAAGCCAACCAGTCCGGATTAATCAGCGAAAGCATTGTTGAAATTACGCCAGAAAGAATTATCTCCCGTGAAAATGTAGATGCCGGGCCTCAAGATAAAGGTTGCGACCCCACTATTATTGTCTGCGAGGGTTCCCGCCTCAAAGGTGAAATAGGTATCAGCGTTGACGAACTAATCCGCTACAGCAGCCGTTTATCAGAGGTTTACAGCCGACCTGATGTCTACGAAAATGTTAACCAAGCGTTAAAAAATACATCTTTAGCAGCAGCACAAGTTGCTCAATTAACTCGCGATGTCTCTTCTTTGACTAAAGCTACTCAACAACAATTAAAAACCTTTGCTTCATCGGCTGAGACTGTAGCTACTGCTGCCAACAGAGTCAGTATATCTACTGACCAAACCATTAACCAATTTGGCGATACTGCCGAACAATTAAACGCTACAGCAAGACAGTTTGGTAATACAGCAGAAAAATTTAGCGGTACTGCAACCGAAATTAGTTCTACGGCTAATAGAGCCAATAGATTATTAACTAATATTGATAATTTAGTCACTACAAATCGTTCTTCACTCGTTAGTGCATTAAATGACATCACCGCAACTAGTTCTCAGTTAAGAACAACTTTAAATAGTTTATCCCCTAGCATTAATAGATTTACCAAAGGGCAATTGCTTGAGAACTTGGAAACACTTTCAGCCAATGCAGCCGAAGCTTCCACTAATTTACGAGACATTACTAAAACACTTAACGATCCTAATAATTTATTAGTACTTCAACAAACATTAGATTCTGCTAGAGTCACCTTTGAAAATACCCAGAAAATCACATCCGATTTAGACGATTTGACGGGAGATCCAAAATTTAGGCAAAATCTCCGCGAATTAATCAATGGTTTAAGTGGTTTACTTTCTTCTACCCAGCAAATGGAACAGCAAGTTAAATTTGCTGCCACCCTCGACAAGGTAAAAGCTAATTTAGACAACTCAAAAATTCAAACATCAACACCAGTTAGAAAACAGCCATTTAGATTTAGTTCTTCATCTCAGACTTTTAAAAACCAACCGAAAATCAACCAAAGCAAAAACCTCAGCCCCAAATCCTCATCCCAAGAAGAACTTTTAAAGCAACTGCGGGAATATCAGAAGAAGAGAAATTAATGTAATTGGTAATTGGGGATTGGTAATTTTAACTTGCTACTTGCTACTTGCTACTTTTAACTGCTCACTGTTAACTGATAACTGCTCACTGAATTAATTCCAATCCTGTTCTTCCTTTTTACCTTTAGTACGGTAAATTCCACCAACGGCGTGAATTGCTCGGGTTTTCTCAAATAGCTCGTCTTCTGTAATGCCCCACTTTTGCAAAACTTCGTCTAAACCCTGTTGAATATCAAAAGCACCGGGAAAATTATGATAGCGAATTCGTAATCTGGCTAATTCTGCCAAATTATGGTTGCTTGCTTCCCCTACCAACAAACTTTCTAGTAAAGGGCGATCGCGATTGTACTGCGGATGCTGTTGTTCTTTATTTTGTTCGCTCATTGCAATTAGTTGTTAGTTGTTAGTTGTTAGTGGTTAGTTGCTAGCAGTTACCAGATGATATAACAACCTTAAATAACCAAAAAAACAACACTCAGCCCGATAAATCAAGCTGAGTAAATAATGTTGAATATGTAATCCTAAATATGGAATAATTTCTTACTAATTATTGATTATTGTTAACTGTTTCCAACACCAAGTAAAAAGAGTACCGCCAACTAATAATTTTGCTATTTCTAACAACCAGTAACTACCATGCAATAAATTCATATTCGCGGGAGCTTCGGTAATTGCTTCAAACCAATTTAATTGCAATCCAATCGCAGACATTTCTGGAGTTAAAAGATAAGTGTCAACAAAAGCAATTGCAACTAACAGATTTGCACCGAAGATAATCTTTTTTTGCCAATCTAAATTAATTTGACTAGAAGCTAAAACCCCTGTTAATACTAATCCCGCACATAATAATTCAACGCGGTTGAAACTCCAGAAAATTGTATAGCCAGCAGATGCAAAACTTGATTGAGTCATCATTCCAGAAACGTAAAGACTAGGCATAATTACCCAATCTAAAATGACGCTGGCGCTCAGCCAGAAACCCAAAGTTAAAATAACAACATTTAGCCAAACTGGACGCTTAAATTCTACGCTGGAAGTGGAAATGGTATTCATGAAAAAATAATTGCTTTGTTATATTTCTAGTGTGAAACATAAAAAGTTGTTTTGACTACTAATCTCAACTATCCTTAACAAAACAATAGTATTTTTACGGTAAATATAGTCTTTCACCCACTTCGATTCATTACATTTCTTCATAAGTTTTAGATGTATTAACTCAAGAATCCAGAAATTTTGCATTAACTTAAAAACGCAATATAAAGCGGGCGAGGATGCCCGCACTGCAATAGATTTTTCTAGATGACCGGTTGCCAAGCTGAGCTTAGAAATTAGCTTTGAAACCTCTGCCTATTACTGGCATCAATTGATTCCAATCTAAGAGATATGAATTGATAATTTATCTCAACGAAAGGATTCGATAACTACAGAAGCTCCAGCTAAACCAATTAGAACGATTCCAGAACGCCAAATACATTCAAATACGAAGGGAAACAAACTCATAGTTATGTGAGAAGTGCCGAGAATCCCGGACAAACAAGCGGCGAATGTAAAGCCTAATACGATGAATACGAAATATTTAAGAGCTTTTAAAATCAATCTAAATAGAGGACTAAATTTATTAGTAGTCATTTCAAGGTACTCCTGATTGTTTGAGTTGGGAAGAACCGCCATATTTAATCTGAAATTCAGCTAGTAAAAAAGCCGGGAAGCATGACAATACTTCACCGGCTCGTAAACTTCCTGTTTATCGATAGCCAAATTTAGCCAAATTTAATTTTTATTCGAGATTTTTGATTACTTGATATTTTGAGATAAATCGGACAGATGCCATTGATTCCAAGTGTTCGTCACTTGATGATAAGCATTCTGAATTGGTTCTATCTGTTGGGGTTTTAATAAGTATCGGTAGCAGATATGGCTACCTAAATAAACCGCCAGTTCGTGATTTTTCTTTTCTGAGCAAATGCGAAATTCACCGTGTCCTGTTTCACATAAAGCTTGAATCAATAAAAAACTCATATGAGAAAACACCACGGGTAACACTACTGTATTCGACGGGTTTGATTGCTGTGTTACTGTTGCTTTTTTGCAAGATTTATCTCCTATCCGCAGATACATCCTCATTGGCTGCGCTGTTTCTAAGAATTCCTGCAATTGTGGGAAGGTCATGTTTTAGTTCTCCGTGAGAATAGCCAATTTTTATCGCTGCCTCGATTCAGGCATTCACTCAAATTTTAGAGAATCATGATTTATACCTATTATAGATGTAAATTTGATTGTTGTGTAAATTTTACATACATCAGATTGGATAAAAAAGTAGCTGTTGATACTTTTTTCAAGTAATTATGCCTTTAGATGTTAATATCGAATACACCTTAAGATAGATATTTGCTTGAATACAGCTAAGGCAAGTTAAGTATTATTTAGCTTCATTGATAATTCTTTGTCAAAAATAAAATAGCTGAAACTCTCGGTATATATAGCTTTAAGCGTTTATATCATTTAAAGCAAAAACTGCTAAAAATTAAACCAAAGATTTCAATTTATGTATTTGTGTGGATATATACAAAATAAAAGTAAATTTGTTTTACATTTAAATGGAATTGACAAGAGGAGTGGAAGTCATGGGTAAGGATAAAATTGGCGACCAAGAAGAATTGCGGAAAATGTTAAAGTTCTTTTTGGATAAGATGGGAGCAACCCAGGTAGAATTATCGAAGGGAATGGGTGTTAGTCGTCCGGTAGTAATTGATTTTTTGAACAGGGAAAAGGATTATTTGCCTGTCAGCAGTGAAGGTTTGGTTAAATTATGCGAAAACTTGAACAAACATCGACCTTCTAAAAGAAAATCGAAGAAAGATGGCGATGAAGATGAATCAAGCCTTAGTCCCGATAGAATGAGGCAAAAATTGGGAGAAATCGGCGCTGACGAGCTTTTAGAATCTGCTGGCTTTTTACCAGATAAAACCGAAAGTATTCGCGTTACTCCAGAAAGATTTTTTCAAATTGCTCAGATAGTTGCATTACTTGAGTTGTTGGATTTTGAAGATTTACTTTCAACCACTAAGGAGTTTTTGGCTATTGCCAGCAATAAATTAACTATTGCGAGTACGAAATGGTTTGACGATTATCAGGATGATGATGCCCTAAAAGCTTTGATAGCAAAACTTTGGCAGCCTCAACCGACATTAGGTTTAAAGTTGAAGTTGCAGGTAATCGAAAAGTTGGAGTCGAGTCGAAATAATCTTAGGAATGCGGGTAAAACGAATTTTAGCCGTGAAGAAGCTATTTCACTGTTTTTGAGCATTTTAATTAAAGAAAGAATTAATGATGAAGTTTCATTGCACGCAAGAATTAAAAAGCTAGAATTTCAGACTTTGTCTCGCTCTATTGATGATGATGAGGAATACAGAGGTATTTATGAGGAATTAGCAAAAATTGCTTATAGTGCAGAGTCTGAACTTAAAACACCTGGAGTTTCTCGCAAAAAGCATCCAGAAACCGGAATTTTAGATTCTATTCAGCCTGTAATTATGGCGATCGCTACTTGTAATTTTGGCGCGGATAAGGGAAGTAGCGAGCCTTTAGAGTGGGTATATACATCTAGCAACACTATGGTGGAAAACGCTATTAGTGCCTGTACTTTAAATATGGGTTTAAAGGAAGATACTTTAATAAATATTTCCACAAATACTCTTGATAGCAGCATTCATTCTTTAGTCGAAACAACAGTAATTTTAGGAGAAAAACAGCAATATCAAGGGATTTGGGTTGATAGAGATTCGATGACGGTATTGTTACAGGCTATTGTTTGTGCTGTAAAACAATGGTTTGCCGACAAAAATAGAAAACAAGAGCTATCTAGTAAGGTTTATGTATCGGCTTGCAGAAATCTTGCAGAATTAAGAAAGAGATTAATCAACGTCAGAAAAGCTTTTCATAATTTCCAATTTTTAGATGAACACTGTCAAGTATCGGAAATTAAGAAGATTGCCGATGAGGCTAAGCAGCATTTACTAGAAATTCCTGCTACCGATATTTATTTTACTTATCGTCTCAATTTTTATCGCTGTTACTGTTTGGCTAAACGATTAGAATTAAGGTTATCAAATTTTCAAGGCAATATAATTAATGCCAAATCTTTAATCGTAGAGCTTACAGATGCTATAGAACATCCCGAAAAATTTCAACTATATATAGATAAAAATGAACTTTCTCCTATCGAAGCTTTAATTCATTCTGAAATTTACTTATACGAACTTTCAGCGGGGCATAATCCGAAATTATTTCAAGAAATACATACAAATTATCCTATTGATTTTAATGAATGGCATGAGAAAATTATCAAGGTGAGAAATACAAATTCTTGCTATAAAGATGCTGGTTTAGATGTTTATGAGTCCTTGTCAGAAATCAATGGTAATATTGCCAGAATGTATTTTTATATTTCTGATGATGTTACAGAATTAAAAAAAGTCCCCGGTATGTTTCTCAAAGCAGCATATTATGCATTACGTATCGGTTTAATTCAGCGCGTATCTCGTTGGATTGCTTTAGCGGGAAGAGTTTGGGTAAGATTAAAAAATGAAGGATTTGCATTACAGGCTTTAAATTTATCCAAAAAACTTGCTAAAACTGACTTAACAACTGGGCACAGCGATAATTTCTGTCAGGCAGTCCTCTCCGAAATTTATTTATTAGAGGGAGAGTATTTGTTGTTACTTCAAAATGATGAAGTCATAGCATTAGAAAATTTCATTCAAGCCCTTAAAGGTTCTGTATATTTGGGTTTAAATCGTCGCATCGGCGATTCTTTGTTCAATATATATAGATGTTCGGAAAAACTCGGTCATCTTAGCATCAAAGAAGGATTGAGCCGAGTATTTTCCGAAGAAGAAAAGCTGATTCGGGTAAATATTAAGAAGCTGAATCCTATGAGCAATCATAATTCAGAAAAAGTTTTAGAAATGCTTTGCAATTTATACACTAGAGAAGACAATCCCACCTGGTTCCAAGTACGCAATAATTTTTCCGAGCTTGCAGCCAATATATGGCAAACTTGGCATCAAGACACATCTGAAAATCAAGCAGTTACCATACATCCTATAGCCAAAATAATTGAGGAAGGTAGATGGCTTTGTCAGGTTGGGTAGCACTCGAACAAGCAAACATTGACTGGTGGAGACAAGCAGGGGGAGAAGAGACTTTTTGTTTTTACGATACACCCAGCAAAGTTGACTTGGTGGACTACTACTCGTTTTCATTAAATATGACGGGTTAGGGTTAGGAGTGGGGGAGGGGGAGAGAGG
This sequence comes from Rivularia sp. MS3, assembly GCA_019192545.1. Classification (GTDB taxonomy): domain Bacteria; phylum Cyanobacteriota; class Cyanobacteriia; order Cyanobacteriales; family Nostocaceae; genus Rivularia. The sequence continues at coordinate 72,987 of JAHCMI010000038.1, read as the reverse complement.
GAGAGTGGGGGAGTGGAGGAATTTTTTTTAGTCTTTTCGTTTTACCCCTTATTACTTATGGGACAGACCACTAGCTGTTAACTTTGTTGTAATTTTCATACTTTTTTTATGTAGTTTATCTGTTGTAGTTGGCTCTAAGCTTCTGGCTTGGGCTACATTCGAGACAGAGCCAGAGCCTCCAGCACTGTATTGCTTGCCGGAGACAAGGAGCAAGTCACATCAAAAATTTTAGACTCAGCCTCCAGTATTTTGAATGCTTTAATCAAGCATCTGCAATTAACTAAGATATTCAAGCTGGAATTGTATTGGATTTAGCTAATTACTTACCGTATAGCTGATTGCTAAACACTTTTTTATTTATTTTTACTTCTTATCCCGTACCTGATTTAAATTCAAATTGTTAAAAAACCACTAATTTGTTATTATTCTCTCATTTAACCTATTAATTGTGGCTCTAGTTCAGATTGCTGGTATTATTTGTTTGCTTGAGGTTACTTACTTGTAAGTAATTTATCTATATAAATCTTAGCGTAACTTTAGTTATGTCAAGATTTGCAAACAGTCCAAATCTGTAATGTTGTTGAGGGTTTATTATCAGAAATAATTTTTAGTAGTGAGTATTTAAATACTTCTATAGATAGATTAAATAATGTTTGAATTTGTGGGGAAGGAGTATTGTTAGATACTTTAAGAAAAGCTAAACACTAGTTCATTATTGCTGCTTGGCACGGTAGAGTTGATTCAATCGTTGTCTATTAAATTAAGTATCTCTAAAAGCTTACAAACAACATAATACAGAAATATGTTGCTAGCGCGTCTCCTCCACATAAATTCAAGCAAGAAATATGATTTTGACCTAACAGGAGACAAGTTGTTTCCTCTAATACATAAATGGGGCATTATGTGGCATAAAGAAAAGAACAGAAATCCAATAGTCAGTTTAGCTTTATTGTTGGCGTTGGCATCAACGCCGATAATGACTAGCTTATTCAAATCGGACTATGCACTGGCGCAATCGCCGGCAGAAACACCATCTTTTCCGCTTCCTACAGTGGTACCGAATGACGCAAAAATCCGGATAGATGGTTCGGCTAGCATGACCAGACCTAATGAAGCGTTGAAAGAACGTTTCGAGGAAAAATATTCCGGCGCTAATGTTGAGCTTGCTACCAATGGGACAAACGACGCGCTCAAGGCTTTGCAAGAAGACAAAATAGATATTGCTGCAATTGGACGCGGTTTAACTCCTGAAGAAGAAAAATTAGGTTTAAAGCAGCAACGTTTGCGTAGAGAAAAAATCGCGATAATTGTTGGTAAGGATAACCCTTACAAAGGCGATTTAAAAAATGATAAATTTACTAAAATTTATCGCGGAGAAATTACCAATTGGTCGGAACTTGGCGGCCCTAACAAAAAAATTAGAGTCATCGATCGCCCCGATTCAAGCGATACTCGCGAAGCTTTCCGTAACTATCCTTTGTTCGCCGGTAATTTAGATACTGGTTCTACCGCGACTCAGTTGGATAGTGACGATCCAGCCGAAGTTGTTAAGCAGCTTGGTGATGATGGTATCGGGTTCGTGTTAGCAAATCAGGTATCAAAACTAGATAACGTGCGTATTTTGAGTATGCACAAAACTTTACCTGATGACCCCAGATATCCTTATTCTCAACCTTTAGTTTACGTATACAAGGAAAATCCTTCCGAAGCTGTTAAGAGCTTTATTGGTTTCGCAACGGCAGAACCCGGACGGCAAGCAATCGAAACTGCTAGAGAAGCTGAAGCGGCAGCAGTTGCAGCTACCGTTGCTCGTGCCGTTGGTGAAGCACCCCAAAGCGAAGAAACAGCAGCGACACCAGCCGTAACTCCCGCAAGCACTGAAGCCGCTGATGGCAAAGCTGCCGGTACCGAAAATGAAACTGCAACTGATAATAATACAGATGGCGTTGGCGCTGCTACCAATACATCTGCTACTGATAGTAATCCCAGCGCGTTTATACCGGGGAATAGCGCCGGTGTTGCAGCAGAAGCTGGTGAAGGTACTATTCCTTGGTGGTGGATTTTATTACCCGCAGCAGCCATTGGAGCATTAGCTTTGTGGTGGTTGTTGGGAAGACGCAAGTCTCAAGAAGAAGATACTGTAGCTCGCGGTGTATTGCCAAAAGATTCTCCTCCTCCTTTTACTCCCACTTCTACAACTACAGGGCCAGTCAAAGAACCCGTTGCCAACACCCCGGATGAACCCAGCGCAGGAGTTAATACAGCACCTGTAGAAAACCCACCCAATACAGCATCTGGAATTAATACAGCAGGAATAGCCGCAGGTGCAACAGGTTTAGGGCTTGGAGCCGCAGCCCTTGCCGATAGAGATAATCACAATGCATCCGAAAACCGCGATACTCCTTTAAATGAAAATTCTCCGGAATTGCGGTTGGATGAACCCAGCGCAGGAGTTAATACAGCACCTGTAGAAAACCCACCCAATACAGCATCTGGAATTAATACAGCAGGAATAGCCGCAGGTGCGGCAGGTTTAGGACTTGGAGCCGCAGCTCTTGCCGATAGAGATAATGACAATGCATCCGAAAACCGCGATACCCCTTTAAATGAAAATTCTCCGGAATTGCGGTTAGATGCGCCGGATGTAGAATTGCCGAATGTTTCCGGTAGAGGTTTAGATGTAGAAACCCCAGATTTACAGCAACCTGATGTTTCTAATAGAGATTTAGATGCAGAAATCGCAGATTGGCAGCAAACAGATATTCCCGATACCAGTTTGGATCTAGAAGCACCAGCGGCTGTTGTTAACAGTTCTTATCATTCATTACCGCGAATTTCGACTCCAACTGATGCGGAAACTCCTTCGGCAACAGAACAGGAAGTTTCCGATAGCCAACCAGAAGAAAGCAATCCTTCTACTCAAGAAGAATTACCATCTGCTTCCACAAACAACTGGCTGGGGAACTTTGCAACCGGAGCCGGTGCGGCTGCGGCGGCAGGTGCCGGTGCTGCTGCCCTTGGTGCAGAGAAAATCAAATCTAAACTAGCTGGTAAAGAAGCTTCTGAATCAACTGAAGACGAGCAAGTTGATTCGGAATCTCTAGAAATTAACGGAACAGTTCCTTATCCTCAACTACCTGATGTTTGGGATGCTGACAAGCAAGAATCAAACGATAGGGAAGAATCATCTTTATATGAAAGTGATGTTTTGAATCGTGATAATACCGATTTAGAGCAACCACTACAAACTTCACCAACAGATTTGTGGGGAACTTCTCAAACCGAACAACCAGTTAATCCAGAACAGCAAACATCATATTCAATTGCTGACAATACCGATTTAGAGCAACCACCACAAACTTCACCAACAGATTTGTGGGGAACTTCCCAAACCGAACAACCGGTAAATCCAGAGCAGCAACAAACCCAGCCAACAGAACAACCAACTACTCAAGAAGAGGAAGAAGAATCATCCTTTTCTTTAGGTGGTATGGCAGCAGGGGCTGCCGCCGGTTTAGCTGGAGCTGCGGCAATTGGTTCGGGTTTATTGAATCGCGACGGCGATACATCCGATGACAGTGAAAACGCCGAAGAAAGCAATCGCGTAGAACAAGAGCCAACCGCCGAAAACCAAAATACTGAAAGTAATCGCGGTGCTTTGGGAACTGGATGGTTTTTGAATCGTTTTAGAGGCAATAGGCAGGATGCAACTGATGATACTCAAACATCAGCAACTCCAGAAAATTCCGAATTACCAGAAGTTCGGATAACAAACGAAAACGAACAGCTAGCAGATGCTCAAACACCACCGCAAGAGCAAACAACCACCGACGGTTTACCAAACGTTTGGGTAAGTCAATCAAACCCACAACCCACCACAGAAGAAACCGTCTCCGAAGAAGAAATTGCTCAATTTGGTGCGACATCTACTGCCGAAAATGATTCTGCGAATGATTCTTCATCTGTTAGCGGTACGGCAGTTGCAGCAGGAGCCGGTATTGGAGCCTTTGCCCTTGGTTCTCAGATGCTTCGTAACGACGAAGATAATTCAGAAGATACTCAAAATTCACCTTCTGAATCATCCTTGGGTGAAAATGAAGCTTTAAATCAAATTGCTAACCAAGCAGAAATCGATACCGAAATTCGTACACCCGAACAGAAACGCGATCGAGGCGATACCGATTGGGATAGAATTTACGGCATTCACCATAATGGTGCTACCGCAGTACCCGGTGAAAGCAACATATTATTAGCAAATCGCACTCCAAAATGGGCTTATGCTTCTTGGAATATTGCACCTGCCGATAGAGAAGCAATGCAAAACCAAGGCGCGAATCAATTGGTTTTGCGACTGTATGATGTAACTGACGTTGACCTCAGCTATCAAAATCCCAAATTAGTACAACAGTACGAATGCGAGGAAACAGTTACCCATCGTTATGTAGCTATACCTAATGCCAATAGGGATTATATTACCGAAATCGGCTATCTTACCCGAGATAAAGATTGGTTATTAGTATCGCGATCGCCGATTGTGCGGGTATTCAGTCGTCCCCATAAAGACTTCTGGTTTGAAGCCGATGCGGAATTAATTATTCATGGTGCAACCGAACCAGGTGCTAGTGTAACTATTGACGGGCATAATATCAAAGTCAAGCAAGACGGTACTTTCCATTTACGGGTACCTTTCACCGAAAGCTCAATCGACTATTTGATTACCGCAGTCGCACCCGATAGCGAACAAGCTAAAACCATTCACATGCAGTTTTCTCAGAAGGAAAGGAAGAACAGTTAACAGTGAACAGTTAACAGTTAACAGTGAACAGTAAAAAGTGAATAAATTTTAAATGCTCTGGTGGTTAAAGTGCCAGAGCATTTTTATATTTTGTATATAGGAATCAAACTTCAACATTGAGTGCAATACATCTTTTACCTCACCCCGCCCCACCTTTACCTTTTCCCCTCTACTTATTAAGGGCTACGGTGTACACACAAACCCCCGGCTAATAGTCCAAGTCGCTCTTTTGACGACTAACTAATTAGTCCTATTCATAGGACTTTTGCTATTAGCCAGGGACTTGCAGTCCCTGGCGGGTGAAGGTTTTAATTACTTGTGTGTATACCGTAGCTTATTAAGGGAGAGGAAAAAAGGTTTGTCTTTCAAATGAACATTTACTTTAACTATTTTCGGTTAACCGAAACAAATTTATTCCTACAAACCGAACTCTTCATCTACTATTAATTAATAACTGCTCACTGCTCACTGCTCACTGTTCACTGCTCACTGTTCACTGCTCACTGCTCACCGCTCACTGCTAACTGTTCGGTATTCATCATTTAAAAATTCCTAAAAACCGAATTTCGCTTGCATTTAACTTTGATTAATATAAGAACAACGAGGCAATAAATTAATTAATAATTCCCACATAAAGGTAGAACCATGACATTAGTAACCTGGAATCCCTGGCAAGAATTAAACGCTTTACAAAGTCAATTAGACCGAGAATTCGTTAAGGTACCCGCAGCCGAATTACGAGTAGATGAAGAAGCTGTTTATCTAAGATTAGAGCTTCCCGGAATAGAAGCAAAAGACTTAGATATAGAAGTAACAGAAAAAGCCGTTTCTATAGCTGCTCAAAGAAAAAGTCAAAGCGGAAATCAAGAAAACGGTACTTTCAAAACTGAATTTCACTATGGTAAATTTCATCGTGTAATTCCTCTACCTGCAAGAGTTCAAAATACTAATGTTTCCGCAGATTATAAAGATGGTATTTTGAATCTAACTTTACCTAAAACTGAAGCAGAAAAGCATAAGGTTGTTAAAGTTAGCTTGGGTGATGCTGCTTAATCATAGGTTATAAAAGTTGTAATATAACTTAAATAAGGTTCCTAGCGCAGAATGAATCCCTCCCTAGGAACCTTATTTTATACATTTAGCTCAAGTCATATCATCTCAAATCTAATATTTAAGCGCCGTAACGCCTGTAAAGTCATTACGGCGCTTTTGTATTGCTTTGTTTTTAATAAAAGCCTTGAAGAACCGATCATTTTTTTCACATAATTATAGGTGATTTAAATCACCCACATACTTAAGTAATATGATATTCTTAAAATCATATCAACAGCTTGTTAGCTTGATTTATCTAGTTATGTAATTTTCGACGTTTGTTTTAAGATAGATGTCGATAAGCGTACAACACTACATTCCATTGCAAAATGTTTCAGTGATGGATTATTTCTATTTGGTATAAGGGTGCGTTCTGCGGAATTATCTGATAAAACTCCTTCTATTGTTGGAGTCATTAAATCATTTCCTGTTTAATCGGTAATGAGCTTTAAATATATTTGAATAAATCGTTGTGCTTTGGAGTATTTGTGCTTCATAAGTACTAAAAAGTATTGTCAATTTAACTCAAGAACACAAATCTATGGAATTCTCAACTAACCCTAATTCAGATAGTTTGCAATTTTCATCATACTTAAATTCAGACAATCTTCTAAATCCTATTGATGATGAAAACTTGCTTGAATCAACTTCCATCACTTTTATCGATAGCAGCATATCCGATTACGAAACCTTAATAGCGGGTATGGAAGAGACTCAAATACATATCCTCGATTCGTCACAAGATGCAATCACTCAAATTACTCAAACTTTGACGGGTAGCACTGGTATTGAAAGCCTGCATATCTTTTCTCACGGTAATTCTGGCGTTTTAGATTTTGCCGGTAACGATTTAACTGATGCTAATTTAAGTAACTACTCCAATCAAATCCAGTCTTGGGGAGAAGCACTTTCTACAGATGCGGATATCTTGTTTTACGGCTGTAATCTTGCTGCGACGGATACAGGTAAACAATTTGTTAATCAGATAAGTGATTTAACAAGTGCCGATGTGGCTGCTTCTGATGATTTAACCGGAAACGCAAACCGGGGAGGTGATTGGGATTTAGAATTTAATACTGGCAGTATTGAGACAGAAGTCATTGTGCAAAATTGGGCACAAGATGCTTATCAAGATGTATTTGAAACTTTTATAGTAGATAGCATTGCCGATGTTGCAGACAGTAACGACGGTGTAACCACATTAAGAGAAGCTATTGACAGTGCAAATGCCATAGCTGGATTTGATTCGATAGTATTTGATTCATCCTTATTTAGTAGCCAGCAAACTATCGGTTTAAGTTTAGGACAGTTGAATATTACTGATAGCGTTAGTATTATCGCACCAGAATTTGTGACGGTAAGCGGCAATCAAGCTTCTCGAGTATTTGAAATTGCAGCAGGTGCGACGGTTAATTTATCGGGATTAATAATTGCTGACGGAAAAGTCACTGATGGTAACGGTGGTGGAATTAAAAGTAGCGGTAATTTAACGCTGGAAAATACTATTATTCGTAATAATTTAGTTGAAGATGGTAACGGTGGGGGTATTTATAATACTGGCGATAATCTGACGGTAATTAACAGTACTATTAGCCATAACACTATATTGCCTTCGAGTAATGGCAATGGTAACGGTGGGGGTATTTATAATACTGGTGAGAATTTGACAATTATTAATAGTGCTATTGTGAATAACACTACATTGTCTTCGAGTAATGGCAATGGTAGCGGTGTTGGTATTTATAATACTGGCGATAATTTAACGGTAATTAACAGTACTATTAACGCTAACCGAGCGACAAATCCTTTTTCTAACTCCGGTGGTGGTATTTATAATACTGGCGATAATCTAAGCGTCACTAATAGTACAATTCGAGGGAATCAAGCAAGCAGCGGTGGCGGTATTTACAATAATGGCGAGAATTTGACAATCATTAATAGCGCTATTGTAGATAGTACCTTTAGTGGTGGTATTTATAATAATGGCAACAATTTCACTTTAAATAGTAGTGTTATAAGCGGCAACAGTATATCAATTTCTGGTGATGCCTTTGGTGGTGGTATTTATAATACTGGCGATAATTTGGTAGTAAATCAGAGCATTATTAGTAACAATCGAATAATTAGTCTTTTCAATGTTGCTGAAGGTGGCGGTATCTATAATATTGGTAAAAATTTAATCATAAATAATAGTTTTATTGCTAATAATGTATCGCAAAATGGTGGTGGTATATACAGTGAAGATGCAAATCTAACTATTAATAATAGCACTATTAGTGGCAATGAAGTGGTAAGCGCTAGAGGCGGCGGTATTGGAGGTGGTGGTATTAATGCCACTGGCATTATTACATTAAATAATACGACTATTAGCGATAATTCAGCTAATGGTTCTCGTTTCGGAAATGTTGCTGGTGGCGGTATTAATGTTAATGGAATTATTACTATTACGCGGAGTAGCATTACTGGCAACTCTGCAACTCCGCGTAGTAGTAGAGGAAATAGTGCTTTCGGTGGGGGTATTTATGCTGATGGTAACTTAATTATGAACGATAGTACTGTGAGCGAAAATTATGTAAAATCAACGCTATCTGATTTTACTATTCCTTCTGGCGGTGGTATTTTTACGAAAGGTAACGCAACGCTAAATAACACCAATATTAGCAATAATAATGCCATAAGTAGCGGCTCCGATCGACGTTTAAGTCGTGGTGGTGGCATCTCAAATATTGGTAACCTAACAATCAACAACACCACTGTTACTAATAACAAGGCAATTAATCAAGGTACAAAAGTAAGCATAAGCAGCGGTGGCGGTATTTCAAATATAGGTACTTCAAGTGTATTGAACATAAATAATAGTACTATCAGCGGTAACGAAGCATTTGAAGGTGGCGGTATTTCAAATGGTGGTAACAATTTTGCAACTCGAGAATTGAAGGATCTAATTAATCCTGGCGGTACTATAAACATAAACAACAGCAATATTAGCGACAACAAAGCCGAATCTCAAGGTGGCGGTATCGTTAACTTTGACAAAGGTCATATTACCGTAACTAGAACCGGCTTCAACAATAATTCGGCAAGAGATGGTGGTGCGATCGCGGCGAATGCTAATGGTAAAGTAACGGTAACTGACGGTAGTTTGACTAACAACAGTGCAAGCAATATTGGTGGAGCTATCTTTAACAGCAGTATCTTGGATATCAGTCGCAGCAACTTACAGAATAACAAAGCATCAGTTAGCGGTGGTGCTATTTGGAATGTTGGTACCCTAAGTGTAAGCAGTAGCAGTGTGGATGATAATCAAGCAACCTTTGAAGGAGGAGGTATTGTGAATTTTGCAGACGGTACCGCAACAGTTATAAGTAGCCTTCTCAGACGTAACAAAGCAGAAAATGGTGGTGGTATATTTAATCGCGGTTTCTTGAGATTATTATCGAGCTACCTTGCTTTCAATCAAGCTAATAGTGGTGGTAATTTGTTTAATGCTGAAGACGGGATAGTTGAAATCATCAACACAACTATCGCTGAAAACATCTTAAATCAAGGCGAAGTTATTAGTTGATTTAGTTAAATTCATTTCTTGCACCATTCTTAAGAAGCCCAAAGAAACCCGGTTCCTTGCTCCATAGTGAATATCTTATTGTGAAATCACAAAGAAACCGGGTTTGCGGAAACTAGTGCGAGATGTAAATTAAACGAACTTCAGAATTTAAGTAATTGCTGCATTATGGATAATTTCTTAATGTTCCATGATGCAGCAATTATATATGTACAAACAAAAATTAATTTATTCCTATTAACCGAACCTTGTTGCGATTTCGATTTCAATCTCTCTCATAGGTGATAGATTGATTATTACCTCAGATGTACGCAAATTAAAACATCAGCTTGTTAAATAAAAATATTGATTCTTATATTAAATCGGGTCAGTATGAATAAGCCATTGGTCTCAATTATAGTATTCGGATTGTTATTATTACTCGTCTTATCTCCCTTCAGCGCTCTGGCGGGTTTAATGTTAATACTACTTTTCGCAGCAATTTACAACTTAGGTATTAACTTGTTTCAAGCATTGATTGGAAGTAGTGAAGCTGATGCTAAAGAATCCTAAAATTGAGATACTTTCTTTATATATTTTGCACAAATATCTACCCTAGTACTGCTTCGCGTAAGTAAGAAGTAATACCATTTCTTTATAAAGATGCGCCGAATTTAGCCACCTTACGGTTGGCTTTTTACAGATAGCTCCAGCCTTCTAGGCTGAGAGTGATTCAGCGCAGCCTCATACAGAATTGGTATAAGAAGTAAAAAGTAAGAAGTTTGATTTTCTAGTAGTCCACCAAGTAAACTATGCAGGGTTTACCTTCATGCGGAAAAATCTTTTCTCCCCCTGCTTCCTCCGCTTCCCCTGCTCCCCCTGCTTATCCCCACCCAGCAATGTTGGCTTGTTCGAGTACTAATCTTCACTGGCTTTTGTTTAGCATCAAAGCGCCATCAGTTAAAAGAGTATAGGTGATAAAGCTAAGGATATGAATGGTTAGTTTGGCGGAGATATTTACGATATTTTGCAGGGTTGTTGTTTCGTTAAAACGCTAATATTTGTTGAGATTGAATCTCTGTATTGCGCTTCACGATATTTTTAAGCCGTTCGTAAGTCGTACCACCCACCATATATGTACTTGCTGACTTGATTTCAATCTGCTCAATTAAACGCTCGTTTATATAATCTATCATCACAGGCTTAAGAAAATACTTATTTCCTCGCTTATCAATTAGCGATCGCCAAACTAAAGATTGCAAAGCTTCTAATATTTTAGTTTGAGAAATTGGTGTATTAATATCTTCGAGTAGTTCATAGATAGAAGTCCATCCACCACTGATGCTCAAAGAATACATAATAATTTGCTCGATTTCAGATAAACGTTCAAATTGCTGATTAAAGAACATACGAATACTATTAAAAGCAACTGTATCTTGGTTTAAAAATTCCTCAATTTCACCGTCGAATACGTCTTTGATTAACGTCGCAATAATTTTCAATATTTGAGGATTGTAACCATAGCGCCTGCATAAGTCTTGCTTTTGCTCATCCGAGCCTAGTAGTGTTTGCCATGAAATTATAGCTTGTGCAGCTTCTAGGGAGCCGCTCAATTTTAAGCAACGAACTAATGATTTTGTTGTTTCTTGTGAAGCAATCTCAAATGATTTTTCCCGACTAGTAAGAATTAAGCAGCTTTGATGGTAAGTTTCTTCCACCAATCTTAATAACTCTCCATATTGCTCATAGCCGTTGCGGTATTTTCCAGCAAAATCCCCCGACTGTAAAATTGACTCTAAATTATCTAAAATTATCAAACAGCGAGAAGAACGCATACATTCAAGTAAATTTTTGATTTCTGCGTTGTTTTGTTGCTGATTTGACAAAAATCCAACAATTTCATTCAAAATACTTTTTAAACATGGTTCATTCCGTAAAGAACACCAGATTACAGAATCAAATTTATCCTCTATCTCTTCGACTAACTTAGTAGCAACAAAAGTTTTACCAATTCCTGCCATCCCTAATATTGCAACCACTCGACATCTATCTTGAGTTATCCATTGCTTCAACGTTTCTAACTCTCTTTTTCTGCCATAAAAAGCCGAAACATCCGGTGCTATACCCCAGTCTCTTCGGTGGTTCTGTTGTATCTTCATCATAGATGGCACAACTATGTTTCCATTCTGTTTGCCTCGTTCCAAAGCTTGTTTAAAATTCTTTTTAGTTACCTTTTCTCCTAATGCTTCTGAGAGTAAATGCCATAACTTACAGCCTACATCCTTCTTTATATAATCAATGCAGTAACCATGAATTTCTGCAAACTGTTCATAAGTTTGATTCTTGCAAGATGCTTTTAGCAACTCGCTTTGTAAATCGCTCAAATACTCATTGGTTAATTTAAAAACAGCTTGATTTGCGATAGTCAGTAATTCTTCGGTATTCATATTCTGTAACTTTTATATATATTTGCAGTTCCGTAACTGTAATTTCGTAAACTAAAACATTTATAGTAAGTATTAATCACTATAAAAATATTTATATTTGTATAATCCTATATGTTCGGATATTACTTAGCTATTAACAACTTGTCAAAGATTTCTCTGTATCTTCAAGTTTACTTGACACTTCCTTTACTAAATACCTTTTTGTTCAAATTTAACAATATTTACATTATTCATACTGATACACGCAGCTAATTAACTAAATGAATCAAATGTATTTTATTTAACATTAAGCAAGATTTTTCGTTTGAAAAAGTCAGGACTTAGACAATTGTCACAGCATCCTACAACAACAAAATATGTAGTTTGCGTCAGTTATAAAAGTAAAGAAATTATCGGGTAATAGTGTTACAAATATTCATATTTTGATTAATTTAGATTAATTTTACTACCCCACTTTTCCCCACTAAATACCCCTAGCAATCCATAGAGGACAGTGGCATTATTTGACTATGTTAAAGCTATTAGCTATTAGTTGTTAGCTATTAGCTCCACCGCTTGCAATTGGATAGGGATTTAAAACTTAGCGGTTCTGTTCAAAGGATACTCTGTCTGCTGACACGCTCATTTTTTAAGGTTCCATCTCGTGACGATAGGGTATTTAAGCCAACATCGCTAAAAGCTAAAAGCTCGATAATTAATAAAGCTGAATATTAAAGAATAAAAAGTCGTTTAACTAAGGAGATGAATACCACTATTAGTATGATTGATGACTCATAGTATCCTAACTTACTCATCGTAAGAAATTGTTCCAATGTTTAGACAAATTTTCAGACTAATAATTAATTATTGGTTATTATCTCTCTCTTTAACCTTAGCAATAAATGCAAAGGTAGAAGCGCAGACACAACCTATTAATAACTCTCTAAATTCGACTTCTCAACCAAATCAAGAACAAAGATTAGATAACCAGCAACAGAATGCTGCTGCTATAAATCAAACGGGAGTCTATAACGTTGGTGAATCTGCAACCTATAAAATACAAGGTTTAGGTGGAAGACAAGTTATCTGTCCAAAACCATCTTTGATTATAGGAAGTTCTTACAATACCTATGATGGAATTAGTTTTGACGATAATGCTTCCTATGGTGTAAATGCTGCTTTTATTATTCCTTTAGGAGGAAAAGTCGCTAAAACCTGCGAGCAAATGGCTGAAACTATTTCTAGCAAGACTAAATATGATTTAGAAATTATAAATGCTCGCGCTTGTGCCGAATTAATCGGTGCGGGTGTTAGATTAAACCCCGAGAGTTTTCCAACTCTTTCCAATATTTGTAAAGGGGTTTCTTTATACAGAAAATCTACAAATGAACCTAAAAGCTCTAGAAGGTTCGAGCCTCAAAAATTACCTAAATATAAATATGAGGCTGAAAATAACAACGAAAACAAGGAGAATTAACTCATGAAAAAAGTACTTGCTTTAGCATTTCTAGCGTCTTTTATCGCTACCCCAGTATTAGCTGGTGAAACTTTTGTTCGTAACGAATGGACTAATCGAAATAGTGTTACCAAAACTAATTTAAATCTTGATTCCAAGACTCACTCCTACAGAAATGAAGATTATGCTTCATATTCTGAAAAATTCTACTATGAAGATGGAGGTAAAAAACATGCAGGTGGGGAATATTCTAGCAAAAATAGCTTTTACGAAACTGAGGATAAAGAATTTGGGGGTAAGTACACACCTAAGAAAAAATATGGTAGTGGATATAAAACCGAACATTATGCAGGTTCGGTACTTGAAGGAAGATTCCGCGAAAAAACATACGAAAATGTTTACGGTACTATCAAAACTCGTACCAATGCATATACTAATGCTCATGAAACCAGCGCAGGAGTTCGTTAGTATTTGTTCGCAAACTATTTATACTGCCTTTTCTTGAGAATCGCACGTTTTTGCGTTTGTGATTTTGGAAGAAATACACATTGTATTTTTTCTATTTCAATTGCTGGGAAGAATAGATTTTTCTTCATAATATTAATCAAAGTTGTAGGGCGGAAAATCCGCCCTTTAATTATGAAATTTTCATTTTTATTATCGGTAGCATTATCTGGCTGGATTGCTTTGTTTTATTCTCAAAGAGTTTTTTTAAACAAAGAGTTTTCATCTTTGGCGATTAATTCTTTATTTCAGTTGTCCAATCGTAAATCTCGTCAAACTCAAAAATTCAAAATTAGACAAATCAATATTCAATCTCTAATAAATCAGCAGCTATACAATTCTATCTCCGAAGGAATGTCATATGATGAAGTTCGTTCAATTATAGGGTGGGATGGTGTTTTAATTTATAAGAATAATATAAATCTTGGCGATACCCATATTAATGAGAAAATATATCAGTGGAACAATCAAGATATTTATGCAAATAACTATAATGCTCAGAATGTCGGCGATATAAATCCATATTGGAGCGTTACCCTACAATTTCAAAACAATAACTTAATAGGAAAAAGTTATTATAATCTACGGTAAAAAAAAGTTTGTAGTCAGAGTTTTAGCTCTTTTATTAAGGTCAGGATTTAAGCAAGCACAAGAGAAATAAAGTATCTCAACTATTTAGATCCCCCAACCCCCTGAAAAGTAGGGCTTTGCATAAGTCTTAAAGGATTTTGCCCAATTATTTTTTCAGTAACTATCAAGTGGATTTTTAATCTGCTACCACTGATGTACTTCACCAAAATCGAATATGCTCTCTAATCCTTCATTATCAGGATTAGAGAGCTTAAAATAATATTTAACCGACCTGTAATATCATGTCCGCTAAATTAGTTACGATATGTCCGCAGCGAGGGTCATATCTAAGCTTTTTGTGCTTACTTTGCTTTAGCTAACTTGCGTTTGAGAGAAGCTGCACCGACACCAGTTACAGCTAAAAGTCCTAACATCGAAGCTGGTTCCGGTACTGCTACTGGTGTAGTAGATGCAGTAACGATACCATCGATATAAAAGTTTTCATTACCACCTGAAACTTCACCAGGTGCGACCAAATCCCCATGAAGCAAATTGAAGCTATTTATCTCCGAATCTGAAATAAAACCAATAAATGAAATTGGATCGACGTTTTCAACAGTAGAAACGCTCTGACCATCACTACTATCAGTTAATCCTAAAATGTCACTGATTAAAAACTTTTCTCCATTAACTTCAACACCTATTTCTTCGAGGTCTAAACCACCAGGACTAGAGACACTATCATCTTGCAGTCCTAAAATACCAAAGCCTGTTATAGCACTACTGGTATTAAATTGAAGTGTTAGAGCATCATCACCTGAACTATCGATTTCTCCCTCGAAAAAGCCATTTCCAGCAAGACCTGTAGGCCCAGTATCTCCAACACCTCCAATTAAATCGACATTGAGAGAGTTACCAATTACATTTCCAGTAGAATTAGCCTCGAAGCTTGATTGTGCACCATCAAAAGTTTCTGTTTCAAATGAAGCACCAGAAAGAGCATTTTCCCATGCTGTTCTATCCGTAAATACGGAAACGTTAGCATTTGCTTGTCCTTGAAAACCACTAAAACCCAAAATTACACCAGCAGTAATAATTCCTAATTTGTTAAATAACTTCATTTCTTTGAACTCCCTTCTGTATAAATAAAAAAGCTTTTGTGTGTTTTCGCTATATCAAAGCTAATGGAAGTAACATATCATCCGCAAGAGGGATTCGGGCTTCTTTACTGAGTGCTAGCAATTCAATTAATTAACAGCTATTTACTTAAGTATGTTGTGTGGATAGGTAAGAATATTTTTAGCTTGATGAAGGGGTATTTACTGAAATAAAAGCAATCTTCATTATAGATAAGATGACTGTTGTTTGTTTTTAATCAGAAATACTGAATGTAAATAAAAATATATACATAAACCATTAAGTATAAATGACGTGCAGCAGGAAAGCTTTTTTAGCAATTTGAGAGTTTTTATCTATTTTTAGGAAGATAAAATTGTTTATCCTAGAAGTATTAATTATGTTTCTTTAAAAATCAAGCTCTTTAGTATTAAATTGCGTTTAATTAATCATTTTGTGAAGCTAGGCATCGATTTGCTGTCTAATTGCTGGTGAGATTATGCTTTGCTAAAACCCTAAGTCACATACCTACCCATTTTTCCAGGTGTAAATCCCCCCAAATATCTGATGTTTTATATAGATACAGAATGCCAAAATACAGACATCGGATTTACCAAATATTATTTATGTCTACCTTGCAAGTTTTATCGGATAACATTGCCGAAATCGTCGAACAATCGGGAAAAGCTATTGTATCAATCAACGGCAACAGACGCTTTTCTCCTAGCGGTATTCACTGGTCTAAAGGTATTATTGTGACTTCTGATGAATCTATTAAACGTTATGAAGAATTAACTATAACTTTAGAAAATGGGGATAAAAAGCCAGTTTCATTGTTAGGGCGCGACCCCAGTACCGATGTAGCAGTTTTTCAAGTTGAGAATATTGATATTCCTGTTTCTTTCATAGGAGAGGCTGCAAATCTCAAAGTTGGAAATTTAGTTTTAGCATTAGCTAGAAGTAATGAAGGAGATATTCGGGCTGCAATGGGTGCGGTTAGTGTTGTGGGTGGTGAATGGCAGAGCATGTATGGTGGAAAAATCGACAGGTTTATTCGTCCAGATATTTCGCTATACCCAGGATTTGGCGGTGGTGCTTTGGTGGATGCTTCGGGAAAAGTTATCGGCATGAATACCACTGGCAGAAGAGGTACGGCTTTAACTATTCCTGCTTCTACAATTAATAGAGTTGTCGAACAGTTACTTAGTAAAGGAAAAATTCCTCGCGGTTATTTAGGTTTGGGGATGCAGCCCGTAAGATTGCCGGATAATTTGAAAAATTCTTTAAATTTAACTTCTAACGGTGGTGTAATTGTCGTCAATGTCGAGCCTAATAGCGCTGCTGAAAAAGCAGGTATATTTTTAGGAGACATTTTAATTAGTTTTGACGGTAATACAGTAGAAGATACCAGCGATATTTTGGCATTGCTGAATGAAAGTTTCCGCGTCGGTGAAAGCTTCAAAATCCAAATTGTACGCGGTGGCGAGTTAGTTGAATTGAATTTAACTGTAGGTGAAAGAGCAATGTAGTTGTTATTTACCCGAAAAAGTAGGGTGTGTTATCGCGGAGCGTAACGCATCACGCACAGTAAAGCGGTGCTTTAAAACGTCCCGTTTATAACGCACCCTACGGAATAAGACATTAGATAATTATGATTTTTTCTATTTATAGATATCTTCGGAAATAAAAAATACCTCTCTCCTACAAGGAGAGAGGCTTAAAAAGCCCCCTTCCCTCTTAAGGAAGTGGGTAGGAGGGTTAGGTTTGCAACGAAGAATGAGTCTTTTTCGGAGATGTCTATTTATGTAATAAAGTCGGAATTACAAATTTTCAGAAGTGGAAAACAGATTAATTTGAATTTGGATTTCGATAACTATAAAACAACTTCCGAAGTGTAGTAGTTCATTTCATTAGTTTTGACGGGTTTATAAAACAGGGTTTTATTATTTTCTCCCCCTGCCTCCCCGCTTCCCGTCAATTTTAATGAAAACGAGTAGTAGTGCCCCCAATTATCTATGCCCAATCCCCAATTCCCAATCAAAATTATAGTCATTGCAGTTTCTCCAGTTATTAGAATGGGGTTGTCGGCAATGTTGGAAGATAATTCAAAATTCCAGGTAGTCAAAAGTATTTCAGATATTGATTCTCTCACAGATGATATTGCACGGCTACAGCCCGACATAATTTTGCTTGACTGGAATAATCAAGATTACGAATCCATTTCGCAATCGCAACAGTTTATTTGTGCGACTATTATTCTTGTAGATGAACTCGAAGATATAAACTTAGAAACGATTTTGGCTGCCCGAATTAAAGGAATATTGCCGCACAACAGTACAGAATCTGAAATCATCGCAGCAGTTGAAGCGGTTGCTTCGAGTTTAGTAGTGTTTCATCCCGATATAGTTGATAATTTACAGTTGCAAAAATCAACTAATCTACAACACCATGAAAAATTAACCAATAGAGAAATTGAAATTTTGCAAATGCTAACTTCCGGTTTAAGTAATAAAGCCATAGCCCAACAGCTACATATTTCAGAGCATACCGTTAAATTTCACGTTTCCTCAATTTTTCAAAAGCTAAATGTTTCGACGCGCACCGAAGCTGTTGCTGTCGGGGTGAGATTGGGTTTGATTATGTTGTAATATTATTTTTGGGAAAAACTAATCCTATCTGTGGGGTTTGGTAATAGGTAATGAATAGTCAATTTGTAACAGGATTTATATGTTTTATTTTGAATCCAGTAATTGGTATATAGAATTTGTAGGGTGCGTTATGGCTTCAGCCTAACGCACCAAAATCCTATAGACGGCGCTCGCGTATTAAACCTAGATTAGCTAAAAGCTGGATACAACTTTTTTCATTCACCTGCACGTTTATTAATAATCATTAGATGCTTGAAACCAATACCAATTTCCATACAAATTAAATACTTGATAATTCGCATTACCAAATGGACTTACTTTAAGATTGGGTTGATAGACAAAGCCATAGGAAGTTATATCAGGACTAAATCCATTACCACTGGTGTTAACTCGAAAATATTTGCCACCATCAAAAACAACAGCATATTTATCAACTTTGTACAAACCAAACTGCTGATTTGCGGTTATTTTTCCGCTTACTATAACTTGTTCAAATGCCGATTGCGATGCAAAAAAAGCCAAACGACGGGGAATATATAATTTAAGCAGGATACAAGATAAAAGTACTATCCCAGCAGTTGTTTTAATTAGCCTCCAAGGAATATTATATTTACTAAATACCCCCCGTCTACCTAAAACTATCAACGCAAAAATACCCACAACTATAAATATTGGTAAGCAGATAATTGAAATTAATACAAATGCAAACCATAAACTAGCCAAAGCACCGGGATAAATGCTAATTGAAAGAATAGCAATACAAACAGTAATGGTTATAAATATTAATATCTTGCTTCCAATATTCATTTATATTCTGACATCTTGCAGCATTATTAATAAGCCCTAAGCTATACTGTATTAGCACATCATTCCCCTAACTCTCACACTCGAACCATGCGAACAATAGTAGTTGGCGATATTCATGGTTGTTATCAGGAACTTATTGAACTATTAGCCAAAGCCAAAATAACTCAAGAAGATTGTTTGGTGTCGCTGGGAGACATTGTAGATAGGGGTACTGATTCGGTTAAAGTATATGATTTTCTCAGAAATCGTCCCAACACCATCGTATTGATGGGCAATCACGAGCGCAAACACTTACGCAAAACCCTTTCCTACTCTCAAGAAATCGTTAAACTACAATTTGGCGATCGCTACGAAGAATTTCTGGAATGGGCAAGTCATTTACCCTACTATCATGAAACCGCAGAAGCAATTTTGGTTCATGCGGCAGTAGAAAATGATATACCAATTGAGAAACAAAGAGAAGAAGTTTTATGCGGTTGTACTGCTGGTGAGAAGCATTTATCGAAACGCTACGGAGATACATACTGGAGCGAATTATATACTGGCGAAAAACCAGTAATTTTTGGTCATCATGTCGTCGGCGATAATCCGTTGATAGTTGAAGGAAAAGTTTACGGTATTGATACTGCCGCTTGTCATGGTGCAAGATTAACCGGATTAATTTTACCTAGCTTTGAAATTATACAGGTACAAGCAGCCAAAGATTATTGGCGTGAAGAAATTCCGAAATGGCAATTACCCGTGATGATGGCTAAACCCTGGAATACTTATAAATGGGACAAAATCAAAGCTATTTGCAGCGATAGGGATTCGCGAAATCCAGAATTATCTAATTTTATGATTGAAAAAGAGCGATGGATGAATAATTTATTATCTCTTGCTCCCAAAATAATTACTAAGGTAGAAGAAAAATTAACAGAATTAATTTCCGCTCACGGTGCCGATAACTTTAAAAAACAAGCTCGCAATTATAGTTATGCGACTCTTCTATATAAAGCAAATTCTAGCGGACTTGATAGCGATTTTCTCAAGCAAACTTTACGAACACCTTCGGAGTGGTTGCAGGTAATGAAGGAGTTAGGAGTTAAGAGTTAGTACCTTGTCCCAAAGAATACACTCGGTTTGTAGTTACGCTACTCTGCGAGAAAGCTCCGCTTACAGCGCTAAATCGCCACTAAGAACAATGATTCAGCCCTCATAACTAATGTGGCGAAGTACTAGCTTTCACCGATTATTAACTATTAATAACGCTATATCTAAACAATATCATAATTATTATAGAAAGCCGCCCTACAAGGGCGGGGCTTGAATCCCTTTATTTTCGGTCAAAGCAGATATTTAAATTCAACAACACAAGCTAAGTAATTCTCTACAAAAATAAAAATAAGTGAATTTTCTCAGGTGGAATGTATAACAAAGCAATTACATTTGAGAAACATCGAAATTCATGCTGGGCTAATGTTAATCCGAATCTTTTTGTTTTCTTTGATTTCTTTGATACTTGTTAGCTGTCAATCAAAACAACAAGAAAAACAAATTAATAATCTTGTTACTCCCAATCAAAGCCCAAAGCCCAATTCACAAGACTCCAAAATTGCCACTAGAAATACTAACCCGCTTAATTATTTTGGTAATTTTATGACTCTAACGCCAACAGGACAAACCAATGCTCTGGATAATCCTCTCTACAAAATTAGTCTATATGCAGATGGAAAGTTAGTTCATAGCTTGATTGGAGTATCGGGAAGAAAGTTTACGCAAACCAGAAACCGCCACCAAAGCGGCACCGAGGCTCCTTTACCAGATGGGAAATATACTGTTGCTACCTCTACAATTCCAGGTGCGATCGCCGAAGCAGGAGAGCATTTTCTACCAATACAGCCTAAGTTTAAAACAGAACGTTCGGCTTTAGGTTTTCATGTCGATCCATCTTTTGAAAAAAACAATGGGGAAGATGGTACGGCAGGATGTATCGGATTAACCAATAAAGAAGATTTAGATAAATTACTCAACTATGTTCAAGCTTACCAACCTGAGTTTCTTGACGTAAAAATTTTAGATAAAACTTACGCCAGTAAAATCCAAGATTAAGCTTACTCTGGGCTGACAGGCATTTGCAAATATTACGTAATTATATCCAATTCAAAGTCACGAGATGAAACCTTAAAAAATGGGGCGGGCTTCCCGTTCTGGGTCTTCGACCCAGAACGGACGAGTCCCTTGGCTAGAACCCAAGGGCTTGTTAAAAAGCCCGCCCCATTTTTTTACGGAAATTGTCAAAAGCATTTATTTATTCATCTCCTACTCAAGTGTATAATAAATCACTTTAATATAGTTGTTAACTTGCATATGATATAAACGGTGTATTGGTATAAATAAAAAAATGCGAGATAAATTGCGTTTATCCTTGAGTGAAATTGCCAAGCAAGATGTAACTCAAAACGAGCGAGAAGCAATCATCGAATTAATGATGATGATAATGTACAGCGATAAAAATCTCAAACTTGCAGAAGATGAAGCAATCAAAGAATATGCAACCAGTATAAAATGGGAATCGCCTTTATCTTTAGAATTTTATTTTGGTAAGGTTACGCCTAAAATTAGAACGGCTTTATCGAATGATGAGAAAATGCATGTTTTCTTAAAAGATATCAATACTCGTATTGAAAGCGAAGCTGTCAAAGCTCAGGTTTTATTGGTATGTAACGATTTAGCAATGGCTGATGCAGAATTTTCTGCTGAAGAAAAGGACTTATTAAAAAATATTTCTCAGGTTTTTCAAGTTAATAGTTAAGCAGTATTTTGGGTTGAACAAAATATTTTTTTTGATAAATAAATCCGGTTTGTTGAAAACCGGGTTTATCAGTTTTTATTTAAGTAAGTGAACAAAAATATTTACCGTCATTGCGAACGAAGCAATGACAATGTGTAATTAATTCTGTTTAACTACTTATTCTTGTCAATCTGATGTTTTAGGAGTTTGGTAAATTTCCAACTAATTTAGCAATAAATACAGCCGGGAATAATACACCAAATATTCCTTCCATATTTGCAAAAGCTTTAGCGGCAGAATTTACCGGAACAATATCACCATAACCCACAGTAGTTAAAGTTGTAAAACTAAAATAAAGTAAGTCAAATGGTTTCTGCACTGCCTTACCCAAATAAGAAAATGCATTGACATCAAATAGCTGAATATTTAAATATACTAAAAACCATAGTATTCCAATTAATAAATAAATTGAAATGCTACCAATAATAGTGTCGCGATTAACTTTTTTGCTCGTAACTATATCGCGAGTGATAAAAAGAATTGATACTATTAAAAATCCCGAACTAATTAAATGAGCTATAAATGCCAGCCAGGTATAGCTTTCCGGTGCAGACAGATAAATTAAATCACCAACAAGAGCTAAACAAGCAAGCACTATACATAAATACAAATCTTTTGGGCGTAGTAAAAATGTTTTGACTGCTGTTAAAATTGCTGTTAATTTCACGAATGAGAAAATAGCTATCCCTATTTTAGAGGTTATCAAAACAGGAATGAAAAAAAGAAATATAAGCGTTATTAATAAACGAGTATATTTATTATAAGATGATAATCTTATTTTAATTAACTTTCTATTTTTCACTTTTATTACACTCCTCTACTACCGTGGCAGTAATATCATTAATAGTTATTCGATATAGCAAAACTGGCGCTTTCTAAGTCGTCAGGGTACTACCTTTCAAATATCTAAAAATGATTTACAACTTTTTCAAAGAGTAATTTATACATTTCTCAGCTATTGCGTCTAAAAAATCTACAGACACGGTATTAAAACCGCATCTGTAAGATTATAGTGCTTTGCAGTTGAGCAGAATACAAATCACAGCCTCACCGTATTCCCAGGGGTGCCCGGAAGGCGAGGTGAGGTATCACTTTACTGCACTCAACCGAATATTTACGCTTGCCGATAACAAGCAAACTGCATTGAAAACGTAGCCATACCGGAAGTCAAGGAGCGCAAGTTACCGGAATATCCAAACATTTGCGTTAAGGGTACTTCAGCACGAACAATTGTAAATCCTTGCATGGTTTGAGAACCCAATAATAAACCTCGTCTTGAAGATAAATCACCTTGAACTCTTCCTAAAAATTCGTCTGGTGTCTCCACTTCAACTGACATGATTGGTTCGAGCAAATGAGGTTTAGCTTTCATAAAAGCTTGAGCAAATGCTTGTTGAGCAGCCATTCTAAAAGCAAACTCCGAAGAATCAACCATATGATGGGAACCGTTTTCTAAAACTATTTTTACCCCCATCACCGGATATCCTTCTAGCATTCCCAAATTCATCGCTTCCAGAAAACCTTTCTCTACTCCTCCGATATATTCTTTAGGAATCGCACCACCAAAGACTTTATTCTCAAATACAAACTGTTCTTCACAAGGTTCAATATACCCAACTACGTGAGCGTATTGTCCGGGGCCGCTAGTTTGTTTTTTCAATTTATAATCAAAGGTGGCTCGTTGAGAAATCGCTTCCCGATAAGATACTTTAGGTTTACCGACTGCAATATCTAAGTAATATTCCCGCTTCATCCGCTCGATGTAAATTTCTAGGTGCAGTTCACCCATACCGGAAATCAATGTTTCATTTGACTCCTTGTCTACTTTGACGCGGAAGGTGGGATCTTCTTTTTGAAAGCGATTTAAGGCTTTAGATACTTTATCCAAATCCTGATTTTTCTTAACTTCAATCGCCAAAGTAATTACAGGCTCGGGTACGAATATATTTTCTAAAGATACTCGTGTTTCTGACGAACAGAATGTATCTCCCGAAGCACAATCAACACTCATAAGCGCTACGATATCCCCCGCGACAGCTTGGTTTATATCTTCTCGCTTGTTAGCGTGCATTTTTAATAATCTACCAACCTGCACCTTTTCCCCAGTGCGGGAATTATAGATGGTGTCGCCTTGGTTGAGAATACCTGAATAAACGCGGATATAAGTTAATTGTCCGAAAGACTCCATCGTTAATTTGAACGCTAAAGCAACCAAAGGTGCATCAGAATTCAAATTAACATTTACAGATTCACCAGTTTCACAAACTGTTGCGGTAATGCATTCCTTATCTACAGGGGAAGGTAAATAAAGAGAAACAGCGTCCAATAGATTCTGCACTCCCTTATTCTTGAAAGCCGAACCTAATAGTACGGGTACAAGCTCTAAATTCAAAGTTGCTTGCCGGATAGTTTTCCAAATCAACTCCTGAGAAACTTCTTCATCCTCTACCAATCTCTGTGTCATCTCTTCAGAAAACAAAGATAGAGTATCAAGCATTTTCTCTCGCGAGCTTTCCGCTTCTTGCTTCAATTCGTCGGGAATCTCTCGTTTAACCCAATTTTGGCCATTTTCACCTTCATAAAAATGAGCCTCCATTGCAATTAAATCGATAACCCCTTCAAACTCACTTTCAGCACCGATAGGGTATTGCAACAACAATGCATTCAAATTCAAAGAATCACGCATTGCTTCCACAACTTTAAACGGATTCGCACCAGTTCGATCCATCTTATTGACAAAGGCTATACGAGGTACGCTATAACGCTTCATCTGTCTGTCAACAGTAATCGACTGAGACTGCACCCCAGCAACAGCACAAAGTACCATTACAGCACCGTCAAGTACGCGCAAAGCACGCTCAACTTCAATCGTAAAATCGATATGTCCGGGAGTATCAATTAAATTAATCTGTGTACCTTGCCATTGACAACTAGTAGCAGCCGAAGAGATAGTAATACCGTGTTCTCTCTCCAAATCACCGAAGTCCATAGTGGCACCCTTACCACCTCCACGTACTTCCTCAATTGCATGGATTCTACCCGTATAGAAGAGAATGCGCTCGCTCAATGTCGTCTTTCCAGAGTCTATGTGAGCGGAGATACCGATATTTCGGATGCGCGTTCGGGGAACAACCATGATATTTTTCCTAATTTAATAAATGTTGTACATCTTTCCAAACCCCTCTCCTAGGAGAAGAGAGGCTTTGAAAAGGGAAGGAATCGCAAAAGTCCTTATATTACAGTTATACTACAATTTTGATAGAAGTCAACCTATTGTTCGTAGTTGCGCTAAAGCGCAACTACGAACAAGCTAACTTTTTTCCCAGATAAAAGTTATGGTAGGTTCGCTTGAGCCTTAACGTAGCGTGTCCGCAAGAGCATAGTTGTAGGGTGTGTGACGATGCAGATTATTTTGATAGGTGATTACAAAGTAGTTCATATCGTCACGCACCATCGAAGTGTTTCTGGGATATTTTGGCGTGTTTCTTGAAATATTTGTTGTAGGGTGTGTGACGATGCAGTATGGTAGGTTGGGTTGAACACAGAGAAACCCAACATTGATAAGGTTGTATGATTTTTTGTAATGTTTGTAGAAAGAAAAAAACTTCATGCGTATACGACTACAATTGGTATTGAATTTGAAGAAAGGTAGTCAAAAGTAAGATGCTCTATGTGGAGGTGTTTGTAGGTAGGATATTCGCCTATACTCCAGTCTTCTGTAAGCGATAACAATACCTCACATAACATAGATAATTTATGGCGATCGCCTTTTATCAAAAGTCTATCATTTGAAGTGACTTGGAACTCTACAAGTTCTTTGGGTAACACTTTTACCTTGATACCAGATAAAAATCTTTCATAAGGAGCAGCTTTAGAATTTTCTTCTATTGTTGCTGTTATTTGGGCACCATCTTCTAATAATTTATTGGATAGATTTAATAGATCGTTTCTAGATGGGTTTATTTCAATTTCATTAGTTGAATCGGAATATCTAATTTTCATACAAGTGTAATTAAAGATATTATCGTTAATAACCACTATGCGAAAAATTTCGTTATTCAAGGAGCAGTAATAATGGAAAAAGAACTATCTCTAATTCCGCAAATGAACTGTATACCCCGTTCGTTTGATGCAAATGCACCAGAAAACTTTTATACTGCGCCTTTTATTACCAAAAATGGAATGGATAATGTATTAAATCATTTTGTAAATAGAGATAGCGATATTTATGTAGCAACTTATCCAAAGTCTGGCACAACTTGGACTATATCAATTCTTGAACATTTAATAAACAAAGTTCCCCAAAAAGGTATTTCAACTGGAGCTAGTAATATAGAGCTTTGTTTGTGGTTGGATAGGGCTGCAAGTGGAGAAAACTGGCGTTCAACGTTTTCAGAATTGGATAAAATGGAATCTCCAAGATTTTTTAAATCTCATGCCAGTGTCGGTTTGATTAAACAACCTGCAAGAATAATTCAATGTATAAGGCATCCTCTAGATACTTTTGTTTCTGCATGGCATCATATCAGAGGTAAAAAATATCTTTTTTATTATAACGGGTCGTGGAGTCATTTCTTTTCCGAAATAGCGCTATCAGAAAAATATGAAGGCGGTGATTGGTTCGACTATCACGAAGAATTTTTACAAGCATCTGAAGCAGGAAAAATTGATGCATTATTTTTAAGATATGAGGATATGAAAAAAGATAATGCCATTTCAGCTATACATAAACTCGCTGAGTTTATTGGAGTTGAATCTTATAACGCTGAAGAGATTTCTAGAGCAACTGATTTTCAAAGTATGAAACAAAAATCTATGGCAGAAGGACATCTTGATACGGAAGGAAATTTATCTGATGTTTTAGTTTCTCGGGAAGTTGGTGATAAAAATAATCCGTCAAAAGCTCATATACGTAAAGGAGTTGTCGGAGATTGGGTTAATTATTTAAGCGATGATGAGTTAACTATGTGGAGAAATTATGTGAACATAAAAAAAGATTCGTGTCCCCATGTTGTTGATTTATTTTCTTTGGATAATTTACTTTGTAATTAAATGGTGCGCTGTACTTCATAACCAACAAACTCTCTATAATCTCTTCCCTCCGCGCTCTTTGTGTCTCTGCGGTTTTTTATTACCTGTAATTAGTTGACTAACATATGGTGCGTTACGCTCCGCGATAACACACCCTACAATCACAATTTATTTAAAATCCTTTGATAAATATCATAATTATCTTGTCCGTAGCAGCAGAAAATAATTTTTAGCTGAGAATTTTTATTTTTCAATTCTTCCGAACAAGTTTTCACCGCAATTTCAGCAGCTTTATCTTGAGGATAACCATAAATACCGGTGCTAATACAAGGGAAAGCCAATGATTCAAATTTATGCTCGAGAGCGATTTGTATGCATTTACGATAACAGCTAGCTAAAAGCTCTGGCTCGCCATTATTACCACCTTGCCAAACTGGCCCAACTGTATGAATAATAAAATCTGCCGGTAAATTATATCCTTTAGTTAATTTTGCATCACCAGTTTTACATCCTCCTAAAGAACGACATTCCATAACAAGTTCTTTTCCTGCTGCTCTGTGAATTGCTCCATCAACTCCACCACCACCGAGCAAACTCGTATTCGCAGCATTAACTATGGCATCAACTTGTAACTTGGTAATGTCGTTTAAAATAACTTCCATATTAAATTACCCATTCCCTATTCCCTATTCCCATCATCTATTAACTTCCCTTGCCAACTTATCCATTTCTTGCTGCATGTACGTGCAAACCAAGTTGTAACAATCATCTACATAATTGCGATTTTTTGATGCTTCCGCGCCGTATTTTTTAAAAATAATTGGTTTACAAATGCGAGTATGAATTTGTACCGGAAGCGGTATATTTGGTAAAGGTCCGATTGCTAAACCCCAAGGTAAACCTAAATATATGGGAAATACTCCAGGATCTAAACGATATAGCCAAGGTAAACCCATATTATTCAATTGTTTCATGATTTCGTAAAAGTCACCCAAAACAATTAAAGTTTCGTGCGCCCCTACAGAAATTGCTGGAATGATTGGAACTTCGTTTCTTAAAGCTAATTTGATAAAAGCTTTGTTACCGGCAAAATTAATGTTGTAACGCTGGTTGTAAGGACGAAACATATCGTATTGTCCCCCCGGATAAACCAAAACGCTGGCACCTTTTTTTAAAGCAGCACTTGCTGGTTTGGGATGAGCTGCGATCGCGCCGGTTTTTTGGGCTATTTTACCGACTTCTGGACTCACTTGCCAAGCGTAGGGATGCATCAAACCATAGGCTAAACGTTCGGTGCCATATCTACGGAACCAATCGTACATCATCATAATCATATCGGGAGTTGCCATTCCCCCATTATGAGAACCAACTATCAGTACTTGCTCCTCGGGAGGAATGTTTTCCCAACCATCTGTTTTGACGCGAAAATAGTTGCGGTAAAACCACTCCCAAATTGGCATAAATAATTCAATAAATTTAGGGTCTCTTTCATCCAAAGACCAGCCCAGCCTAGATTTTCGTTGCTGATTACTCATATTTATCATACATACGTTGTTGTTGCGAAAAGCAATAATTCATCACCTCTCATCATTAATGTTAAGCAAGTAAACGAGAATTAAACACATTTTTACAGCGAACAGTTATCACTCAGCAGTTGTTCACCCGGAGGGTGTGGATCATCAGTCATCAGTTTCCACTGATATTAAATATGGTTAAATTGAAACATCTGTCATTAAAGCTTAACGACGAGCATACAAAAGTCTTTGAAATTAAATATATTCCCTGCTCACTGCTCACTGTTAACTGTTAACTGTTCACCATACCTTCATACGGTCGAGCTAAATTTTTATATGCATATGGGTACTCTAATAATAAGCAGGTTCGGCTAAATTAGGAAAATAATATATGAAAAGTGTTTTCAGTTGGTGGACTACCAGAGTTACAGTTATATCTACGTTATTTATTTTACTTTCGGGCAATACCACTCAGGCTAACGATCCTGGAGCCTGTTTTATGACAACTGAGGATGGTAGAACCATTAATTTGGGAAGTCTTTGCGGTATTACACCTGTCAAACCTGTGGATACAGGAGTTTATCAAATTCCTATCAAGCGTCGCAGCGGCAATACTCCCATAGTAGATGTTACATTTAACGGCAAAAAAACTTTTGAGATGATATTTGATACCGGTGCTAGCGGTACCTTAATTACTCAATCAATGGCAAATGCTTTACAGCTAAAACCTTCGGGTACTCTTCAAGCCAGCATCGCTGATGGTTCGGTAATCAAATTAAAAACGGGGCAGGTTAAATCAATTGGTGTTGGTGGAGCCAAAGTTAATAACGTTCGAGTTGCAATAGCCCCCAATGCAGACACCGGACTTTTAGGACACGATTTTTTTGGTAACTACGATGTAAAAATCGGAAAAAATATGATTGAACTTTACCGTCGCCAGAAAACAGCAAGCAATCAGTGAGCAGTTAACAGTTAAGTGTTATAAACCCGGTTTTTTGAAAAAACCGGGTTTCTTTAAGTTTAGATTTGTTCGTAGTTAGTAGGTTGGGTGAAGCAAAGCGTAACCCAACACTTTATTATTGGTAAAGATTATATTAACCCAGGTTCGTAATTACGCAACAGTGCTTATTCTCGTTATATAAATAACGCTTAAGGCATTAGTATTATTTTAACTATAACTGTATCTCAAATACGATTATGTCTGTCAGTTTAAAAGAAATTAACCGAAATAATTGTGAAGAATGTATCGAAATAAAAATATGTTCTTAGTTACGCTTTGGCGCATTACAATTTTGGCGCTAAAGCGCAACTACGAACCTAAACAATTGTATTTAAACTTGGTACATTCACCCAATTAGATGTTTCATTCGATTCGTGAGATTTATCCATCAACAACTGAGAATAAATTCCTTCACGTAAAGATGGTGTTGTGGATTCTCCGCTATTAATCGCTTGTACCCATTGATCTACTACTCGCAAAAATCCAGAAATTCTTCCGTCTGCATAGTTTTTAGGAAATGTTAACCGATTGGGAATTTCAATTTCTGCAACTGGTTTACCTGCTTTCGCACCCCAAACCCGAAATCCGTGTACGTAATCTTTTTGATTTTCGCTAGCTAAAATTAATGTTCCTTCATCACCATAAACTTCTATTACATGAGTTCGTGGTGCGAAAATTACCGCACTAATAGAAACTTGACAGGGGGTTCCATCGGCTAATTCCAGCATTAACGCGCAGGTATCGTCTGTATTTACAGGTTTCATTTCCCCGGTTGTGGCATCTGGTCGTTGAGGAATTGCGGTGGTAAAATGAGCGTTGACTCGACGTACTTCTCCAAATAACCAGTGAATGTAGTCGAAGGTGTGAGAACCCAAAGAACCCAAAGCACCACCACCTTTATCTTTTTGAGAATACCAATTCCAAGCGCGATCGGGGTTAGCTCTGGAGGAACCAAACCAATTGATAGTAATTAAACGTTTGTTTCCGACATAGTTTTGAGCTAATAATTCGCAAAATAGCAGCCATCCAGGTACGAAGCGAAATTCAAAGTCTACGGTAGCAGCTAAATTCTTTTCTTGGGCTATATGGTAAAGTTCTTTAGCTTCTGCAACGTTTAAAGTAACTGGTTTTTCTAAAAATAAATGCTTCCCTGCTTGTAAAACCTGTTTTCCCATTTCGTAATGTAGAAATGGGGGTGTTGATATGGCGACTGCTTGCACTTTGGGTAACTGGAGAATATCTGCGAGATTATCGCAAGCGTGGGAGATGTCGTTTGATTGAGCAATCTCTTTGGCTTTGTCTAAATCCCGATTGTAAACGGCTACCACTTGAGTATGAGGATGAGCTTTTAATCCGGGAATATGGACTTTCTTCCCAAATCCCGTTCCTACTACAGCAACACCGATTTCACCCTGTTGATTTTTGATGCCAGCAGTCATAAAAGTAAATTATATGTAGATTAACGTTAATCTTATAATTTACAACGAATTGGGTTTGTTATTATTCACATCTTGTCTTGCACCATTGGCAACAAGCTTAAAGAAAACCGGTTTTTAGTTGTGAAAGCAGAATTATTTCTTTACAAAATGTCATATCAATTCCGGTTGCACTGGCTTGGAATTAAGAAAAAATTCTGAAGCAGTTTTCTGAATTTCCTTTTTCATAATAAATAATAATAAATAATTAATCACTACTAACTAAGTATATGTAACTAAACATAAGATAGCAGGCAGGATGAGGTTTTATCTACCAGTTCCCAATTCCAGATTCCCCAAACATCAAAATCGCAAAACTTCCCGATCGTAATCTTCAGGAAGTGGCTCAATTTCCCAAACAATTCCTTCTCCTGGTTGTAAGATAACTTCTACAAAAAGTTCTTCAACTGCGGTTGCAGTCATATCCTCATTGTTGGGAAAACTTTGTAAATCTTCGGTAAGCAATCTTAATTTAAAACCACCGGGAATAAAACCACCTGTCACAGCGTTACGCAGTTGAAAACGCCAAATTATTCCTGCAAGTTCGTTTTTAGGGATAATTGAAAGAATATATTGCTTTCCCGCAATAGTTAATTGACGAGAAAGAATTTTTCCCGATTTTTCTACTTCTTCTACATTACGAGCGCCTGCCATACTCGTTTCTAAATTAAAACTTCTCCAACCAAATTGTTCTGCTATTCGGGAAACCCCATTCTGTAACCAGTCAACTACATGCCACTGTTGTGGTAATCCTAATCTTCTTTTATATAAACTGTTGCGATAACTTAACTGTTCGATGAAAGCTCCCCAAATAGCAAAGGGAATTTCTAAACGAGGGGTTAATATTTCTGGATTTCCCAAACGAGAAATTAAATTTTGGGCTTGTTGTGAAGTCAAACTTGCTAGGGGTGGGATTTCCTTGCGGGTTGTTTCTTGGGGACAAAATTCTTTGCTTAGCGTTAATACGCTTAAATCTGTAGTTACATCTGTTGTATCTAAAGAATAATTCCTCAAAACAGCATCATAACTCGAATTATTTTTAAGCTGAGCATGAGTAGAATAACCCCAAACTCGAACAAAACCTTCATCCGGCTGCACTTGTATTCCTAAATAATAATCCCCAATTAAACTAGGAATATCTACCCATTCTTGGGCAACCAGCAACTCGCTTAAATCAATATGTTCATTGGGAACTAACACAAATTTTGTACCGTCATTTAGCGTAATTGAACATCCATTAACCAGCTCCCACAAGCTGGGTAATGCAGTGGTACTGGGCGAAAGCTTTGCCTGCTGAGCGAATTCTGACTCTAACCAGGGTAAGACTGCCAGAAGGCAAAGCTTATTCATATATGCTTGATAGCAATTTGCAGAATTAGAATAATTCCGACTTTCATTCCAAGCTTGATTTTGAGCGTTAAATGGTATTTCCAAAATCAAGTCATTCGGGGAAGTGAAGGTAAATAATGAAGTATTGTTCATGATGAATTGCGTATAGGGAATTGGGCATTGGTAATCGGTAATTGGTAATTGAGCATTTCTTACTACTTGCGACTTGCTACTCACTGTTAACTGCTCACTGCTCGCTGTTGACTGTAATAACTGTGCAGCCATTCCTCCATTACGGTGCTGGTAGTTTTTAATATGTCTGATGTTAAAGAAATATGCAGCTTTTCCTGACTCCATTTTGCGAAACAGCGCAATAATGCTTCTTTGTTTTTACTCAATCTTCTAGAAACTGTGTACTGTTTAATTTCTAGCTGTTCGGCTATTTGCTGCTGAGTTAAACCTTCCCCGTAATAAAGCTGTAAAATTCGCTGGTTTTGTGTATCTAGTTGAGTAATTGCACTTATTAAGACGGTATTTATTTCGGATTGTTGAGAAACTTTTTTTTGCTCTTCTTCTGCGGCAATAATTTCATTTAATAAAGATTCTTCGTTAGCTGCAATATTATCAACCCATTCAAATGAATCTTCACCAACCGAAGCATTAATAGAAGTTACGGTGGGATAAAGATATTTACGAATCGAAGTGGCACAATTGAGTAGCCAAGTTTCTACAGTCTGACAATCAATCGCTGTATTCGTTTGTTTGGCGTAAGCTTCACTTATAGATAACCAAATTTTTTCTTCAGGGCGGGGAAGCTGGCGGGTGCTGCTACTTTGGGTTGGTACGTACAAAGTCTTAAAACAATTCCAAACCAGCACATAATTAGCAATTGTATCTTTTGGCAAACCCGACTGTTGCAACGATTTAATCAAACGCTTCTGACTAGTTTTGCGTAACAAACTCCAAACCGAACAAATATCAACTTCGTGACGCTGGCGCAATGTATCGCGGATAATACTGCCGAAAGCAGCACTCGCATAGTTTTTCAACCGATAACCGGAATTTAAATTAAACCCTTTGAGAACTTTATCAAACTTTGCGATCGCGACTTGAAAACAGTCAGAAAGATTATACTGAATATTGGCAAATGTCTTTGCTGCTTTTACTGCACTCCAGTAACAACTTTCCTGTAAATAAGCTAAGAGATGTTCTTTGGCAGTTGACTGGGATTTAGTTTGCCATACTTTATACCAGTAAATTGCCCAAAAATTATCGGAAGTTTCCCGAGTATTTTTTTCTAGACAGTTAGACATGCTCCGCCGCAGTTTAGCATCAGTTACCCAACCCCGAAAACGGTCTGCATCAAATTGTAAGAAAGTGGAAAATATCTCAACCAGATTATTTCTCGATTGCATAAAACAATACAAGCCAGTATAGGGAATATAGTATAAGAGCTATAGCACTACAAATTCAAGCAGAACTCTATCTCAAGCAATAGAAAGGTGAAAAAGCAAAATAATTTCTTGCCCGCTTGCTGTATACAAAGTAGACGCTTAACAGTTTAACAACCGAGCAATTTCTGAATTTATCAAAATAATTTTACTGATATCGGCATAAATTTTTCAGGCTATACGTATCTAGATTATAGACAGTCTAAAAGCTATTTATGAGGTTTAAATATGTTTGTTAATACTATAAAATCAGCGGTTTTTGGCGGCATGTTAATGCTTTCCACAGCATCAGTTGCAATCGCTCAACCGTCTCTACCCGCGCCTGAATTTCAGATTAAGCCAACATCAAAGTTTACTTGCGCTCCTCATACAAGAACTTATATTGTTAAGTCTTTGAGAAATGCTAAAGGTAAAGGTATCCGTTGTGTAAAATTTGCTAGCGGTAATAGAAGAAATCGTCTGCCTCGGATAGCTTGGTATGGAGAAGGTAACTGGGGCGGTAGAACCTATCGTCATGTTGGACAGGCATTTTATAGAGGTCGCAATCTGATTGGTTTTGCTTCCGATATGCACGGCAATGGAGAATATTTCAACGGCAACTTTAACGGTAATCTGAAATTACAGTTTGTTGGTGGCTCCAAAATTAGAGTTACTGGTGCCTGGAATGAAGAATGGATTCCCGTGAAATCTACTTTCTACAAGCCTTTACCAAGACCTAAAACTTGCGGAAAATACTTCGACCAGTATAAAGTTTCTGACTTAACAGGGAAGCGTCGAGGTTCTGGATTGCGCTGCGTGCTTCGTGTCGGACGTAAAAATACTACTTGGTTTGGCAACGGTAACTGGGGAAGAAGTACTTACTCTCATATCGGTACTCGCGGATATAAAGGTTATGGTGCCAGCGATATCTGCGATAGTCCTTTCGGCCCAATTTGCAATAAATTTGCTTTCGGTTCTTTGAAGCTGACTCCTGCTGGTTCTGGATTTAACGTTACCGGTGCTTGGAGTGAAAAATGGCGTAAGTAGTTTACAATTCCTTCCCTTCTCCAAAATAGCGGAGAGGGGTGCCCGTTAGGGCGGGGTGAGGTTTAAGAAGGTAGATTTATATAACATCCTTTCCACCGTGACTTTTTAATAAACGCTCCATTTCCTCATGATTCCATTCTTTTGCTTCTGAAAAAGGAGTATCTCCGAGCCAGGTAATACTATTAACTTTTGCACCATTGCATATAAGAAATTCAGCCATTTCTAAATGACCTTTGGATGCTGCATGATGCAATGGTGTCTTACCATCTGTATCCCGAGCATTTATCTGTAAACCATTTCTTAATAAAAACTCGACAATTTCTATATATCCTTTGGATGCACTCAAGTGTAGTAAATTAGAGCTATTAATATCTGCTCCTTTTTTAGTTAATAGCTTTAGAATTTCAAGCTTATTTTGAGAAACAGCTAAACGTAACGGATTACTACCACTACCAGAATTTATATTTCCACCGCGTTCAATTAATAATTCAGCAATTTCTAAACGATTGTATCTTATTGCACAATCTAAAGGTCTTCCACCCGCAGAATAAAGACTAATATCTGCACCATTATCTAGAAGCAAGCTGACAGTTTCTTTATGACCGCCCATTATAGCTAAATTCAGTGGAGTCCCACTTCTACATTTAGAGTTGATTTGAACATTTTGTTCTATAAATTTTTTTACAGTATCGATATCTCCTTTAAAAGCAGCAAAGTGAATTCCTACGACAGCACCACGAGCCAGAAAAAATTCAACAAGCTCGGTATGATTGTTCGCTGCTGCTTCTAATAATGGATTTGAAGCATTTCCTTCGTTTACGTTTAATCCCTGGTTAATATCTGCTCCATTATTAACTAGAAATTCAGCCATTTCCTTGTTACCTTCATAAACAGCTAAAAAAAGTGGTGTACCTCCAAAAACTTCGATATCAACATCAACACCTTTTTTCAAACATTGTCTTACTTTATCAATATCACCATTAATAACTCCATCACGTATTTGAGTGACTGGATTGGTACGAATTCGCAGAATAATTAACGCTCCTGCAATAGCAAGTAATACATAAGATATTAAAGCTTGAATAGTCATCTAATAAAACCACCCCGTTAATATAAAAGTCCAGTTTAGCCGACATCTAGCACTATTCTTTATAAGCCCTAAAAAACTCGGTTTTTGGCACGTTTTATGAAAATAATATTTACAGCATTTTGTAGGTTGCAGGAAGTACACAGCTATCTTCTCAAACTCTTGTGGGATAGGCATCCCTGCCCGTCCAACTGTACCTTACTAAGATAAAATATGCTGTATAATAATTTTTTTAGGATGTTTTAAAGCGCCACACATTAGGGTATTGACTTTAATGAAAATTTTGATTCATACAAACGTCGTATCAAAGTTATGGTGCGTTAGATGATGTATTAAGATTGTTAGTTTTGACAGATACATTGTCGTGCATCTAACACACCCTACAAAACTAAATCCTCTTCCTCTGCGTCTCTGCGGTTTTTGTCCCAAAAACTCTAAAAAAATATTCCCAAAACCCGGCATAAAAATTCCAGCACAAACGTAATAAATAATAGAAGGGATTCAAACCCAAACAGACTAAAACTAAA
Organism: Rivularia sp. MS3; assembly: GCA_019192545.1. Lineage (GTDB taxonomy): Bacteria > Cyanobacteriota > Cyanobacteriia > Cyanobacteriales > Nostocaceae > Rivularia. The sequence goes on along the minus strand of JAHCMI010000038.1, from coordinate 36,759 downwards.
CAATATTTCTAGGAGTTTAAATATGTTAAAGCGTTCCTTGGCTGTTGCGGCTGTCGGTACAGTATTAAGCATCGGTTCAATTAGCCCTTCTTTGGCTGCACCCCGCGATTTTGTTGGTACCTGGGTAAATACAAATTCTAATACTCGTGGAATTACTAAACTGGTTGTTAGAAGAGTTTCTGGCAACAGATTAGTTGTCAGAACATATGGTAGCTGTAGCCCTAAAGATTGCGATTGGGGTAGAGCAAGACTAACTACCTACGGTAACAGCGTTCAAGATAGAAACCACCGCTCTGCTACTACTACCTATAACAAAAGTTTTGCAAATACTTTCTTAACTATTAACCTTAGAGGTAAAGATAGATTGAGTTTACAAAGCTTTACTCAATTCAAAGACAACAGTAACAGACAAAATTACACATCCAGAGCCGTTTTCCGCAAGCGTTAATTTTTTTGGGTAAAACTAGAATAAATTTACAAAATCATATATTTTATTAACGGGTAAAGTCAGTATTATCTAACTGATTTTGTCCGATTTTTCTATTTGAAGAAAAACTAAGCAGGGGGTAGCTACATTTCGTTTAATCAAAAGATAATCAACAGGTATTAAAATGTCTCCAATTGGTATTGCAACCAGCCGTTTAAATTCCAAAAAGAAAGAAAGTGCAGCCAAACTATGGTTGCTGTTAATTGGGGTGAACCAATACCAGGATGAACAAATTTCTAACCTGCGTTATTCAGCGGTAGATTGTCAGGGTTTAAGTTCGGCTTTGCAGGATACAACAGATAAGTTTTTTTATAAAGAAGCTAATATATATCACGATTACACTCCTCAAACTCCCTGCCTCAAAAATATACGTACTTCTCTACAAAAAATTATTACTGCGGCAAAACCCCATGATACCGTTTTATTTTATTTTTCCGGTCATGGTGTTCTCGAATCATCAACTAACAAAGCTTTTTTGTGTTTAAGAGACACCTATAAATCAAAATTACTTGATACGGGTTTAGCTGTCAGCGAACTTTTACAATCTTTGAATAATTGTGCTGCGAAAAATCAATTAGTATGGCTTGATGCTTGTCATAGTGGCGGCATGACTTTAAGAGGTTTAACGCCGCAATTAGTTGAGATTTTGCAGCAAAATGCCGTTAATAGTAAAGGTTTTTATGCATTGCTTTCCTGCGATACCAATCAACAATCTTGGGAATTTCCTGAATTAGGGCATGGAGTATTTACTTATTTTTTAATGCGGGGTTTGCTTGGTGGGGCAGCGAATTCGCAAGGTGTAATTTCTGCGGATGGTTTATATCAATATGTGTATTATCAAACTCTTCAGTATGTCGATAAAACTAACCAGCAGTTAAGGCTAATTAATCAGCAGAAACAAGCTAAAGGTAATACTCTACTACAACGAGAATATTCTTTACAAACTCCAAAAAGGATTGTAGAAGGTGTGGGAGAAATCATTTTGGCGAAAGCTCTCCCAAAAAATGCCTTTTTAGCCCAGAATCGTGTGGGTTTAGTAATTGAAGGATTCTCGGATACCCAAGAAACTTTAGAAATTAGTAAACTGTTGGGAAGCTTAGGAAATTTCCAGCTTGAATACTTACAAGCAGCGAAATTACCCGCTCAAAAACTAAAAGAAATAATTAGCGATCGCCTAAAAACAAATACCGCAGAAACGGTTTTACTTTATCTGAGGGGAAGCATAGAAGAAACTCCGACTTGGGAGGGATTGATATTAGGGGAAAATATCCGCATCAAACGTTCTTGGTTAAAAAATTTATTGCGTGATATTGATGCCAAACAAATTATTATCTTAGATTGCCCTAATCTTGATTCACATTCTTATAACTTACAAGAATGGGTAGAAGATTTACAAATTGATTCCCAGCAAGGGCAGTGTTTAGTAGTCTCTGCCGAATCACAATTTTCTTCAATTTTACTTGATGCTTTAACAAAAACTTCTGCCACAACTGGATTATCTGCCGCTGGATGCATATCGCAATTACAATTACATTTAGCTGTTAGCGATAATTTAAAAGTATGGCTTTCCGGTACTCAAGGAATTATTGAAATTATTCCCGGTACAAGCGAATTTATATCTAGAAATAAAAATCAAGCTGTTGATTTAAATATATGTCCCTACATGGGTTTAAATGCATTTTCTCCAGAAGATGCTAGATATTTTTACGGCAGAGAAAATTTAACTCAGCAATTGATTTATCAAGTCAAAAATAATCCATTTGTTGCAGTTGTGGGTGCTTCCGGTAGCGGTAAGTCTTCTTTAGTACAAGCCGGTTTAATTCCTGCCTTGCGAAAAGGAAAGCAAATACCTAACAGCGAACAGTGGTTAATCAAAATTTTACGCCCTGGTAATAATCCTCTGGAAGCACTTGCCGCAATATTTTCTTCCTTTTACCCTTTCTCCCCCGAAAACTTTGTTTACCAATTGCGAAATATTACTCAACCAATTACAGTTTTAGTTATAGATCAATTTGAAGAATTATTTACTTTAGCGTCAATAAAAGACAGAGAAAAGTTTTTAGAGATTTTGTTAACTGCCGTACAATATGCATCGGATAGATTAAAATTAATTATTACTTTAAGAGCCGATTTTGTTGCTTCTTGTTTGGAAGTTGGCAGCTTAATAAAACTATTGCAGGATTCAAGTTTATTAGTTCCACCTCAGTTAAATCAAGATAATTATCGTCAGGTAATAGTTAAACCAGCCGAGCAGGTAGGATTAAAAGTTGAACCGGAATTAACTGAGATCCTGCTGCGCGATTTAGATGACTCTGTTGGTGATTTGCCTTTATTAGAATTTGTTTTAGAGCAGTTATGGCAGCATCGTCATCAAGGAGAATTAACTTTAAAAGTATATCAAGAAAAATTAGGTGGAATAAAAGGAGCATTACAGCGAGAATCTCAAGCTGTTTACGAAAATTTGCCTCTTTCAGCCCAAGAATGTGCAAAATGGATTTTTCTGTCTTTGACTCAATTGGGAGAAGGTACGGAAGATACCCGCAGAAGAATATTAAAATCTGACTTGATTGTCGAAAAATTTCCCGTAGAATTAGTTGAGAAAACACTGGCTGCTTTTGTGGCTGCAAAGTTGATTGTTGTTGGTAATGAACATGGGGAGACAGCCGAGCTTTGCACGAAATCTAATTCCATAACAGTAGAAGTCGCTCACGAAATTTTAATTCGTCATTGGAATACTTTGCGAAGTTGGCTGGAAGAAAATCGCAGTCGTCTGCGCTTGCAACGTCAAGTTTCTCAAGCTGCTCAATTATGGAAACAGAATGGGGAAAATAACGATTTTTTATTGCATGGCGTGCGTTTGGCTGAAGCAGAAGATATCTACCTCCAGTATGCCGATGAATTATCTAGTAATGTCAAACAGTTTATAGAAGCTTGTTTAAAGCAAAGAAAGTATCAACAATTTGAAGAAAAAAGAAGATTGCGACGGGCACAAAGGGGTTTAGTTGCATTAAGTATTTTAGGTATTGCCGCTTGCAGTTTTGCTGGTTTGGCTTATCTTCAAGGTAGGGAAGCGAATATAAGAGAAATTCAAGCTTTAAATTCTTCGTCGAAAGCTAATTTATTATCGGATAGACAGCTAGAAGCTTTAATTAATAGCGTGGAAGCTGGCAAGCAGTTGCAAAAAACTATTGCGGTACCGTCACCGCTACGCTATCAAACATTGAATGCGCTGCAACAAATAATGTCAAAAATTCGTGAAAAAAACCGTTTTCAAGGACATACTTCTTGGGCAAATTCGGTTAGCTTTTCTCCCGATGGCAAAATAATTGCTTCTGCTAGCAGCGATAATACTGTTAAATTATGGCGGCGAGATGGCAAATTAATTAATACTTTAGTTGCTCACGATGCTGGAGTTAATTCTGTCAGTTTTTCTCCCGATGGTAAAATAATTGCTACTGCTGGTGATGATGAAACAATTAAATTATGGGACGCTGAAGGTAAATTACTCAAAAGTTTTCGGGCACATGATAGTGGAATTAAAAGCATTAGTTTTTCTGGAGATGGTGAAAAAATCATCTCTGGAAGTAACGATACTAAGATTAAAATCTGGAATAGAAATGGCAAGCTGTTAAATACTTTGTCAGGACATCTTGAAAGTGTAAATCACGCGATTTATTCCGAAGATAATCAGATGATAGTTTCTGCTGGTAATGACAATACTGTTAAACTGTGGAGTGCTGACGGTAAATTGTTAAAAACTTTGCAGGGACATGAAAAAGATGTGTTTGGCGTTAGTTTTAGCCCTAACGGACAATTTATTGCTTCTGCAAGTTATGACGGAACAATTAAATTATGGAATCGTAACGGAAATTTATTAAATACTGTTCCTGCGGGGAAAACCATTAAAATTTGGAATCATAATAATACTTTGACCGATACTTTTATTAATCACAACAATCAAATTAATAGCATTAGTTTGAGTCCAGATGGTAATTTTATGGCTACCGCTAGTGATGACTATACAGTACGACTATGGAATATAAATAGTCTCTTAACAAAAACTTTTTTCGGACATACAGATGAAGTGACTAGCGTCAAATTTACTAAAAATGGTCAACAGATACATTCTGTTAGCGATGACGGTACCATGAAAATTTGGCGTAAAGATGGTAAATTACTCAAAACTTTGTCTGCACCAATCAATAACGTCACTAGCTTTAATATTAGTCCCGATAAAGAAATTGTGTTTGGTAGCGACGATGGAATTTTAACTATTTGGAGTCAAGATAATCGCTTGTTACATACTTTGAAGGCACATCAAGGTTGGATTATTAATATTAACTTTAGTCCCGATGGTCAAATGTTTGCTTCCTCTGGAATTGATGGCACAATTAAACTTTGGACTAGCAATGGTAAATTAATCAAGGTTCTTAACAATCATAATGGTTGGGTTACTAAAGTCAAATTTAGCCCCGATGGTAAAACAATTGCTTCTGCTGGTGCCGATAACACCGTAAAAATTTGGAATCGTGACGGTGAATTGCTGCACAATCTTACCGCACATACCAGCAGCGTTTGGGATATAAATTTTAGCTCCGATAGTAATATGCTTGTTTCCGCTTCTGCCGATAAAACTATAAAAATTTGGCAGCGCAACGGCAAACTACTTGAAACTCTTAGCGGACATGGTGATTCTATTACTAGCGTAGTTTTCTCCCCCGACGGCAAGGCGATCGCCTCTAGCAGCGATGACGATACGATTAAACTATGGAGTAGCGAAAACGGTCAATTAATTAAAACCATTAAGGGCCATAATGGTAATGTGAGGAGCGTAGATTTCAGCCCAGATGGTAAAACTCTTGTTACCGCTAGTGCCGATAAAACTGTGAAGCTTTGGGATTTGCAAAAAGTAGAACTTCAACCTTTAAAATTAAATGCTTTACTCGCACAAGGATGTCATTGGTTAGATGACTACCTGAAATGGAACAGCAACGTTAACGAATGGGATAAGCACGTTTGTTCCTGAGTTGAAGTTTATCCTTGATGAAAGGGTTTCTTCTAGGTGCTGAATGTGGTAGATATCGCGTCGGTGTATAGTTACCGTAACTAGGTTTTTTAGGTATATGAGCCGGAGGTAGTTGATGATTTATACCTTCCTCTACCGGGGGAATCCAAGGTGGTGGTGGAGGCATCGGTCTAATTCCACCTTGTTCGGGAGTTAACATGGCATCCATTGAATTTTCTAGCTTGATGGCTTGATATTTAACTTTAGGGCTTTTACCTATTGCAATTTTCTTTACCGCGTTTGTCAAACTAGGAAGTGTAGTTAATAGAATCGTGGATATTGCAATTGTTGAACCAATAATCTGCCTTTTCATATTTACCGCTCCCAACAACTTAAAAATTCAATGTACCCATAGCAGTTTTCAATTGAGTCCAATACATCCACAATCTCATCTTTTTTCCTCAAGATGAGGTACAGTTTACAAGTGACCCAAATAAAAACCGCTATATATACTTAGCTACCAACTGCGATCGCAGTATTTCAGGAAATATTTATAATTCAGAATATTATTTCTATTCTGAGTTAATATATATACGCAATTTATCGGAAGGTATGAATTTATTTAATGATTAAAAAAAATCACTACAAATACCTTTCAACAAATTAACAGCCGAGATAAATTTAAGTTTGCATACATTAAAATATATCAAAGTATACCGATTATACTGTATTCAAATCTGCTCTGTCATTAGTTCTTTACTAAAATAAATGCTTATTAGATTTATAGCTAATTGACTATTTATTTACATAGGCGCATTTTGCAGATAAAATTCAATTAGTTTATAAAAACCTAACTTATTTGTGATGGCATATAAAAATACTTATGTATTTACGTTTAGAAAAAATGTTTATCAACTAAGTAAATATGCTTAAGATTTTTCCCTTATTCTTTTATTACTAAAAAATAATATTGCGGTTTTCAGTTAAGAAAGAATAAGAGATGTAGTAATACCACATCTCTTTTCACCACCCTATATTTATCAATAATGAATAATATAGGGTGGTGAAATGTATCGGAATCATTTAAATTTTCTCTATCAACTTTAATCTCTGTCTCCTCTGCGGTGATTTTGGCGATTTCAGTACAGCCGGACATCATATAACATAAACTTTGTTATTTAGACAAAGATATGATTTGCTCTCCACTAATTTTAATAAAGTAAAAACACCAAGTAATAATACCAATGAATTTCAAGCTGTCCTCAAAAAAATAAGAATCGCCAGCTTTAAATAAATAGCTACTTGAAGGAATTAACTGGTCAACAAGAATTGATAAGAACAGAAAGAATATTGCTATTATAAAGAATGTATAAGAACTATTGTAAATAATTTTTCTGAACTTAAATAAACAATAAGCTGTTAAGATTGCGTAGACAAGAAAAGTTACTTTTTCAGATATGTTTAAAAGTGCGGGGAAAACTGCTTCATGCAGCATAAAGAAATCATCTAATGCTAACAACAGCGTTAAACCGCCGAAAGATAACAGAAATTTAGAATATTTATGGTTTCTGTTTGCATAAATTAGTACAGTCCCACAAAATAATAATATTGCGGCTGTAGCAGACCAAAGAAAAATTCCTATATTGGAAAATAACCCATAATAAGGTTTTACAGAAGCAGCTACAAATACGTCTCTGAATAATACAGAAAAACTCACTTTTGGCTGTAACCATGCAGCTAATAACATAATAAATGCGGCAAGATATATACCAAAAAGAATAATATTTATTTGGCTAAATCCAGTTGTTTGTAATTGTTTATGCCTAAAATTTGCTTTTACTGATTTATTATTCATCGAAATATTGTCTAAGCATTATTAAAAGGTTAAGCTTATATTAACTACAACTTAAGTACTTGTTGCCTTATTTACAATATTTTTATAGTAAATTTAACCATTCTTTATTTTTATGTAATACCTTTATCGTGAGATTACCTAAGTACGCAAAGTTGAAAAATTCTCTCTAAGCTATTACAGCAAAAGGTATCAGCCTTAATCAAAGGCGTAGAATGCATCTTATTAGATAGTTGTATAATTTTAAAAAAAATTAAGCATAGAAAACCTTAACCTTTCAGAATTATCAGTTTATTCATGTCCCATTTAGAAAGGAAGGAATTTGCAAAATATGAAAATATACCAATCCTAAAATCAGTAAAGTGTAGAGAGTTGAACTTCCTAAACCAATCAGTAAATCTTTCTTGAAATTCTTCTGCTTGTTTTCAAAAAATATATCGGTAGCCCCGATTTGCATCATAATGATGCCCAAAATATTTGATATCCAATATCCGATAATTGTAAAAGGAATGAATAAATCTGGCGAAATCCAGCTAACTAAATAACCGAAAAGATAAGCAATCGGTAAATTGAAAAATAGATCGTTCCACCAAGATAGGGGTGAAAGCATATAGCCAACACCTATAAATATAAACCCTTTTATTTTTGCGAGCATCAATTTATCAGTTATCAATAATTACAATCCTATATGAGTTGTGAGACACATAGGTGTCTCTATTCCCAGTTTTTTCAAAAAACCGGGTTTCTAAGTTACTTCGGGATTTAGGATTGCTATATGAAATAATATATGCCCCTAGTAGTCTACCAAGTCAACAAAACAGGGGTAATTGTTTTTACTACTTGCTACTTCCTGCTTTCACCCAGCAATGTTAGCTTGTTCGAGTACTAGTTTCTGTGCTACATTTTCTTGCCTTTGTGGTGATAAATTGCTGCAAGGTTGTTTTGAGCCATCTGCCACTCATCGGGATATTCTTCGCGGGTATGAACTTGTAATGCAGCTTGGTAATGATAAATTGCTTTGTCGAGATTTTCTGTTCTATCTTCCTTGAGTCTATTGCTATAGGCAGTACCCAAATTATTTTGAATCATTGCCCATTCGTAAGGATATGTTTCGCGGGTATGATGTTGTAATCCGTTTTGATAGCAGGCAATTGCTTTTTCAATATTTTCAGCTTTTTGTCCATAAACTCTATCCGTATAAGCATTCCCCAAATTATATTGAGTCGCCGCCCATTGTTCGGGATAATTGGAAGCAATAAAGACAGAATTTACCACTTCATAACCAGCGATGGCGATTTCTAAATTATTTGCACGCTGCCCTAAAGGAAATTCCTGAATCAAACTGCTGAAAATGCCAATAGTGGCAGCAATATCTTCTGCTTCTTCAGTAGTTGACTCAGAAATTGCTTCTATTGCCCAATTTTGCAAGAATTCAGCGAAACTTGTATCGAGGAAATTTATATTTTTATGTAGTAATGGGTAGACAGCTTCTGGATTACCTTCAGTTTCTTCGGTAATTAGCAATGCTTGTATGAGTAGTTCACCTTGATTATCAGCGCTAAAATCCGAAAGTGACAATCCTAGAGCTTCAGCTAGCTGAGTTGCAATATTTACTAAAAATTCCGCAGCGTCTTCATTTCCTTCTTCAGAAAGCCCTTGCGCTACCTCTATCATCGTTTGTACTAATCCGGCATCAATATATTCGGGTTCCGTATCTAAAGCTATTTCTTCTTGTTCGCTCGTAGCGTTGGTAAGTAGCTGATTGATAATATTGAAATAAATTTGGAGACGCTTTTCATCCATTAGATTTAAAAATATTTTTTCACTGCTTTACTAGAAAACTATCCATAGGAATGTTTTTCAAGAGTGAATAAATACATTTGTTGATGAAAAGTTAATTGGGAATTAGTAATTAGTAGATGTGACAGTATTGCAATAGCTGGAATTTTGGAAAATTTAATATCAAGTTTGGATAATTACTTATGATTAATGGTTCGTAGTTGCGCTTACAGCGCCAAAAATCTTGAGCGCCCAAGCGTGCAACTACGAACATATTTTCCCTTGTAATCAAGAGAATAAGGAACAGGGAAAATGTATTGCTTTACCGAATTAATTCCGCTGGATTGTAGAGACGTGATATAACGCCTTGCGGGCAAGCTGCGCTAACACGTCTCTACATTTTTTTGCGGCGAAATATTATATTTATAATCAGCAAACAGTAAACGATGATAAATTTCCGAACTGTTAACTGTTAACTGTAAAACCTACACCGCACAATTTAAAGCCCCAGCTTTTTTGGTAAACCGCATGTTTTCGCGATAATCTACACGACAGTCAATTACCGCAGGAACATCTTGTGCTAAAGCTTCTTTTAACATCGGAACGAAATCGGTAGCTGCTTCAACTCGATAACCTTTTAACCCCATACTTTCGGCAAATTTCACAAAGTCGGGATTACCAAATTTGATAAAAGATGATTGCCCTTCACCAAATTGATTTTCTTGTTTCCACTCGATTAAACCGTAGCCACCATCATTAAAAATTAAAGTTACAAATGGCGTACCGACTCGCAACGCTGTTTCTAATTCCTGACAGTTCATCATAAAACCACCGTCACCGCTTACCGCTACAACTTTACGGTTAGGATGAACCAGTTTCGCTGCTAAAGCACCGGGAATTGCAATTCCCATTGCTGCAAAACCATTCGAGATGATGCAAGTATTGGGACTATGACAGTGGTAGTGACGGGCAATCCACATTTTATGCGCCCCTACATCGGATATTACAATGTCTTCAGGCCCCATCACCTGCCGCAAGTCGTAAATTAACTTTTGCGGCTTCATCGGAAATGCATCATCTTTAGCATAATTCTCGTAATCGGCACGAATATTCTCTCTTAGTTTAATCGCGTAGGGTGCAGCTTTATCATGTCTATTTGCTACCTTCAAAATTTCATTTAAAGAATCAGTTATATCACCAACAACTTCTACCTCTGGAATATAGCTGCTGTCGATTTCCGCTAACTTTGAAGCAATATGAATAATCGGAATCTCACCATTAGGATTCCATTTTTTAGGTGAAAATTCAATTAAATCGTAACCAATTGCAATAACTAAATCGGTATTATCAAAACCACATATACTAAAATCTCGTTGCTGCAATCCTACAGTCCATAAAGCTAAAGGATGAGTATAAGGAATTATCCCTTTACCCATAAATGTATTGGCAACCGGAATATTTAACTCGGTGGCAAATTGGGTGACGGCATCGCTGGCTTTTGCACGAATTGCTCCGTTGCCAACTAAAATTATCGGGTTTGTCGCTTGAGAAATTGCAGCGGCTGCGGCTCTAATAGTTGCAAAAGAAGCAAAGCTTTTTTCGACATTATCTTTACCTAAAGGTTTGCCTTCTACCGGCATTGCGGCGATATTTTCCGGTAAGTCAATATGCACCGCCCCCGGTTTTTCTCTTTGCGCTCTTTTAAAAGCTTTGCGAACAATTTCCGGTGTAATACTTGGCCTGACAATTTGTTTGTTCCACTTGGTTACGGGAGCAAACATAGCTACTAAATCTAAATATTGATGGGATTCGATATGCATTCTATCAGTTCCCACCTGTCCGGTAATTGCCACAACTGGCGCACCATCCAAGTTCGCATCTGCAACTCCAGTCATTAAGTTGGTTGCACCGGGGCCTAATGTTGAAAGACATACTCCAGCCTTTCCCGTCAAACGTCCGTAGACATCCGCCATAAAAGCCGCACCTTGCTCGTGACGGGTGGTAATAAACTGAATTGAAGATTTTTTCAAAGCCTCCAATACATGTAGATTTTCTTCACCGGGGAGTCCAAATACGTATTGCACCCCTTCATTTTCCAAACACTTGACTAGTAATTCTGCTGTATCCATTGTGATTCCCCTGCTCTAGATAGTGGATAGTAGATAGTAGATAGTTGTTAGTGGGTTTTGCAACCAACAACTAACAACTAACAGCTAACAGCTAACAATTATTTCACCCACACAGTTTTAACATTGACAAACTCATGTATGCCTTGAATACTTAATTCTCTTCCATAGCCGGAAAGCTTAGTGCCACCGAAAGGCATTCTGGGATCGGATTTGACTAAACCATTGATAAATACAGCGCCTGCTTCAATTTCGGAGATTAGACGTTGCTGTTCCTCTGTGTCGCTCGTCCAAGCACTCGCACCCAAACCAAAGGGTGTATTATTTGCAAGCTGTATTGCTTCATCAATGTCTTTAACTCGGAATAGCATGGCTACCGGGCCAAAAAATTCTTCTTTAGCCGTAGCAGAATCGGGAGAAATATTAGTCAAAATTGTTGGTGGATAATAATTTCCTTTCATATTTAACAAAGGCTTTCCTCCCAACAATGCTTCCGCACCGTTATTAATACTTTTTTGTACCTGCTCGTCTAATTCCTGGAGAATATCGTGGGTAGCGAGCGGTCCGATATCGGTATCCATCTGCATGGGATCGCCAATTTTCAAGGCGTGAAATTTGTCTAACAGCAATTTTTCAAACTTGTCAGCAACAGCTTCAACTACAATGAAGCGTTTCGCTGCTATACAAGATTGCCCGTTATTCAACATTCTTGCTGTAGTTCCAGTCACAGCCGCAGCTTCTAAGTCAGCACTTGCTAACACGATGAACGGATCGCTTCCTCCTAATTCCAATACCGTTTTTTTAATATGCTTACCAGCAGCAGCAGCTAATGAGGCTCCGGCTCCTTCGCTTCCCGTCAAGGTGGCAGCTTTAACCCGCTCGTCGGCAATTATATTTGCTACCTTGTCCGAACTTATTAATAAACTTTGAAAAACACCTTGGGGAAAACCCGCTCTGTGAATAATTTTTTCAATAGCTAAAGCGCACTGAGGTACGTTTGAAGCATGTTTAAGTAAACCTACATTACCAGCCATCAGCGCCGGAGCCGCAAACCTAAACACCTGCCAAAAAGGAAAATTCCACGGCATCACTGCCAAAACTATCCCTAAAGGCTGGTAACTTACATAGCTATGACTGGCATCTGTTTCTATGGAAACATCCCCAAGAAATTCCGCAGCCTTATCTGCATAATAACGGCATACCAAAGCGCACTTACTCACTTCAGCTAAAGCGCTTTTATAAGGCTTGCCCATTTCCAAAGTCATTATTTGGGCAAAATCTGCCTTATCTTGTTCCAAAATCTCAGCAGCTTTGTACATCCACTCAGAACGCTGCTTAAAACTAGTCTTGCGGTAATCCCCGAAAGCTTTATGAGCCAAAGATACAGCATCCTTCACCTGGGCATCGCTCAAAGACTCAAAAGAATTGAGAGTTTCCCCAGTCGTGGGATTTATCGTGGCGATCGCCATAACTCACCTCTCGAAATAATTGGTTGAAGCCATACCATCTTAGATTTGAAACTTGGGATTGTCACAGACTAATAGCACAAAGTCGTACTGAAATCTATCCGTCACAATTTGGTATGACTTAATAGTTTTACACCCTAAGAATGAAAACCACTACTTAAATTTTAGTTATAGCTTTTATGAAAGGTCGCCAAATATTAAAGATTCTCAATGAAAATAATCTTAAATGAAGATTAAGTGCAGTAATTTAAAAAATCTGAGGAGAAAATGAAGTTCGATGGGTTGTATTTTTATTGCTTCCATCTATAAAACCTATAGCGATAGTTTTATAGATGGAAGCGGAATTTATAAACGTTTCGGATTTTAAGCCCTTAAGTTATTGCCACCAGAGCAAATCCGATATTCGGGCCATTTTAGCCCTAACTAGTTAGCGTGCGAAGAACTGAACCGCAAACATCGTTAGAAAGAATAGCGAGAATAGATATATTAAACTGTCTGTATTTAAAAGCATGGTATTTGTTCCCTTAAAACTTTTGTTCATAGACTGAGTATATTCACATAAATGTTCCAGAAAAAAATATCAGTATAAACACTATGTTAAATGTTTTTAGCGATATCTATTAGCAATAGTAATGAATATAATTGTCAATACTTCCAAGTATAGAAATGTACTTTTAATTGTTGATAGGCTGTAAATCTATAGTGCCGCGCCCCAAACATCAAGGTTTTGCTTGTTTATATAGCTATTTCAGACTTTTTCAGCCAAAATATCCTAGCTGAATTGAATAACATGAAGAGTAATATTTGACATCTGTAACTATCCGGATTTACTAAAAATATTCATTTTTATTTAAGATTCAATAGAGACAATATCAATTACGTAAAATTACTTTACTTTTAAATAACTTCAATAAGGAGTTAGCAACAAAGTAGATTTTGCTTGCCGTTGCATAACAAGCACCTATTACAATACTTGTGGCTTAAAATGAGTCCTCCCTAACCCTCCGATAAATTAGAGAAAAATAAGCCCACGCTTTAGTGTATATGTACCATTTTTTAATATTTAATATCTTCTACGATTGTGGTAAACCTTCACCAAGCGGTTGATTCCTTTGAAGCGATATTTGCCCATTAACTCAAATCGATTGGGCTTAGAAAGCATTTTATGAGTTTCTTCGCTAACTACACATTCTCCTGGGTGACAAATTCCTTCCATGCGTGCTGCTAAATTAATAGTTGCTCCTAAAGCTGTATATTCTACTCTTTGAGAACTGCCTACATCTCCCACAACAGCTTTACCGCTATTAATTGCAATTCTAATCTCTAATGGTTCCTGCCAAAAATGATTGAAATTTAAATTTTCTAAACGGGCTAACATTCTCATTGCTGCAACCACAGCCCTGTCTGCATGGTCTTTCTGGGGTTCGGGTGCGCCAAAAAACGCCATGATGCAGTCGCCGATATATTTATCCAAAGTGCCACCACAAGCGAATACTTCCTGTAGCATTTCCTCAAACAGTTTATTGAGTAATTCCGCGATTTCAGTGGGGGAAAACCGTTCTGACATTGCCGTGAACCCAACCACATCGGCGAATAAAATGCTAATTTCGCTTTCTTTAGGTGGTAAACGTCCGTCAGGCAACGCTCCTAATGCTATCAACTGCTGTACGACTGCTGGTGAGTGATAGCGCTCCAATCTTTGCCTTATTACTTCTTCACTCTTAAGTTTTTCTACTAACAGCCAACGCTGAACGCTCGAAGAAACTAGATTGCCTAAAGTTGAAAAAAAGCTCAAATCTTCCGAACCTTCTTTAATCCAATGGTAGGAAGAAAAACTAGCATCAGCATAAAGCACCCCCACAACTTTATTTTCATCCCATAATGGTACTGCCATTGCGCTGCGAATCCCCTTGAGAAAAACGCTGTGTTCTTCGGCGAATCGTTCGTCTTGATGGGTATCGGCTGACTGGATTGCAACTTTTTCCTCAAATACTTGCTGGCATATGCTCTGGCTAATCCAGCTATCATTAGCCATTAATTGTTGCTTATTGTTTACATCCCGACTTGCAGCATTTACCAAAACTAATTTACCGCAGTTGTTAACATCAATTAATAATCCCAGACGGTCAATGCTATTAAGATAACGGAATACAACTTGCTGTACCTGCGAAAAAATTTCTTCAATCGAAGTAGCTCCCGAAAGATTTTTGGCTATATCTACCAAATCCTTAAGACGAGCAATAGTTCTATCCTTTTTGTCAGTATTATCTTCTTGGCTATCAGCACCTATCCACTGTTCTTGTAATTGCTTGACATTACGAAGTATTGTTCTGCCTTCAGAAAAAGCTGTATAACTAGTTTGGAGTAGCGGTTGGGGGGGAAGACTCAAAAGCACCACAAGAGAAATATCTCCAACCCAAATTACATCCCCATGAGAAACTAATGTAGGCTTAACTACAGCTTGTTCGTTTAATATTGTGCCGTTTTTACTGCCTAAATCTTCGATACTCCACGAACCATTTTTCCCTTTAGTAAAGCGCGCGTGACTGCGAGAAATTCCACTAAAAGGTAAACATAGGTTACATTCTGGCAACCTACCAACAATATAAATATCTTGATCCACCGTCACCGTTTTTTGGGAATTTCCCCGTTGGAGACGTAGTTTCAACTCGCACATTCGATTTCGGATTTACGATTTTAGGTTTTAAATAGGTTGGCGAATGCAGAAAACTCTGCTACCGTCAACCGCGACACGTGTAATACAAAAATATTACAGGCTATTCTAAGTAATACATTTCATTTATGACACTGCAAACGGCACTCCGACAACTATAACTCTTGTCCAAGAAACGATTAATCCCGGAGTTGTTCTCAAAGAGGTTGAATTTGCTCAAAACCCCGAAGCCCAGTCTTGTAATTTTTGATCCAAATCAACCTTGCAAACAACTCTATAGTTCATTCTATTCAAATAAATCAAAATACTTCACTAATTCTTTATACAAGTGGGGTTACATCTGCTGTATGTGAAGAAACAATACAAAAGGAAACGTTACAATCGAATTTAATTATTTGTCATGGTGTAGGTATCGAGAAAAACCCATATTTGAGTCATTCTACATCAAAGTCTATCGATTATTTTTATCCAACCGACCTATTTATGCATCAAGATAAATCAATATCAAATAATTCAACTGAATCTAAGACTTCTGTTTTTTTAACTTTAGTAATTGCAAGTGTAGTCATAGTCTTAGTTGCTACCTTATATCCATTTAATTTTGCCTTACCAGATAGCATCTCAAAACGAGAATTAGTTAATAGTTTTGATAACAACAGTTTCTTTAACGATCAAGTAAACAACGTTTTGCTATTCTTGCCTTTAGGATTCGGCTTGACGGGTTGGCTGCAAAAAAGACAAGTGAAGTTGGTTTGGCAGGTTATCGCAGTAATTTTATCAAGTGCTGCTTTATCTTCAACAGTAGAATTGCTACAAATTCTAGTACCTTCAAGAACACCAACGCCTGCCGATATATTTAATAATAGCTTCGGTGGCTTTTTTGGATTGATTTGCTTTTATATTTGGAATTCTCGAAGCTTTAAAGCAATATTGCATAGAATCGAAACTAGTAGAGCAAGTAATTCAATTAGCAAGATTACTTTGTTTTTTACTGGTTATGTAATTTTGACATTTTTAATTACAATTCCTTGGCAAGCTACAACTCATTTAACTGGCTGGAATCCGAGTTTTCCATTGATAGTCGGTAACGAAAGAACAGCTAATAGAGGTTGGGAAGGCTATATATCGCAACTCAATATTGCTAATCGGGCATTTTCCACAAATCAAGTGAAGCAATTATTTACTCAGAATAATAGTTTTGAAAATCTAGATGATTCTGCACTTGCTGTTTATGAATTCCAAGGAAAAGCACCATATGAAGACAAACTTGGAAAACAACCAGATTTATTATGGAATGGAGATTCAGCAATTCAAAACCAACAAGGAGTATTTATAAGTCCAAATAACTGGCTACAAACAGCAACACCAGTTACATCTTTAAGCGAAAGCATAAGTAGAGCTTCCGAATTTACTATTAGTACTACTCTTGCTACTACTAAAACAGAACAAATTGGGCCAGCAAGAATTATTTCTCTTTCCAATGATTCTTTTCGTCGTAACTTTACCTTGGGGCAGCAAGGAAGTGATTTAGTCTTTAGGGTTAGAACTCCACTGACGGGAGCAAACGCTTCTGATGTAAAATTAGACGTTCCCGACGTATTCAACGATATCAAACCCCATCAAATAGTTATCACTTATTCTAAATCATCGTTAACAATTTATATAGACAGCATCAGCAACATTCATACCTTAAACTTACTCGACTTAATACCCAAAGAAAAAAGATTTTTCTATTACGGACTAACGTTTATTCCATTCGGATTATGTTTAGCCTTACTGACAACGCTAGCCAAAAGAAAAATTAACTTTTCCCGTTTGCTGCTTCCTGCCGGGATACTATTACCTTCTTTGATATTAGAAGGAATTCTAGTACAAGAAAGCGGTAAAAGCATCAGCCCGAAAAATCTATTTTTAGGAATATTATTTACAGCCGGTACAATGTTGATATTGAAAGCGAGAACGGGAACAGCGAGCAGTGAGCAGTGAGCAGTTAACTGTTAACTGATAACTGATTCCGGTACTTCTAAGGGAAATTGACCCAAATTTCCTTTACGATAATCGGTTAAAATAGTTCTTGCACTCCGCTCTACATCTCCTTGATATTTATGTTCGGCTAAAGCAAATAAATATTCTTCTCCGGTATAGGATGTTGATTCAAGTTTGTAGCGCAATAAAAACGGATTTTCAGGTAATATTTGGGGAGCATTTTCCTGCATTTCTTTAACTATATCTACGAATGCTGCTGCTACTTTTTGATTATCGTAGGATGCTTCTCCAATATCGTCGCAAATTGCTAATTTTAATGCTGCTTCTTGATTTTCTAATTTCAGCGGAATCACACCGGGGGCATCTAATAAATCTAATTCTTTAGAAATTCTTACCCATCTTAAAGAACGAGTTACACCAGGGCGAGCCGCACTTTGTACAACACGTTTACCTAATAACCGGTTTATCAAAGCTGATTTTCCCACGTTAGGGAAACCAATGACTACGGCACGTATAGCGCGAGGTAACATGCCTCTTTCTTTACGTCTTTCGTTAACTTGACTGCCAGCAGATTGCGCTGCTTTGGCAACTCCATTTACGCCTTTTCCTTGCTTGGCATTGGTAAAAATGGGAACTTGATTATTTGCTCTAAAATAATCCGTCCATAATTCCCTGGTTTCAGATGAAATCATATCTAACCGATTGATTATTAATAACCTGGCTTTGTCTCCTATCCACTCAGATACTTGGGGATGGTGAGTTGATAAGGGAATCCGAGCATCTCTAACTTCTAAAACAACATCAACTAATTTAAGTTGTTCTTTTAGCTGTCTTTCGGCTTTCGCAATATGGCCGGGATACCATTGAATTATATTTAATTTATAGTTATGAGTTATAGACATAAGAATTTTTGTCGGGAGTGGAATGGGGAATAGTAATTAAACTCTTAGCTTCTAGTAGCTTGAGAAACCCGGTTTCTTTGGGCTTCTTGAGAATAGCACTGTTCGATTAGATTAAATTTAAGTATATAGCTTTATATATAAGTTTAAAATTTACCTTTTTCATGGGACTGATGCAGAATAATGCGATTACCATCAATGTCATAAGCATAAACTTCTCTGCCGTGGGAAGCATTAGTAATTTCGCCAAAGGCAGGATGACCTAAGTTTTCGAGATGGGACATAACACTTTCTAAATCTTTAACCTCCAAACACAAACTCATGCTGCTTTTAAAAGAATCATTAAACTCGGATAAATGAGATTCTTTGGGTTTAAAAATAGCTATTTTCAATCCTGAAAGCTGAAATTGAGCGTAGGAATTTGCAATATAATTGCTCGGTTTTTGATTGAGAAATTGAATGTAAAAATCTACCAGTTCTGAGAAATTGTTTGTAGCAATAGTGACAAAAGCTTCCGCGCATTGAAAAAACATATTTAAAAAGTAGATGCTAAAAAAGTCATAATCTTCAAAACAGCAGAATTAATTTGACAAGTTATTTAAAGCTGTTTTTGGCTGGTGTTGAATATCTTTCTCCTCATTACCCAACTCGCGGGTATTTGCAGCAAATTCTAATAATATTCCATCCGGATCGAAAAAATAAAACGAAGAGATAAAGGTGCTTTCATCGGCTTCTGCAACATAACCAGAGGGAACATCGGCATGATGTAAAATCGGCGTTGTTTGAATGCCTTTGCTAGTAAGTTTCTCCTTATATTCTGTTACTTTCTCCAAAGGTATTTTAAATGCGAGATGATTTAACGAACCGTGAGCGGTAGCAATATTACCTGTACTTAAAGCATCAGTATTTACCGAAGCTATTCCCGGTGAAGCTTCTGGGGCTTGAGGAAACCAGAAAAAAGCTAAAGCATCGCCATTACCAATATCGAAAAAGAAATGTTGTCCGCCGTCGGGTAGGGCAATGGTTTTGATTAATTTTAATCCTAGAGTGTTTGTGTAGAAATCTACTGTACGCGCCATGTCTTTACACACTAAGGCAATGTGATTTATCCCCTGAAGCTGAAAATCTTCCATGATTAACTAATTTTGCATGACTTGTACTTTGTTCATTTTACAATACAGTTTAGACAACTAATAATATCTAAAATAGTTATAGATATTTGATATCTTCTCATAATATTTAATTATTTTGCTTTGCCTGCAACTTTGATATAAATACTTTATTCCTGAAACTAATGCGTGAAATCATGGCAGAAGCTGCTAAATATGAACTACAATTTCTAAAGTTTAAAATACAGGATAATACTCTGTAAAAATGACTTCCATCAAAGATATTAATGTATCAAGAATAGATGATTATCAATATCAGGTTGGCGGTAGTTTAGAAAACGATGCTGCTTGCTATGTAGTGCGTCAGGCTGATGAGGAGCTATATCAAGCTTTAAAAGCTGGAGAGTTTTGCTATGTATTTAACTCCCGACAAATGGGTAAATCGTCGATTATGGTGCGTACCAGCCATAAATTAAGAAAAGAAGGATATCAATGTACTACAGTTGATATGAGTTGCGTAGGTAGCGAACAAGTTACTCACGCTCAATGGTACAAAGGAGTTGTTGCTGAATTATGGCGAGGATTTCATTTATTCGGTAAGTTTAACTTAAAGTCTTGGTGGCGTGAAGAAGAAGATATATCGGTACTTCAGCGTTTAAGTCATTTTATTGAAGATGTACTTTTAGTACAGTTTCCTGAAGATAAAATAATTATATTTATTGATGAAATTGATAGTATTCTCAGTTTAGATTTTCCTGTAGATGATTTATTTGCTTTAATTCGTTTCTGCTATAACCAAAGAGCTTTAAATCCAGAATATCATCGACTTTCTTTTGCTATTTTTGGAGTAGCCACACCAAGCGATTTAATTGCTGATAAAAATCGCACTTCATTTAATATTGGTAAGTCGATAGAGTTAAAAGGATTTACTTTAAAAGAAGCGCAAAGTTTACGATTGGGTTTGAAAGAAAATGTAAAAAATTCTCAAGCTGTTCTCAAACAAATTCTGTATTGGACAAACGGACAGCCATTTCTAACTCAAAAACTTTGCAAAATGATAAGAAGTGGAGAATGGATGACTCCAATATCAAAAATTGACACTCAAATCAAAGTTGATAAATTAGTTAGAAAAAAAATTCTTTATAACTGGGAATCACAAGACGAACCCGAACATTTAAGAACTATTAGAGATAGAATTCTTCAGCAGAAGATAGCAGGAAGATTGTTGGGTATATATCAACAAATTTTACTGGGAGAAGAAATTGAAGTAAATATTAGTAAAGAACATACGGAATTATTTCTATCCGGCTTAGTTATTAAAGAAAATAATTTACTCAAAGTTAAAAACCGTATTTACGAACAAGTTTTTGATTTGGATTGGGTTGCGAATAAACTTAGCCTGTTACGTCCTTATTCTCAAGCTTTTGATGCTTGGATTGCTTCAAATCAAACAGATGCTTCGCGACTGTTACGAGGGCAAGCTTTAAAAGATGCAAAAAAATGGATTCAGGGCAAAAGTTTAAGCGATTTAGATTATCTTTATTTGACAGCTTCTCAAGAATTAGACAATTACGAAACTCAGCAACATTTAGAAGCTCAAAGGCTTAAAGCTGTTGAAGAACGTTTAAAAGCAGAAGAAAAAAGTGCAGCACGTTTAAATTATTTGTTATTTTCTGTTAGTAGCGCTTTAATTATCGTTAG
Organism: Rivularia sp. MS3; assembly: GCA_019192545.1. Lineage (GTDB taxonomy): Bacteria > Cyanobacteriota > Cyanobacteriia > Cyanobacteriales > Nostocaceae > Rivularia. Next base: position 15,675 of record JAHCMI010000038.1, on the reverse strand, counting down.
TACTTTAGCTGCAATTACATTTGTCGCTTATCGACAAGCAAAACTCAATGAAATTAAAGCCACAACTACTTCGTCTAGAGCATTATTTGTTTTAGAAAAACGTTTGGATGCATTAGTTCAAAGTTTAAAAGCAAATAAAAAGACTAAACAGTTTGGTTCAACTGATTCTCAAACTCAAAGAGCAGTCACAACTGCTTTAAGAAAAGCTATTTTCACAGCAGTTGAATATAATCGAATTACTAAAATTGATTCTCAGGTTTGGGGTGTAGATTTTAGTCCTGACGGTAAAATAGTTGCTACTGCTCATAGAGATAATACAGTTAAAATTTGGAATCTTGATGGTAAAGAAAGAAAGACTATATATGCTCATAAAGATGCTTTAAGAACTGTCGTTTTTAGCCCGAATGGAAAATTTATTGCTTCTGCTGGTAGAGATAAGGTAATTAAAATTTGGAATCGTCAAGGTGATTTATTAAAAACTTTAAAAGGACACCAGGATGTAGTTTCATCAGTTGCTTGGAGTCCTGACAGTAAGACTATTGCTTCTGGTAGCTACGACAAAAATATAAAGATTTGGAATGTTAGTGATGGCAAATTAGAGCGTAGTTTTCAAGCTCACCAAAATTTAATTAATGCAGTTGAATTTAGTCCGGATGGAAAAAATATTGCTTCTGCTAGCGTTGATAAGACTATTAAATTATGGGATATCGAAGGAAAGCTAATTCGGACTTTTAAAGGTCATATAAATGATGTTTCTTCAATAGACTTTAGCCCTAACGGTAAAAAGCTTGTTTCTGGAAGTATAGATAATACTGTCAAAATTTGGCAAGTAGAAGATGGAAAATTAATTCATACTTTAAAAAATCATGTTTCTGGGATTTGGAAAGTAAGATTTAGTCCAAATGGAAAAAATATTGCTTCTGCAAGCTGGGATAATACAATTAAATTATGGAATATTAATGGAGCTTTATTAGAAACTTTAAAAGGGCATAACGGTAGAGTTCGTGGATTAGCTTGGAATCCCGACGGTAAAACTATTGCTTCGACAAGTGAAGATAAAACTATCAGATTTTGGAATTTAAATAATGCTTTAGTAAAAACTATTTACGGTCATAAAAATGGCATAATCAAAGTCGCTATCAGCCCCGATGGTAAAACTATTGCTTCAGTTAGCGATGATAGCACGATAAAACTTTGGAATCGGAATGGCGAACTACTTCAAAGCATTTCCAGCAACTCTAGAGGATTTCTTGATGTTAATTTTAGTTCTGATAATAAAATTATTGCTTCAGCAGGTAACGATAACGTAATTAAATTATGGACTACTGGAGGTCAAGAATTAGCTGTTTTGAAAGGACATACCGCTCCAGTTTGGTCGGTTGTTTTTAGTCCCGACAATCAAATAATTGTTTCGGGAAGTGAAGATGGAACTGTTAAATTGTGGAATGTTGATGGTACTTTAATAAATACTATTAATACAGGTCAAGGAATTATTCGAGCAGTTATATTTAGCCCCGATGGTAAGATAATTGCTTCGGGTGGTAAAAATAAAACTATTAAATTTTGGAATCGCCAAGGTAAGCTTTTAAATACTCTGAAAGGTCATTACGATACTGTTACAGCAATTGCATTTAGTCCCGACGGTAAAATGATTGCTTCAGCTAGTTTAGATAAAAATATTAAGCTTTGGAAGCGAAATGGTAAACTGATTAGTACGCTGCGAGGACATGATACTGATACTAGAGGAGTTGCATTTCTTTCTACTCCGCTTAATGATTCTGATAATAAAAAGCAGAATTACAACAGTTATATGATTGCTTCGGCTAGTGGTGATAATACAATAAAATTATGGAATACAAATGGAAAGTTAATTACAACTTTGCAAGCACATAAAGGTGCTGTTTGGGATGTCGAATTTACTCCCGACGGTAAAAATCTTGTTTCTGGCAGCGAAGATAATACATTAATGCAGTGGAATTTAGAAAAAGTTATTGATAGCGACGAAGTTCTCACTTACGCTTGCGATTTAGTCCGAGATTATTTACAAAACAGTGCAGAAGTCGATTCTGTAGATAGAAATTTGTGCGATTAATGGTAATTGGGCATGAGGAATTGGTAATTGGTAATTACTTATGTCGAACAATTAGGAAACAAGATGCGAACAATACAAATAGTTTCCGCTTGCTCCCATTTTGCTATTTTTCCATGCCTAATGCCTAATCCCCAATGTCCAATTACCCATTCCCTTTTTATAAAATAGTTTTTGTCAAACTTTTGGTATAGGCTCATTTTAGCTAGCATAGCTACCATCAAAGACGGAAGTCTATTAGGACAACATTATTATGACTAGTATCTCCTCTGTACCCGATTTCATCGAATCATTATTAGGTAATGAAGCTAAAGATTTACTTACCCATAAAGCAAAAGTATCAAAAGATATGCTTCATCTACCCGGAAGCGATTTTGTAGATAGAATTTGGGCATCGAGCGACAGAAACCCCCATGTATTGCGTAGTTTGCAATCTTTGTACTCCACGGGAAGACTCGCCAATACTGGTTATTTATCGATTTTACCTGTAGACCAAGGTATTGAACATTCTGCGGGTGCTTCCTTTGCTCCGAATCCGATGTATTTCGACCCCGAAAATATTGTTAAGTTGGGAATTGAAGGTGGTTGTAATGCGGTTGCTTCCACTTTAGGAGTATTAGGCATTGTTTCCCGTAAATATGCTCATAAAATTCCTTTTATCGTTAAAATTAATCATAACGAATTGCTTAACGTTCCTAACGATTACGACCAAGTTATGTTTGGTGACGTAGAACAAGCTTGGGATTTGGGCGCTGTTGCCGTCGGTGCAACTATTTACTTCGGCTCGGAAAACTCCACCCGACAAATTCAAGAAGTAAGCAGAGCTTTCAAACGCGCTCACGAGTTAGGAATGGCTACTATCTTATGGTGCTATCTTCGTAACAACGCCTTCAAGCAAGACAAAGATTATCATTTATCTGCCGATTTATCTTCTCAAGCCAACCACTTGGGCGTAACAATCGAAGCCGATATTATCAAGCAGAAAATGCCCGAAAATAATAACGGTTATGGTGCTGTCGCCAAGGCGATCGGTAAAAGTTACGGAAAAACTCACGATAAAGTTTATACCGAATTAACCACCGACCACCCCATCGATTTAACTCGCTATCAAGTATTAAACTGCTACTGCGGGCGTGCTGGATTAATCAATTCCGGTGGTGCAGCCGGTGAAAACGACTTTGCAGCAGCAGTACGTACAGCAATTATTAATAAGCGGGCTGGAGGAACCGGCTTAATTTCTGGACGTAAAGCATTCCAACGTCCTTTTGAAGATGGTGTTAAATTGTTCCACATGATTCAGGATGTTTACTTATCCGATGATGTGACAATTGCTTAATGACTAAGTAAGAGGTAATAGGTATATTTTGTAGGGTGCGTTAGACTCCGTCATAACGCACCGAAACAATTTTGTAATGGTGCGTTGCGCTATGTCCTAATTCTGCGGGAACACCTAACGGTGAACGGACACTTTCTGCTAACGCGGCAACGCACCCTACCATGCATTCAGCTTAAATTGATAGCCAGATTTTCTATACCTTTGCAAATATTCATTATCAACGTGGACGTGCTTTAAAATTCCCATATAATCTGTCCCCGGTTTTTTCGGGACAAAATCCTTACTTATCTCATAAATATTGGCATAAATATATTCAAAATCTGGTATCATCTCAATTTTATTTATTGTTTCACAAACTCCTTTCAAATCAACAAAGCAAAATTCTTCAGCTTCTACCAGATATACAGGATATTCTTTAAAATTCACCGATTTGATTATTTGATATTTCTTCATGCACTCAGGAATCAACTGAAAATACTCCCGAGTATCTTGTTTGCTTAGAAAAATTCCAGATATCCACTTTCTATCTTCTTTAATGGCTTCAATGTAATTCATTTTTATAAATTCAAATTCGTTTTCGTTTTAATTATATTGATGAAAATACTTCTTTTGATAGTTGTATAATCATTTTCCTAAATAGACTAAAGTGAATAAATCAAATTAATTAATCAAAATCAAAAAATATTGTCAATCTTGATACATAAACACTTATACTAGGCACGGCACTATAAAATGCCAAATACGTCAATCATCCTGCCGTGATAATTTTGCTTCATTGAATGCAGCAAATTAACGCGCAATCAATCAAACTCTTATAGAGTAAGCAGACATACCTGTAGACTAATGACGAATCAGTTTTCCAATAGAAGTTTACAAGTTCGCGTAAGACTAGCTAACTTATTCAAAAAATACAGACGGCTGCTGAAGCGCTGTCTTCCACTTCTATTTGCAATATCATTTTTTACGGTATTGCTGCTTGACAATTTGCAATCTACCGCTCAATTTCCTCCTCCAGCGACTATTCTCCAACCGGAAATATTGCAGCCCCGACAATTACCCCGTCAGAAAATTCGCGGAGTATGGATGAGTACTAATGATTTCAATGTTCTCAAAACTCGCTCTGGAGCAAAAGATGCTGTAACTCAGTTGCGAAGACTGAATTTTAATACTATTTATCCTGTTGTTTGGAATTCTGGTTATACTAAATTTCCTAGTATGACAGCCAAACGCGCTGGCATTCCTTTTTTCTTTAAAGGTGCTGATGGACAGGATATTCTAGCCGATTTGATTAGTCAATCCCATCGTCAGGGTTTATTGGTACTTCCTTGGTTTGAATTTGGTTTTATGACTCCTGAAACCTCGGAATTAGCCTTGAATCATCCTGAATGGTTGACACAAAAACGCAATGGCAGCCGAACTTCTAATAGTGCTGCTGGGGAAGTTGCATGGTTAAATCCTTTTCATCCTCAAGTACAGCAGTTTATCCAAAATCTGGTTCTGGAAGTAATTAGTAGATATGATGTCGATGGCATTCAATTTGATGACCACATGAGTTTACCTCGGGAATTTGGTTACGACAAATATACCGTTGCCTTGTATACTCAAGAAACCGAAAATCCACCGCCAGCAAATCCCGCAGATGAAGCATGGGTACAATGGCGTGCGGATAAGATTACAGCTTTTATGGCACAACTTAATCAAGCAGTAAAAGCCAGAAAACCTTATGCGATTTTCTCTGTTTCTCCAAATTACTACAACCACGCTTACAAATTGCAGTTGCAAGATTGGCTCAACTGGGTGCGTTTGAGTATTGTAGATGAATTGGTGATGCAAGTTTACCGCAATGATTTAGCTAGTTTTAATCGTAAAATTAACCTTCCAGAAATTATTGAAACCAAGCAATATATACCTACTGGTATCGGTATTATGGCAGGTTTGCGAAATCGTCCGGTTTCAATGCGGCAAATTAAATCTCAAGTACGAGCAGCACAAAAACGCGGTTTGGGTGTAACTTTCTTTTATTACGAAAGTCTGTGGAATTATGCTCAAGAAAGTGTCGAATTACGGCAATCTGGATTTAAATCTTTATTTCCACGTTTCGCTCGTCGTTCGAGAATTTGATGATACGATACTCACAAATCATTTACGATAATTTAAAAACCCGGTTTTTTTACAACCGGGTTTTTCGATACCGAAAATTATTAAAGTATTAATTATTTTCTTCTTGAAATAATTCCATTAACCCAATCGTGCCGACGAAAAAAGTATATATACCATATTGATACCAAATTTTATCTTTAGAACCTGCTTTAAAAGCTGCTATAACTGCCTCGAATAAATGTGCTGCAACAGCAACACGTTCAATCCAAAAAATCGGTTTAATGTTTGATGGTATTTGAAGTTGATGTGTTATGGCATAAATGTTCCATATTTCCAACCCTATAGCACCAATCATTAGAACTGTAGATAATATTTTGATTGCAAATAAGTTGTTGTTCATGAGAAAAAATACTTGAGTTAGTATGCAAGCAAAAATAAAGCTTTAATTCTAATCAGGAATGGCCGCAGTTGTCAAAATGTTGGTTGGTGCGTGACACAGTCAAAGGTTATTACTACGTTCAGAATTAGTCAAAGTCTCACAGCACCCTACAAGGTTGGTGCGTGACACAGTCAAAGGTTATTACTACGTTCAGAATTAGTCAAAGTCTCACAGCACCCTACAAGAAAAATATGCCAGTTGCGGCCATTCCTATCTAATAAATATATCGAATTCTGCTCTGATGCCATAAACCTCATCCTGCCCTTTGGGCACCCCTCTCCTTCCGCCAGGAGAGGGGAAGAGGCAAGAATCGCTATAACTTAAAAACCCGGCTTCTTAAAGAAACCGGGCTTTTATATTACTCTAAGCAATTACAACTCATATAGAATTATTTCTACTTAATTGCTGCTTTCGCTTTCTCGCTACTGCTAGCTTCATAAGCTTTTTCCAATCGCATAATCTGCTTAGCTTGCATTGATAATGCAGTTTTATCAAGCCAGTTGGCAATTAATGCATCGGTAGAAAACAAACCCGCACCATTGATGGTAAAGAATAGGAAACAAACTGCGTAAATCGCGGATAGTTCCAAGTAGGAAATATTCAAACCTGCAACCAACACGTGATGGTACATTGCAACGCACATTGTCGAGAATAAACCAAAAGCTGCCGGACGGGTAAATAAACCAAGTACCAATAAGGGGGCACCAATCAACTCTGTGAAAGCTGCTACATAGCTAAAGAATATGGGGAAAGGTAAGCCGATAACCTTAACATAAGCTTCTGCAAAGCTTTCAATGTTGCCCAATTTATCTAAACCGTTGTGAATCATCATGATGCCAACTACGGCTCTCAGAATCGCCCATCCTGTTTGTGAGAAAAACTTAGGGCTGGTATTAGGCTTGAAGATAGTTGTTATTAGTGCGTTATTAGTCATTTCTCAATTATTGATGCAAGGCAAATTTGTCATATCTATATTAATTAATTTAACAAATAAGTTAAGAAATGTAAATATATAAAATAATTTATTAAGTTGTCTCAGAAAGTTTTTGTCAGGTAAGTCTAAAAAGCTTCTCCATTAGCTCATCTAGACTTTCAAAAGAGTTAAACAATCTTGATGAATATGAAAATACATGAATTTTAATTAAGTCAAAATTTGCTGCGGTTATCCATGATGCGATCGCGTTATTTTTAGAATTCCAACATGGCAGACGAACGTACCCCTATCCTTTATCTTAACTTGAAGTAATATTACTGAGATAAAATATTATTTTGCTGTATAAAATACTAAAAGTGTTGTCGAAATTGATTTGAAATCGAACGTAAGTAGGGAATGCGCTACCACAAATAAATCTCTTTACATCAATAGATATAAATACTTGTGGTATGGATAGCAAATTGTTTTATGTTAAGGATGCACTGTTAAAAAAGCTTCTGCCATTATTGTTTTTGTCATCGATAGTTTTTTGTTTGCTCTTAAATAGTCTGGCTCCTGTAGCAGCACAACAACCTCGTGAAGAAATTCGCGGTGTGTGGATGACTAGTAATGATTTTAATATTCTTAAGTCGCGTGTGAAAGTTAATGATGCTGTTTTGTTATTGCGACGCATGAATTTTAATACTATTTATCCAGTAGTGTGGAATTCCGGTTATACAAAATATCCATCTAATGCCGCACGCAGAGCCGGTATTCCCTTTTTTTATAGAGGTGAGCAAGGGCAAGATATTTTAGCAGACTTGATTTCTCAAGCACACCGAAAACATTTAATGGTAATTCCTTGGTTTGAATTCGGTTTTATGATTCCTCAAAGTTCGGAACTAGCCTTAAAACATCCTGATTGGTTAACGCAAAAACAGGATGGAAGTCAAACCACGATTGGGGTTGCGGGTGAAAATGCTTGGTTAAATCCATTTCATCCCCAGGTACAAAAATTTGTTTCTGAATTAGTGACTGAAGTAATTACCCAATATGATGCAGACGGAATTCAGTTTGATGACCACATGAGCTTACCCCGCGAGTTTGGTTATGACAAGTATACCGTTGCTCTGTACCGGCAAGAGACTGGCCATAATCCCCCTGATAATCCTGACGATAGAGACTGGGTACGCTGGAGAGCGGATAAAATTAGCGAATTTATGATAAAGCTCAACCATGCTGTAAAAACTAGAAAACCCGATGCAATTTTCTCTGTTTCTCCAAATTACTATGATTTTGCTTACAAACTGCATTTGCAAGATTGGCTTAAATGGGTGAGAGAAGATATTGTAGACGAGCTAATCGTGCAAGTTTACCGTAATAATTTGCAGTCATTCGTTGCTAATATCAACCGCGAAGAAATGCAAGAAACGCAAAAGAAGATTCCGACAGCGGTAGGTATTATGGCAGGATTGCGAAACAAACCTGTTTCGATGCAACAAATCCAATCTCAAGTTAAAGCATCTCGTCAAAATAATTTAGGGGTATGTTTCTTTTATTATGAAAGTTTGTGGAATCGCAGCCAAGAATCGAAGCGGTACAGACAAGCGGGTTTTCAAGCTATGTTTCCCGCGCCTGCTTTCCGCTCTGCCATGAGGTAATTTTCACACCCCTTCATTATTCATACAACCTGAGTTGTTTGGATAGATAAGAATCGCCGCTCTTAAACGGGCGGCGAGGATGTCAAATCAGCTTAATAACGATACTTTTAAAGCATTCTCTCAAATTAATCCTAACTTTTGTTGCAATTATTTATTTACAATAATTAATATAATGATGTTTTTTATGAGAATATTTTCTGCAATGCTCGCAGTGTCTATTATTGAGACAATGTTAGTGATTGCTCGCTATTAAATTAAATCTTATTTAATGTTTTTGAATAAAAATATAGGTTGCAATCAACGTTAAAGTTAGAGGTATAAGGTTTTGTTAATGTTGAGCTTAAGTTTTTAGTTAAGCATTTTCATTATGCACTCAAATGCCGAATCTATTGATTTTACTTGTTTAGCTGGGGTTATAGATACTTCTCCTGTAATAGTGGCACCAGAGACTTTGGGTATTGATGCGATTGCTTTATTGAGAAATCCGGGGCAAAACACCAATCAAAATTTGAATGCACCAAATCTCGAACCGGTAAAAATTACAGGTAACAATCAACGAACTGATTGCGTACTAGTTTGTGAAAACTTACATCTTCAGGGTATATTAACTTCTTCAGATATAATAAGATTTATTTTATCTAAGAATAATTTAAATGATGTGAAAGTTGCCGAAGTAATGACTCGGCAAGTAGTAACCTTAAAGCAGTCTCAAAATAATAATATATTCACGGCATTAGAATTAATGCGTCAGCATCGAATCGGGCATTTGCCGATTGTGGATGATTTAGAGCGCATAGTTGGAATTGTAACTCGGGAAAGTTTGCTGCAAGATTTTGATTTACAAGCGCTACAGCAATGGCAGGCTCAAGCACATAACTATTACGATTCACACAAGCAAATTAATTTTGCAAATCATTTAGAAACTAATTTTGAGACTAATATTTTAAATAGAATTGGTGATGCAGTAGTCGGGATTGATAGCGAGCATAGAATTACTTATTTAAATCAAGCAGCAGAAAAGTTATATAACATCAAGCTGGAAAATTTTTTAGGCAGACAAATCGAAGAAGCTTATAATTCTCGGTGGCATAATGATGAAGACGAGCAAGCTGCATGTAATGCTTTGTCGGCGACAGAAGCTTGGCAGGGAGAGAATATTCATATAAAAAATAATGGCGAAGAAATCTTCGTTGAGTCATCAGTTAGCGTGCTTAAAGATAATGGTGGCGATAATATCGGTTTAATTGCTGTGATTCGCGACATTAGCAAGCGCAAACGTGAAGAAATTGCCTTCAGGGAGAGACTGCAACAGCTAGAAACAATTGCCGATAATAATCCTGTAGGAATCTATCGCTTTATTTACCATACTGATGGTAACGTGTCTATTCCCTATGCTAGCGTTGGTTATCGTCAATTGTTGGGTTTAAATCCCGTGGATATGAGCGCTTATCCCGAAGATGTACTCGCAACAATTCATCTGGATGATAGAGAGCAATTTGCACAAGCATTAATAACTGCTTCTGGGGAGCAACATCAATCGCACTATATAGAATATCGAGCAATTGATGTTTTAGGACAAGTAAAATGGTTTGGCAACAATTTTCGCTGTTCCAATCGTAAAAATGGCGATTTGATTGTAGATGGAGTAGATATTGATATCACGGCTCGCAAGCGGGCAGAAATTGCGCTACAAACTTCTGAAGCCAGATTTCGTTCTTTGGTAGAAATATCGAGCGATTGGGTATGGGAAATCAACGAGTATGGCCTTTTTACTTATGCTAGTCCAAAAGTCTTGGATATTCTCGGTTATACCCCTCAAGAAATTTTAGGTAAAACGCCGTTAGATTTGCTCCCTACCGAAGAAGGTAAGCGGCTTAGTGAGGTTTTTAACTCATTTATTATCGAAAAACAGCAGTTTAAAAATTTAGAAAATATCAAGTTTCATAAAAACGGACATACCGTAATTATGGAAACCAGCGGCGTACCTATATTTGACGCAAACGGTTATTTTCGTGGCTATCGCGGTATTGATAGAGATATTACCGAACGTTTTCAAGCCGAAGACAGATTACGTACTAGTGAAGAATGTTTTCGGGTATTGGTTACTCATGCTCCTGTGGGAATTTTTCAAACAGATGCTCGAGGAGGATGTTTATTTATTAACCCGCGTTGGTCGGAAATTACTGGTTTGCGTCAACAAGAAGCATCAGGAGAAGGTTGGGTACAAGCGCTACATCCTGAAGACAAAGAGCAAGTTTTAACCGCATGGTACGATACTGCTGCTACCGGAGAAGAGTTTGCAATGGAATATCGCTTCCGCACCCCTGAAGGTAAAGTTAATTGGGTAGTTGGCAATGCGATCGCTATTCGCAATCAAACAGGAAAAATTACGGGATATCTGGGTACTATCACTGATATCACCGAAATTAAGCAGGTAGAATTAGAGTTAAGAGAAAGTAAAGAGCGCTACCGCTCGGTTGTAAAATCGATGCATGAAGGCGTAGTAATTCAGCAAGCAGATGGTACTATAATTTCCTGTAATGCCAGTGCCCAAAAGATTTTAGGGCTATCAGCCGAACAAATAAAAGGACGTAATTGTGTAGATCCTCGCTGGCGTACAATCCATGAAGATGGTTCTCCTTTCCCCGGTGAAACTCATCCGGCGATGGTTGTTTTGCGTACCGGTAAACCATGTTTATATACGGTGATGGGAGTTTATAAACCAAATGGAAAACTGACTTGGATTTTGATTAACTCCGAACCGCTATTCTTACCCGGAGGAAATCTTCCTTATCGTGTAGTTACTTCCTTTTCTGACATCACGCGACGCAAGGAAGCCGAAGAAAAAATTAAAGAACAAGCGCAACTGCTCGATATTACAACCGATGCAATTTTAGTTAAAGATTTAGAAGAAACTATTTTATATTGCAACAGCAGCACCGAGCATATATATGGTTGGAAGAAAGAAGAATTAATCGGAAAGACAGCCAAAGAACTTTTATATGAAGAAATTTCACCGGAATTAGAATCGGCATTACGGGAAGTAATTGAAATTGGTTCCTGGCAAGGGGAATTACATAAAATCACTAAAACAGGTCAAAATATTATCGTTGCTAGCCGTTGGACTCTTGTATGCGACGAAGCCGGAAAACCCGAATCAATTTTGACTGTGGATACTGACATCACCCAGACAAAGCAATTAGAAAACCAGTTTCTCCGTACTCAACGTTTAGAAAGTTTGGGAACTTTAGCCTCCGGTATCGCTCACGATTTGAATAATATGCTCACACCGATTTTGGCCATCGCTCAACTTTTACCCTTCAAGTTGAATAACCAAGATGGAGATTGTCGCGAAATGCTTTCCATGTTAGAAGACAGTGCCAAACGGGGAGCCGACTTAGTTAAGCAAATACTTACATTCGCTCGCGGTAATGAAGGTAAGCGCACCGTACTGCAAATCAAGCATCTCTTAAAAGAAATTGAGCAGTTTGCCAATAGAACATTTACCAAATCAATTGCCATCAACAGGTATCTACCGCAAGACCTATTGACAGTTTTCGCAGATCCGACGCAAATGCATCAAGTGTTCGTGAATTTAGTAGTTAATGCTCGCGATGCCATGCCCAACGGTGGAACTATAACTATTTCTGCACAAAACCTATATGTTGATGAAAGCTATGCCAAAATGAATATTGAGGCACAAGTTGGCTATTATGTTGTAGTTACCATTGCCGATACTGGCATAGGGATTTCTCCAGAAGCAATCGAGCGCGTTTTCGATCCTTTCTTCACCACTAAAGAAGTCGGAAAAGGAACGGGATTGGGTTTATCAACTGCTATTGGCATAATTAAAAACCACGGTGGTTTTATCGAAGTAACTAGTGAGTTAGGAAAAGGTAGTCAATTCAAAATATACTTACCAAGCACTCAGGATAAAAGAATCAAACCAGCACAAGAAAATATAGCGCTTTTAGGAAACTCAGAGCAGATTCTAATAGTAGATGACGAACCAGCAATTTGTGAAATTATTAAAACTACATTAGAAAGTCAAAACTTCAAGATTCTTACAGCCGCAGATGGCATCGAAGCAATTTCAACATATGTCCAGAACAAAACTGCAATTAGTCTGGTGTTAATAGATATGATGATGCCAGAAATGGACGGAGCAACAGCTATAGCGACTTTGCAACAGCTAAACCCGCAAGTAAAAATTATTGCCATGAGCGGATTAATATCTACTGAAGCTTTAGCTAAAGCAGCAGGCACTGGAATTCAAGGGTTTTTAGCCAAACCATTTACCCAATACGACTTGCTCAATACTATAAATGGAGTTTTGTCCTAATTCTCCGAGCAAGTAGTAATTAGTAATCAGCTACCAGTTGTAATAAATCCGGTTAACTATAGCAGTTTTCGGTTGAGTAGAATACAAATGTGCTGACGGACATCCCTCTTTACTATTTTGCAAATGGGAAGGGATGAAGATAATTCGTAATTCGTGAAGTTCAGACTGCATTGCACCTAAGTGAAAATCGCTATAGTTCCTAGATAATCAAGTACGAACCATAAGATACTGACCGTTACCATTATATTCACCATCGCAAGTTGCAAAAATCGTTCCTAACAGAAGTAAATAGAAGCGCCACATTCTACGGAATTTTTTGTAGTTCATGCCGTAGTCTAAACATTTAATTCGATCTTGATAATTGTCAAATCTTTGCAACCATGCATTCAAAGTTTTGTGGTAATTCATGCCGTTTACATACCACCGATCGACGGTTTTAAGATCGCGATTATGATTTGGAATTGCATCATAATTCCAGTAACGCCCGTGAGGAAAAATGTACTTATGGGTAAAGCCTGATGACATATTATTGGGAATACGAACAGTAATAATATGAATGAATGCTTTTCCATCACTTTTAAGAAGCGACGCTAATTTTTGAAAGGAATTAGTTAGATTTCCCACATGCTCAAAAAGTCCAACTGAAAGAATTTTGTCAAATTTCTCAGCGAACTCTACACGATTTAAATCATCTTCATAAAGCGTAAATCTACCCGAACTTAAATAACTCTGGGAGTCTTGCATTTTGCGACGTATATATTCGCATTGTTGATGGCTTAAATTCAATCCTGTAAATCTGACATTGGGGAACTTAGACATAATGTAGTTTGCCACGCAACCCCAGCCACAGCCTAAATCTAAAATATGGTCGCCGTCAGCTATTTCTAGTCGCTCGATTATCAAATCGATTGCGTGCATTTGGCATTCTTCTAGATTTTTAGCTCCATTTTCCCAAAATCCCATACTGTATTTAGGATAAATAACTTCCCAATCTCCTAACATCAAATTCAGCATAGTTTGCGGTAAATCGTACTGAATCTTCATTAGTTCTTGTGAAGATTCAGCTAGACTATCAGATTCATCTAATACCCATTCGTAGGGAGCTAATAAACCAGGACAATGTTTGAATAAAATGGGCATTGATGAGTGCAACAGCAGTCTAAAAACAGAATCTGGTATTTCTACACCGTTCATATAAGCTTCTGCCGAAGCTACGTGAATCCCATTGAGAACTCCAGCCATTAATCGTGTAGATTTATACGCAATAGGGTCTTTTAAAGATATATCTCCCGTAATGGGAATATGCTTTTGAAAGCCTGAAAATACCTTTGTAGAAGTCATTTTATTTTCTCTCTATTTATAATTGCTATCTATAGCAGTCCTAAATAATTCAGGATGACTATATATGATTATTCTTTATTCAAAAAATATTAGACGTTGATCGAGTGAAATATGAATTTATTTTTTCATGTATAGTATGCCCCATCAATCCTTAAAACCTGGGGTTTAGGCAGCTATTCATGCTTTTAATCAGTAACGCCAAATATTAGTGTCAAAAAACAAGTGCAAAGAATTCATTGCTTGTTGACAAGCTCTTGAAAGCAGTCTAAAGACAAAGTCTTTGCACTTATGAAAGTGGAAGGAATCTGCAATGGAGCATATTTATCCAAAAGGATATAAACTTGTTAAGAGCAAATAATGTTTCTTAACCGCTACTTTTTCAATCTAATACAAAAATGTGAGGAACTTGTGAGGATAACTTTAGTTAGTTAAATCAACAAGCTTACTAATAATCGCTTTTGAGAAAAGTGGTAAAAAAAGAGATAATTCACATCTTGCACCATTTTCATTCCCTGGAAGCAAAGGTTTTAAATTTAGTTTTGAGCAAACCAAATCGGGTGAATAAAGGCAGGGGATAAGCAAAAGAAGAAAAAAATATTATCTCTTCCATCTGTCTATAACCCTATTTCTGGCTTTTGTTAAGACTGGTGCGAGACGTGAATATAGCAAACTAATTTTATTGCTGATAACACCTCCTACAAGCTTACTTGTTCTCTAGAGGTACTGTAGATACAACTGAAATCTAATGGCTATCGCTTTCTGCTCGTTTTGATGTCAACTCCGTGCAGAAAATTTTTGTGTTTCGATGCTTTTTACATCATGACAATTGCTTCTTGGGCTTCAAACCCGGAAGGAGCACCTATCAAATTTGCGATGGCTTGATTTTGGAATAATAATTGGTCGCCTTGGATGTCGAAATCACTAATATTGCTGCTGAAGCCAGAGGTAATAGTGAATCTATCACCTTCAAAGAATCTAAAGTCTGTAATGGTGTCGAAGCCTTGAATGTTAAATAAATCAGCACCAGCACCACCAGTCAAAGTATCCGCACCAGCGCCGCCAGTTAAAGTATCTGCACCAGCACCACCAAATAAACTGTCATTGCCGTTACCGCCGATTAGGGTATCTCTACCGTTACCACCACGTAAAGTATCGTTACCATTACCACCATTTAAGCTGTCGTTGCCGTTGCCGCCTAATAGACTGTCATTTCCGGCATTACCAAATAAAGTGTCATTTCCTGCATTACCAGAAAGCGTATCTCTACCGGCACCACCGCGTAAAATGTCGTTACCGTTACCACCTCTAAGGTTATCGTTACCGCTGCCGCCTAATAGGCTATCATTTCCGCCGTTGCCAAATAGATTGTCATTTCCTGCATTACCAGAAAGAGTATCTCTACCAGCACCGCCGCGTAGGATATCGTTGCCGTTACCGCCTCTAAGGTTATCGTT